>NZ_CP156677.1:2158622-2878163 GCF_048453025.1 Phosphitispora sp. TUW77
TAGACTGGGGAAAACTGCAATATCAGACCCGGCAAACAATAGATTGCGGGTTTCATCATTGGCAAAGCCGGTGAAATAAACCTTTTCCTTTACCCCCAGCCTTTCGGTCAAATCTTCCAGGTAATCCTGGTAAGGCCCGCTGCCGGAAATAACAAATTTAGTATCAGGAAACTTCCGCAATATTGTGGGAACAGCGTTAATTAATACCTGTACCCCTTTTTCAGGTACCAGCCGACCTATAAAATAAACCATTTTTTCATAAGGAGCCGCATACTTCTTGCGAAAACCCAGATCAACGGCCTTAGGCTGAATGTTCTTGATTTCAACCCCATTGGCTATTACCCTGATCTTTTCAGCCGGAAGCTGAAATACCTGGGAAAGTTCCTGGGCCATATAGCTGCTGCAGCAAATAACCTCCCAAGATTCATAGGTAAGCTCCCACTCTATTTGATTTATGTACCTCTGTATGTCATTATGTATGCCCCGGTTCCGCCCATATTCAGTAGCATGGATTGTAGAAACCAGGGGAAGCCGGTATCTCTCTTTCAGGTCCTTCGCCGCACTGAAAACTAACCAGTCATGAGCATGAATAAGGTCAAAGCTGTATTCCCTGATTAACTGTTGGGCCCGCTCTGCCATTGCAATATTTAGGGAATCAACCCACTTGAGAAAATCCCCGGTATCGCATTGCCCGGGCTCAACCCTATATACATGCACTCCATTAACCATCTCGTAATTAGGGGAACCTGGCTGATAACAAGTAATCACATGTATATCCTGCCCTTGGGCAACCAGTGCTTTGGAGAGGTCATGAACGTGTCTGGCCAAACCGCCAACTGTCTTTGGCGGGAATTCCCAGGATAACATAAGAACTTTATTACTCTTAAGGACAGTTCCCAGGTCACGCCGGCTGAACGATACTACTATTGGTTTGTCAGGTTGATAGACCCTGTAATCAATATCCGGAAAGATATTATCTACTTTCTCAAGAAGAGAAATTTCATCTTCATGAAGGTCATTATTGTTAACAGCCCAATATAGACGGCTAAACCTGGCAATATGGTCCTTAGTTCTCTTTTCCGCATAACCCACTGCTGTCTTCATTTTCATTATGAAGGCCCAGTCTGAGCTCTGGGCTAGGAGCAGTTCCCTGGCCATCTGATTCAAGGCCCTTTTTCTGAGCCCTTCTGCAGCTGGATTAGCCTGGGCCGTCTCAGACATACGGGTCTCAGCTTTATGCAGGTGCTTATAAATCCAGTCATTGGGGGGTGAAAGCCAGACTTCGTTGTACCCCTTGTGTCCCCAGCTTGACATCGGAAGTGAAGCCACCTGATTTGTAGGACAAAGATTCAGATATTCCCAAGGGGTAATTGTTTTCACTGTATCCTGGTCATAATGCAGCTTCCTCAGCATAAAATTTATCCATTCCGGCCCCTCATACCACCAATGACCGAACAGTTCAGCATCATATGTTGAAACAACAAGTGGCAGCCGATCCATCCGTGATGCCAGATGTTCCACTTGTTGTTCTCTGTTAAAAACAAAGTTACCGGCATGCTCTGCCGCCCTTTCCAACGCCACTGCCCGGTTATAAACCTCTTTATGGTCCGTCTTCCCGGTAATGCGATAGTACTTGATTCCTGTATCTATGCGCAGGTTATTTTCACCCACATATGGACCAATATAGTCTATACCCAGGTCATAACCTATATCCCTGTAAAACTCGCGGTACCAATAATCCCCCGGATAACCTTGGTGCATATCCCAAACCTGTCTGGATGTTTCAGGGTCACGCCCAAAGGCGGCTACTCCTGCAGGCGTATAAAGCGGTGCATATATTCCTTGTACCGGACACGGAGTTGCATACATAATACCATGGGTATCTGTGAAAAAAAACTGTATTCCATAGTTCTTGAGAATTTCATCTATCCCAGGTGTATAAGCACATTCAGGCAGCCAAATACCTCTGGGCGAAGTCCCGAATTGTCTGGTAAACAGGTCCGCAGCCACAGCAACCTGTGCCCTTATGCTCTCTTTTTTCTTCATCAAAGGAAGAAAACCGTGGGTGGCACAGCTTGTAATAAGTTCAACACAGCCCTTTTCCCGGTATTTTCGGAAGGCCTGAAGCAGGTTAGTACCATATCTGTTGACAAAGATATCCCTGATTTTATCAAACCTCTCCAAATACATCCAAGCCGTACTCGCAAATTCTGTTCCAGCAGTCCGTTCGGTCTCCCTGTAAGCCAGTTCAATAAGTTTATTGAGATGCATCAAATAACGCTTCCGCAGTAAATCATCTGCCATCATCGAAATTAATGGCGGGGATAAGGATACAGTAACCCTAAAATCCACGCCATCCTTCAGCAAATTGTCAAAAATGCCGATTAAAGGTATATATGTTTCGGTAAGGGCCTCAAAGAACCACTTTTCTTCAAGGAAATTCTCTTTTTCAGGATGCCGTATATACGGCAGGTGTGCGTGTAGAACAAGGGCAAGATAACCTTTCAACACCTTAATCCTCCTCCCTTTCAAGCGTGTTGTAATTGGCATATACACTGTCACTGCTAAAGGTTAGCTGGTCTGCCGTCAATTCTGCTGGTTTACCGGATAATCGTTCCAAAAGGTCTGCCATAACAATTCCTGAACCGTCAGCTAAGCTGTCCCGAGGTGTCTGGACAACATCAGACCTCAGCAGACAAACAAATATGCCATCAGGAGAAACAACACCCAGGTCAGCACAATAAGAATGGTTTGGCTTGACATCGTTGATATAATAATTATTCGCCAATGAATGTACAGTGATATTAAAACTATCGTGGGCTTTATCCCGGTCCTGACCAATCCCGGTCAAGTCGTAAATTATAAGCTTAAGTGGTATTTCTCCCCATGGTCGTCCAAATTCCCCTGCTATCAAGTCCATCTGTACGCTGGAAATCTCCCAATAAGCAAAAATACAGTGCGGATCTCTAACAAGCAGCATAACAGAATTCTCGCAATAACATGCCGGGAACCCGTATTCAGGCACGCTAACACTCATTTTAGCCTCTCCTTCCCAAAATAAATACATGGTCATTATATGCGGACCTTTTTGAAAAAGACCTGTAATTTATGTGGATATGAAAACAAAAGAAGAAAGAAATGCCTAAAAAAATACAAGCCTGTCCCCATGGTTAACGGGAACAGGCTCAAAACTGCTGTCCAAAATATACCGCACTGCTATTCTCCGGTAACTCGGCTATCAGGGTAAGATCCCAGACCCGTGGCTTTGCGCCCCTACCTCTCGATAGGTTTGCCTTTTCTGAATAATGGTAATGGTAATGATATTTACTTGGTCTCAGCAAATATACTGATATTATTTATTAATTATAATTATATGCTTTTATAACATATATTTCAAGTAAATTGTTATATTTTACTACAGATTGTTATATTTTACTACAGATTGTTATGTATTACTAAATATTGTTATATTTTATCAGTATTTAAAAATCTGATTCGCGATATATTAGAATCAGAGAAGTTAATAGTAATAATTTTAGTTATTAGTAGAACGAGCAATTGAGGTAGAGTGAAAGGCCGAAAGATTTCAGGCCTTTTTGACGACGCGGCAGGATTCACTTTATGTTACGGTCTGGTAACTTGCTCGCCCTGTCTCTGGCAGGTACTTTCGTCGATACGCTTTTACGCACAGATTTCTCTCTACGCAAGTATCCTAGCTACGGACCGCCTTGGCACTTACTCCGACCGGACTTCACCGGCTAGATAATGCGTGCTTATTTGGGCACGCTGAAAGGGGATAAGGCCGCACTAAGTGCGGCCTTTAGGGAAAAAAAGAGGTGTAATTAGTTAATATACCTCCTGGATTTTTTTATGAGTGTTTCCAAAAATCTCAGCATCTTGGTCAAATACCTTCCAAACAGCATCCATACTGACCCACCTGTCCCCAATCCGAACCTCGTTCCAGGCATGTCCATACTTGGCCGTACCGATTCCAGCCTCGCCGATAACGGTCCGGGCTTCAAGCCCTTCAGCCCGGCACATTGCGGTAACCAAGTTTGCATAGTCCCGGCACAAGCCCTTTTGGGTCTGTAAAGCCTTTACAGCTCCGTCATTGTCATAAAATTCACCACGGCGAAATTTATCCATATCATAAACCATATTTTGGCTGACCCACTGGAAAATAGCCTTGGTCTTGCTAAAGTCGTCCCAGGCCTGTCCTACAATCTGCTGCGCTTTTTGGGTTATTAGCGGATTATTGCTTTCAATCCCCCATGAAGGGAGCAAATACCTTAAATCACTGTTGCCGGTATTTTCTATCCACACCCTGGCTAGAGAATCATAATCAATTACACCGGGACTGCTTGGTTTTACCAGATTGAAGTCTACCCGGTAGGTACCATAACCAAACCTCATGTATACAGTTCCCAAAACTGTGTTGTCAACTGCCGGATAATAGTAATATACCTGGTCCTTCCCAAAAACAGCCCTTACTATTATTCCTGTATATTTTTCGGTTACAGTCCCCTGGAAAGTGAACCAGGTATTAAAACTATCACCGGTAAGAGTTACCGAATTGCCTTCAGTATAAGGTGAAAACCACCTGATATCTGCCTCCCCGGCAAATGCATCCGGAGCAAATATGGTAAGAAGAAAAGAAGCAATTAAAATAATCAGAATCCTTTTAAGCAGCCTGATATCTTTCATGGTCAAAACCTCCTTCGGTAACCCGGCTATCTGGAATTATCCAGACCCGTGGCTTTGCGTCCCCACCTCTCGATGGGTTTGCCTTTATCGGGAGAGACTGTATTTCCTTATCCGGAAATACTCTTCGTTTCCCAATATGATTTAGGTTTGTATTCACTTTTGTTAATAATAAATATGGCCTGTTTCCGGGTCCCGGAAACAGGCCATAAAATCAACAATGGCTTAATAAAACTTCCCGGTAACCCGGCTATCTGGAATTATCCAGACCCGTGGCTTTGCGTCCCCACCTCTCGATGAGTTTGCCTTTATCAGAATGAATTATCTCTTTTTTCATTATCATTATACACCCAGATTATAGATGATGCAAGACATTTCAAAGAATTTTTATCACTTTTTTCGACTTTTTGTCATATTTTGCAGAAATACGGCTGCTCACTTTCCTTTCCCAGCAGCAATCTCCTTCATAAAATCATTATTGTCCATAAGGTCCTTCAAATATGCCCCAAACGGCCCTCCCAGGTCAGGACGGGCTAAAGCAAACTCAACAGTCGCTTTCAAAAAGCCCATTTTGTCGCCCACATCATAGCGCCTGCCTTCAAAAACATGTGCATACATAGGCTTTTGAAGTGCCAAAACCTTGAGAGCATCAGTAAGCTGAATCTCACCACCTGCTCCAGGAACAGTATTTACCAGGATTTCAAAAATCTCAGGTTCTATTATGTACCGGCCAAGAACAGCAATATTGGACGGCGCATTCTCAACAGAAGGCTTTTCCACCAGGCTGTGGACTTTTACTGTCTGTAAGCTGTCATCTCCTTCCGGATCAACAATGCCGTATTTATTTACCTCTTCTCTGGCTACCCTTTGTACCCCAAGGACACTGCTCCCCTTCTCTTCATATACATCAATCAACTGCTTCAGGCAAGGCTTTTCATTGACAATTACATCATCTCCCAAAAGAACAGCAAACGGTTCATTACCGATAAACTTCCGAGCGCAATAAACCGCGTGCCCCAAACCGCGTGGAGTCTTCTGACGAACATAATGTATATCCACCATTTCAGAAATATCCTGGACCATATTAAGCAGCCTGGTATTCCCCTTTTGTTCCAAAAGAAGCTCGACTTCCAGGGCATGGTCAAAGTGGTCCTCTATTGCCCGCTTGCTTCGTCCCGTAATTATCAGAATATCTTCAATTCCTGAGTTCACTGCTTCCTCAACAATATACTGAATTGTGGGCTTATCAACAATTGGCAGCATTTCCTTGGGCTGAGCTTTAGTTGCCGGCAGAAACCGGGTTCCCAGTCCCGCTGCCGGTATGATAGCTTTACGAATCTTGTTCAAAGATGTCCCCCCCAAAAATTATTACTTTAATATTCCCATTTAAAATCTTGAAGCCCTGCCCGCAGAATCCGCTCCTTTAAATCACCTGTTATAAAAGATAAACTTTCCGGCGTTTTGGCCTCACACCTGGCTACAAGAACCGGTTGTGTATTAGATGCTCTTACCAGTCCCCAGCCATCAGGATAAATTACCCTGACCCCATCAACAGTGATAGCATCATACTCCATAAGGACCTGATCCTTTATTTTCTCTATGATACTGAACTTCACTTCATCGGGGCAATCAATTCTGGTCTCAGCAGTGCTATAATATTGTGGCAGGTCAGAGAGCAGACCAGACAAATTTTTTTCAGAATGGGATAAAGTACGCAAAAGTCTTCCCGTGGCATAAAAAGCATCATCAAAGCCGTAGTACTCATCAGCAAAAAACATATGTCCCGACATCTCCCCGGTAAACAATGCATCAAGCTCTTTCATTTTTGCCTTAATCAGCGAATGGCCTGTCTTATAAAAATAAGGTCTGCCGCCCAGCCTCTCTATTTCGTCCACTAAGGCCTGAGAACATTTAACCTCTATAATAGCCTGCTGCCCAGGATTCGTGGCAAGAATCTCCCTCCAATAGAGTGCCATCAATTTATCACCCCAGATAACCTCCCCGGTATCGTCTACAACACCTAACCGATCGGCATCACCATCATAGGCCACCCCCACCTCTGCCTGATGTTTTTTTATTTCATCAACAAGGTATGTAAGGTTTTCTCGTTTTACCGGGTCTGGATGGTGATTGGGAAAACTTCCGTCAGGCTCACAGAAAAGTGGGATTACTTCACAACCAAGCGATTCCAGAAATTTTTCAATATACAGACTGGCAGCTCCGTTTCCGGCATCAGCTACTACCTTCAGCCTGCGTGGACCAAGTCTGATTTTTGAATACAGCATATTCAAGTAAGCTTCTGAAATATCCGCTGCAGCAACCGTACCTTTACCTTCTGATTCAGTAATTTTATCTGCTTCAATAATTTTCTTTATCTGCTGAATATCTGCACCATAAATCGTAGACTTGCCATATGCCATTTTCATTCCATTATAGTCCCCAGGATTGTGACTGCCGGTAATCATAATCCCTCCATCTAAATCCAAGTGGTGCAACCCAAAATAAAACATAGGAGAAGTCACAGTTCCTATATCAATAATATGCAAGCCCACAGATGTAAGGCCCTTGATAAGTTCTTCCCGGATAACCGGTGTTGACAAGCGGACATCACCGCCAATCAATACCTTTGTAACCCCCTTACCCAGCACAAAAGAACCATAGGCCTGTCCTATTTTATATACAACCGGCGGAGTAAGTTGTGTTTCAGCAATACCCCGGATATCATATTCACGAAAAATATTAGGATTAATGTGCATATTTGTCCTCCATGCAATTTTTGTTTTTAAACAGTTTTATTCTGATTGTATTTTATCTAATATCTTATTTTGCACAAATAGGGCAAATTCCTGCATCCGGCATATTTTACATATAATTTCCGGCAAAAAACCGGACCGGGATATCATCAACCAGCCAGCCTTACGCTTCTCCCATATTATTCTGCCGTCAAATCAAAAACAAATGTTATCAAATCATCAAAAACATAAAACCGGTTAATATCCGCCGCATTGGAGCTATATCTATAGATAATTGGTTTTCCGATTTCATCGGCAACCCGTACCAGGTCATCAATGGATTTAACCTTAACCAAACTCCAAGGTGCATCTGTGATTTCGCCGTTTACAGCGACTAAACGGCTGGCGTGGTTCTTAAATATCCTGTCAAGGGTTTTTATCAACGGAGATTTTTCTACAGTTATTGTGAAAAAAGTTAGATAAAGCAGCACCAGTAATAAAACAACCAGAGATATGCTGTAAACAATGACTGTTGTCCGGTCAACAGGGATCTGCAACTTTTGGGTCCCTTTAATTTCACCCAGCTTTTCTCCGGTTTGGCTTTTCTGTATTTCAAAATACTTTGTATTAAGAGGAATTATAACACCTGGAGACAATGTTTCCTTTACGGGTCCATTTTCTGTAGCTGCTTCAAGATTAATCTTCATAAAAACCGATAGCTTAACTTGAGAATTAATCTTTGAATCTTTGATAACATTATTGGCAAAGTCATTGTACTGCCTTAAATTTATCGGGATGTTCTTTGCAATGGATATCTTGTTGCCGGCAGTCGCAAAGTCAGTCTTTGGCAAAATAGTAAATTCCTTTTCCCAGACAGTTGTTTTCTTTTTATCATCACTGAAATATCCTTCCATCATGGCCAGCACTTCGTAGCTGCCTTTTATTTCAGCTGCCGCATCTCCTCTGAATTCATAATTAAAATATGTGTTGACATGGTTGGCGAATTCAGATATATATATATTACCTTCACCCAAACTATCATCATTGTATAAAATGTTGGGCTCAAAGAATACCCTGTAATTAATCTCAACTTTCTGACTGTAACTGTACAGGACCGCCTTCTTTTCCACAACATTAGGGTGTCTCACTTCCCGAACAAGAAAAAAAATAATAATTACAGCCACAATGGTAATTATACAAATCAAGCCCATTTTCAAATACTTATTCAGCTTTAATTTCATCCGTAATCCTCACATTAATATTTTAAAAATCCTTGATATATTATACCATTAATTGGATTTCCTGTTAACGAACTTTTTCTGTCGATTTGTTGGTATTATTAGCTTTTACTGATTAAACTGTTTAAAGTTAAAATGAATATCAAATTCTGCTCTCTGATTCTTGGTATCATTACCGGCATCCCTTGGTAATGTAAACCACAAACAGTTTGGTGATTCTTCATTAAAGAATAGTCCGTTCAGGTCAGGTTCATTTAAAAGGGCTTCTTTATACTCTTCATCAATGTCAAAGGTGAAATAATCACCTGGCTCAAGAGTCCGCTTGTTATTATGTATCAATGCATTAACATAATCTTCCAGTTCACGCAATGTTACCAGGTTATTTCCATTAGCATTACCGTTACCGGTCCTGGAGCCAGTACCATCATCATTGGTAATCCCAAGGATAAGAAATTTATCTCCATAAACGGTATTACTTGAAAGAGGCAAGGAATAGGTTGCCAGTTTTCTGTCTTTCCTCCAATGCTGCATCTGTCCCCTAACCTTAATCACGTCTTTTAATATTTCGCTTGACCCTTCATAGAAATCCACATTTATATTGTCAAGCACTGCAGGAATGGTGCCAAGATTTTTGATTTTAGCCTCATACCAGATTGTTGTACCAGGGTATATGTTACACATACTAAAAGTTGTCAGTGTTGGTCCGTGGTTAAATGCAATAATGAAGGCATCATCTGACGTATTATTATTTGTATCGTTCCCATCAATATTTGGATATATGTTGTGCAACTGGTAGTTATTCCCAACAGTCTGTTCCTGAACAAATTCAACCCGCATTTCACCGGTTTGAGCAACATTAATCATAGTTGCAGTTTCAGTCCATGCAGCATAGCCGGTCCCAATTAAAGAAAAGATAAGCAATAACGAAACTGTAATCAATTGAACCTTAACCATATTAACTCATCCTTTATCAAACAAAATCTGGATTGAACAAAGCAGGGGAATAAAACCCACTGCTTTGTTCAATAAAATCTTATATTAATTTAATTATTAAATTGTTTAAAATTCAAATGGATGGTAAATTTGACTGACTGATTCTCTGTGTTATTGTCTGCAGTACTTGGCAGCCAGAAATAGAGGCTGTTCTGTAAGGTTTCATCATAACCAGGTATCTTTTCCGCAATTTTGCTTCTTGTCTCATCACTGACATCGAAGGTAATTATATCACCTGGTTTTACTTCCCAACCTGAGATTGCGTTATTTAAACATAGCCCTAAGTCTTTTAACTGTGCATAGAGAAATCCGGATGAATTAACTAATTTGAATCCGCCCGGCACAGAACTGTCAGGTGTAAAATGCTGTATCTCCCCCATGACTATCATCTGTTCCTTAAGATATTGGCTGGAACCAGGTGAAAAAATAACTTCAATATTATCTCCTTTGGCTGGGATGGTTCCCAGGTTTTCAATCCTTGCCTCAAATACGGTCCAGGAACCGGGGAACATATGATCAATGTTCACTGTTGTAACCTTTGCGCCATGAATAATTTCTGAATTAACAATCGGACTTGGTACATTATAAGGCATAGTACTCATTTGCTGAAAATCCGCAATATATGGCCAAATGGCTGTCTGAACAAACTCAACCGTCAAATTACCGGTTTCAGCTGTATTATTTATTGTTACCGTTTCACTCCAAGCGGCATATCCAGCCCCCATAAGGCAAAGAGACAATACCAATACAACAGTGATATATTTTGCTTTACTCAATTTAGCTCACCCTTTCATAACCATGTTCAATAGAAGCAGGGCTTACACCCTGCTTCTAATAATTTGCTATTACAGATTAAACTGCATGTATTCAGCAGTTACACTAAATGAAACAGAATCGTTCTCAGCAGCATCGTCGCCAACTGTAATAGTATAAATTATGTCACCACTGGCACCTACGGCTAAATCAGCAGGAGCACTTGTTAATGCTACGGTATAATCAACATCAGTATTGTTATGAGCAAAAGTACCTGGATTAATTTTTACCGGGATAGAACCATCGTTGGTAACGGGAACAGTTACAGTTGCTACTGCCCCAGGATAAAGATTGGTGACCGTTACGTTTACTACATTGTCATCAACTGCTGACGTATCAAGTACCGCTTCTGCCGTACGATTTGTCAAAGTGTCATTTACTACGACAGTCCCATCTGCTAAAGCCACACTTAAGTTACCTGTCTCAACTGTGTTATTGATAGTTACTGTCTCAGTCCATGCTGCATATCCAGCCCCCATCATCATTATAGCCACAACCAGGGCCAAAACTAAAAACCTTGATTTTTTCATTTTTTTCTTCTCTCCTTTTAGTTTTTAAGATAGATCAGACGAAAATTTTCAGCCGGCTTCAATTTTCATCTGTCTTGCTACACTATTATATTTTATCTAAGGCTGGTTAAAAGCACCTAACTGGGTGATTTCACATAGCACTATACGGCATTTCCTATTGGTACCACAGGGTTATATAATACTGCTTTGGTACCATAAAAAACATTTAAAATTCAATTTCATCCAAAGGGATTTCCCTCCGGCTCTTAATTAAAAGTGATGGCCACCCAACATTTGGAATCACATTAATGATTTTCCCTTTTACCTGTTCAGGTTCAACCAGGTCCGTATCCGGCGCAGGATTGTTATCACCCTTTGTCTTAAAAACCGATACTCCTTTTTCCTGATCTTCAACTATCTCAATGATACGATGGGAAATGGAAATCCCGTTTCTTCTAAATTGAATTACATCCCCTATCTGCAAGATGTTCACATCTGTTACCTTGCTGGCCAGGATAACATCCCCCGGTTTGGTCATCGGTTCCATACTCCCCGTGGCAATAACCGACGGGTATATTGGAAACACTCCGACAGAAAACCATATAAGTGCAATGGAGATTATACTGGTAATCATCCATCCGACCGGCTCCTGTTCCTCTTTATCCCTTCGCTGAAATGACTTTGATTCGTTTAAATATAAATTTTGCATGACCATCAAAGAAAATACAGGGGTAAGAATGCCTACCAATGCTGAGGTAATCCACTTTAAATCAGGCAGTACCGGTGACAGCCATTGAAATGCCTGGATAGCTCCCATATATATAATGGCCGGCAGCGGTCCGCCAAGATAGGCCAGGTAAACAGCCAGCAAATTTTTGGAAAATTCAGGAGCAAGGTACTGGGCAGTAAATTTAACTATACTCTTATAATCATTCAAACCGGCAAACTGAGTAACCGTGAAAGTGCTTAAGGTCATAAAAAAAGCCACCAAAATAAACATTGGAAAATTCTCATCATCTGTTAAACTGTTTACCAGGTAACTCCTGACAAACTCCCTGCCTATTAATGCAGAACCCACAACAACTATATTTAAAAAAACCCCTTTAAATGAATGGTCATATGGGCTCCTGCCAAAGGCATCAATCAGCCCCGAAATTACTGATACAGCTACATATATGACAGCAAAATTAAAAGCCCACCAAGTGACAAAACCTTTCATTCTTAGTTTCCCTTTTGGGTGCACCCTGGGAAATAGCCATACTATGAATGCAATACCAATCCATGATAAAAACTTTACCATCTGAGTAGAATAAGTGCCTCCAATGATAGATATCGTATACGGATTGTCCAGAAAAAAATAGGCAAGGACCAGCCCTGCCAATAAGATGCATCTTACCCGAGATTTGACTACCGGTAAATATTTGTGCCGAATCATAATTCATTTTAACTCCTTTAATAAACTACGTCTGTCACCGTTGTACCTTGTTCTTCAAAAACGAACGAATTACTTTGAAACTCAATATCTGTATCACTTACAACAGGGCTGTCCGGCGAATCAACCTTTACTACTTCAATATTACCCCTGATAATTAATGTTTTCTCCCAAAAACCGTAGCCTATAGACATCAAAATAAATGCTAGGACCCAGCTTATTATGACAAATAATAATTTCTTCACTTATATACCCCCGAAATGACAAAGCTACTTAATCGCTCACCGAACCAGCTAACAAAGATTCCTCTACATTATTCCACTGTTGAAATGGAATTTCTATTTCAAAATCATATATACCCTCTTCATCTGCGTGTATGCAGAGTTGTAAATTATTATCCCCACTGGGAATACACCCCTCAGGTTCAATAATTCCTGACGGTAGACTTAGATCAACAATTCTAGCATTAACAAACTCATCATGCTGCCCGGAATACTTTACCGGAACAGTCCCCTCATTTTTCAGGCAGTAATTTATAAATGCCTTATAATCTGTGTATACCCTTCCATCGACAGTTATGGTGTCTCCATCATCAATGCCTATATTGAGTTCCCCATTCCCTTGTATAATATCTAATGAATAGTTGTCACAAAACAATGGTTCGATTAAACCTGTAGAAACGGAGTTATTGATATCTAAACCATCGTTCCAGTATGCATAACTTATTCCTATAAAATTCAATGGTATAATAACCGCCATTAACAAAACATATGGCTGTAAAATACGTCTCTTCTTTCTCTTCCTCACCATTTAAAATCACCCCATGGATTTTCCTTCAAGAGATTATTTTACAAACAATCCCGTACCATCCCCTTGGAATAAGCATATAGTGCAGCCTGGGTACGGTCTCCCAGGTTCAGTTTAGCCAGAATTTGGCTCACATGCTTCTTAACCGTATTTTCTGAGACATATATCTGTGAGGCAATATCACGATTGCTCAAGCCCCTTCCCAAGGCGGCCAGGACCTCTCGTTCCCTTGGGGTCAGTTCTTCATTCAGCACAGTTTCACCTTTCATTTTGATCTCCAATATTCTGGGGTCATAATACTTTCGACCCTGACCTATAATCCTGACCGCATGAATGATTTCATCAGGCAAGGCTTCCTTAAGTATATAGCCGCTCACCTCCAATTGCTCAGCATACAAAAAATCCCTTTCACTGCCTGAGGAAGTGAGTATGATGAATTTGCAACCGCTCTGCTTCAGCTTTGCCTCTTCAATTATTGCTAACCCCGAACTATCACCTAGCCTGAGGTCAACAATCGCAATATCAGGCCGAGTCCGCTGCAGAACTTCAAAAGACTGCCGTACCGTACCAGCTTCCCCCACTATTTCAAAGGACGGTTCACTGCTCAAAGCTAAGATGAGTCCCTGCCTAACCAGTGGATGATCGTCAATAACTACAAGTTTTAATTTCATCAAGCGATCCCTCCCTGCTTATGCAAATTAAACTGTACACTGGGAATTTCAACCCTAACCCTGGTTCCGAGGCCGCTTTTACTATTCACAAAAAACATCCCGCCAAAAGACTGGACCGTATTTTTTATATTAGCAAGGCCCAGGCCCATATCCTGAATATGTATCTTATCGGGTTCAAAACCTATCCCGTTGTCTTCTATCAAAAGCACGGTAACCTCAGTATTAACATCAAGTAAAACCTTAATGTTACTGCTTCTTCCGTGCTTTACCGCATTCCCTGTCGCCTCACAGATAATTCTGTACAGACACTTTTTCAACCTGGCAGGCAGGAGTTCTTCATTACCACCTAAATGCATGCATATATCAATATCATTAAGGTGTGCTAAGTCACTCAGATATTTTTTAATACCTGAAAAGAATATTTTTTCTGCTGATTTTTGAGTACTCATACTGTAGATTGATTGGCGCAGCTCATGCATAGCAGTATTTGCCGATTCGCCCAATCTTTCAAGGTGCTCCCGAATTTCTTTTTGTTCAAGGTTATCCCAACCATTTTTCAACTTATACAGGGCATAAGTAATCGAAAATAAGCGTTGAGATACACTATCATGAATTTCATTAGCAATCCGGTTACGCTCCTCTAGAATCATCAATTTATCATTAGCCTCTTCCATAGAAAAACGTTCCAGTATAATTGCACTTAAATCCGAAAGAAAAAATAACTGCCTTTCCAAAAACATTTCAGAATTCTTATTTTGCTGCTCTAATTGTATGCCCAAAACACCGTATAATTTTGTGGAAGTCCTGACAGGTATTGCATGAAATGTAGACTTAGCAAGGTTTAAATTCAATTCCGGCACGGCTCCCCCAATTCCCTGAATCCTTACCTTTAATTCTTTGCAAAGAGAGCATTTCAAGTCCTTATCAATATCTGTATTAGTATAAATTTGGCCATTATTAAACTTGTCGGTGTTTTCCCAGAAAAAAGCCAACCCTGTTTTCGATAATTTTGCTGCGTAATCCGTAAATATCTGAAAGAAAGTTTCTAAATGGTCTTCATTAGTAAATGTCTCAACAATTTGATATAAGGACATTATATGTTCCAGGGATTCCTGCTGTTTGCTGTTTGCTATACTAAGACTTTTAAGAAACTCCGCCAACAACCTTACCAACAATGTTATCAATATAAATACCAGCATCAGATATGAATATTCGAAAAACAAATCCATAGCCTGCCCCTTATTAAACAGCCCCGCAGATACCCCTCCTGCCGTAACCATGTATAAAAAAAGGTTAACCCAGCAAAACCAGGGCGAAAGATATACCGCAGCAACAAGTACAGGATTTAATGCATACCACATAAACGGGCTGTCAAGACCTCCGGTGGGAACCAGAAGCAGGGTGATGACAAGAGTCTCTAATAATATAATTGCTCTGAGCTTACCGGCACAACAGAGATGCCTAACATACATATCTGTTATAAGCCTTGCAGCAACATATAGGGAAACAACAACAGCCAGTTTATACGGCAGCAGAGAGAACGACCCTTGGCAGAGATAAAATGCTGAAGTAATCAGTAGTGAACCATAGCGGTAGGAATAGAGGAGTTTAATAGCATTAGAATGTTGGTAATGATTAAATAACCTGGTCCAAATAGAAATTAGAAATTTACTTATAATTTGACCCATCGAAAACTTCACTTCCATTTCCCGGATATTACCTTTTACATTATATATAAATCAACCCGCTATGTCCTCAAAAATGTGTCGAGACATTCTACGCTAAGTCAGGCAAAGATATGTCATTTTTTGTTTGATTAAAAGGAACTGTATTTTAAGATTATTAGTTACCGAAAAAGAAAAAAGACCTCCAAATAAAGGAAGGTCTTTCTTAATTGTTCTTTTTACTCCCTTGTCTAAATTTATATCAAAATTAATTGCATCCATAACGTTTCCTGAGTAAAACTCCAAGAATCACAATCACTGCTCCAAATATCACCACAATCGGTATAGCATTATCAGTGCGCCTGGTGTTGCCGGTTACCTCATCACTCACTGCAGCACTTGTGAGCGCCAAATCAGTCCCCGTAGAATTTAGAATACTGTGCGCCATTTCGACAGCATTTCCCGCAATCTTGGCCAATGACACGTCAAGCCTTACAATGTACCCAGACTCATCTACTCCAACAACCTGACCACTCACATCAGGTACTTCGGCAGTCCAAAACTCTCCCTCTTTTATCAGCTCTATGGGCAGACCCCCGGAATATTCATAGTAGATTTTAGTGGCATTAAACATTGGCTTCACATTCAGCAAATAAGTTCTATTGTCTTGTTCCTTCCGGCTAACCTGCATTAAGGGAAGGCTATTGTCTATTGTTATAGTGTAATTGGCCTTTTTCTCCATTCCGGCCGAATTTACAGCAATAACCCTGATTAAATAGGAACCGTCAGGTGTACCAAATGGTACCATAAAAGATTTTTTCCAGTACCCTGGTTTCACTTCTTTAAGCTCCAGTTTTCTGCCATCAGGAAGCATTGCATATACCTGTACGACGCCATCAATACTTACTGTTATTGTCGGGTCCCCTGCCGGTACGCGTTTTGGGGAAACATTTACTTTAATGTTCCCTATAAGCGGATCCTCCAAGGAAGCATCGTCTCCCGGCGCCGGTCCGGCAGTATCCGGCAATATCATAGAACCCTCTGTTTCATTTTGCTCATCCTGGTCTCCGGCAATGCCTTCATTTGGCTCTTCATCACTGTTTTCATCACTGCCATCGGAATCATTATTAACATCATCGTTACCGCTGCCTGACGAACCTGATGATTTCCGCAAAACATTAACAGTTACCTGTGCAGAATCTGTACCTCCTTTTTCATCAATAGCTGTATAAGTAAAAGTGTCAGTACCATATCCTCCGGGAGTGTAAACCAGTGATTTACCATCTTCACTTATTTCTGCCACACCAATGGTATCCTCTTCATAGGCTGCCTGAATAACAGTAAGCCCTTCTCCAAAATAATCCGTATCATTTGCCAGCACATCAATAACCCTTGTTGAAAGACCACGAATATTAAAATTATCATCCTCTGCTTTTGGTGGCAAACAATCTGCTCCAAAGACATGTACGTTCACAACTGCGCTATCAGAGTCATCTTCACCAAGTCTGGCCACATGAGTGATAGAATAATTCCCTGCCAAATTCCCCCTGAACCCGGTTTCCACCTCGAAAACAGCGTTTCTGTAAATTTCCTCATTCACTGTGGCGGCATATACATACCCGTCAACAATTGCTGAGGTGTCTATACTCACATCACACCCTTCAATTTTTAACCAGACCGGTTCAAGACCATTCCCTGGAAACAGGAGTTCTCCGGTCAGGGTCGTATCCCCTCTGTTAGCCGGAACAGCAACACTCGTGCTAATATATTTTTTTCTGGGCTGAGGACCTTTGTCCAGACCCTCAAAGAACATTGTGGCACTGATATTTTCAGGCAGTTGATTAGCCTCATTAGGTCCAAGCACGAAATCAATCTTATAATCAGTAACACCTTTTTCAAAATGAGTTGCGGATTCACTCAGGTATAATGTGGAAATAACCGTTTCCCCTTTAAACAGCTTTATCCGGATACGCTCCACACTTACACCTGGACCAGGCTTAGCCTCAATAGTAACCTTGCCCCTGAACCTCTTGCGGCATTCCTTCTGCGCTTTAACAGTATAGGAAGCTGTAGCTTCACTTCCTTGGACTATCTGAAGCACCGTGGTTTCTGCTGGATCTACCAGTTGAGACAACTCCCATGTTACAATGCGTTCTCCGGCCAAGGTAAAATTGCTGAGTTTTAACGGTCCCTTGTTGGGCGGAACAGCGTCCTCATCACCAGAACCACCTTGTCCACCTGAGCCGCCTGAACCACTGCAGCCGCCGCTATGCTCTGTGCCTTCATCACCACTGCCGCAACCGCCTTCATGGTCTGAACCTTCATCACCACCGCCGCAACCGCCGCCTTCATCCTCATGACCATCAGCAGTATCTCCACATAAGGACTCAACATCTTCCGCATACACAGCCGGCGTACTAACAAGTCCAATGGAAACAGTAATAATTAATGCCAGCAATATACTGAAAACCCCTAGCTTTTTTAATTTTCTTAACATTTATTTCACCTCCTTTCCAGATAGAGGAAAATGATCTAGATTATTAATCTATTATTAACTTGAAAGAAACAAAATTTCCCGCGAAAAAACTCACGGGAAATAATTATTTTTCTCCACCTTACGAGCAATTATATGTATTTTTTAGTTTTTTTACTTGGTCAAACCATCGTACACAAAATTCGACCGAAAAATAGACTACTCAACCCTTTTGGTTGCTTCCTTGTCAGCTTCTTCTTTTTGCATAGTCTTCTTTAGCTTGTCCAGCACTTCAGGAACCATGGCAACCACATTCTCCAGGCTGCCCCTTCCGGAAATAGGCAGCATGCTGACAGAGTCCCCTTTAATAACAATTACTGCAGCAGGAGTAAGCCGCGCCCCGGTACCGGCCCCGACGCCGCCTCCCCCCAAATCCGAGGCATCTTTTCCTTCTCCGCCACCGGTTCCGATTCCAAAAGTCACATTAACCACAGGTACCAGAGTCACTTCCCCAACTACTATAGGGTCACCGATTACGGTTTTTGCATTGAACATGTTCTCAAGATGTGAAAAAATAGTATCCATGTTCTCTTTTAAGTCCAAATCAAATACCCCCTTTCATACTTAAGCCCCTGGTACCAGCATGCCTCTGCGGGGCAACAAGGGCAATCCACACTCTCCTTATTGCGGGATGAAATGCAGTTCTTACAGTACGCAGCAAAATAATAACCGGTATTACCGTAACACACAATTTAACTTTCCCTTCAACAACAGGCTTACAAAAATTCGGCTTAATATTAACTTTAGCTACCCCCAGAACACCCCCTAAGCCATAAGCCATACCACAAACAATGCCCGTAGCAGCCGGGTCGCTGAATCCCAGCTCCCCGGATATTTCCAGGCATGAATCGGCATCACCTATCATACCCCGAAAATACCGCAACAATACAATTATTGTATCAGGAGTCAGTGCTCCAAGTGCAGCCTTCAGCCTTAGAGGCAGCGATACTTTCAAATCGGTGTCTTGCTGCAATATATCTCCATTTTCTTTTTTATTTTCTTTTTTCTTAAGCCTAAACCAAAAACCTGCAAGGCCTATTTCCGTTTGCCCCGCCAAACTTGTCCGGATATTCAGAACCGGAATCCTTTTCAGGAGCTTCAAGCAGAATCCAGCCTCTCCCGATGAAGATGCCGTAACAAAGGCGCTCCATGGCAAAATTGCAGTAACCACGGCCAGCAAAATAACTGCCAATGGCAAAATTATTAAGAGTATCCACCATTCCATGAGAACCACCTCATGGATTTATTTCGTGTTTTTTCTTGTATTTCCTTTTTTCATTTTCACCACAAACTTTTCATAGTGATGGTTCCGTCCCATATAAAAATCAGTGCCAGCCCAATCAGAAATGCGCCGCAAACGGCAATTATTCCACGGTATAACTTATCACTCATAACCTTTTTCCCGCTGGCAATTGCAAGTGCAACTGCGCCGTACCAAGTGAAATCTGCCAAAATATGCCCCGTAAAAAAGAAAAAAAGCCCTATCATGCCATATTCCCAAGCACTTGTAATGTAACCAAGACCTATAGTAGCCCACCAAATTGTCCAGTAAGGATTAGAAATGCTTACGAAAATCCCGGCCAATACCGGTCCTAGCACAACCTTTTCCGGTTCATCTTTTATTTCCAGGGAAATGTTCCCCTGCCTGGCATCCCTGAGCATCCCGTATCCCATCCAAATAAGGAATAAGCCTCCGGTAATACCAACTATTGCAATAAAGTAAGGATTATTCAGCAAAGAATTTAACCCTAAAAACAGAGCAGCAACTAAGACAAGTTCAAGCAAAGCATGACCTGCTATAAGGAGTGGCCCAGCCTTAGCCCCTCGCCTCGCTGTTTCACTAACCGTTACTGTAAATAACGGGCCTGGTATCATGGCCCCTGAAAAGCCAACAATCCAGGATGTCACAAATAGTTTAAGAAACATCAGCACTGCCCTCCGATTATTCTATTTCGCCTGTTTATAACCATTGACAAGCACCTGCAGTTCACCATTATCCGGACAGAAGATCAGGCCGTGGACAGGAATCGACCGTGGAATCAGGCGATGTGATTTTATCTTGTCAACAGCATCGACAACATTTTCTTCGGTATCTGAAAAACTGCCCATCCATGCTGCCAAATCATCCTTATCAATCTCTTCCTCAGGAATACCAAACTCCTTCATTCTTTCTGCCAGCAATTCCGTATTCAACTTTGACATACCACAATGCAGGTGTCCGATAACAAGAATCTCCCTCACCCCCAGCAAATAAATCGCAACTGCCAAGCTCCTTATAACATCATCACAGTCTTCACGAATTCTGTTTCCTGCATTTTTAATGACCTTGGCATCCCCTCTGCTGATACCCAGTGCCTGTTCAAGAAATTCCACAAGTCGGGTATCCATACATGTAAATATGGCCACTTTCTTTCTAGGCTTAGGACCATATTTTTTTTGTAAATCACCGTATTCAGTTACAAAACGGCTATTAGCCAGTAAAATCTCCTCTAGCAGCATAATAAAACCTCCTAATAGTAATACTAGCACATCTAAAAGCACATTTTATTTATTATACTATAATTAGTTTTGTTCGTACATAAACAGAATTCTAATTAGCACACTAAAAAAGAGGCCCCTTCATGGCAGCCTCTGCTGATATTTCTCTTTAATACAATCAATCACATGTACTTATTTTGCCCCTTTTGACCTCCGCTTCTGAATAATTGCTTCAAGTTTGTTAATATTCGATTGGTCCTTTAGATCCAGCATTTCAACCATATGTGAAATAGTTGGCTCCGAAAACTCTTCCATCAGGCCTTCAAGAACCTCTGAAACTACTTTTTTGATAAAATCGGGCTCACTGATAGTCGGAGTATAAACATATGCATTTCCCACAGGTTCCTTGTCAAGAAGTCCTTTCTCAGCCAATCGGCCCATAATTGTCATTACTGTAGTGTAAGCAAGGGTCCGCTCCAACCGCAATTTTTCATATACATCCCTTACCGTAGCCTTATTGACTTGCCATACAATTTTCATAATCTCTGCCTCAAGGTCTCCAAGAACCTTTTTGTACCCAATTTTATGAGGTTTAAAATCAGAAATGAGTCTTTTAAGAAGCACTATTACAACCTCCTCAGCTGTTACTATCTGGCATCATACTTATTTTAATAATACACCAGAATTGGTATTTTATTCATTAATACGGCCTGTCCCCCTAATTTGCAGGGGTTAGTTTTAATAATTTTCAATTTATTTAAAATCTACTTGTTCTTTAATTTTCTCATCTGCCGCCCTGGCCAAAATTTGTCATAAAGTATTTTGATTTTTAATAATACTGGAAATAAGAGTTTAGGAAACCGTGAGCCCTCAAGGCTAGTGAACTGGAGGAAACCAATGCTGTCTCTTCTGAAATTTTGTGCCGGTATAACCCTGCTATTATTTGGTATGCAATTTATGCGGGATGGGCTTGAAAGCGCAGCTCGCAAAAAAATGCAAAAAGCCCTGAAAAGGCTTACGAAAAATCCTTTAGTAGGTTTTATTGCCGGTGTGATAATCACAGCCCTGGTCCAAAGCAGTACAGCGGTAACAGTAATTACCATCGGTTTCGTCAATGCCGGAATTCTGACATTTTATCAGGCAGTGGGAATAGTCCTGGGAACAAATGTGGGTACATGTATAACAACACAAATTATATCCTTTAGAATTGAAGATATCGCTCTGCCGGCTATCGGCCTCGGAGCTCTGCTGATAGTTATTCCTCAAAAAAATTCCTGGCGATATCTGGGGCAATCAATTGCAGGATTCGGAATCATCTTTCTCGGAATCAATATAATGTCTGAATCCCTGGAGCCGCTGAAAAATTCACCGTTCTTTATAAACTTGCTTGCAAGAGTAAGTTCAAATGTCTTTTTCGGCATTCTTGCCGGCACAGTCTTTACAGGCCTAATCCACAGCAGTGCCACAACCACCGGAATCGTAATCACCCTTTCCCGCCAAGGCTTACTTGATTTGCCAACATCAATTGCAATTATCCTTGGGAGTAATATCGGGACTTGCATCACCGGCGTTCTGGCCGCTATCGGAACCCCTCCTGCAGCAAAACAGGTTGCTGCGGCACACGTCCTGCTGAACGTATTTGGTGTAATAGCGGTGATTCCGTTTATACTCCCTTTTGCAAGCTTAGTGGAATTTACCGCAACAGATCTGCCCAGGCAGATTGCCAATGCCCACACCATATTCAATGTGTTTAGTTCGCTGTTAGTGCTCCCATTTACACGGTATTTTTCCAAGCTGGTGGAAAAAATGGTTCCTAGTTAAAAAATATTGTAATTTGATAGGTTTTCGGTTATTTTATATAATATAGTATTGAAAGGAGATTTGCCATGCATCTTGAAGCCCTCGAAAAGGTTTTAGAAATTGCAAGAAGAAGCCCAAAAGTACTGCTGAGCCCGTCATACTTTGAAAAAATATCTGCCCGCCTAAATATAGACAGCCAAATTGAAGGTACCCGGATAATGTTTCGTTATAACGGTCGTGAAGCAAAAGCAGAAATAATTACACCAGGAAACTGTGAAAAATACAAATGCAGTGTAAAGGAAGGCAAGACCGGAACAATGATTTATGAGTATATAAATGCCCTGGTCATTCTGCTGACCAATGAAGATATCCCTCCCTCACCACATAAAAAGTTAGGGCCAACTGCAGAGTTCTACTGTAGTCACGGTGTTAATGTTTTACGAAAAAACCTAATCTAATAAGCTCAGGGCTGCCAAATGGCAGCCCCAGTTTTTACACCCTGAAGTTTTCCACCATACTCTTTAATTCCTCAGAAAGTTTCACAAGTGTTGATGCCAAGGCAGCAACCTCCTCGATAGAAGCGGTCTGCTCCTCCGCCGCCGCAGCTACCTGCTCTGCACTGGCAGCGGTTTCTTCGGAAATACTGGCAATATTCTGCATAGAAGCAACAGCCTGTTCGGCGCCTGCGGCTATTTCCTCAGCTGCTGCCGACACCTCAAGGGTTCTTCTGTTTACGGTGTTAATTGAATTTACAATATCATTAAATGCTTCTCCGGCTCGATCAACTATGCTGGTACCGCTTTCGACCTCCATGATGCCTTTTTCCATTGCCTCCACTACATTACCGGTCTCTTCCTGAATTTCTATTATCAGATCGGAAATCTCCTTCGCTGCCTGGCCTGACTGTTCCGCCAGTTTACGTACTTCTTCAGCAACCACTGCAAAGCCGCGTCCCTGCTCACCAGCCCTGGCAGCCTCAATTGCGGCATTTAATGCCAGCAAATTAGTCTGTTTAGCTATACCTGTAATTACATCAACGATATATCCTATCATCTTTGATTTCTTACCTAAATTAGTTACCGAGGCAGCGGCGGAATTTACTTTAACATTTATATTTTTCATCTGGGAAACGGCATTTTGTATGGTGCTGCCCCCTTTGCAGGCTATAGAACTGGCTTCTTTGGAAATGCTCATAACATCATGCGCATGTCCGGCAACATCCTGGATTCCCTTTGACATCTCACCAATAACTATTGATGTCTGCTCAACACTCTTTGCCTGGTCCTCGGTCCCGGTTGCCACCATATGAATTGTCGCCGCAATCTGTTCGGTTGTTTTAGACGATTCTGCAGCCCCGTTATTGAGCATATCAGCCATATTACTCACCTGTTCTGATGCATTTTGAATCTTTCTAATCAATTCGGCAATATTTGTGACCATACTGTTATAATTATCACCAAGGTCAGCAAATTCATCATATGTATCGATATTAAGGCGTGTTGTCAGATTGCCGCTTTCAGCCCTGGTCATTCCCTCAACTAGTTTGGGAATAGGCCTGGAAATAATCCTTGTCAAAAAATAGAAAACTATTGCTGTCCCCAGCATAGCCAGGTAGGCTCCAATCATCATCCGGATCCGGACGCTTTTTACAAGACCAATAAACTCCTTTTGGGGAACCCTAATAGCCAAAAACCCTATTATATCACTAAACTGATCCTTAATTGGCACAATTCCGGCAAACTGCTTAATTCCAGCAATATTAATCTTTTTGACACAAACCTTTCCTTCTTGCTGCATATCTGACAATACTTCAGGTGAAACCCGGTACTTCTCCGGATTCGATATATCTTCCATATCAGAGGCTATCATTTCTGTGCCCAGGTATACAAGGAACTCATTACCGGTAGACTTGCTTATTGTATCCATAATTACCGAATCAGAAGTGATTTCGATGTCTCCTTTGTAAAGTATACCTCCCTCATTGCGCCATTCACCGGGATAAGTTTGTTCAAGAAGCTGATAGGTAAGGTTTACGTTCTCCAAAAGCCTATTCTCTAAAAGCGATACTCCATATTGGTCCATT
The DNA here is from genome assembly GCF_048453025.1 of Phosphitispora sp. TUW77. Classification (GTDB taxonomy): domain Bacteria; phylum Bacillota; class Thermincolia; order Thermincolales; family UBA2595; genus Phosphitispora. Next base: position 2,183,077 of record NZ_CP156677.1, read on the forward strand.
GTATTAAGGGCATATAACCCAATTCCTGTGGAAATACAAAAGAGCATCAGGACAAATACGATGACAAGTTTAATACCAAAACCAATTCTCAACAATTACATCTCCTTCCCGGACAAATCGCACAGACAAAAACCTATATATCGATTTTGTTCGACAAATTAATGGATTTTCCTGCTTTTACAGAATCATTTTGTCAAAATGCCAAACAAAAAAAAACACAAGCAATAAATACAATTTTGGATACAGCAATAACCGGCTATTCCCTGTCCCCATTCAGCACACAGTCGAGATAACCGATTGTATAACATTCCCTTGCATGAGCTTCCAATATTCCGGCAAGAGCGGTCATCACCGCTGACTGGTTTTCACGTGACTTGATATACGGAAAAATAAGTTTCTTGCAGGTCTCATTATTTTTTTGCAGCAACTGCCTGATGCCACGCTTTTCATTTGAATCAAGCCGACTGATAATCCTGTCATGAAGGGCCTCAAGCTCGAAGTGACCGCCCGGGACAACCTTTAAAAGGGGTTCGCCCTTTTCTCTCATAACCAACACCTCCGCAGGTATATTATACCCGCAGGTTCAAGCAATTACACATGGAATCATCATTCATGCTTCTTAGGTAATCTATACCACAAATCAATAACAAAAAAAGCAAAAATCAGAAATAAAACAGCACCTACCATGCTCACATATATGCCAAAACCCCTTTGCAGCCAATATAACAGCACACAATAGGCAACCATTGTTATAATACCAAACCCCCATGTTGCCAGAGCAATAGAAATTTTCTTTGCTTCAGCAATAATCACAGTTCTTGTTTTTATGGCCATTGTATGTTCCCCCGATTACCTGATAGCATTTTTCCGCCACGCCCTTTCTCTTCTTCTGAACCTCCTGCGTCTTTTTCTTTGCTTGTTTACATTCCAGGCCACAAAAACGCCAAGCATAACCCCACCTGCCAACAAGGTATTAACAGGAGCCAAGGGTATCTCTTTTATCTTAACTTCATTTTCAGCCACCAAGTTTACTGAACCCAATTCCTGGCCTGAGAGATAAAAATATAATTTACCAAGAACCTGGCCTTTTTGTATAGGAGCCGTTATATCTTTTGATATTACTGCCCTTTCAGTTATACTCCCGTTATCACCATTAGGAACGGTATAATAAAAATTGTCTGCTGTTTTCAGAATCACATTCCCTGTTCCATTAGTAACTTTTACTTCTTTGACTGAAACACCGGCCTCCTTGGCTTTTTTGGTACTATACTCAGAAAATCCATAATCAAGAAGGTTTTGAGCATCAGTCCAGACAACAGATCCTGGTTCTCCAAGAACCACTGCAATCATTTCCTGATCTCCCTTAGCTGCCGCTGCCACCAAACAGTTTTTTGCCTCCGAGGTATACCCGGTCTTTATTCCGATTGCTTCTTTTGAACGCCACAGAAGCTTATTTGAATTCTGCAGCCATTTGATATCAGAATCATCTGCCCTTGGAATCACCTTTACCTTAGTACTCACAAACTCTCTGAATACCGGGTTACGCATAGCATACCTGGCAATTACCGCCAGGTCATGGGCTGTTGTGTAATGATTGGGGTCAGGTAAACCATGTGGATTAACAAAATTAGAGTTAACCGCTCCCAACTCTCTAGCTTTTTTATTCATTAACTCACTAAACCCCGGAACAGAACCCGCTATATGCTCAGCAACGGCAACTGCCGCATCATTGGCAGATTTTAAAAACAGAGAATACAGCAGGTTCTCCATAGTAATGGTTTCCCCTTCATGAAGCCCAATTGCTGAAGGTATCACCAGTGTCGGGTTTTTACCGGAGGTAACTATATCAGTAAGCTTAGTTCGTTCAATGGCGATAATACCAGTAAGTATCTTTGTGGTGCTGGCTGGAGGCAGTGAAACATCCGCTTTATATGAATAAAGTATCTCTCCACTTATAGCGTCCATAAGTACGGCAGCTTTTCCGGAAACCTGAGGCAGTGCCTCTGCCTGTTGTTGCGCAGCCCCTACAGGAGATATCAGGCACGTTATTAAAAATAAAACCCATAGCAGTCTGCAACCCATTTTACGTAACAGTGTAATCACTCCAGTTATGCCGTTTGATTTTAAGAATCAAAGTATTTTACTAACAGTACATAAAAATTATACATTTTCATACTCCTGAGTGCAACCCGTTCAGCCTCTCTGGACATCCCCAATTTATTCGTAAACGGCTTGCTAAGCGGGTTGAATCAAAATTAAAATTATTTACTGAAGCGACAATCAGCGTGATGTCTTGTTAACAACTTCATAAAGGCGTGACATCATGGCAGCAGCTTGGGCCCTGGTAGTATTTTGACTTGGGGAAAACGTGCCATCAACAAACCCCTTCATAAGTTTTATCTTTATTGCTGCAGCCACATCTTCGTATGCCCACTGACTTATCCGTTCGGCATCGGTGAAATCACTGAAAATCTTGGTAATTTCCTGCTCCTTTGGTGTCTTCAGATTTCCTGCACGGGCCAGAAGCACAGCAGCCTCTTCCCGTGATATTTTCCTGTCAGGTGCAAACTTATTATGAGATACACCTGAAACAATCCCTGCCCTTAAGGCTGCCTCAATATACGGAAAAGCCCAGTGCTTGCGGCTCACATCACTATAAGAAGCATCTTCCGGACTATATTCCCGGAGTCCCAGTATACGTACCAGGAATGTGACGAACTCCGCTCTGGTAACACTATCATTAGGTTTAAAGGTATTCCCGGTTTTCCCGGCTATTGCTCCCCGGGCCGTCAGAAATTCGATATCCCTTTGCGCCCAGTGGTAATTCACATCATCAAAAGTCCTAAAATATACAGCTGCCGCAAAATAACCTTCACTAGCGGTCTCAATACTGACAGTCTTACTCTTGGGAGAGACAATCCCGCCAAGAACCTGCCACTCATCCTCTTCAGTGTCGTAAAACAATACTGTTACTTTATGAGATTGTCTTTCACCCACTACATCGTCATATTTCAGGGTCACTTTATATGACTTTACAGGGTCATCACCCAACCAGCGCAAATAAAACAGCGGTCCTACAAAAGCCGACTGGCCCGGGGCATCCTCCAGGTCGTCCGGGTCTTCCACCATCAACAGAGATTCAGTATTCAAACCTACCGAACCCGTGTCCAATTTAATCTTTATCCAATCGTCAAAGGCCTTAATTTCATCACCATCCTCAACCCCTGTTCTGACCTCAGAACCCTCTTGTGCTATGGTATTATAATAAACCGTTAGAATCTTGGTGGTCGTGGCTTCCCCAAAACTTGCACTCAATTCAATTTCATTCTCCCCTGCTTCAAGGGCCACAATACGGGAAAAGCTTCCGTCAGAACTAACCCCTGTTTCTTCACCGTCGATTTCAAGGGTATTAAAATCAGCTTTTTTCAGTTTACCCTTTACGGTAACCATATTGGAATAAACAGTTGCCCCTTCAAGAGGGGAATCCACTACAATAGATGGGCCATCAGAATATGTCAATGAAATCATACGTGAGATTGTCCTTGATGGTATGGTATAGCCTTGCTGGGTAAGAATCGAAGCAGTTGTAAGGCTTAATTCAATCTCATTGTCCCCCGCTTCCAGGGTTATCGGTTGGGAACGGAATTTGCCATCTGTAATCCTGTCCAAGGTATCCACCCCATTTACGGTAAATGTGTTAATTTCACTGCTGTCAACAGGAAAAACCGTTCCCTCAATAATAATGTCAGCCGTGTCCACCACATCACCATTGCTATGCGAAGATACCGTTATTCCCGGTATCCCGCTGTAGTATATGTTCAAGGTTTTTACTGCCGCTGTTTCCCCATTGTATGCATTAATAATTATTTCATTCTCCAACTCAGTTAGCTCTACATCTGCAGAAAAACTACCGTCACTGGTGCTGAAGGATTCGATTTCATCATTAATGGTCAGCCCGTTCTTTTCAGTGTTTAATACCTTTCCTTCAATTGTTATTGTATCCCTAACAACTATATCCTCATTATCAGGCGAGGTTATTAATATCACAGGGCCTGATTCATACCTAATATTTAAGGTATCTTCAACAGTGGAATATCCATCAGTGGCAGTGATGCTGATTTCATTTAGTCCGGCAGCCAGGGTTAAAGTCTTCTTAAAATATCCGCTGCTGTCAAAGCTGACTACAGAATTATTGATTTTAAGCCCTCCGGTGGCAACATTGACAATTTTTCCCGTGATAGTCACAGAGCTGCTGTTTACCGTATGAGTAACCTCCGAATCAGGAGAGATATTGACAATGCAAGGCCCCCCACGGTATTCCACGGTAACGTTTTCTTCAACCTGAACCCCCGCGGAGTTTTGCGCTTTTATATTTATACTATTATATCCTGGTTTTAGAAGCAGAGTTGTGGAAAAACTCCCTGAAGAATTGAACGAAACAACTGTTCCGTTGACGGTCAGCCCACTGTATTTGGTATTTACAACTTCTCCGGATACAGTGAGAGTATTTGTGTAAAAAACATCGCCATCATCAGGTTCATCCAGAAAAATTACCGGGTCAGTCTCACAATACAAATTAAAGGTGTGTGTAGTAACAATCCCGTCAGCAGAAGTCGCCATTATAGTAATAACATTCCACTCATTTGCAGCAAGGGTTACAGAGCGGGAAAACGTTCCGTCTGAAGCTATGGAAGTACTGTAACCGTTGACCGAAATAAAAGCCGCATCCCGAACCATGCCCTCCACCGTTATTGATGTTGTATAAACGGTACTGGCGTTTTCCGGTGACACATCATAAACCTGGGGGCCCTCGTCACCATAGTAAATAATTATCTCCCTGGTTTCCGTTACCCCAGTCCCCTCTGCCAAAACGGCAACCCGGTTAGCTCCCCTTTCCAAACTTAAGTCAGCAGAAAAAGAAATCCCATTAAAATTAGAGGTATTATTATCTTCGTTCAAGACAATATCGACAGAATCAGCATCAGGGGCAGAGCCTTCCAAGGTGACGGAACCGGTAGTTGTGGTAATATAATCATTAACATCAATATCGTTTACAGTGAGGCTTAAAATAAGGGAAGATGCCGTATAGGTAAGATGCAGGGTCTCTGTAACCATGAGACCGGAGTTACCGGCAGTGAACACAATCACATTATCCCCAGGGACTAGGGTCACCTCTGCAGTGAACCCCCCGTTCTCATCAAGGACAGGGAATATCTCCGTAACGCCATTTAACGTAATATCCAGAGAATCAGCTTCAGTCAAGGTCCCTGAAATATTCTGTTCTACCATATAAACCTGTTCATTATCATCATGACTTGAAATTTCTATTATAGGTTTAATGGCATCAGGGTCATAACTAACGGAAAGATATTTGCTTGTGGCAGACCCCGAGGAACTGGTAGCAGAAATTTTGATAGAATTATTTCCCTCAGATAAATTGCGAACAGTATATGAAAAAAAACCACTGCTTCCAAACGAAACACCAACACCGTTTATCCTCAGAATAATGGTATTCGTCACATATCCTGAAACAACAATGGAATTCGTAGTAACTACCGCATCATCCTCCGGTGTGGATACCGTTATCGTGGGACTGGTCGCCGCTAATAAGGCGGATCCAGGCAGCACAAAACTGAAAAGCATGATACTAAGCAGCAATTTTGCCAACAAACTCTTACTTTTTTTCATTTAAGGTCCCCCCTGAATATTAATCCTATATTTTTCCATGTTTCGACAAAAAATGAGAAACTCCTTTGCGGAAGCGGAAATTAATGTTGGGAAGATATTTAGAGGGGAACTGTAATACGCGAAAAAAAATAAAATTAGTTAACCGGCGGATTTGGATATAATAATAATTCCGCCGGTTAATTCTTTAAGCTTATTGTGTTTTGGATTTTTAAATAAAGTACTCAACCTTTGCCTGGGGAATGTTTTTTTCTATCATGTCATGTAAAGAAGTTTTAATTTCTTCCATTTTTTCAGGAGAATAAATATATTTACCGTAACCGAACTGACCATACTTGAATTTGCGATTAGCTTCCCCCATTGGCAGAGTCGTCTCCGGAAAAACATTCAGAATATTTTCCTTGGCCCTTTGAGTAAAACGATGAGTGATTAATTCAATAGTAAGCCGGTCCCCTGAACCAAAGCGCTTCTCCAGTTCAGAAAACAACGCAAAATATTCCTCCTGCCAGCCCTCATATTCAATTACCGGAGCTACAATAAACCCTGCAGGGTAACCCGCTTGATAAACTTTTTGAGCCGCTTCAAGCCGCTGGAGTAATCTAGGGGTTCTCTGCTCATACTGTTCAATAACCGCAGGGGTATTAATGCTAAACCTAAACCTGGTATGTTCTCTATGTTCAAGCTTCAGCAGGCTATCAACATTGGTGAATTTGGTGACAAACCTGAACCTGCCCATTTCCTGTGTTCCAAAAAACTCAATTGCTTTTGCCAGAGCCCCGGTGTAAGGTTCCACAGGAAGTGGATCCGAAGTGGCCGCACCCTCAAAAACAGTAACGTCAAATATTCTTGAATCAATATATTCTTTAGCTTTATCCAATATCTCAGCCACATTAACATAGACCCTGATATATGGTTTTCTGCCCAAAGTCGTGTTGAGGTAACAGTATTGGCACATTCCGGGACAACTGGTTGCCAGGGGCAGTTGAAAGTGTGCCGAGGGCTTACAGGTTTGGAACTCAAGAGTCTTCCTTACTCCAACAACCATAGTACTTTTGCCCTCCTGATATGCCTCCCGTGGCGTTTTTCCCGGTATCCCGGTTATCCTGTTATGAGAGCCAACCAGTTTTATCTCCACTCCCATCTCCTGCAAAACTTTAAGTAGTTGCTTTCCCAGCGGATACTCTAAAGCACTGTTTTCAAAAAAAGCTCTCCGGGGTATAAACGGAAATATTCCTTTATTCACTGGAATGTGCAGCTCCGTCTTCAATGTCATCATCACTCTCATTATCTGTAATTAAAAATTCTTCATCTGCAGGACTTCCGTCAATACTGGCAAAAACTGCTGAACCCAATTCAGTTGGCACAAACTCCGGAGGAGCCTGCATCTTATGGTCAAGTTTCTCTTCCATTTGTCCTGCAGTCTTCTTGGAATCCTTCTTTCTCTTTCGAATTGCCATAAATACGCCTCCTTAATCAAATTGATATTTTGATGAATTGATATTATTATACCCGCCATTCTTATTATTATGGAATTCCCCTGCAATAAAAGAACTGCCCCCTCAGGAGACAGCCTAATATTTGACCTGTAATTTTTCAAACTCCTACTTTGGTGATAATTTCCTTTACAGCCATAACTGCACTGGAGCTCTCCGGCAGTTCATACAACGCCTTACCCTTTAAATCGTATTCAGCAACCTGAGGGTCATAAGGAATAGTACCCGCTAGTTGAAGCCCGGTTGCTTCAATTTCTCCCATAAGGTCATCTATGCCTGTTTCCATGACCTTTGTTACAACAAGATATATATTATGAACATTTGTATGCAAAGTATCAACAATTTGCTTTACCCTGCCGGCAGACCGAATACCGCGTGCTGAAGCATCACTTATAATAAAGAAGTAGTCAATGTCCTGAACTACTTGACGGCTCAAATGCTCTAATCCCGCTTCATTATCAGTGACAACATAATCGTAGTTTTCCCTTAATTTTTCCAAATGACGGCGGAGCAGGTCATTGGGATAACAATAACACCCTTGACCGGTAGGAACACCCAATACCAACAGGTCAACATACTTAGTTTCAATTAGAGATTGACTGAGCTGCCATTCGATAAATGTTTCCTTGGTCATCCCTGTAGGTATTTTATTAGCTTTAACAGAGTCAACCGCTTCAGCAATTGTATTATCTATTTCAAGCCCTAAAGCCTCGTTAAGATTAGCATTTGGATCCGCATCTACGGCAAGGATGGCCGCTTTCTTTGCATTCACTATCTCACGCAACACCAAAGCTGTAAAAGTTGTTTTACCTGTACCGCCTTTTCCCGCAACTGCGATCATTTTTGAACCCATTTTAGAGCACCTCCGGATATCTTTTAGGTTTTTTCAAACAATATTGGAAACAGTTATTTCTAATAATATATCAAAGTTTTTTTGAGGTCAAGACTTAAGGCCATTCTCAGCTATCCGAATAATCTTCTAAGGTACAGGTCAATTAATACTATAATAATCCCAACTAATACAATAATTAGCATATAATTAGTCTTTTTCCGCAAAATGAGCGATAAGCCAGCTAACAGACCACCCCCCATTATTACATCAATGATTAACCTAACTTTTGTTGGGGTAAGAGCTTTTTCTGTTTTTTCCTGACCATTCGGAACTTCATTATACAATCCAGAACCAGCTTCCATATTATCATAACTTGACACTGGCGAATTTCTTATCTCCCGCATTAAATTAGCAAAGCCTATTACAGAAATTATAATTCCTATAACAACCATTAATATTACTATATCTTTTTTGTTTTGTTTCATTTATATCAACTCCTTTCCAGAGTTGCATTTATCCTTTTATAATTCATCGTCTGTTTCACATTAAAACTTTAAGGCTGACAGGAAAAAAACGGACCCAAACCCTTGTACTGTAGTACATTAAGGTCCAGGTCCGGTTTTTAACAATAAGCTTTTCTATTTCTCTGCCGCTTCTTTTTCTGCCTTGGCTTTTTCGACAATCTTGTCTGCCAGCATGGCAGGAACTTCTTCATAATGGGAAAATGCCATTTCAAATGAACCTCTGCCCTGAGTCATTGACTTCAGGTCAATAGCATACCGATACATCTCGGACATGGGAACCTGAGCCTTCACAATTGTCAGTTTTTCCCCGGGTTCCATCCCCTGAATACGGCCGCGTTTAGTATTAAAGTCACTAATTATGTCACCGGTATAGTTTTCCGGAACTTTTACTCCAACATCTGCTATGGGCTCCAAAAGAGTCGGTTTAGCCTGCTGGGCACCCTTTTTAAATGCTTGGGCACCAGCAATCTTAAAGGCCATTTCGGATGAGTCAACATTATGATATGACCCATCATAAACCACAACTTTAACATTGGTAACCGGATAACCGGCAAGCACACCGTCAGCCATGGCTTCTCTGACACCTTTTTCAACTGCCGGTATATACTGTCTGGGAACAGAACCGCCAAAAATCTCTTCACCAAATTGAAAATCGCCTTCAGCCAGAGGCTCGATTCTCAACCAGCAGTGACCATACTGACCATGACCTCCGGTCTGTTTCTTGTGCTTGCCCTCAACCTTAACAGTGCCGCGAATGGTCTCCCGGTAAGGCACCCTTACATCTTTAGTAATTATATCAACACCAAACTTCCGCTTGAGTTTATCTAGGGTAATATCAAGGTGCATCTCCCCCATACCGGTAAGCAATGTCTGATGTGTTTCCACATTTTTCTCCACTCTTAAAGCAGGGTCTTCTTCCAGAGTCCTGCTGATAGCGTTCCCCAGTTTATCCTCGTCACCTTTGGACTTGGGCTCAATTGCCACTGTAAAAGTCGGCACAGGGAATACAACAGGGTCCAGTTTAATTGGCTTGTCCTTAAGGCTTAAGCTGTCATTGGTATTAGTATCCTGTAGTTTAACAAGAACTGCAATATCACCACACGGTACCTGGGTGGTATTTTCCTGATGCTTGCCCCGCACATAAAGTATCTGGCCTATTTTTTCAGCTTTTTCTTTGGTAGCATTATATAGAGGAACATCTGCCTTAATGCTGCCTGAGAATACCCGAACGAAGTTCATCTTTCCTACAAATGGATCCACCAGGGTCTTAAAAACAAGGGCTGACAAAGACTCAGAAGATTTGTCCTCCGGAGCTGCAAAAAACTCAGCCATGAAATCCATTAACTGTTTTACACCAAGGTTTTTGGTAGCTGAGCCACAAAGCACCGGTGTAATTTTGCCCTCTTGGATTCCTGCTTTAAGACCGTTCATTATCTCTGTTTCAGTTAATTCATCTCCATTTAAATACTTTTCTAAAGCGTCATCATCCATTTCAGCAGAGCTTTCCAGAAGCTTTTCCCGGTAAAGCTCCAAAGCATCTGCCAGCTCATCAGGGACCGGAATCTCGCTTACCTCGCCTTTATCTTTGTAAGCATAAGCCTTTTGAGCAATTACATCGACATATCCATTAAAGGTCTCCGCTGATCCTATGGGAATCTGAACGGGAACAAAGCTGCCCGGCAGCTGCTGTTCGATTTCTCCGACTGCCTTTTCGAAATTCGCATTTTCACGATCCATCTTGTTGATAAACATTACCCTGGCCGGGCTGGTCTCATTTGCCATATCCCAGATGAGTTCGGTTTGAACCTCAACACCAGCAACCGCACAAACAACAAAAAGAGCATTATCCACTACCCTGAGAACACCTTGTACATCACCGATAAAATCCGAAAAACCGGGTGAATCAAGCAAATTAAGTTTAACATTGTTCCACTCGCAGGGAACCAGTGAGGTGTGAATGGTTACTTGTTTTTTGATTTCTTCCGGGTGGTAGTCTGAAGTTGTTGTGCCGTCTTCTACTCTGCCTAGTCTGTTTATTACTCCGGTATTAAACAGCATTGATTCGACCAGCGAAGTCTTACCTGCACCGCCATGGGCAAAAACCCCGATATTTCTCAGTTGACTCGTCTGATAGTTTTTCAATATCTACGCCCCCCGATTAGTAGTAATATGAAATTTTTTTGACAGGCCTGTTGCAGCCTGCCTATGAAAAAACTTGCTGCCTTTACAAAAAAAACAATTTTTTAATTATTAAATAAGATATTCTACAAAAACTTTTTAAATTCCTTCGCCAATATCCAACTAATTTGTCGAAGTTTTCAGTCTTCCTTTGTTTTCATAATTTGACCATATTTTTGGAACTATATGCATGACATGGAAGTGTTTTCACAATTTTGGTATTGTCTTTCCGTATAGCAGTAACAATGTCTGGAAATTATATAATTGATGATTAATCAATTTAATGTTTTCACATTATGATTATCTGGTTTGTAAGGAAAGCTTAGTAAAAGGAAGGGGTTTAAAAATGGGAAATGAAATTATCATGTACACAACCAAGACTTGACCTGCCTGTCATCAGGTGAAAGAGTATCTTTCACGTAAAGGCGCCGGCTACAAGGACTTTGATGTAGCCACAGATGCCAAAGCAAGGCAGGAAATGTCTGAAAAAACAGGAAGCATGGCCGTACCTACATTAATTATCAACGGCGAAACCGTAATCGGGTTTGACAGAAATAAAATCGATACACTTTTGCACTAATAAAGAGCGGGTTACTTAAGCCCGCTTTTTGATTTCATCCCTGGCCAAGCGGTCACACCTATTATTATATTCATTGTCTGCATGTCCTTTAACTTTAATCCATTCCACTGTATGTTCTCCGGTTAGCTTCATCAGTTGTTTCCAAAGGTCCTGATTTTCTACAGGCCCTTTATTACTGGTTTTCCAGCCATTATGCTGCCACTTCTCCAACCATTTCTGTTTAAAGGTATTTATCAAATAAGCGCTGTCACTATATAAACTCACCCTGCAAGGTTCCTTCAAGGCCTCAAGGGCTTTCACTGCAGCAGTCAGTTCCATCCGATTGTTTGTGGTTTGGGCTTCATATCCCGAAATCTCCTTTTCATGGGAGCCAAACATCAAGACAGCCGCCCAACCGCCGGGGCCGGGATTGTAGGAACAAGCCCCGTCAGTATATATAGTTACTTCTTTCATGAAACTGCTCCTTTGTCTCTCTGTTTCATATATTTTTTGCCATTAACACCTTATATTTATTCATTAATACCAAAATCCCTGCCTATAATAATAAAAAATTTTCCAAGATCAGCAAACCCATTTAAGGGCATAGATTGATAAAATTGTTATAACCATTGCTGCTGCTGCAGTAAACTTCAAACTGCCGTTAACCTTATATTCTCCGTTAATCAGCCTTTCCACCCTGTTTTCCAGAACTCTGCCATTATCGGTCAGCCTGATATATGGCAGAAGTTCGTCAATTATATTGTGACTTGACATTTTCCATACCTTTATCAGTGCCTGCGCAAGTGCCATTGGTTTACCAGTAAGTCTTACGGCAAAGTCATCTGAAGCCTTTTCTTTCTCAGCCGAATAGTTTCGGTAAATTATCCTCACCAGAGGAACAAAAAACATGATGTCTTTGAGGAAAAAAAGCAGCCTGTTTAAAATTGAATCTCCCCTGACTATATGCCCCAATTCATGCGCCATTACAGTCTCCAACTCATCTTCATCCAGCCCGTTAAGCAGGCCTTCAGAAAGAACGAGCAACGGGGAACGATATCCCACTGTAAAAGCCCTGGCAAATACGTCCCGGGTAACGATAACGCCCGGAACCTTTATTTCTGCTTTAAGACAGATCATTTTCAGAGTTGCAAACAGTTTTGGCCAGTCGGCCTCTGATGCAAACCCGTATTTTTTTATAAAACTGCGTGATGCAAAAACACTAAAGATAAGTCTAGCAATAGCAAATATCACTGAACATAAAAATAACGGGGTCAGAACAATAGCCAGCACATTTCCAGCAAAACAAAACCAGCTATCAATCGGCCCGATAGTATGTTCGGAAACACTGCAAGTATCAAGCATAAGCACCCTTCTTAACATATAAGCCGTAGCTGGTACAACCAGTGGGATGCCAAAGAACACCGCCCTTGACCTGGCATCCTTGAACAGCGGTAACCGTACAATAAATAGGACAAGCAGGTAACTTACCAGGGTTCCGAATAATCCATAAAGGATAAAGGGATGAACATAGTACTTAACCAAGATAGTATAAAACACTTTAAATCCCCCCCTTTTCCTTGAATTCCTTTATCCGCTTTTCCAATTCGTTAAGTTTAGCTGGGCTTTCCTCAATCAGCCTGTCCAGCAAATGAGAAAAGGTCGGCTCGGCAAAATCCTCCATAAGCCCGTCAAGGACTTCACCGGCAACAAAACCAGCAAATTCCGCCTCTGACACGACAGGGCTGTACACAAAAGCATTGCCTTTAGGCTCTTTAGTCAACAGCTTTTTATCAGCTAAACGGCTCATTATTGTCATAACCGTAGTGTATGCCAGGTTCCTGTTCAGCAGCAGATGTTCATAAACATCCCTGACCGTGGCCTTTTCCTTTTCCCAAATAATTTTCATAACTTCAGCTTCCAGGTCACCCAGTACTTTTTTCAGGCCCAGTTTATGCGGCTTAAAGTCCAAAATATATTTCGATAAAAACATCCCTCAGTCACTCCCTTCACAAAAAATAATATACGTATTATTACAGTTAGTACTATATTAAGTTTACTGCCTTGTGTAATTATGGTCAATAGTAGACTTCTGGATTATAATATTACCCTGCTCCTCAAGGTCAAACAGCCTGGCAGCATGGTCAGTGCCTTAATACTATTATGAATAGTAGTTTTGTCGATAAAAATCCCGCTTTTCACAAGTTTAATCATTGGCAAACAGCGCTGTTGAAAGATATCGTTCACCGGTATCCGGAAACATTACTACAATCATTTTGCCCCTGTTTTCCCGACAACTGCCAACCTTAAGAGCTGCATAAAGAGCCGCACCGGATGATATTCCCACAAGTATTCCTTCATCGGCAGCTGTCCTCCTGGCTAAATCCATAGCCTCTTCATTTGTAACAGTAATGATTTCGTCAATGACCTCACTGTTTAAAACATCTGGTACAAAACCTGCCCCGATGCCCTGAATTTTATGGGGACCGGGAGCACCACCGGAAAGTACGGGAGAATTTGCAGGTTCAACTGCGATTATTTGTATATCCGGTTTCAGTTCTTTAAGTTTCTTTCCTACCCCGGTAATTGTTCCCCCCGTGCCAACCCCAGCAACAAATATATCAATATTACCATCAGTATCATCCCAGATTTCCCTGGCAGTTGTGTTGGTGTGGGCTTCGGGGTTAGCCGGATTCTCAAACTGGAGTGGCACAAAGGAGTCCGGGTATTCCTCGGATAATTCGAGGGCCTTGCTTATTGCACCTTTCATACCCTCCGCCCCAGGTGTCAGAACTAGCTCAGCCCCATATGCCTTGAGCAAATTCCTTCTTTCCAGACTCATGGTATCAGGCATAGTCAATATCAGCCTATACCCTCTTACTGCCGCAATCATTGCCAGTCCAATTCCGGTATTCCCGCTGGTTGGCTCAATTATTACCGTATTTTCGCCGATTCTGCCTTCCCGTTCAGCCTGTGCAATCATATTTAGACTGATACGGTCTTTGATACTTCCACCCGGATTAAAGGATTCCAGCTTAACCAAAATATCAGTTCTGGTGTAATTTAATTTTTGCAGCCTAACCAGTGGTGTACTACCAATAAGCTCAGTTATCCCGTTATAAATGTTACCCATCTTTATCCCTCCTGTAACATTTACCATGCTTATTAATAAAAACTTTTTCAAACATGAGTTCAGCTTCTGAATGTGATTCCGGTTTTTCATCTGGGTATCCAATAGCTATTATTGAAGCAACCTTAATATTTTCTGGCATGTCCAGCAGTCCCCGAACGTACTCCTCTGATGTGCGTTCTGCGTTGTGCATCCTTTTTCTTATCTGTATCCAGCAGGATCCGAGTCCCATATCCTCTGCTGCCAGTTGAATAATGATACCGGCAATTGATGTATCCTCCACCCAGACATCAGTTTTAGTCTCATCTGCAACCACAACTATCGCTAGTGGAGCCCCATTTAAAAAGCTAGAACCATGTTCCTTGGCAACTGCCAGTTTTGTGATAACTTCCTTGTCGGTAACAACAATAAACTCCCAGGGATTGATTCTTCTGGAGGATGGCGATAAAAGCGCCGCCCTCACCAGTTTGTCAATTTTTTCCTGCTCAATGGCAGTAGGTTTATATTTTCGGATGCTCCTTCTCTTCATTAGCAATTCAAGCATATAAACACCCCTTTACTTTTACTTTTTATACTCCAGCTATATCCCATGAAGTAATCATTCCTAAGAGCTCTTCATCCGGACTGCCATTTTCAGTTATATATACGACTGCGAGACGGCAATGTCTTTTCTTTTCGATGCGAAACATTTTCTCAACATCGCTAACCAGTGTATCCCTCTCAATAAACAAAAATTTTTCTCCTTTATGTTTCTCAATTGGAATAAAATCAATAAAATCTGAAATCACAGCATGTTCTTCAATAAATATTTTGTTCTCAGCTATATATGAAAATACAGTATTTTCACTAAAAACTCCATACATTTTATCTTCTTTAAGTACCGGAACATGAGTATACCTATTTTCATTCATTGTTTTCATCACATCAATTGCATTAGCATCCAAGGTAGTTGTATAAATTGCACGTCTATTTATAGCTATGGACAATGCTTTAGGTGGATTAAAAACTTGATTAATTAATTCTTCATACCTAGTGACCACATATTTATGGGGCTCAGCTATGGGAACGGCCTTGTCGGGGTACCTATTATGAACTATAGCATTCCTTAACCTGGCAAACGATTTTAGCTCACTCTCATATCTTCGAAACAGAATGTCCCTTCTGGACAGCTCATTTATCATTCTTGTATGACTGAACCCATCATCACGGCCCAGCTTTTCTTTCATGAAACTGTCAAGTTTATTATATAGGGCCAAATACTTAGTTGAGCGGGACGTATCAGTTGTCTTCGCTTTCATTCAGCCAGCCTCCTGTCAGAAGAAAAGTTTATCAATGTATTTCAACTAATATAACTTAATTCCTGCCATAGAAAAAAGCAACGGTTATTTGAACCGTTGCTGCCAACCAAATAATGAATAAAATACTTCAGAAGATGACTGCGTTTCTAATCAATTAGCTTTCTGCCTAAGTAATCATAGATGGCTTTTTTTAGTGCCCCCGCTCCCAATACAGAACAGTGTATCTTTTCATCCGGAAGTCCGTCAAGGGAATCAACAATGTCAATCTCACTTATGTTTAATGCATCATAAATGTGTTTTCCCTTTGCCAGTTCCGTAGTCATACTACTGGCTGCAACCGCTGCTACACAACCTTTTACCTGAAATTTAATATCTGTAATAATTTCTTCAGTATCGATTTGTAAGGTAATCAAAAGATAATCTCCACACTCTCCGGAAGTCATGACTCCCTCACCATCAGGTTTTTCTATTCTACCCACATTACGGGGATTTTCAAAATGATTAAGAACTTTGTCTGAAAACAAAATTGCACCTCCTAATGTAACTTACCGTGACTTACTTAAAGCATATATAATGCAGACATAGCGGGCATATGCCCATTAATATGATACCTCGTTTTGTTTTTTGTGTCAAATACAGTTTTCCGACAGGTCACGGCATTGTAAGAGAACAGTACGTACCATTGCTTATCATTACAGCATAATATTTTGTGCCGGGCGGGCCATAGATTTCCAACTCAGCCAGGTCACCAAGCCCTTTATAGCGCCAGTTAAAATGGTCTGACGGCTCATCAGTGATACTATCTATTCCAACCCGCCGCGCCGATTTGACAAACTTGTCATCAGCAAAGACCAGCATCCACTGCAGTCCCAAGATATCGTCAGGGGCTCCGGGAGTAATCGTCCGGTCTGTCTCTACCAGGACAAGCACAGTGAATGGGCGGCGTTCCGGCACAGCAGGAAGCTCGATAAGCAGCGAATCCGCCTTGGAACCGGTCACCGGATTATCAGCAGTATGGGCCGTAACCCGAGAAACATCTAGAAACGCTGGAGCATCAGACGCTCCATCTTCAAGGTTATCATAAGCATATAAGGCAACAGTCGGATTGTCAAGGACACCAATGAAAACTGGTGGTGGGACAGGCTTAGACGGTTCGGACTGTATGACCGCCAGAGTCGTCTGTTTCGCTGCCTGCAGTCCGGACACCAGCCCAAAGGCACCCACAGCGGCTAGGCCAAAGCCAACTATTGCCAGTATCAAACCAATTTTCCTCCTGGTCATGGCCCACACCTCGCTTCCAGACGTGCAAGTTCGTCCATAGCACGCTGTAGCCGCGCCATCTGGATATCTTCCCACTTTTCGATTTCCCGCTGGGCCTGTGCCCATGTAAAGGCATCCCAATATCTCCGGCCATGGTTCTCCCGTATAACTGTTAATTTAAACCTTGTCCCATCCTGAACCCATTGCCCGTCGCGGCAAACCCATACCTCAGCACAGGTGGCACGCATTACACGGTTATAAATCGTTATAGTGAGTTCACAGTCAGGCAGACGGCGTTCCTGCAGCTCGGGAACTTTACCTATAATCACGCTCGCAATACCGGCGGTTACAGATAAAAAGTCTACTGCTGCCTGCCCCGGAGAAGTCGGTACCGGTGTACCAGATATAGTGCCTGCAAGTGGCGCGCCACCGGCCCCCAAAGCCTTCCATCCGGAACGGTCGCGCATGAGGCTGCTTCCAATGCCTTTGATATCCATCGCTTTACTAAGCCACCCTAGTTTTTCCGAGGCATCTGCGAGCCGGCCACTGATCTCTTTTGCCTCCCTGGCGGCATCATGGGCACCTCCGCCGGCAATATTTACATCAAGGCGTACCGGGATATTTACAATACCCAGTTCACGAATATTGCGCTCCTGTGAAGGGTCATCTTCACGGCACCTTCGCTCGCGAGTCTCTGCAGCATCTGCCCCATCTGTGGAAACTTTCGTTCCATCATCACCGGTCCCGGTACCGGCCCCTTCTGTCCCCGCCGGTGCTGAAGCCTTGCCTATGCACTCTTCATAAACCAGGCGGGCAGCATCAGCTGCACCGGCGGCTCTCTCAGCGTCCCGTTCAGCATCGGCAGCCCTGCGGCGGGCATCGTTTTCGGCATCCCGAGCCTCCTCAAGCTGTCGCTCCAGGTCCCGGGCACGCTCATCTATCTCACGGCGTTCTTCTTCGGATTCAGGTGTATTAGCATCACGCCATGCCTCCTCCAAATCCGCAGCGGACTCGGGACTAGGGTTCTCGCGGTATTTTTCCCAAGCAGCCTGCTCAGCCTCGCGTCGCAAAGCAACATCACGACTGGTAATCCGTTTACCGTCCATCTCAACCCATGCCTCGCCACCTCCAGGCTTACCCGCACTTGGGTATGACCGGCGGACATCGGCAAGCTCAGCTTCAATTCCGGACTTAGCAGTGGCAGTCTGTTCCGCAGCAGTACGGGCATTTGCCGCTGCAGCGCGTGCCTCCAACAGCCGTCGCTCGGCATCAAGCCAAGCCTGGAACTCCTTCTCACACCGGTGCGAACGCATTAGTATCAACCCGGCTGCTCCTATGAGTAAGCCAATACCTATGAGCACCCACCAGGTAAATTCCCCACCGGGCACTGAAGTCACATCCGCCCCGGAATCCAACTCTGGTTTCGATTCGGACTTAGGTTCCGGCTCAGGTTCACGCACCGGTTCCTGCTCCGCCTGAGGTGGTTGAGCCTTGGCAAGCCCTTCCAGGGCACAGGCCGACTCCTCAGGACCAACAGCCACAGTCTGTTCCAAGATAAGACTACCAGTTTCATCTATTATTTTAACTTCATAATTCCCATATGAATATAAGCTAAAAGAAAGAAACACACGCCCACTATCATCAACTTCACCAACAGCCTCAACAGTCTCACCATTGCCCGTCAGTGTACCAGTTATGGTTTTACCTTCAAAGGCCTCCAGCGGCAGGGTCAGTCCAACATTTAGGTAACTTAACCCATCACCTGAATAGTCCTGTTGAAAGGGAGGATGATCGACACCTATGCATGAGTCAATCAGCTTCACCTGCAAAGCTTGAGCAGGTTGGCCTGAAAATACAATGATAATGCAGATAACTGCCATTAGCATTACCATTTTAAAGGAGGTCTTCAATGACACAGAAACACCCCTTTCTTAGCCATTTGGCTCTTTATTATTAATTGATTTTTCGGTCTTTTAAACTGAAATCCTTTTTTTATTATAATATTAACACATCAGACAATAAATTCGGGTCAACTTTATGTTTAAAGCAACCAAATTCGGTGTAAATTGCTAATATCACACAATAAAATTAAAAAAGCAGGAATAGTTTTCCCTGCAACAAAAAACTGGCGGGAAACCAAATGTATAAATATACACATCCAGTTTCCCGTAAGCAAAAACCGAGTAAATCGATAAGCCGAGTTCTGTCATTGGATGATCATCTATCTCGAACGGCTGTTACCAGCCGCCTCTAGCGACCTAACCCGGGAGCGGAACGGGCCGTTCCATAGCTCCCCTATTCGGTCTTGCTCCAGGTGGGGTTTACCTAGCCAACCAGTCAC
Source organism: Phosphitispora sp. TUW77 (assembly GCF_048453025.1). Lineage (GTDB taxonomy): Bacteria > Bacillota > Thermincolia > Thermincolales > UBA2595 > Phosphitispora. The sequence goes on from NZ_CP156677.1 coordinate 2,202,374, forward strand.
CTGGCTGCTGGTGAGCTCTTACCTCACCTTTCCACCCTTACTTGCGGCTGAGCTTCGCCATAAAGGCTCTGCCCTTATACCGCAGCGGTTTATTTCTGTGGCACTTTCCTTAGGGTCGCCCCCACTGGGTATTACCCAGCACCCTGCCCTGTGGAGCCCGGACTTTCCTCAGATACCTCCTTTCGGACTGGTACCCGCGATCACCTGATTTACTCGATTTATATTCAACTTTGGATAATTATCGTAACATTTTTCCCGAAATAAGTCAAACACCTTTATTATCCAGATTATTTGTTCATGCTTACTTCCAATAAATCTGCCCTCATCGGTTGATATGTAACCATTTCCGTAGTGTCTTCCAAAGCTTCAATCTCATGGTTCGCGTAAGAGCTGACCACTAAACCGGCACCCTTAAGCATTACAATATCCTGGTCGGCAACAACATATTTCAGTGCCCCTTGTACAATATAACTGCCCTGTTCGTGATAATGGTTGTGAACTCCAATTTTCGAGCCCTTTTTATAATTAAACCTGACAAGCATCATTTTAGGAGTAAAGGCAAGAATAAGCCCCGAAATTCCTGGATAGACCTCGAAATTCAACGCTTGAGCAGTTATCCGTTCCAGTGATGCAGCCGAGGCAGCCTTTGCTAGCTGTTTAGGCCTCTGGTTATTATTAGCCTTTATATAAGATATCTTCAGACTGTTGAATGTCTTTGAGATTTTTTTTACACTTTCGTGAAGTGGAATAATACTATGTGCTCGTACAGACATATTATCTGCAAGCTGACCTACTACAAGACGATTATCAGATAATATGACCACATTTTTAAACTTCCATTCAACAGCCTTTGATAAAGCTCTGAAAATCGCATGATATACTATCGAATTCTGAGTCTCTATACCCAGGTATTCCGCTTCCTCATAAAATGGCACCCCGGCCGGATCATTATAATAACATATTCCAATACCGGATTCTCCGTTATTTTGGCGGGCATGACCGGCAACCGCTATGTATAATGTATTCAATTTCATACACTCCCTACTGTCTTCATATTTAAATGGATTTGCTTTGTACCATTATATGATTAGAGATATTTATGTGCCTTATGAAAACAGACAAGAAGTAATTTTTTATTTCATAATTATCAAGAGCCTTCCACAATTATCACATTTAACATCATGCCGGATTTTTACTTTTTTTAATATATCAAAAGAAACACTCATATTGCACCCCAAACAAATTCCCCCCTGCAAAGCAGCAATCCCTTTTCCGTCTTTAAATCTGGAACACAGGTTCTCATACATATCCAGCTCTTCCGGTGGAACTTTTGCCCTGAGCTTATCTCTGCGTGAAGCAACCTCAGCAAGATTACTTTGAATTTCCTCTTTTGCGGTTTTATACCTGCTGTTCAAGTCTTTAAAACAATGTTTCCGGTCTTCCAGTGAAGATATCATATTTTTAATTTTTTCCTCATAGTTATCTGCATTTTCCATAATTATTAATATCTTCTCTTCAACTACACTAAACTGCTCCCTAAGTTTGGTAAGATTTTTTTCGGCTGACTCCAATTCCTTGGAACTGCTAATTTGACCTCCATAAAGTTCATTACTTGCCTTCTCAATTTTAGTTTTGATTGCTGCCAGTGATTCTTCTTCAAGACCAATATCTTTTTTCACTAATTCTAGTTCCTTTTTTAATGAATGTACTTCTTTCTGCCGTGTCTCAATCTCTGTTTTCAGCTCCTTAAGTTCTCTGTATTCAGGAATCGATTTCATTTGTTGCTGAATTTTCAGGCTGTTTTCATTAAGATTTTGTATTTCCCAAAGGCATGCAATAATTCCCAAGTCAATCACCCCTTTTTTATTTCTTAAACTTTATATTAAAATTAAAAATAGAAGGCAATATGGCCTTCTATCTTAAAAATACTTGAAAGAATCACTGTTATTTTCTGAAACATGAACAGGTACGCTGTATCCTGCTTTTTTGAAACCATCCCGCAGCAAACCTGCAACCTTCTTAACAACAGGGAATTCGGTAGCATAATGCCCGGCATCCACAAAGCCCAGATTAAGCGTCAAAATTTCTTGTGCTTCATGGTACTTCAAATCACCGGTTAAAAATACATCTGCTCCCATAAACGCGGCTTTATGCATCAGATTGGCTCCGCTTCCACCACAAACAGCTATTTTTTGAACTGTCATATCCAATTTGCCTCCATAGCGCAGGGTTGTAATGTTCAGTTTTCTTTTAATATTATTAAGCAGTTCTTCGAATTCAACAGGCTGAGGAAGTTTGCCCATTCTTCCAAGACCCTGAATTTTACCGGGGTTTTCCAGTTTAAAAATATCATAAGCCACTTCTTCATAAGGATGAGCTTTAATCATTTCTTTAACAACTCTTTGAACATATTCTTCCTGAATTACTGTTTCCATTCTAAATTCGTCTGCTTTTTCCAGCACACCCACTTGACCAATAAACGGGTCAGACCCTTCTGAAGCTTTAAAAGTACCGGTTCCTTGTACTGAAAAAGTACACTCAGAATAATTGCCAATGCACCCCGCACCGGCCCTGGTCATGGCTTCACGGACAGTATCCTGATAACCCTGGGGAACATAAACCACCAGTTTATATAGTTTTCCAATTTTATCAGGGTTTAATACCTGCAGGTTCTGAAGCCCCAACAAATCAGCCAGCACCTGGTTTACTCCTTCCTGGGCACTGTCCATATTGGTGTGGGCACAATATACGCTAATATCATTTTTTATCAGTTCCGTTAATATCCTGCCATAGGCCAGGTCATTTCTGATATGCTTTATTGGTTTAAATATCAAAGGATGATGGGAAACAATCATATTCAAGCCCTTGGATACGGCTTCAGCTACTGTTTGAAAATTGACATCAAGGGCTGCCAAAATCCCTGTTACTTCAGTCGCGGGGTCTCCAACATGAAGGCCCACACTGTCCCATTCCTCAGCAAGCCTTTTGGGAAAATACTGTTCAATTAAATTAATTACTGTCTGGCATTTAAGAGCAAGCATTTTTCTATCCTTTCCAAAACATCAATTTCCCTCTGAACTTCGGACCTTTTTAAAATAGTTTTTGATAAAGCACTTTTTTCCATATCTGAAACAATCCTATTAAAATTCTCTAATTCATTCCGTATCAATTTAAGCAAAAGCGGATGTTTTTTTTCAAAAAGCCGCGGGCCCACGGATACTATATCTATATCCATCGTTTTTTCAACTCCGCGGACAACACAGACAATTTCATAAAGACGGCTATCTTCTTCAACAATTTCTTCATCATCAATGGCCCACCCGTTTTCTACCAGCCATTTCCTCAACCGCCGAGAATCATTCATTGGCTGGAGGACCATTTTTTTTAAACTATTGGCAGCACTCCCGGCATTTTGAATAATCTCTCGGATTGTTGAACCTCCCATTCCTGAAATAACCGCCGTATCCACTTCACCGGAACTGATTATTTCCAGCCCATTGCCCTGTCTAAGAAATATACGATCCAGGAAACCAGCTTCAATCACATTTTTTTTTGCCATTTCCAGTGGCCCTTTGTTGAGGTCTCCGGCTATGACTTTTTCAGAAATACCATTTTTTATTAAATAAACCGGCAACATAGCATGATCTGTACCAATGTCTGCAACTACACTGCCGGTCGAAATAAATTTTGCAATTGTCATTAACCGCTTGGTAAGTCTCAAAATATAATCCTCTTTTATGTTTCTTTTTCAGAAACTTTTCTTACCTTAGTATTTTCCACATTTCCAGGTTAAAAACCTTTTTACAAGATTTTTTTTTGTTAGAGGCGTATTTTTAAAATATTCCGGGGTACAATATTGGACGTAAAGGGTTCATAACAGCCGAGCGAAGATCATTGCAGGCTCTTATCAGGGTCTGTAATGGTCGAGCAAAGGTCATTACAGGGTCTTCTTTGGCTCTGTAATGGCCGGAGCGCAGATTATTACAGGTCTCGTATGGGTCTATAGTGGTCCGAACGATCACTATGGGCTCAAAAGGGATTTGTAATAGTCGGGCCACGATCATAATAGGTTCTGGAAGGGTCTTTCAGATTTTGTTCTGAATACACGGCTTAGGGGTCTGTAATGGCCGAAAGGTCATTACAGGCTCGGTAAGGGCTTATTATGGTCTGACAAAGGTTGTCATAGGTTCCGTAAGGCTCTGTAGCAGCCGAAAGGTTGCTGCCGGGTCTGTAGGGATCTATGGTAGCCGGCGATAGGTTGTTATGGGCTCTTTTATGCTTTCTTAGTCTTTTAAAAGGTAACATCTGTCATGTATCATTAAAACATATCGGGGTACAATATTGAACGTAAAGGGTTCATAACAGCCGAGCGAAGATCATTGCAGGCTCTTATCAGGGTCTGTAATGGTCGAGCAAAGGTCATTACAGGGTCTTCTTTGGCTCTGTAATGGCCGGAGCGCAGATTATTACAGGTCTCGTATGGGTCTATAGTGGTCCGAACGATCACTATGGGCTCAAAAGGGATTTGTAATAGTCGGGCCACGATCATAATAGGTTCTGGAAAGCTTCTTTTCAGATTGCTCTGAATATAAGGCTTAGGGGTCTGTAATGGCCGAAAGGTCATTACAGGCTCGGTAAGGGCTTATTATGGTCTGACAAAGGTTGTTATAGGTTCTGTAAGGCTTTGCAGCAGCCGAAAGGTTGCTGTAGGGTCTGTAGGGATTTATGACAGCCGGCGATAAGGTTGTTATGGGCTCTTTTTAACTATATATCGATTCCATGACCTGTGTTTTGCTGAAGCGGAAGTCTTGATTTTTCATCAGCAGGTTTGCCCTGGTACCTATTTAAATAATCTGCAATCAAGACAAACAGGCCTTTTTCTCTTTCTTCAAAAACCGGCTGAAGGGCGAAGGTAGCAAAATTCAGCTTTTTGAAAAGCCTGGCTGATATTACCATCGCTATCATAACAGTAATCAAAGAAGAAATGGTAAAACCATAACCATAGAATTTCAGGCCTTTGCCAGCATAGTAAACGGTTAGAAGAAGATTGGAGGCAAAAAACAGGAAAGTAATCAATATGGCTTTTATTCTAACTTCAAAATATAATAAAACAAGCACAATTAAAAGTATGAAGATATTGAAAAGTGCACCCATTGTACAAACCTTGAAAATGTCCCTGATAATTATGCTGATATTAAAAAAATCAAAAATTGGGCCGGAAAGCATCACCAACGTTACCGAAATCAAGGCCTGAACCTGAAATGTCCGCAACAGTTCACGATAAAGAGACCTCCCCATCTCCTTCCGGGCAAATTCTATTTCCTCAAAAGTACCTGACTTGTTTACCATCCCGTAATAGGTCTTGTACTCATCATAAAATGACGTTTCAACAGATACTAAAAACATAACCATAGAAGGAATTACTGTCAAATACGCCAGGAACACAGCATTATCATAAATAGGTGCATAAAGATAAGTGTCGTAAACCCTCACCCCCGCTATACTAAACCACATAATAATATCATCTATCCACAGACCCAGGGTATAAAACAAACCAACCAAAAACAGACTGGGCACTTTACTGAAATATCGCAGAAAATCGAATTCCAGGCGGTTTCCAAAATAGAAAGTAGATAAAAAATTATATGCCAGAACAAGAAACGTCACACTTAACCCTGCCAAATACGCAAACAGGAGGTTGGAGGCATACTGCAGTGAAGAAAAAGGTATCGGGTTCCCTGAGAAATAAAGTGTTAACGCTATTGACAGCACTCCTCCGAGAATATAGGCCCAGGCAATCAGCTGATAATTCTTGACAGCACTCATATACACCATCAAGATCCAGATCATTGTTATAATTATAAAGAGGTATACAGACATCGTTTTGTATATAAATGGGATGTCTTTATTAAAATAAAAGATGATACCCATGATAAAAGCAGAACTGGCAAGAATTTTATTCAGCCCTATAAAGGAGGGACGAATAAAGTCGTATTCCTGTGAATACAGCTTGTCAGAAATATATCGTGTGATAAGTATCTGCCAGGGAGCGGTAAAAATCTGGGAAAACACAAAACTGTATACCATGGTTCCCATTAATAATTGTTTCTCCCGAGGTATGGGAACAAAAATCTCTGTTATAAATATTATTGTATTAATTGTAATTACAGAGGCAATCCACGGCCCTGCCGCTACCAGGGCTGAATACAAGTAAGCCTTGGTGCGGCTGGAGTAAGATTCTTCTCTAAATAGTTTTTTTAATGTAAAACCAATTCCAGCCATTATCTCACCCTAATTCCATATAGATTTGCTTATATGTTTTCAGGAATTCATCCTTATCAAAATCCCGTTCTGCCCGCAGGCGCCCGTTTCTGCCCATGTTTTCGCGCAATTGGGGGTCTCTGTACAATTTAATCAATTCAGCAGCAGTATCATTTGGAGATGCCATCCTTGTAACTAGGCCGCAAGGGCCTTCATGCCGGTTCTCTTGGAGCTGTTCGCGACAAGCGCCAACATCTGATGCCACAATGGGAATTCCTGATGCCATGCCTTCAAGAATAACCATAGGCTGACCTTCAGAAATAGAAGTAAGCACCAGAACATCCATCTTGGGTAAGTATTGTTTTACATCGACACTTCCGGTAAAAACCACATCTTCAGAAATTTTAAGCATTCCAATAAGATTTTGGCACTGTCGGTAATAAACAGGGTCCTCATCCTCTGGTCCGATAATATAGAGCTTGGCCTGATGCACTTCTGTTTTGACAACTTTAAAAGCCCTGATAAGGGTCATTACGTCCTTTATAGGAACAACCCTGAGGATAGCCCCTATATTGTAACCCTCATGCTTTTCCTTAGCGGCAGAAAACCTCTTGAGATCAACACTGTTAGGAATAACCCTAGTAAGTTCTTTCGGGGCACCCATTTCAATTTGTATATCCCGGTTCCGTTCAAAAAGTGATATTACTAAATCAGCCTCTTTATATGCAGCAATGGACAGAAAATAAAAGAAATCAATCCACAACTTTTTATAGACCCCGGTAACCCACTGAGCCTTAATTATTTCCTCTTCCCTTTCCCGGGCGTAAATACCATGCTCTGTCAACAAAAAGGGCTTTTGTTTTGTTTCATGAAAACTGAGCCCGAGTATTCCGGCATAACCGGTGGAAACCGCATGGAAAACATCTGCATCCATGGCCTCGTGGTGAAGCAGGGTTATAAAGGGAAGCAGCATAGCTCTGATTGTCCAGAAAAAAGTATTAAATTTTTCTCCGTTATATTTGTCGGAATAGTACTTAACAATAGTGTCCCAAAAAAACTCGCTCTGCAAAAAGTCCAAAGCATTCCCTATTTTCTTTTCTATCGAAATTAATCTGACTACCTGCTTCCAATCCACACATGGGTCCAGACGAAGCAGTTTAATAAAATTTTCTTTTTCCTGGTCTGTAAACAAGATTGGTTTATGAAATTTACTGTGGTTCGATTTCAGATAATCATCCAAAAAAACAGTCTTAACTTCACTCACATTATCCGGAAATGAGTACTTGTACTGCAATTGTTCTTTGTATGAAGGCATTATGGACAGAATTTTGAACTCAATGTCAGGCATCCCGGAAATTATCTGGTGAATCCATGTCGAGACACCACCCGTTATATATGGATAACATCCTTCAGAAAGTATACATACTTTCATTGTATCTCCTCTTTTGCCGTCCAAAAGGACAAATTTGTTTTATATTCCTGAGGAATATCCGCTTTTTTCTTGATCAACTCTGTGATAAGCTGGTTAACAGCAACAAAATCCCTTTTTTCATAAGTAATTTTTATATTGTTAATAATCCCTTCCACTTTATCGGGGTACTGTATTAGCATTTTCTGATTAACTTCTTCCGCTTCGAGATAATCACCACTGCGAATATATGCTCTAACCAGTTCGTTTAGTGATTCATAGTTTTCTTTTTGCAGCCCGGACAATTTCAATAATACCTCTACGTATTCATGATTAAACACCTGAAAAATTTCCCCGATTAGTAATCCTGAATCAAGATAGCTTTGATATACCCTGGCCAGTTTCTTTAGGGAATCAAGGTCCTTATTAGTATTAAACTCCTCCCTGAACTGGTTAATCAAATATGTGTACTCGTTTTCCAGCATATTTATGGAAACTGCCGCATAATGCTGAACTTCACTATCCATATCTGTTAGCCCGTGTTTCAGGATTTTTACTCTTTTATCATACTGGGTCAGGGTCATTCCAAAATCAATAATAAGCTCCTTTTTAACCTGGGGATTCAATAAATTCATCTGATCCAAAAAGCTGAGGGTCCGCATTTCTCTGCCATAGTCCGGTTTTTCTTTGATATCATGATACCGCTCAAAATTGATATACCGTTCATAATCACCTAGGACAATGCTTTTGTTTTGAAAGTATGTCAAACTTAAGTAAAGCAATGCAACCATGATTTCTCCCAGGCACGGCAAAATAAAACAAAGATAATTTGGCACTCCGTTCCGGTAATCAAGAAACTTCCTGATCAGGCCATACACTATAAACCCAATCATTATGTGTCCCGCAAGAACCGGAAACGCATAACCGGTATTGTATGCATAAGCAATTAATAGGAACCCGTCTGTTATACCTAATAAAAATATCAAACCAATAATAAAATACTGCAACTGTATCACCCTTTATTTAATCAGGTATTTTTGTTGCCTGTGCCCCAAAACTATGTATAATCCTTTCTTCAATAAGGGGCAGGTTATCTTTTGGAGTTGCCGGAAGCAAAATTTTTAAATGTTTTTTGTCAGGGTCAAACCCTACTACATCTACGGTACGCAGTACCTTTTTGATTCGCTCATCAATATCAGCTTCATTCATATTACTGACCTTGAACTGTAAGGTGGCAAAATCAAGTCCAAATTCTTCTTTCCTTCTGGCCTCAGCATTTAAACGTTCTTCAAAGGCTTCACTTCTAAGGAGTCCGGTACCACTGATGAATCTTGATTCCTTAAGGCCGTCCACATATATTGCCTGACCAAGAGCTTTATTGACCCAATTAGTAATTAATTTAAATAGTTGAAATGCATACTCCGATAATGTATCAAAGTCCATATGTTCTATATTGACTACAGCCATAACCTTATCATCCTTAACCAGGGGGGCGGACATCAAAGGAAATCCTTCTTCCTTGACATCATCCCACCGGATTACCTGCTTGTTTAAAGCAACTTCTCTGAAACCGGCGGATTCCCTGACATTTAAAGAACGGCTCTCCATCCCCGCAATACCTGTCCTTATTTTCAGCCGCAGATAACCACTATTCTCATGATAGGTATATACCGAAACAGCATCGGCCTTAAGGTATTTTGACAGAATACCTATTGTCTCTGTGTAAACTTCTTCCTGGTCCAGGGTTCCCAATCTGGAAGCAATCTCATACAGATGCAGAATACTCTCTTCTGAACCGATAATCTGTTTCTTTAGTTCATCTTGAATTTTCCGGGTCAGCTTATAATCTTTTTTCAATTCCTCGTATTCATCATCAAGAATTTTCTTTTCAGTTAAAGTCCTTTCCATTGAGGCATCATAATTGTCCTTAAACGACCCGAAAATCACTGCTGACCAGAAAAAGAACAGCAGGTATTTATAATTTTTAAAGTGCAGGAACAACAATGAGAAATCATTGTTAACAGATTGAAAAACCACTAGATAAAACAGCGATGATATTGCGGCACTAATCAAACCCAGGTAATTGCCATAACGCATTCCCATTGCAATGCAAAGAATAAATAACGGGTGCGGATTGAGTTCAAGGTAAACATCCCGATTAGGCTGGATTTGATAAAAGATAATATAAATAAGAATATTAACAACCAATGTCTCCATTATGCACATTACCGTCTTTTTTTTGTTCATAATTCCCCCAACCTATCCGACAAAATTGCCATTATAACTTACCAAAGATGCACTTTTGACACCCTCTGTTTCTGCTATTTTTTCTACAAAAGAAGTATCTGCCCCAATAATTTTCAGCTCTACCGTTAATTCTGTCAATTCATCGGTCACTGTTTTTGATTTAATGGTGTAATCCAATTGACTTAATCTTTTTAACAGGGATTCCTTCCCACTGTCATCATAATGGACAATTAACAGGAAAACATTGTTGCTGTTTTTATATTTAAGCAGGGCATAAGAGATAATCCCAACGAATACTGAACCTGTGACCGCAATCATATACAGCTTGGCACCTGTTGTAATACCGACCGCTATTGCCCAAAACATAAATACGATATCCAATGGTTCTTTTACCGGTGTCCGGAACCGAATAATACTAAGCGCGCCGACCATACCCAGTGAAAGAACCAGGTTAGAACTGATTGTCATGATTATCGTTGCTGTAATCATAGCCATTAAAACCAGTGAAACACTGTAATTATAGCTGTACATTACACCACTGTATGTTTGCCTGTAAATATAGAAAATGAACATAGCAATTAAAAGGGTAATTATTAGACCTATAAATATATCTGTAAAATTAACTGCTCCCAAAAGATTGGTTTTTACAAAACCCTGATTGAAAAGATCTTTAAAATTTAATGTCTGCACTTCGATCACCCCCATCTGAATAGTTACATCCCAATTTGCCTTGATACATGTTCCCTGCATAACATGTACTTTGAGACTGCCAAACGGTTGGAACAATAACCCTCTAAAATATTTCTGAGATATCCGGGGAAAAAATTATTATACTTTAACTCCATGATTACCGAATACTCTGCTCCAACCAGGCTGCTGACACAGTTATCACTAAATATATCTTTTTCAGGCACTGCTGCAGATAGTCTTTTGTCTAAAGTAATCCGAATATCATTAAATGGAATCACAAAAGCCTCCCGCTGATAATCCACGATAACCGCCGGTTTAAGGTATTTGGTTCTAAATTCCAGGTAATATTGTTCCCTGACTTCATTCCTGCTGTTATAAAGGAATGAAATATCACCATCATATATTCTTTCATACTCTTCTCTGGAAATCGGTGATGATATCTTATGAATATAATCCTGATGTTTTTCTTTGATTTCCAATTTAATTAACCGGTCCGAACGGTTATATATACGTATCCGAAACTTTTTCCTATGGCTGTATCCCTGGTATTTATCTCTCAATGCAGAATCATACATGTCATCGAAATAGAGACTTCTGATATGGTATCCACCTAAATCGAAACAATGACTGTCTTTTTTCATTATCTTTTTTAATATTTCCCTCATATGCAGGTAAGTTCCAGTTGTTAACAAAAACTTATACTCCTGCCTTAATCGCTGTGCGCCCCCTGTTTGCATATGCACGCTTATCACCACCTTTAGCAAGAAACAGCTGCCTATTCACTGCTAAATCAAAAATTCCTGCACTCCAAAATAGTACATCCCATCCTTATCAACAAAAAAATCAAACGCTGATTGCCGGTTGCCCTGAACATCCTTTATACCCAGTCTCCAATAATACTTACCTGGGGGCAGATTATTTACTACATGCTCACTTTCTCTAATCCCGTCTTTTTTATATAAAACCTTTTTAAAATCAGGGGTCTCACTGATTTCAACTTCGTAAAAAATCTGATCATCCTGAAAATCATAAGACTTTCCCCATTTTAAAATAACAAATGACCCTGTTGTAACGGGCTGTCCCATATGAACCGGCATTGGTTTCTGGAGAGTTATATAATACTGCTGCCTGTTATATTCAACTAAACCCGGTATTTTTTGAAAATCAGCCAGGACATCATCCATGCTGTAACGGCTGTATTCACTGTCAGGTGGTGTGCTTAAATAGTGTAGAGATACCGGTTTATATATCTCAACAAGTTTTTCGATTCTGTCCCTGTTGAGATAGTCAGCCATGGACTCGATTTTCTCTGTCAACTCATCAAGGTTCTGCTTGTTCTGTAAAAATCTCCTGTGCAGGACAACCCCCCAGTAGTTGGATATCCCTTCCTGCCAGTCCCCCTTGGTGTAATGGTACCCCCAACATTTATCATAATCCCACGGCAGGAAATACCATTTATCATTATCACTGGGACTGTACAGAAAAAAATTCCGGCTGTTTGTATCGATGTTTCCTAAAAGGATATTTAGTGCCAGCCAGGTAGTATAATTTTCCCGGTCAAAATACTTATCAATGATATCATTGATATTAATTAAGTCATTGTTTAAATCATCAAGCATTTTAATCAGTTTCCGGTGGTCATCATCCCCTTTGATCTCAAAAACTTCTTCAAACCTGCGTCGTTGATAGGTCGGAGCCGTCTTCAGCTTGAGCTGGTCCGGATACCTGTAAAATTCAAAGTTTTCTGCCTTATACAGGTTTCCCTTTGAATCAAGTCCATGGGTTTTCAAAAAATCCTTATCCACATTTTCAACATGGGTAAACAAACCAAAGTCCTGATAATTAGCCTGAAAATCACCTTTACTCAGGTCTTTTATGTACAAGTGTACAAACTGGGTCCTCAGGCTGGTATACCCCGGTATCCCTTTGAACAAATCAAAGCTGAGCTTATTGCGGATTTTCGTTGAATCCCATGGATGCTTATTAAGATTGATAACCTGAAATCCCTGCCAAAGACCGGCCTTTTTGTTTAATTCGATTTTATACGATTTCTGTTCCGCTAACCTCGTGGACTGCCCCCTTAAGCTCATTATCCCGTTTCCGTCAGTCAATCCATACCCATAAAAACCCGGCTGTGGTGTCCCGTTTTTGCCCTCCTGGCATATTACCTTTAACTCGACTTCGATAGCATCCAAATTACTTACATCCTGATTTAAGTCAGCAAAAGTAAAACCATTCTGGTATTTTGCAGGAAGCACCGTGACATAAAGCTCTTTGACATCACCAGGCTCATCCTGATAAATTGACTTATTTTCTAACAGACCTGTTAGTACAGGCTGAAGGTTTTCTTCCCGGTTTATCACTAAAACGGCCAAAAACAATATGAATAAAGCAATTGGAATTAACCATTTCTTTATATCCATAAGGTCCTCTCCCATATATCCGAATAAATAGTATTACGTTTAATTATCGAATATTATCGCTATTTTCTTTAATAATATTTCTTATCAATTTTCTACATTTACACATTACTACTCACCCTAGTTGCTTATTTCGGGATTTTTTAAACTTTTTTACCATTTTGTTACCGGCGATGTCGGAAATTACAAAAGGAACCGTGTCATAAGTAATTACTTATGGGCATGGTTCCTTTCTTTGTGTCAAAAAATTAGTGGGCTTCTCCTTAAGCCCACTGGATAGTTGCTAGCTTTGAAATATTATGTGCCATACATAGTAATCCCCACTCAACTTTAACCTTTTCAAGGCCTCTGAGCAGAAATCTTTTAAAGCCCCAGCACCATTTTATTCGGCCAAATACATACTCGGGTTCAATACAGCGTCTTTTGCGCAGGGCAAGGCCTAGCTCCATCAAGATAGTATTCTTCAAGATTAATCAGGCCTTTGATAGCCATATATTCCACCAGTAATTGAAATACCTCGTCAATTATGGTCTTCATATCTGACCTGAAGCGGTTGATAGTGCGAAAGTCAGGAGTGTTGCCTCCGGCCAACCACATGAAATGTATGTTTTCCCGCAACGCTCTGGCCAATTGCCTTGAAGACCATACCTTGCGGCTATACCCGTAAACCAATACCTTAAGCATCATTTTAGGATGATAACTGCCAGCGCCGCCACCCTTATATTTTACCAGGAGTGGGTATAGGCTCAATTACCTGGTTCACAGCACGTACTTTATGCTGCGATGGAATCATGCTCTCCAGACTCATGGGCAAGGACAGTTGATTCATATCATATGACTTAAAGACTACCTTCTGATGACCCTTCTTTTTCATACGCTTCCTCCGAATCTTTACTGTTTCATTAATAATTCTACAGTGGAAGCAAAAACCCTTTCACCTTCAAAGTAATGTTTTTTCTTTTCCTGCTTTTGATGGTCCTATGAGAGGGATGCAACTTTAAGAAAGGTCCGGGAAGCTGGGTGAGGTGTTGCGCAAGGTTTTCCTTACACTGGCGTCGTGAGGAGTCTTATCGCAGCTCCGCTAAGCGAAATCACGGACCGGAGCCACGGATGGCAGAGCCGCCATTGAGGCAGGAGCCGAATTGGCGGTTTAGTCCGTGACTTCGCCAGGAGCAAGGTTAGAAACCTCCGACGCCAGTGCGGAAAACCGGTGCAATAACTCACCAGATTCCCGCCCATCAAAAAGGGAACATCCCAATTATGGGGCTTGTTGACAAAAATGGCTAGGAACTAATTTCCCTAGCCATTTTCTCATTATAGTTCGTATTTTATTTGAAATGCATGTGTGTTTCTTACGTAATTCCCGCTGTTTTATTGCCTTTATATATCTTTTTATGTTTATAACTAACGCCGATAAGAGGCATTGTTCCAAAACATTGGCGATGCCTCTTCTTCTTGCTTTTGAAAGATTGTGGTTTTCTTTTAAAATACCATTTGTTCCTTCGCACCACATTCGCCTAAGCTTTCGAATCCGCGTATATTCAACCGATCCTTGCCTTGTATGGGTCTTATCTGCATAATCTTGATGGAAGGGGCGTGTTACACTTTTTCGCCTATCACTTTTAGACAAACATTGTTCTTTTAGTAGACATGCTTTACATTCTCTGGTCCTAGCGGCATATACTTTAGTCTTTTTTTGCTTAATATGAGATAGATAGAGAAATTTGCCTTCTGGGCATATATAAACATCTTTATTTCTATTATACGCAAACTTATCTATAGTAAAACTCTCTGTCTTACTGAGCCTTGCAAAACCAGGAATATACCCTTCAATTCCCAATTTGTCTAATCCATAATGAACATTCATATAGTCGTAACCTTTATCTGCACCAACTTTCCGAATGTTTAAGCCAAGCCGTTCTTGCTGTGATTTTAGCCGGTCTATGTAAGGTTCACTGTCGTCAACATTGCCGGGAGTTACATAAACATCCGTAATTATGCCGTGTTTAGCATCTATACTCATATGGTCTAAGTAGTGGAAGCCCTTTGGTTTTTCAGGCCGGTTCAGATAGCCACTTTCCGGGTCTGTTTTACTCCTAACGATTTGTTTTGTTTTCGGGGCAGTATTTGGTTCTTTTCCTCGTTTCTTGCCTTTATAGCCTTTTTCCTTATTTATTTTTTCCTGAAGAGCTTCGGCTTCTTTTTCTAGTATACCCAAGTATTCAGATGGAGTGCATTCTACCGTGACTACTTCCTTTCGCTTATTAGAAGCATTGGCTTTTATATGAGTGGAATCTGTAACTATGATTTCACCAGTGACAATTCCTTCAGCAATGCAAAGTTTGATTATCTCATCAAATATTTCCTGAAACACATTAGTTCCCTTAAACCGCCTTCTTCTATTTTGCGAAATTGTTGAATGGTCCGGGACAGGTTCATCCAGGTCAATATTTAAAAACCAACGGTAGGCCAGATTCACTCTCACTTGTTCTTCTAATTGCCGTTCGGACGGAATTCCGAAAAAATATCCTATCAGTAACATCTTGATTAGTTTAACCGGATCAACAGAACGGCGTCCCCTGTGTGAATACATATTCTCAACCTTGTCATAGATGAAACTAAAATCAATCTTATCTATTACTTCTCGGAGGAGATGGTCTTTGGGAACCAGTTCCTCCAAGTTGACATACATATATTTGCTTTGGCTGGGTTGATTTTTATCCATCATATTGCTCACTCCCATCAAAAAACCGGTAGAATTAATAATTCTACACGGTTCCTTGAAACACCTTTCAATAAGTTAAAATTATTGGGAATTTGTCAACAAGCCCCAATTATGGGACATTCCCCTTAATCTACTTTGGTGGGCGATGACAGGATCGCCATGGACTGCGCGACTCCGTCACTTGCCATGTCCCCATTTTGTTACCGGTACCCCAGGCTCTTCCTGAGCCCGCCGTACCGACAAAATAGGGAGCCCCCTCACTGCCGACATCTTTTCTGGTCACTTACAAGCAGGATGTCGAAATACAAAAGTCACTGTGCTTTCTACAGTGACTTTAATCTACTTTGGTGGGCGATGACAGGATCGAACTGCCGACATCCTGCTTGTAAGGCAGGCGCTCTCCCAGCTGAGCTAATCGCCCACATATTGGTGACCCCTACGGGATTCGCTGCGCGAAACTTGGCAGCTCCGCTGCCTTAGTTGAGCGGCGTACCCCTTGCGGGTAAACCCGTAGGGTGAGAATCCCGTGGTATCTATACTTAAAACATATAAAATGTTAGCTTACTTGGTGACCCCTACGGGATTCGAACCCGTGTTACCGCCGTGAAAGGGCGGTGTCTTAAACCGCTTGACCAAGGGGCCATTATTTATGGTGGGCCCACCAGGGATCGAACCTGGGACCAACCGGTTATGAGCCGGTTGCTCTACCGCTGAGCTATAGGCCCATCCTAACTTACAGCAATTTTAGGATAACCGCTGCACAGTCTTGATTTAAATGGCTCCCCGGGTAGGATTCGAACCTACAACCTACCGGTTAACAGCCGGTTGCTCTACCATTGAGCTACCGAGGAACGTGGTCTCAAGTGACAAAACTTATTATACGACAGATTTAATTTTCGGTCAAGAGTTTTGTACAAGGTTTAAATGAATTAGAAACAAATTATCTTAACCAAATTACTGCTATCTATAGTATGCTCTTTTAATCTAAAAAGATTAATCTAAAAAGTCTTTAAGTTTTTTACTGCGGCTGGGATGACGGAGTTTCCGCAAAGCCTTCGCTTCAATCTGCCTGATACGTTCCCTGGTAACCCCAAACTCCTGGCCCACTTCTTCAAGTGTCCGAGACCTGCCGTCATCAAGTCCAAATCTAAGTCTTAGCACTTTTTCTTCACGCGGGGTAAGTGTTTCTAGAACATCTTCCAGCTGTTCCCGCAGCAAGATAAATGATGCGGCTTCTGCCGGAGCCGGAGCTTCCTGGTCCTCAATAAAATCACCTAAATGGGAATCTTCTTCTTCACCTATAGGTGTCTCTAGAGAAACAGGTTCCTGGGCAATCTTCATAATTTCCCTGACCCGCTCAACAGGTATATCCATTTCTTCAGCAATCTCTTCAGGAACAGGCTCCCTGCCAAATTCCTGAAGAAGTTGGCGTGACACTCTAATCAGTTTGTTAATAGTCTCTACCATGTGTACAGGAATCCTAATAGTCCGTGCCTGATCAGCAATTGCCCTTGTAATTGCCTGCCTAATCCACCATGTCGCATAAGTGCTGAATTTATAACCCTTGCGATAATCAAACTTTTCAACAGCTTTTATCAAACCAAGATTGCCTTCCTGGATAAGGTCCAAAAACAGCAGTCCCCTGCCAACATAACGTTTGGCAATACTTACTACCAGTCTTAAATTGGCCTCTGCCAGTTTTCGTTTAGCCTCTTCCTCACCTTGTTCCATTCTTTTAGCAAGTTCTACTTCTTCCTCGGCTGTCAGGAGGGGGACTCTCCCAATTTCTTTGAGGTACATGCGTACAGGGTCATCTATTCCAATGCCTTCAGGAACAGTGAGGTCAACTCCTATTTCATCTTCCTCAGCTTCAGTTTCTATTTCATCACTATCGATAGGTTCCAAATCGGGTACTTCAGGTACAATATCGATACCTACCCCTGCCAGCTTATCATAAATATCTTCAATTTGTTCAGGAGTCAGTTCAACTCCCTGCAAAGTGTTCATTATTTCAGTATATGATAAAATTCCCCGTTTTTTCCCTTTATCAATTAATTCCTGAACCCCTTCAATCTGAATGATGTCCTTTGACATGTACTCCCCTCCTTTCTATTTGGAATAATTATACTAACTTCTTTAGTTAGATTAATTTGGAATATTCTAGCAAGAGCTGCTTTCTGAGTTCCTGGTCGCGTGACTTATCAGCCTCTTCCATTTTTTCTAACAATTCTTCGCGTTTTTTCCTTATTTCATCTTCTTTAACTGTCCTAATACAGTCAACAATCAGCTGGGTCCTGTTATCCTGAGGCATTTCTATTAATAAAAGCCTTTTCAGAATCTCTGCAGCCGGTTCATTCTGTAAACGGTCAAAAAGTACTGCCGGTTGATAATCTAACTCATTTTCAACAATTTCATTCAATAAGTTTATAATCCTAAGATATTCCAGCCTTAAACTAAAATGAATCCCTATTTCTTCCTTTACTTTCAAAAATATATTTTTATCACTTAACATTAAAACAAATAAAGATTCTTCAGCTTTTGACCTGGCGTCTTCATCTCCGGAGACAATTTGACCAGAAACACGATTATCGTTATTATTCCTAGCGTCAGTAATTTTATCCCGATTTAACCAGGAATTTCTTGATGTCCGAAGCTTTTTCCCAACTTCTGCCCTGACAGCCTCGGGGCTCAGATGAAGTCTTTTGGCTAGTTTCATAACAGCTTCATTTTTCTCTATTTCATTTGAGATATTTATAATACTAGGTATTACTTCGCTGGCAATCTTAAATTTTCCTTCTAAAGTGGTCATATCATATTTTTCCAATGCCCTATCAGTATTAAATTCACTGAGAGATTGGGCATTTTGCCTTACAACATCAAGGAACTTATCCGCCCCATGAGTTCTAATAAATTCATCAGGATCTTTTCCATCCGGGATACTGACAACCCGAACCCTGCAGCCAAGGTCATCAAGAAGCTGCCAGCCGCGCATTGTTGCATGAACACCCGCAACATCCGCATCATAAGCCATAATTACTTCCTGGGAATACCTGAGCAGTAATTTGCCCTGTTCCCTGGTAAAAGCGGTGCCCAGTGATGCAACAACATTGAAAATCCCTGCCTGGTGACACGTTATGACGTCAAGATAACCTTCAACTATAATAGCCTGATCATTGCGCCTGATGCTTTCAGCTGCCTTATTTATCCCATATAACAAATGACTTTTATTAAAAACAATAGTTTCAGGTGAATTCAGATATTTGGGAACACCATCATCCAATACCCTGCCCCCAAAACCAACAATTTTGCCTCTTATATCCCATATAGGGAATATCACCCTGTTCCGAAACCGGTCATAAAACCCCGGCTTCCCCTTACTGGTATGCAAAACCAAACCCAGTTTTTCTAATTTTTCAGGAGCATATCCCTTTTTATCCAAAAACCGGAGCAGGCCATCCCACGATGGTGGTGCAAAACCTATCTGAAACTTATCTATCGTTTTCTCTGTTAATCCTCTTTTTTTTAAGTAACTCCTAGCTTCCCCGGCAATCTGGTGATTCGCCAATATATACCGGTAAAAGTCTTTGACCAATTCATTTATTTCATGTGCCTCTTTTAATTCCTTCAATTTGGCGCTTTTTACAGGGTCATCTTCTTCTGGAATTGTGATTCCGGCCCTGTTCGCAAGAAACCTGACAGCTTCAGGAAAACTGAGCTTTTCCAATTTCATAATAAAAGAAATTACATTTCCACCCTCACCACAGCCAAAACAGCGGAAAATCTGTTTATCCCCGCTGACCATAAATGAAGGGGTTTTTTCATTATGAAACGGGCAGAGGCCAACATAGTTATTGCCCTGTTTCCGGATTCTTACATAATCTGACACCACATTTACTATGTCATTGGATGCACGTATTTCATCAATTGTTTCTTCCGGAATAAATCCCTTCAATTTAAACCACCCTTTTTCCGGAATCTTATAGTTAAATCCTTCGCCAAAATTATCTGTTATCCTTCCGGAGGGTTTCACCTTATTAAATATCCAGATTATTCCGAGCCTGCTTTTTAAGCAATTTCATCAATACCCTCTCAAAATTCTGCCTATCTGCTTCTGTCAATGCCCTGGGGCCTTTGGTTCTGCCACCACCCCGGCGAATTTTAGTATCAATATGTCTCTGTAGCAACAACCTGTCAATATTAGTTGGAGTAAAAATAAATCCTCTTGATGAAACCGGTATCGCTCCTCTTGTTAATGCTAAAGATGCCAAGCCATAATCCCCTGTCACCACAATGTCTCCGGCATTAGTATGGTTTATCACAGCCATATCGGCTGATTGTGGGATATTATCAACAGTTATTACCTGTACATATTCATTATCACAGGAAATCAGGTGAGAAATACTTGCCACAAAAACTACAGAAGTCTTAATATCACTGGCTATTTTAATAATAATATCTCTTACCGGACAAGAATCAGCATCTACCAGAATTTTATGAGTTGCTCTACTAGAATTCGAGGTCACATAGAATTTTCCTTCCTTAAACAACAAATTTTTTAAAAATTTCGGAAACTCATATCAATTAACCAAAACAATCCTATTATATCCAATTATTAGTTATTTATACTATTAATCAAGCCACGGATTAGGCAGAAAAAGCTTTTTATAGGTATATAGAGCATATCCGTCCGTCATACCCGCCACATAGTCACAGGATATACGCGCACAGGCATTTTCCGTATGCTTTTCTTGAAGATATTCTTGAAGATAGCGTGGAAGTGATTCTGAGTTTTCGACATAATAAGCAAAAAGCTTTTGGAGCACCTTCTTAGCCTTCAGTTCTTCTGTTTTAGCATCTGAGCCTATATAAACCATGCTGAACAGGTAATCCCTCAAACGGTCCATGGCTTCCCACACCTCAGGACTCATCCGTATTTCAGAAATTTCCCAACTAGAGCTTATCATGTCAGTAACCATGGTGTTAATCCTTTCACTGTGCCTGGTGCCCAGAACCGCAATACACTCCGCAGGAAGGTCTTCCTCTTTGATAATCCCACTTCTCAGGGCATCATCGATATCATGGTTAATATAAGCTATCCGGTCGGCAATCTTGACAATGCGACCTTCCAGAGTAACCGGATCCTTTTTGCCGGTGTGATTCAGTATGCCATCCCTTACTTCACAGGTAAGGTTCATTGGCTCCAATACTTCAACAACCCGCAGGCTCTGCTCATTATGTTTAAAAGACAGGCCAAATTCTCCAAGTGCTTCATCAAGGGCTTCCTCACCCGCATGTCCAAAAGGTGTATGCCCTAAATCATGTCCCAACGCAATTGCTTCAGTCAGGTCTTCATTCAGCCTGAGAGCCTTGGCAATTGTGCGGGCTATCTGAGCTACCTCTAGGGTATGGGTAAGCCTAGTCCGGTAATGGTCACCGGTAGGAGAAATAAAAACCTGTGTCTTTTGTTTCAGCCTGCGAAATCCTTTGGAATGGATTATCCGGTCCCTGTCACGCTGGAAATCCGTTCTTACAGGACATAGCTCTTCACAGACCTCCCTGCCTCTGCTTGCGGAACTGAGGGCGGCATATTGGGAAAGCTGCCGCTTCTCCATTTCTTCGATACGCAATCTGATATTCATGATACAAATCACCCCGCAAAACTCTGACTACCTCCTCCGCAGGTTCATGGTAGCTCCAGCCAGCTGTGCTACCCTGCGTCCCATAACAGCAGCCCTCTGCAGTCCAAAACTATCTTCAGAGGCAGGCCTTTGGGCACAGGCCCCCAGGTGTCCGGCATCATCCTCAATATAACCATCCCCAATAACTGTCATCCCCTGTACGAGCATCATATCCTGAATGGCCCTAACAGTTGTTTCCTGACCACCAAACCTTGATGCACCAACACTTATAGCCCCACCCACAACGTTTACCAGGGCCTTTTCCTTACGAAGCACCCTTGATTTATCCCAAAATCCTTTAAGCTGTGCAGAAACAGTTCCAAAGTACACCGGACTGCCAATAATAATACCATCAGCATTACGCAGCAGGTCAAATGCGTCTCCGAGATTATTTCCCCTGACACATACTCCCTCACACACAGGTGAGCAATTATTGCAGAACGGATTGGCAACTCCCTTCAGGGCATCAACAACATGAAGCACTCTGGTCTCTGAACCCATCAGTGATGCAGCTTCCAGTGCAGCATTAATCATGTTCGCGGTATTGCCTTCTTTCTGGGGGCTCCCGTTTAAACCTACTATTAACACCAACTATCACCTCACAATTGAAACAACAATAATTTATATAGTATTCGAGAAAATTAAAAATGTTCCTGCAAAGTAAAAGAACTGATACAAAAATATTCGGGGCCCGACCGCGAAAGTGTGCTTCTCATCAGCTTAATTTCAGAGACAACTGCTTCACGGTCACCCAGGGGCAGACCAGGCAAAATATCATCAAGCCCGGGGGCAGGCATTAATTCTTTCACCCTTCCCAGAGTAAGATGTGGAGAGAATTTTCTTTTCTCTGCCGGTAATCCCAATTTTACCATTTCACTTTCAATATCAGTCCATATCCTGTACAGGCATTTTTTATTATCACGTACCCCTGCCCAAATAACTTTTGGTCTGCTTAGCGAAGGATAAGCTCCCAGACCGCTTATCGAAAAACTAAATTTCTGATGTTGTAAACTGACTTTTTCCAAACTGCTGCTAATCTCTTTTAAAAACGGCCGATCAATATCACCAAGAAACTTAAGGGTGAGGTGAAAATTTTGTTCTTCCACCCATTTAACCCTGACAGGCCAGGACCGCATTTCAGCCTGAACCCGGGCCAAGTCTTTTTTCAAATCACCCGGCAAGTCAATAGCTATAAAGCAGCGGTACTTGTCCAAATAACTTCCCTCCGCACTCACTTTAAATACCCTTCCAAAACACTAACCGCTTCGGCAACAGTTTTAGGCAGTGCTTTTCCCATAAACCTGTCAAAATGACTGAATACCTGTGAAACTATAGGCAACCTTAAATTAGCTTCCCTCATCAATGAAATATCCCCAAGAAGCTCCGTCCCGCCATGGGCAAGGGTGGCGCCATCCTTAATTATGATTACCGAATCAGACCACTCTGCAGCCATATCCATATCATGAGTGGCTACAATCAATGTTTTGCCGCGGTTGTGAAAGTCCCTGAGGATTGCCATCAGCACTTCCTGACCGCCAGGATCAAGATAAGCCGTAGGCTCGTCCAAGACAATGACCTCAGGGTCCATTGCCAATACTCCCGCAATAGCAACACGCTTCTTTTGCCCAAAACTAAGGTGGTGTGGCACTTTTTCCCTTAATTCCCACATTCCCACCATCTTTAGGGCATCAGTCACCCTGCGTTCAATCTCATGCCTTGAAAGGCCAATATTTAGGGGGCCAAAAGCAACATCATCCCAAACTGATGTAGAAAACACCTGGTCATCAGGGTCCTGAAATACTAATCCTACTTGCCGGCGAATCTCAGGTGCAGTAACTTTATTCACCATGCGGCTAAAAATATTGACCGAACCCTGTTGGGGAAGGTTTATTCCATTTAAGTGCATAAGCAGAGTAGACTTTCCGGCCCCATTAGGTCCTAACAGGGCTGCCCTGGCACCCTTTTTTACGACCAGAGAAATCCCTTTTAGAGCTACAGTACTATCAGCATAAGTATATCTTAAATCACTTATTTCAATAGCATTCATTTTTTCCCTCCCTTTCACAGCGCCGGCAGCACCCTGTCCAACACCAACAAGAATATAGCCACCAAACTGATAAGAGACGCCAATAGGTAGTCCTTGGAACAAATCACAAAATTATTCATACTGTTTGTCTTTCCGGTAAATCCCCTGGAAATCATAGCAATATACACCCGGTCACCTCGTTCATATGCCCGGATAAACATGAGTCCTACTAACTGTGCCAGAGTTTTTATTGTATGAAAATGCCATAAGTTCCGGCCAAGCACAAACCCCCTTGCCTTCCTGGCCCTGCTCATCCTCTTTAACTCATCAATAATTACAAATATGTACCTAATCGTGAACTCCAGCATTTGTATAATAATGGCAGGAACCCTGAGATCGCTTAAGGCTTTCATCAAATTATTGAATCTGGTTGTTGACATCAGTGTTACAATTGCCAATACAGATGCCAGAACGCGTAATAACAACATCAGAGCCCGTTCAAGACCCTGTGAAGTGGCAGAAATCCTGATAATACGCAAATCGGCATTCCAGATCATATCCCCTGGGGTGATAAAGGGAAATAACAAGATAAGGACTCCGGCAAAAGGAATGACCCATGTCAGCCGGCGCACGACATAACTTGCCGGAATCCGGGAGAGCAACAGGATAATTATCCAGAAAACAACCGCTGCAGCTAAAAATTGAGGATTTGTCAAAGTTGCGGAAATGAAAATAAACAGGATGATTGCCAAAGCCTTCAACCTGGGGTCCATAGCATGTAGTGGTGATTCTAGTTTGGCAAACTCATCCATGTGAATATGCTTCATATATATCTACCTCTTTTATTGCCTGATATGGGCTGCATAACTGTAATTTATTATATCACCGTATCCGGCAACACAAAACATGTTTATGGAAAATTAAAAAAAAGACTACTCTTTTTTAAAGATAGTCTTCCTTACTATAAAAGCGAAAATACTGTCTTTAATGACTGCAACGGTTACCGTGATGATGATTTTCTCCCTGATGACTGCAGACTGTCCTTTTGGAAACAAATCTGCCCTCCGCAAAGGCCTCCGCCGTATCCTTAACCAATCCAGAAGCACCAAACAGTACCTTTAATCCCCGGGACTCCAAACCATCGATAGCCCCTTTGCCGATACCGCCAACAATCACTATCTCCACACCCTGGTTTTTGAGAAAATCAGCTATTCCTTCATGCATATGCTGTAATCCTGCAGTAGAAACAGTGTTGATGTCAATAACATGATTACTGTTGTCAATCTCAATTAAAGAAAAACTCCTGCTCTGCCCAAAGTGCTGGTTTACTTCTCCATTATTGTCAGGTATGGCAATCTTCATGTTTGCTCCTCCTTGTTATTGTCCTTATATCATACGCTATTCTAATTTATAAAATTACACTCATTTTATTTTTTTGTGGCAGCACTTGGTACAGAACTCATCCATCCGGTTCCGGCATCGAATTACCTCTGAACCGCAACTGGGACACTTAGAACCGTCACCATTAGCTTCTTTATAACTTTCGTACCTTTCTTCCCAACGTTCGTCACACTTAGGACAAAAAACCTTACAGACATTCCTCGTAAAATTCCCGCCCTGCACCTTTAAGGCCTTTCCCTCTATAAGAGCACGTGCTATCTTAGTACGCGCATCAGATAATATCCGCTGAAAAGTCTGGCGCGAAATCTGCATCTTTTCGGCACATTCGTCCTGATTAAGGTTTTCAATATCTTTGAGCCTGACAGCCTCTATTTCCTCAACCTTTAAAACTTCTTCCTCAAGGTCACACTTAGGTCTGCCAACAGGAACAAAATGAATGTCTTGGGGAACAAATTCAACAATACGCCATTTTCTTGGTCTTGGCATCAGATACCACTCCAATTATACTTGACAAATTCTAAAACCATTATACTATAGTTATCGACAGACAGGTAAACTTTTTAAACAAATAAATTTTTGTTTGTTTAAAAAAAACAACCAGGAACACATTATATTGTGTCCCTGGAATAATTTATTGATGGCCGCCGCATTCACCGGCATGCATATGATCACTGCATACGCTTCCCGTAGAAACCAGCTTTCCCTTCAAATATAGATCCAATACTTCGTCAGCCGTCCCCCTGGCGCCTGAAATTACTGCAATATTCTTCTGGCTAAAAAGCTGGACAGCCCTTGCCCCAATACCACCGGTAATAACACAATTCACGTCTTTACCTGCTAGGAATTCCGGGAGAAAACCAGGAACATGCTCTGGGTTTTCAACTATCATTTGATTGGTAATCTGACCATTCTCAATATCCGCCACGAAAAACTTTTCACAGTGGCCAAAATGTTCTGAAACGGTATTCCCTTCCAAAGCTACAGCAACTCTCACTAAAAAAACCTCCTTATAATGTTTTCCTATATTCTTTAACAGTATTCTTTACCAGAAAATAATTCTTTTCTTAAACCGGCCCAAATATCCTTGACAGCTTTTCCGGCAGCACTATCCCGAACCCGAACCACTGGAATTCCCTGAATTATTGCCCGGCCTACCTCCCTATCAAAGGGAATACTGCCTATCACCATAACATTGCGGTTTGTGCAGTGACTAGAAATTTCTTCGGTCATGTATGGGTTCAGGTCATATTTATTTATACATACATAAGCTTTTATCCCAAAGTGTTCAGCCAGATCAAGCACCCTAATCAAGTCATGTTTGCCGGATAACGTTGGCTCTGAAACTACAAGTATGGCATCACACCCGGTTATGGATGCTATCACGACACAGCCTATTCCCGGTGAACCATCAATTATTACGATATCACCATCAGTGACACAATCTAAAGCATTTTTCCTGACTTCAGTAACCAGTTTCCCGGAACCATCAGCCCCGATATTTAGCTTGGCATGAGAAAATTTCCCCCATGGGCTTGCTGATAAAATGGTTTTGCCGGTAATTACATCAGTGATACTTACTGCCTGGTGTGGACATATGAAAACACAGGCAGCACAGCCCTCACACTTAATTTCATCTACAGAAAAATCCCTAATGGCACCAAACCTGCAGACAGTAACACATTCTCCACACTCCCGGCACTTTTCCCGGTCAATCTCAGCTATTTTGGAACCATAAAAATCCTTTTCCCGGAGGAGTTCCGAATCAATAAGCAAATGCAGGTTGGGGGCTTCCACGTCACAGTCGGCAATTACCTTATTTTTTGCCAGTTCTGCCAGAGAAGCACAGACAGTTGTCTTTCCCGTTCCCCCTTTACCACTTACTATGGCAATCTGTTTCATGGCAATCTGTTTCATTAGACAACTCCCTCCAGTTTAGCCATCAAGTCCTGAAACTGTTGTTTCAACTGGCTATCTTCCTGTATCAACAACTTTCCGGCAGAGTATGTCCGGGCAATTCTTTTACTAAAGGGCAATTCCATGAGAACAGGAATATGTTGGGCTTCACAATAATCCCTGATTATCCCGCTCCTGTCATCAGCCTTGTTAACAACTACACCTAACGGAATGTTCAAGGCACGAACCAGGTCAACTGCAATTTTTAGGTCATGCAGTCCAAATGGAGTCGGCTCAGTAACCAGAAGGCAAAAATCACTGTTTTCAACTGCCGCAATTACAGAACAGGAACTACCTGGCGGACAATCAACTATTACAAAATCGGCAGCAATTTCCCGTATTTTTTCAATTATCCTGTTGATAACAGGGACGGCAAGCGGTTCACCTGTTTTCAGCACTCCATGTATAAATATTTTATCATCATTAAACCGTCCTCGTTCGATTATGCCAATTTCCCGCGGGACCTCGGTAATAGCCTTTTCAGGGCAAACTAAGGTACACAGACCACACCCGTGACACAACTGCAAAAAAGTTAATGGAGTCTTGTTTACCTGGGCAATGGCATGAAATTGGCACCATTTACTGCACAACCCGCATGCCACACAGTTCTCTTTGTCTATACTGGGAACCATTACATTAACTTCTTCCATTTGCTCAATGGCAGGGTTCAAGAATAAAAACCCGTTTGGCTCCTCGACATCACAATCAATATAAGCTGTTTTCCGTCCGGAACAGGCAAGGTTGGTAGCTACAGTTGTCTTGCCTGTTCCGCCCTTACCGCTGAGAACTGAAATAATCATTTTCGTTTCATTCCCGCATGGGCCGGTCCTGCTTTTGTTATTGCAGCAAGCTTGCCTTTTTTCAGTTCTTCTATCGCCTGCTTTACAGTTAAACCTGACCCATCATAAATTTTGATGCCGGCGGCATCAACCACCTGAAAAGCATTGGGCCCGACATGGCCGGTAATCAATGCCTCTGCCTTGCTGTCTACCACAAACTGGGCAGCCTGAATCCCTGCTCCTTGAGATGAACTGACAGCAGGGTTTGCGGAACAGTCAAAATCCATTGACTCAGAATCAGCGGTAATAAACCAATCACACCTGCCAAACCTTGGATTTACCTGGGCATCCAAATTTTTGCCCTCTGACGTTATAACCAGTTTCATAACCATTCATCACCTCAAATATTTCTATTAACCTAACTCTTTTCTTATATCCGGCCCTGGGCTGGTAACATATACCTTATAAACATCAATCATCATTAAATATGAAATTAGTTAATTTGTTCAACCCTGCTAAAAATGTTTATGATTTCCTCCATAACCCTGTTTATCTCTGAAGCTTCTCCGATAAATTCTTCAATTTGACCCTTATCACAAAGGGCAACAAACCTTGGTTCCAGCGGCAGTTGTCCCAATAAAGGGACTCCCATTTTACCGGCCATTTCCTCAGTTATATCTGCTCCAAACAACCTGATCTGTTTTTTACAGTCGGGGCATTCCAGGTATGCCATGTTTTCTATCAGCCCTAAAATAGGTATGTTCATCTTGTTAGCCATGTTAATTGCTTTCTGAACTATCATTGAAACCAGGCTTTGCGGAGAAGTAACTACAACAACACCATTTAAAGGAAGTGTCTGCATGACTGTCAACGGTGCATCACCGGTTCCGGGAGGAAGGTCAACCAATAAATAATCCAACTCACTCCATTCCACTTCTGTCCAGAACTGCTTAATCACCCCTGAAATAATCGGTCCCCTCCAGATTACAGGCTCTTCTTCACTGGGCAGTAAAAGATTGATAGAGACAACCTCAACACCCGAACTTGTCCTGGCTGGGATAATCCCCTTGCCGCCGTTTTTGAGCTGCCCTGCCTTTAATCCAAACAGCCTGGGTATACTTGGCCCGGTGACATCAGCATCCAGTATCCCTACACTGAATCCTTTTTTTCTTAGAGATGCCGCCAGAAGACCTGTAACCGAACTCTTTCCGACACCTCCCTTCCCGCTCATTACAGCAATTACATTCTTGATTTTCTGCATCTCCTTTAAGGCTGCAGGACAAGCATCGCCAGAACATTCACTGCTTTCACTGCATGTTTTGCATGCTTCTGCCATATCGGGCTCCTCCTTTGAGTTATCTATAATATTTTGAGCATATGCCCAATAAAATATTACTCTAATTTTTAATTTTTGTCAAATGCCCCGAAAGAAGTTCACCCTGCTATAAAAAAGCAGGGGAAACAGCAACTTTCGGGGCATTCCCAGATTCAAGTTTATTTAATTAAAGTTTGTCTTATAAGCCTGTCAATTTTAACTTAACTCCCTCTAGAACCTGTTCGTACGAATCAACAATAATTGTGCCATCCCCTTTTACCTGCGGTCGTTTTATTACCACAACCGGTATTTTCAATTTCAAGGCCACTGAGATTTTGTTATCTGTACCTCCAGCACGACCGCTTTCCTTTGTCACCAAAACTGTGGCCCCGTACATTTTAAAAGTGGCCCGGTTCATTTCCTTGGAAAAGGGGCCCTGCATGGCCACTATATCACGGGGCGGCAGGCCCAGAGAACGTACCTTTGCAATCACCTGGGAATCGGGAAGCACCCTGACAATAACCCTTTTCCCTGCCATATCAGGGTGACTGAGAAACTGTGCCAGGTTAAAGCTGCCCGTACTCAAGAAAATGGTATCTCCCAGCTCAGCAGCTTTTTTTGCTGCCTCCTCCCACGAATATACCGCAAAAAGAAGGGGGTTCTCCGGAAGCTTTACTTCCTTCCTGACAAACCTTAAATAAGGGATATCTCGATTTTGGCCAAACTCCCCTACAGACTTTAAAACTCCTTCAGGATAAGGATGAGAAACATCAACTATCAACTTAAACGGATAGTTTTTAAATACTTGGCTTAAAGCATTATGGGTTACATATTCTTCCGTATTTTCCATCATATCATTATTTAAAACAAGCTTTGCACCATGGTCTTCCACAGTAGCATATAAAATATCATAACCCTTTGAGGTCAGCAGAGATGCAATCTCTTTTCCTTCCCTTGTTCCCGATATAACCAAAATCATTGATTTTTTCTTCCTCTGACATAGCCGATATAATACCCGATAAATCCGGTTCCCAAAGCGGCTTGAAGAGCAAACAAAAGGCTTTCAATTTCACCACTGGGGGGTTCCCAAATAGACGAAAACCATGGCTGATAATCAGGATTAATTTGTGTAATCAATTCTTCAGCCTGACCGTCAGCGCCCCCAAATTCAGCTCCCTGGTTCATAAATAATGGCACAACCGCCAGTAATACTACCAGAAGGATTAAAATCAGATTTTTTTTCACTTGGGCACCTCCTCAGTAATAACAGATAATTCCAAGAGTTCCTGTTTGTTATAAGCAGCCAATATATTGAAAACAACTACTGTCAAAATTCCTTCCATTATAGCAAGAGGCAGCTGTGTCACAGCAAATACGCTCAAGAATTTTGCAAGGGCAGCTGTGAATCCCCCGCTCTGAAGGGGAAACGCCATGGCCAGTTGAAACGATGTAGTTATATATGTAAGCAGGTCACCCAAAGCAGCCGCAAGAAAAACTGCCAGCCAAGTGGGGGCCCCGATTTTTTTCATAACCCTGTAAACAACAAATGCTATGATTGGGCCAACCACTGCCATTGAAAAGGTATTGGCCCCCAGGGTAGTTATCCCTCCATGAGCTAAAAGGAGGGCCTGAAAAATAAGAACAATACATCCGAGTACCACCATAGCCATAGGGCCAAACATTATTGCACCCAAACCGACTCCCGTCGGGTGGGAACAGCTTCCGGTAACTGAAGGTATTTTTAAAGCTGATAACACAAAGGCGAACGCTCCTGCCAGACCTAACAGCATTTTCACACTGGGATTAGCAGAAACGGTTTTCTGAATTGACCGCAGCCCCAAAATTAGAAAAGGAATAGTCAGTACAAACCAGAAACCGGCCCATTTCACCGGCAGAAATCCTTCCATAATATGCATGGCATAGGCATTCTGCGGAAATGTAAGGAGAAGTGCGGCAGAATACATGACTATAAAAAGAGAAAGTTTTATTTTCTTCAACTGACTTTTCATTATATAGTTGACCTCCTAATTTTATATTAATAATTTGAAATGAAAACCCGATCTTTAATGAAAAAACCGACCATCAAGTAATGACCGGGGACTAGGCTTTAAGAAAAATGCCTAAACTGACCACCTCCCCAAAACTTAAAAGATATGTGGCAGAATAGGCAGGGCTGATTGTATCCGCTGTCATCACAGGAAGTAAGTTGATTTCTTCTTTTACACCCGTTCCACGGCTAAATCACATTTAAACCATACTGTACATTAAGTTAGACCCCTCGGGGTATAACACCTATTCAAATATATAATTTTTACCAGCCCATTTCCGGACCGGAAATAAAAATCCCTCAACACGAATGTGCAGAGGGAATAAAGCATAGAAGTACTCTTCCTCCCCATCCATCGTGGGTACCGGCGGTAAGACTCAAGCAAGCAGGTCTCCTGGCTCAAGGTCATTGTCCAAACTGCGCCTTCCCGGTAAACCAGTGGCATATGCAGCAGGACTCCCTCTTACAGTGGCGGGACCGCGCCGGATTCACACCGGCTTCCCTTTTCAATCCTGTAAAAACAGAATCACTTGCTCTGTGTATTCTTTTAAATTATTGTACCATAACTGCAGCAAAAGTGTCTAGAAAATTTTGTTTATGGACGGTGTCAAAAAACTTAGGTTCTGTTATTTATGGTTATCCTTTTATTACACCTATTGTCTTCAACTTTTTTATAGGCTGAACCAGGTCAAGTTCATTTTGAATAACAAAATCGATATCCTTGTAAGCAAACCTGCATTCTTCAGCAATGTCGTTCTTTTTATGCTTACCTAACACGACATTGCAGTGTTTCAAATCGGCAATTACCTTCTCAATCGAAAATTGTTCCCTTGCCTTTGTCCTGGAGAATATTCTTCCTGCTCCATGTGAACAGGAATGGAAACTCTCTGAATTGCCCAGTCCCTTGACTATATAACTGTATGAACCCATGGCACCCGGAATGATACCTATATCGTTTTCCCTTGCCCGTATTGCACCCTTTCTATGAACCCGTACGTTTTTCCCATAGTGGTTTTCTAAAGAGGCGTAATTATGATGGCAGTTTACGTGATTATTGAACTTTAAAGTTTCGCCGGAATACTTTTCGACCCATTTTTCCACAATTCCAATTACTTTTGCCTTCATTTGTTCTCTGTTTTCATAGGCAAATTTCACTGCAATGACTCCCCCTATAGGCATTCCCATTCCGGTGTGGCTATCAGGCATAAGTGCAACCCATTTATGCACAAAAGGAAGATTGGCTAAGTTTATTGCCTGCTCCAAGCAGCTTTGTTCAATTTGTTCTTTTCCTTCCAGCCAAACTTTTATTGGGACTTTCATATCATCTTTTTCATAGATAATAAACAGGTTCCATTACACATCCTCTGAATTAAATTAATTCATATTAATCTTTGCAATCCACGGATACGAAGGTTTTTTCTCGTATTTCCATTGAGGTGTGCAAAGGCCGGCATACCATTCAGCAATTAACTTTAAGAAATTTAAAATCATTTGCATGCACCTCCATTCTTTATTTTTTAATCTTGATTACTCCATCTACAAAATACAAAAAGACTCTCCTGGAATTTTTCACTCCAAAACAGCTGAAAATGCTGCCCCAAAAACAGAGGCACATAGTTGACTAACTATGTGCCTCTGTTTTTCATATTTATTCCTACTCGGTTTTCTCCAGGATAATCTTGTGATTAACCAGGGCCATCTCTTTAATCTTTGCCTTTACCAATTTCTGCTGTCCAAAAATATTTTCCAGTAAAATGCCGTCTTCACGCGGCATTACTTTATCAACACTCTCCAGTAACAACTCTTCTGTACCTTCTTTTAAAATATATGCATTTGCCTCACACACCTGTACCCACCTCCAAAATCTTTTTAATTTCATTTGCCGCCGCCTCTACCAGGTGAGGCAGCGGTTCTTCCCTTGTCCCGACAATTTTTACTCTGCTTCTGGTTAATGGAAGTATTATTTTCTGTGCACTGCTCCTAAGCACAGCTTCAGCCATAGTTGCAGTAAATTCACCGAGCATGGAATTAGGCATTATGATATTAATTGTGCCCACAATCAGGTCAACTTTTGGCGTATTGAAGATAACCGCTGATTCCCCGCTAGCCCCTTCATTAGCGCCCGCCTTTATCATCTGGGCCGCGGCCAGAGCATTTGTCCCCAGGGCCATTATCTCAATATCTTCAGGAAGGTCTTTCCTGAGCTTCTCGACAATAACCCTTCCGATTCCTCCCCCCTGTCCGTCGATTACCGCTATTTTCATTAGCGACCACCCACCCGGTTGGATTTTCGGATATATATTTTGCCTATGCCATACATTACGGCAAAAGTAATCAGGGTACCGGCCACACCCGCAAGACTGCCAGCAACAGTTTCGTTCTCTACACCAGGCATAACATAATCCGGCATAGGTGATTTGACTACTTCTTTTCCTTCACTGAGATGTATGAAGCCTTTATCTTCAGCTACCCGCTCCAAGCCATCAGGGCTTGGAGATGCAAATGGAGAGAGAAAAGCCGCAATGACCAGGGAAACCAGAAGAGCTAATAAAATACCTTTTTTCATATTATATCACCTCACGCCTTCTGGTTTTGAAAAACCAGTTCAGATTTAACCTGGGCAAGATAAGCCACAACAACTGATGTGATCAAACCTTCACCGATACCAATCAGCATATGCCATCCCAGCATAGCAGGCAGGGCAATATTTAGGGCTATATAACCGGAAAATACGATCAATAAAGTTCCTGCCACTGATGCTGCTACTGTTGACACCCAACTGGCCAGAAATGTTGCTCCCAGCGTTCTGGTCCGGTCAGTCGAATTCCCTGCCACCAGCTTATAAACCCACCAGCCTACCCAAGGGGCCACAATTCCCATAAGAAGAATATTACCCCCCAAAGCTGTTAAACCACCATCCAGAAAAACCAGGCATTGAATTATCAGGACAGTTGTCATTATGAGTACAGCACTCCACGGTCCCAGCAGTATTGCTGCCAGCGCCGCTCCCAGCAGGTGTCCTGATGTGCCTCCGGCAATGGGGAAATTCACCATCTGGGCCGCAAAAATAAATGCAGCCATAACACTCATTTTAGGTATCTGCCGGTCATCAAAAACACTTCTTGTCTTGGATACAGCCACACCTATTAGTGGGACACTTGTCGCCACTGTTGCAGCTATCATCTTCGTATCAAGGAAACCATCTGGAATATGCATAAATACACCCCCGCAATTTCAAAAATTAATATCAATATCCGCTTACTACTGAAAAACTTATTTTGAAACACAAAAAAACCACCAACACGGGATTGCTCCAGCAAACCTCCCGACCTTCGTGGCCTGGTTTATCACTTATTATTTTTTGCCTAACTTATGTGTTCACTTAAAACAATAATACACATTTTAAAACAATAACACACATTCTGTATGTACCGGCGGCTTCAGCAACCGATTATCATATTATACCAAACATCTTTTTCAATATCAATACAAAACTTTCTAAATCTCATGTTAAAATAATTACTTTCCCCTAAAAAAAAGGTGGTAGAATAAGTATATTCTACCGGATAAGAAAATGGGTTTAACAATAACCTTCCCTTGCGGAAGGAGATGTTTAAGTGTTTTTCCCTTGTTAATTTTAGCACATTCATCACAACCTGTCTACAGGAATTTTGTGCAATGTATACAAAAACCGCACCCGTAAGGAATGTGCCATTAGTCTAAAACGCCAAAACCTTTCACGGATGCGGTATTGTTCAGTTATCTATTTCCTATTTTTTTCTATTTAGTGCTCACAGAACTTTCGCCACCGGCTTCAGCCTGTGCGGCAGCCAGCCTGGCAATAGGGACACGGTACGGTGAACAGCTTACATAATCCATACCAATTTTATGGCAGAAGCCTATCGAACTTGGTTCACCACCGTGTTCACCACAGATTCCGACCTTAAGAGCAGGATTGGCCTGGCGTCCTAGGTCTGTTCCCATTTTAACCAGCTTTCCAACACCTTCCTGGTCTAAGACCACGAACGGGTTATCTGCCAGGATTTTTTTGCTTACATAGTCGTGAAGGAACTTGCCTTCAGCATCGTCCCGGCTGAATCCGAGAGTAGTCTGGGTAAGATCGTTTGTGCCAAAGGAGAAGAAATCAGCCTGTGTGGCAATTTCATTAGCGGTAATTGCAGCCCTTGGCAGTTCTATCATTGTACCGACATGAATATCAAAGGTAACCCCCTGTTCTTCCTGAACAGCCTGGGCAATTTCCACAGCCTGATCCCGGAGCATTTTTAGTTCATTTACATGTATAACAAGGGGAATCATAACTTCCGGTTTTGCATCCACACCCTCTTTGATTAACTGTGCGGTGGCTTGGTAAATAGCTTTTACCTGCATTGCATACATCTCTGGGAACGTAACACCCAGACGGCAGCCTCTGTGACCCAGCATCGGGTTGAATTCATGAAGCTGTCTCACCTTCCGGAAGAGTTCCTCTTTCTCAGCAATAAGTTTTTTATCGCCGCCTGTACATTTAAGTTCAGTAATTTCCACTATCAATTCTTCTGAATTTGGCAGAAATTCATGCAGTGGCGGGTCCAGCAGACGGATATATACCTCAAATCCTTCCATAGCCTTGAGGATACCGTAAAAGTCCTCCTGCTGTACCGGCAGAAGCTTATCAAGTGCGGCTTCCCTATCCTCAAGTGTTTCTGCAAGAATCATTTCCTGAACGATGGGCAGCCTATCTTGGGCCATAAACATATGCTCGGTCCGGCAAAGCCCTATCCCCTCAGCACCAAACTCACGGGCCTTAGCAGCATCGTCAGGAGTATCGGCATTCGCCCTGACAGCCATAGTCCTGATATCATCGGCCCAAACCAATAGTTCCTGGAACTCGTGGGACAGTTCAGGGTCAATCATTGGTACCTTGCCCAGGATTACCTGTCCGGTAGCCCCGTCAATGGAAATTGTGTCCCCTTCCCGAATTACCGTGCCATTAACATTAAATAATTTTTCCGCATAATTTATCTTAATAGCTTCACAACCGCAAACGCACGGTTTGCCCATCCCACGGGCCACAACTGCCGCGTGGCTGGTCATCCCGCCCCGGCTGGTAAGGATACCCTGGGCGGCTACAATACCATGTATATCATCAGGAGTGGTCTCAGTCCTGACGAGGATTACCTTTTCTCCGGCATTACCCATCTTTTCAGTCTCATCAGCGCTGAAAACTACTGTACCACAGGCTGCTCCCGGTGATGCCGGCAAGCCCTTGGCAATTACTTCGAATTTGGCACTAGGGTCAATCCTCCTGTGCAAAAGCTGGTCGAGAGCGCCCGGTTCAACCCGGAGCACCGCTTCATTTTTGTCAATTAAGCCTTCAGCAACCATATCAACCGCTATTTTAATAGCTGCTGTTGCTGTCCTCTTACCATGGCGGGTCTGTAATATGTAAAGTTTGCCTCTCTCAATGGTAAACTCTATATCCTGCATGTTCTGGTAATGCTGTTCAAGGGTTTTGCAGATATCTACAAACTGATTATATATCTCAGGCATTTCCTCGTGAAGCTTACTGATTGGCTGAGGTGTCCTGATACCGGCAACCACATCCTCACCCTGTGCATTGATAAGATATTCACCATACAACGCCTTTTCTCCGGTTGACGGGTTACGGGTAAAAGCAACCCCTGTGCCGCAGTCATCACCCATATTTCCGAATACCATTGACTGGATGTTAACAGCAGTACCCAAATCATCGGGAATCTGGTTAAGCCTGCGATATACTATTGCCCTCTGGTTATTCCAGGAACCAAAAACTGCCTGAACTGCCAGCAAAAGCTGCTGCATGGGGTCTTCCGGGAAGCTGTTACCGGTTTCCCGTTTAACCACTTTCTTATATGCGGCTACGACCTCCCTAAGGTCATCAGCATTGAGTTCGGTATCAAAATGAACCCCCCGCTTTTCCTTTTGAGCATCCAGAACACTTTCAAACTTGTGGTGTTCCAACCCAAGAACAACACCGCTGAACATTTGGATAAAGCGGCGGTAACAATCCAAAACAAATCTTTCATTATCTGTTGCTTTGACCATAGCCTCACATGTCCGGTCATTAAGGCCCAGGTTAAGAATTGTATCCATCATCCCCGGCATGGAAAATTTTGCCCCTGACCGTATTGAAAGCAGCAGCGGATTGGCGGCATCCCCAAATTTTTTGCCGATTTTATCCTCCAAGCCAGCCATTTTATCTATTATTTCTGTTTCCAATCCTTCAGGCATCTGCCGTCCCTGAGCATAATAATCATTACATGCCTCAGTGGTTATCGTAATTCCGGGAGGCACGGGAAGACCGATATTGGTCATTTCCGCCAAGTTCGCTCCCTTCCCTCCCAATAGTGATTTCATATCCGCTTTGCCTTCCTCAAAAAAATACACATACTTCTTTGCCATTATCCTATCCCCCTCATTACATTAAAAATGTTTTATTTTTTATTAGGTCTGGTGTCTAATTATTTCCAGAACCTTGCTGGCTGTTTCTTCCACGGCTTTGTTGGAAACATCTATTATGGGGCACCCTACTTTGCGCATAATCCCATTAGCGTAGTCCAACTCCATAAGGATTCGTTCCAAGCTGGCATAATCGGCTCCTGATTTAAGACCTAGGGTCTTTAAACGTTCCTGCCTGATCTCATTTAAAAGTTCCGGCTTAATAGTTAAACCGATAATTTTTTTCTTAGGTAAACTATAAATCACATCAGGAGGCAATACTTCCGGTACCAGCGGAATGTTCGCAGCTTTAATACTTTTATGGGCCAGGTACATACAAAGGGGAGTCTTGGAAGTCCGTGAAACACCAATGATGACCACATTAGCCCGCATAATGCCCCGCGGGTCCTTCCCATCATCATACTTTACCGCAAATTCAATGGCTTCTACCTTCTTGAAATAGTTTTGGTCTAATTTATGCAAGAGTCCTGCTTTCATTTTGGGAACACGCCCTGATATCCTTGTCAGGGCATCCATCAAGGGCCCCAGAATATCTACAACGGGAACCCCCTTCTCCTCCGCTTCTTTAACCAAAGTATCCCTGAGTTCCGGAAGTACTAAAGTATAAGCAATAATACCCGGAACATCTTTTGCTTCATTGACAATCTCAATTATATGTTCCGGGTTATTGACATATGGAATCAACCTCATGTCAACAATACCGGAATTAAACTGACTCACAGCGGCCCTGGCCACAAAATCTGCAGTCTCCCCTACTGAATCAGATACAACAAAAACTACCGGCTGCTGTTCATGTTTTGTAGTTATCGGTATCTCCTCCTTCTCATGATTTAGTCTTGAGAGACTAAATCACTTCCATATCCCAGTTCCACAAAAAGGCGCGTAATCGTTGTTTTGGTAACCCGGCCAACAACCTCAAGCTCTTCAATCCCGTCATCGGTTTGCATAACCCTGACTACGGGAAGGGAATCGACCTCTCTCCCTGTTAGCTTCTGAGCCGCAAACAGGATAGGCTCCTCAGGAGTTGTTGTAATTAGGTTAGGCATCCTTGTCATAACTATGCTTATAGGCATTTTATGTATATCTGCACTACCCATTGTCGCTTTCAGAAGGTCTTTCCGGGAAATAATCCCTTCAAGAGCGCCCGCTTCCCTGACAACAAACAGGGTTCCCACATCTTCCAGAAACATAGTTACAACAGCATCATATACAGTAGCCTCTGCCCTAATAACTACCGGTATTGATTGGACATCCCCAACATTTATTTTATGAATGGCTTCAGCAGTATGATTGGGGGTCTTTCCAGCATAATAATAACCTACCCTGGGCCGCGCCTCCAAAATGCCGGCCCTGGTCAGTATCGTGAGGTCAGGACGAAGTGTAGACCTTATCAGTGACAATTTTGCAGCTATCTTGCTGCCGGTAATCGGACCTTCATTCTTCACGATTTGAACAATTTGTTCCTGGCGTTTGGTAAGTTCCACATGCTCACCGTCTTTCCCTGGTCAATTGTGTTATACTAATTATCAAAAATACTCTTATTAATATACTATATTTATCCTAATTTTCCTCCTTTATGTCTAAATATATTTTTATTTAAGCGACAATTTTCGTTAAATCTGCAACTGCATCGGTTAAGCCGGCAATATTTTTGAGCAGTGCCAGGCGGTTATTCTTAATTTTTTCATCATCAACCATAACCATTACACCTTCAAAGAAATTATCAATATGCTGCTGCAACAGGGCAAATCGCTGCAGAAACTGGCGGTACTGCTTTTCTTCGAGGTAGATCTTCATTTCATCCCTTGCTTTAACAAATTCGCTGTATAAGTCTTTTTCCACATCTTCGACAAAAAGCTCTGGAACAATATCATCAGTACACGCATTTTTGGCCAGATTGGAAACCCTCGTATAAGCAGTCAGCAGTTTCCCGAAGATTTCCTGACTGCGCAGGTTAGTCAATGCCTCCGCCCTGAGAAGGGTATCCGGCAGACGGTCATAGCCTACGCTGAGGACCGCATCAATAACATCATAAGTAAACCCTTTATCAGCAAATATATTTTTCAGGCGCTGCTTAAAAAACTCCCTGACCTCCAGCAGAGTTTCCCCGGCCGAAAGCTGAGCTTTAATGTTGTCGCCATAACACAAGTACGCTTTTTCTATTAAGCTATCAAGTGAAAAGTTGAGTTTCCCTTCAATGGCAATATGGCATATACCCAGTGCCTGCCTCCTTAAGGCATAAGGGTCCTGGGACCCGGTAGGCTGAATACCCACGGCAAAACACCCGACAATAGTATCAATCTTGTCACCCATGCTGATGATAGAACCCGCTGTTGTATTAGGTAAAATATCTCCTGAAAACCGCGGCAGGTAATGTTCAAAAATCGCCTGGGCCACCGATTCCCTTTCTCCGTTACTGATCGCATATTCTCTGCCCATGATTCCCTGCAGTTCAGGAAATTCATAAACCATATTTGTCACCAGGTCCGCCTTGCAAAGATATGCTCCCTGTTCAATATCTTTTAAAAGATTTTCTTCATCTAATCCCATTTCTGATGCAAGGTACCTGCTAAGCTCTCCTATGCGCTCAACTTTTTCAAAGACTGTTCCCAGGCTTTCCTGGAAGATAATTTTGCTAAGTTTGGTAACATTGGCACTTAGTGGTGTTTTCAAGTCCTCTTCATAAAAGAACTCGGCATCTGCCAGCCGCGCCCGAAGAACCTTCTCATTACCTTTTTTTACAGTGTCAAGAAAGGAGTCAGTCCCGTTTCTTAATGTAATAAACTTATTTATTAACAGGCCTTCGGAATCTACCACCGGAAAATAGCGCTGGTGCTCCCGCATTGGAGTTATCAATACCTCCTTGGGCAGGCGCAGGTAATCCCGGTTAAATGTACCGCACAGTGCGGTAGGGTATTCCAAAAGGTGGGTAACCTCATCCAGCAGTTCATCATCAGGAAGCACTTCTCCTCCTTCACATTTAGCAACCTTAACCACCTGGTTCCAGACTTTCTCCCTCCGTTCCGCCTGATCAGCAATGACATAAGCATCTCTCAGCTTATCCAGGTAATCAGGAGCCTGCTCAATCTCTATTGGCCCTTGTGATAGAAACCTATGTCCATAAGTTACCCTCCCAGACTCTAGACCCTCTATTTCAAAAGGAATTACAGTGTTCCCGAAAAGGGCAAGGAGCCACCTTATGGGACGAGCAAAACGCATTTCTTGATAACCCCAGCGCATCGGTTTGGGGAAAGATAATCCGTTTATCAAATCCAGGCAAAATCCTGGAAGGGTCCCGGCAGTTTTTTGGCCGGTCTGCCTTTTCTCAGCAAATACATATTCTCCATTAG
The DNA here is from genome assembly GCF_048453025.1 of Phosphitispora sp. TUW77. Taxonomy (GTDB): domain Bacteria; phylum Bacillota; class Thermincolia; order Thermincolales; family UBA2595; genus Phosphitispora. The sequence continues at coordinate 2,243,172 of NZ_CP156677.1, forward strand.
GAGTTTCCTGTACTATAAGGTTACTTACATCAACTCCCTGGCTTTTGGCAAAACCCTGAGCAGCCTTGGTAGGATTTCCGCTGCTGTCAAAAGCGGCTTTCTTGGAAGGCCCTTTGACCATATCTACAAAGTCTTCCTGCTCCTCAGCCAGCCCGGTTATATAAACTGTCAGACGTCTCGGTGTACCATAAGCGGCAACATTATCACAAGCCAGCCGGTTTTCGTTTACCCACTTAGCTGCAATTTCCTTTAACTGACTTATGGCGGAAGGCATAAAACGAGCCGGAATTTCCTCAGTTCCAATCTCCAAAATAAAATCCTTAGCCATTAATCACACCTCCCTTTTTCAATAAGGGATATCCCATCCGCTCACGCTGTTCAACATATGCCTGGGCACAATGCCTGGCCATATTCCTCACTCGCGCAATATACCCCTGTCTTTCGGTAACACTAATGGCTGCCCTGGCATCAAGCAGGTTAAAAGTATGGGAACACTTCAAAACATAGTCATAGGCCGGGAGAACATAACCCTTTTCAATTATCCTCATTGCTTCTCTTTCAAACATACTAAACATCTCAAACAACATATCAATATCAGCTAACTCAAAATTATAGTGGGAATGTTCCACTTCTCCCCGGTGATGTACATCTTCATAGGTAATATCACCCACCCATGTGATGTCAAAAACGCTGTCAACTTTTTGAATAAACATTGCCAGTCTTTCCAGACCATAGGTGATTTCGGCACAAACCGGCTTGCAGTCAATTCCGCCACACTGCTGGAAATAAGTAAACTGCGTTATTTCCATACCATCCAGCCAAACTTCCCAACCAAGCCCCCATGCCCCGAGTGTAGGTGATTCCCAGTTATCCTCAACGAACCTGATATCATGCTGCTCAGGGTCGATTCCAATTGCCTTCAGACTATCGAGATATATTTCAAGGACATTATCCGGGTTTGGTTTCAAAATAACCTGGTACTGGTAATAATGCTGCAGCCTGTTGGGGTTTTCGCCGTACCTTCCGTCTGTAGGCCGGCGAGACGGTTCAACATAGGCAACATTCCATGGTTCAGGCCCTAAAGCCCGCAGAAACGTTGCCGGATTCATTGTTCCGGCGCCCTTTTCAATGTCATAAGGCTGCTGAATTATGCATCCACGGTCTGCCCAGAATTTGTTCAAGGTCAAAATAATCTCCTGAAAATTCACTCCTATGTACCTCCTTTAATTTTTAAAAAAACCTCTCATCCCTGGCTACGAGCCAGGGACGAGAGGTTGTCTCCCGCGGTTCCACCCTGATTGGCCGGATTTTTTCCAGCCCGCTTGAAATCTCACAGCTCCGGAGTGCCTTACCCTGCCCAAGCTGCCGGTTTGCACCTTTCACCGGCTCTCTGTAAAACCTGGAATCAGGCTGTGTCTCCTTCATAGCCTGTCATAATCAAATTATTAATACAAATACTTTACCAAAATTGTTTTCAAAAGTCAATCCCATCGGGTTTCTCCACTTCCAGAGTAACTTTATTGGCAATTGCAGCTACTGTTCCTATGCCTGCTGCAACAGCCAGCGGGGCACTGGCCAGAACTGCCAAAACACCAATGGCCCCTGCAGTGGCCGGAAACTCCGCAATTGTTTTTTCTTCCCGCTTCAGCCTGATCTTGGTACGGTTGCCCCGGCCTAAATATAATTTAAGCTCACCGAATATCTCCTCACCCTTTTCCTTCCACCTATTATCACAACAAGCATTCCTTTTTGTCTTTTGTTCAGCTAAAACAAGGGCCTCAACCAGATCATCCCCGGCATCTTCCAGGCATTCCTTGGCCTCACGGTAGGAAATTCCCAAACGTTCCCTGATAATGTCAAGCTTCTCAAGTTCGTCACTCATGGTGGCACCCCTCCTTTTAAAATAGTTTTTCCGAAATCACCCGTTATTTTGCACTGATGCCAGAGATTGTATAAAGTCAGCCGACCTGATTCTTTTTTCCAGTCTCTGGCTAATATATTGCTGCATTATTTCACCAATTTCCCTTTTCATCTTTGGGGTCATTTTGAGTACTCTCAGCCTTTTCAAATCCCATCTTGACAACTGTTTCAGCATATTCATCGTTCCCAGGGTGCAAACTGCGGCTTCCGGGTCAGATGTAGAACAAGTTTTACATAACCCGCCCCCCATATGTGAACTGAAAGCTGCCTGCAAACCGGTCAGCGGGTTCCCGCAATAAACACAGTCATCCAGGTGCGGCATATATCCCAGTAATTTCATGATCCTTACCTCAAATGCCCGGATTACCAATTCCGGATCTTCAACAGACAGCAAATGCAGGCACACCAAAGCAAGATAAAACAATTCTGACTGGTCTTCCCCGGAAACAGCAAAACCATCCAAAACCTCCGCCATATATACAGCATAAGCCATCCTATCCAGATCACCCCTGATACCGGGAAAAGATTGTTTGCCCTCACACTGGGTTATTGTCTCCAAGTTACGCCCCTTATATAAAGCAAATTCTCCATGTGTAAACAACTGAATCAGGCCTCTTTTGCGGCTCTTCGGCTTACGGCAGCCCTTGGCAATAGCCTGTACTTTTCCATATCCGCTTGTAAGGATAGTTACAATCCGGTCAGCCTCATTATAATCACTTACCCTGATAATAATTCCTTCTGTTTTATAATGTTTCATCCTAATCACCACTAACACTATTCAGAGGTTCAGGTTCTGTGTGCGGCAGCATACCTTCCATGCTTGATTCTGCAAAGCTAAAATCTTTATACAGCAAATAGGCTCCAATGTGTCCGGTAGCCTTAAATATTTCCCAAAGCGCTTCCGTTGTTCTCATTTTAGCTCATCCCCTCTTATTAGGATTGCAGCATCTTTTATTTATCATCTCCGCAAGCAAAAAAGCATATACTGGGTGTTTATTGGTATTCTATTTCATTCATGATAAGTACACCTGAGCTTGTGCCAAGCCTGGCAGCTCCTGCCTTAATCATTTCTATGGCCTGTGCCGCAGACCTGATTCCGCCGGCAGCCTTTACGCCAACTAACGGGCTGACACTGTTTCTCATCAGGGCAACATCTTCGGGCAAAGCCCCGCCTGAAGAAAATCCGGTTGATGTCTTTACAAAATTTGCTCCTTCTGCTTCGGCAATTCTGCAGGCCGTAATCTTTTCATTATTCTGAAGAAGACAAGTCTCAATTATTACTTTTACAATGCCTTGGGAATTTGCTCTTCTAACTGCCCCGACGACTTCACATATATCCCTGGCGACAGCCTCATAAAGCCTTTCCTTTAACATCCCTACTGCAATTACCATATCTATTTCCATAGCACCCTCTTCTGCCGCAGCAGCCGCTTCCCGGGCTTTTATTCCGATTGTACAGGCTCCAAGAGGAAAACCTGCCACAGTACATACCTTAACCCCGGTTCCGGTCAGTAATTTGACTGCAGTGCCAACAAAAACAGGATTTATACAAACTGATGCAAAACCATAATGAGCCGCTTCCTCACATAATTTGTGGATATCGGCGGTTGTCGCGTCAGGCTTCAGGTTTGTATGGTCAATATACTTGGCCATTTCGGCAGAGCTAATCAAAAAATCTTCTGCAGCCATTTGTTCCTCCTCTATGCCATGTTTGTCTCTCATCCTAATTGTAATATACACCATCTGTCATTACAAGTTAACTAATCTTTTAAATCATAGCCCAGATTCCTCAAGATACTATCCCTGTTTCTCCAGTCTTTCTTGACCTTCACCCAGAGGTCCAGGTATACCCTGGAGCCAAGAAGGTTTTCAATGTCTTCACGGGCCATAGCCCCGACTTTTTTCAGAAGTGTACCCTTACGGCCAACGATTATCCCCTTCTGGGACTCTTTTTCGGTAAAAATAACTGCCCTCACATATATCATGTCATTATTTCTCGGTTTAAGTTCTTCTATTTCAACAGCAACTGAATGGGGAATCTCTTCCCTGGTAAGATGGAGTACTTTTTCCCGGATTATTTCCCGGATAATGGCCTGCTCCGGCTGGTCTGTCACCATATCATCAGGATAATACATTGGTCCTTTGGGAAGCAAACCTGATATCAGTCTAATGAGGGTATCGACATTTTGACCTTCCAGGGCAGAAACCGGGACCACCTCACAAAATTCCATCATACTGCGGTACTTATCTATCAGGGGAAAAAGTTCATCTCCTTTTACCAAGTCTGTTTTATTAATCACCAGTATAACCGGTGTTTTGACCTGACTGAGAATTTCTATAATATAACGGTCACCGGGACCAACCTCTCTTTCTGAAGCTTCAATCAGGAATAAAATAACATCAACTTCCCGCAAGGCATTAAGGGCGGCATTTACCATATATTCACCCAGTTTATGTTTTGGTTTATGGATGCCCGGAGTATCAATAAACACCAACTGAGCCGCTTCAGTTGTCAGAATTGCGGTAATCTTATTCCTGGTTGTCTGGGGTTTATCAGACATAATGGCCAGTTTTCTGCCAACCATCCGGTTCATCAGAGTGGATTTCCCCACATTGGGCCTTCCCACCAAAGCTACAAAACCTGATTTAAATCCCTCTGCAGTATTCATTCAACCATCTCCTTCCCCGGAATCCCGACGTGAAAGCTGCCCGGCAGCAGTTCCGCCACAGTATTTATAACATATTCCCCGCATCTATTAAACTGAATCACCTGCAGGTCGCCAAACTCTGCCATCACCTGCCTGCAGGCACCGCATGGAAAACAAAACTCGTCGGTATCGGCAAATATCGCAATAGCCTTAAACTTCTTTTGCCCCAAGGAAACAGCCTTAAAAAAAGCCGTTCTTTCGGCACAGTTGGTCAATCCATAAGAAACATTTTCCACATTACACCCCGTATAGACTATCCCGTCACTGCCCAGTAAAGCCGCACCCACTTTAAACCGCGAATATGGGGCATAGGCATTTTCCCGCACCTGCCTAGCCTCATCCAGCAGTAAGCTGATTTCATTTTTAGTAATTTGGGTAACCAATGTATACTTCACCTTCTCTCAATACTCAACACTTAATTCTTAGTACTCTACTTTAAGGGTTGTGGGAACAACTTCAATCCAGGTTTGTCCCGGATTCAGCTTCCATTCCGCACCGTTTTCATCATAAAAAAAGGTTTGAGAACGCATCTCCTTTTTGGACCACTTTCCCGTATGTACCTTGCCACCGGTCAGCAGCAGCGCCCTTCCGCTGCCCACCATTTCTATATCTCTTCGGCCTTCGTCGTCTATTGTTCTTGTTTTTGTATATTGGATTATTATATTAGCACCTGTAAGCTGTTTACCGGTAACCGCATCCTTGTGGGCCTTTCCGCCGTTAGTCCTGAAATACAAGCCGGTTCCGGTGTCATAATCCCACCGGACAACACTAAAACTCTTATAATAATTAATTATCACTTTGTCTGCACTAATCCCGCCTGGATTCTCCTCTGTCTCACCCAAAAAACTAAATTCAGGGAATTCCACAGTTTTTTTATAACCTCTTTTTTCCCCTACTTTTCTCAGTTTTTCCGTATCAGTATAAAGATTATGTGGCGCTTGACGTTCTTTTATCCTCCAGAACGCCTGCATGCCAACCCCGAATTCATCCAATGCAGCCACTCCCTGAACACGAACCATCTTTTTGGCTTCCTCACTGCCTCCACAGTAAGCATACATGGCATTATACTCAAACATACGCTCTATATAATATGGTCTGGCACTGCGGACAGGCCCCAATTCAGCCGTGTCACCATGCAGAAATATTGCTAAGAACCTTGTAATAGCACCTTCAGCTAAAATCTCATAGATTATGTCGGCCTTATCCAGTCCCGACTGAGGCCTGGCAGCAGGGGCGTTCTCTATCATTACCGCCAGGGGCCGCCTGTCGGTAGTGCCCTCAGGAACCAGATCACCCGAAAGTGGACAGCGAACCATAGCCGGCAATGGTTCTGTAGTCTTTAACTTATTATCCCCGTTTTCCTCGCTGTAAATCGAACTGGTTACAGTATCAGTGCCATTATCAACACTAGAGCCGGCCCCTGAACATCCTGAAAACACAAGCAGAAAAACACCCAAAAACAGCAAGAAAAATCCTTTTTGTTTTTTTACCCCAAACATATTATCACCACTTGCAGAAAGCTTAACAGGGTGGCTTTATTCCTGATCCACCCCTAAAAATGCACTGGTATCTAAATTTGCACAAGCCTTTTGGAACATTGTACAGCGGATATCAACGTGAAATATTTAACAGTGAAAGAACCTTCTCTTCACGATCTCTCATTATCCTGCGCCTGTCTTCAGCATCATGTCTATAGCCCAAAAGATGGAACATCCCATGAGCAGCAAGGTAAGCCATCTCCCTTAATAGACTGTGTCCGTACTCTTCAGACTGGCGCAGGGCTGTTTCCATTGAAATTACAATATCTCCCAAAATATTCTCAGTCTCTCCGTTAATAACAGGTTCCTCTTCATCAATCTCTTCCATAGGAAAAGAAAGTACATCGGTTGCCACACCCTTATGGCGATATTTGTAATTCAGTTCTGTGATATACGTATCATCAACTAAAGCAATGGTGACTTCAGGGTCGTCACCTCTGCCTTCTAGTTTCAGTGAAACTGCCACAACCATTTCCATGGTATCAAGTATCTTGCTGTTCACCGGCACTTTTTCCTGAAGATTGTTTACGAAAACTGGCATCCCTGGCTTTTCTCCTTTCGATTTCCTTAATTACTATTTCAGGATATTCCACTCTGGTATGAAAAATCCCTGACAATACCCTTACAAAAGCTACAGCAATAATATCCAAGTCCTTAAATGTCAGGTCACATTCATCAAGCTGCCCATCATGAAGCTTTTCTTTAATAACCTTCCGAACCAGCCCTTCAATCCTTCCCGGTGTCGGTTTCTGCAAAGCCCTAACCGCCGCTTCCACAGAATCAGCCATCATAACAAGTGCCGCCTCTTTGGTCTGTGGCTTAGGACCCTCATACCGGAAATCATTCTCATTCACTGTTTTTTCATTATTCTCATTTTCAAGGGCACGGTGGAAGAAAAAACTAACCAAACTTGTACCGTGATGTTGTTCAATGATGTCAATGACCATTTTAGGCAATTTATGTTCACAGGCAATTTCAGCACCATCTTTGGTATGTGAAGTAATAATCAAAGTACTCAGGTTAGGGGTCAGCTTGCTATGCGGATTTTCACTGGATAACTGGTTTTCAATAAAAAAATACGGACGGCGCAGTTTTCCTATATCGTGATAATAAGAACCCACCCTGACCAGCAGCGAATCCCCGCCAACGGCATCAGCTGCAGCTTCAGCCAAGTTGCCGACAAGAATACTATGGTTATACGTACCGGGTGCTTCCAAAAGCAATTGTTTTAACAAGGGCTGTCCCGGATTCGCAAGTTCCAGCAGTTTAACTGAAGAGGTTATCCCAAAGGCGCTTTCCAAGTACGGCAGAACCCCAATAGTCAATATTGCCGAAAAAATTCCATTTAAAAGGCCGAAAAGTACTCCAATGGCCATTGATGTTGAATCTACACCCCTGGTTACCAATTCTATAGATATAATTGCCAGGATATTTGCAGAGCTGACATAGACCAACCCTGCTTTAGCCATATCGGAACGCTGACTCAGTCTAGAAACACAGTAAACGGCAACCAGACCGGAAATCATCCCAACAAAGGCGAAACGCAATTCACTGCCTGTAATCACCCCGATTAATCCGCTCATGACAGCTGTCGCCAATAAAGCCATCCTGGTATCCAAGAGAATTGCCAACAGCATACTGGCTGCTGCAACCGGTATCATATATCCAAGCATATCGGCCCATCCGAAACCGGTTTGTATTGCCATCACCGTTTTTGCCAAAAGCAGTTCACTAATAACAATAATGGCGATAAGCAGCAGAAATTTTTCGTTAAGGTAGATATCAATATGATTCTGGTACAGGTATACCATCATTACCACCATGGCAATAATGACCAGCATAGCAATCCCCAGCACAGTACTGACTGGTACAGGCGCTTTCAGTAACCCTAGGGCTTCAAGCTTCTGAATATGTTCAGTTGTAACAATATCTCCCTGACTGATAATCTTTTCATTGTTTTGGACAACAACAGTTACCGGAGCAACCTTATCCATGGCTTCTTGCTTTTTTTTCAGGGTTTCTTCAGCATTATAAATGAAATTTGGCCTAAGTGTATAATCTATCAGTGCTCCCATGAAGGTTCTGGCATCCTCGGGAAGATTGACGGCAACAACATCCTGCTCTAATATAGATGACTTAATCTGATCAATATTTTCTTCAGGAATCCCTTTGTTATAGGCTGCCCTAACAATTTCCCGCGTTTTAATATCAATGCCCTGAATTGTCTGGCTTTCATATTTGGCAAGGCTTGAATATACACCCTCAGGAAGAATGAAAGGAATATCATGCTTAAGCTGAGTGACCTTGGCCTCAGGTGTCAATTCTTCATTCCCGCTTACAGCCTTGAGTTTGTTCATGAAATTATTAATATCGGCAATTGTTGCATCAAAGGCTCCCGGGTCCTCCTCATGCACCTTGCCAACAGCTTCAGCCGCTCTTCGCCTTGCTTCGGCAGTCTTGGTTTTGTCCTCAAACTCTACGGTTCTGTTAGCAAAAATCGGACTTTTCTGAGCAAAAGGTTGTCCAACATTTATATCGATTCTTTCAGGTAAAAACTTCATCGAAAGAATTGCTGTAACAATAACAAAAAACCCGACTCCTATTAAGAGACGCCTGGTTGTAGTATTTTTAAAAACCGGCACTATTTTTTTCCATAAAAAAGATGCCAGGTCCCTGGTAATCAGTGCCATTTATGTCACTTCCAATTAATTCAAAAATTTGTTGACTTCCCTATTTCCTTCTCTCGTTCTGCCTTCTCATAGGCAGCTATAATCTTCTGGACAAGCTGATGTCTCATTACATCTACCCCGCTAAGGTGCTGAAACGAGATGCCCTGAATACCACCGAGTGTTTTCTGTGCTTCCAGCAGCCCGGAATACTGCCCCCTGGGAAGGTCAACCTGGGTAACATCCCCGGTAATAACCGCCTTGGAACCGAATCCGATACGGGTCAAAAACATCTTCATCTGTTCAGGTGTAGTATTCTGAGCCTCATCCAGAATTATAAAAGCATCATCTAGTGTACGTCCCCTCATATATGCCAAGGGGGCTATTTCAATGATATTTTTTTCCAGCAGTTTCTGGGTCTTCTCCGTGCCCAGAATATCATAAAGACTGTCATATAACGGTCTTAGGTATGGATTGACTTTTTCCTGCAGGTCACCAGGCAAAAAACCCAGCTTTTCCCCCGCCTCTACCGCAGGGCGTGTAATTATCAGCCGGTTAATAGCCTTATCTTTTAATGCTTTTGCAGCCATAGCAACTGCCAGGTAAGTCTTCCCTGTTCCCGCAGGTCCAATCCCAAAAACTATATCATTTTCAGCAATAGCATCTACATATCTCTTTTGGCCGTGAGTCTTTGGCTTTACCAGTTTACCCCGAAAAGTTACCATAATTACTTCAATAGCTAAGTCACCTATTTTTTCACCCTGGCCATCCTTTACCAGCTTTATGCTGTATTGGACTTCCCTGAGAGTTATCTGGGTCCCCATAGCACTTAGCTCTATCAACTGGTTTAAAACCCTTGCACTCTGCTCAACCGGCTCAATTTCACCGGTCACAACGAGATGGTCATCCCTTACCACAATCTGCACACCCATGTCATTCTGAATAAAATAAAGGTTCTCGTCATGATTTCCAAAAACATTGACCGTATCTTCAAGTTTCTGCAGTGGGATTTTCTTTTCAGATTTAACAATCAATAATTATGAGACCTCCTGATATTTTTGTAAGATTAAGTTTAACTGCTGCTGTTCTTTTTCAGGGGTTGTATCCGGCCTATGTCCTCAACAGTCTCTAAAACATACTTAACCCTAACCACATTGCTTCCACGAGCCGGAATCTCTTCAGAAACCTCTTTCAGTATTCTGGCATTAAAAGGCAGTTTAGCCGTTACACTGGCAAGAGCCCTTTCCCGGGCAATTTTCTTTGCCTGGGTTATGCCTATTATATCACGGTAGCTTTCAACCTCATAATAATTCATCGTAATTAATTCGACAGGAATACTAAGATTCCTCCATTCATAAATTCTTTTAACATTTGTATCGGTAACATAAGACTGAAATAATATCGACTTAGGCCCCTTAATCACAAATTCTTTGTTAAAAGCTCTAATACTGAGCGTCTGTACCTTTTTACCGGTTCTGCGAACCCCGGTATCAACAAGCCGGCACTCTCCATAACCTTCATACCAAACAGATGCCCGTACAATTCCCCTAGCCCTCACCAACTCAACCGGCAAGACCTTTTCATTATCAGATTTACTGTCATTCTCTTCATCCTGCTCAGGTTCAGGTGCAATTACCCCTGTGATCAGAATATCATTTTTCTTTACCATATCCCCTTCAATAACTGCCGGTCTTCCCCTGAGAACAAGGATTTCCCGGATAAGGCCGTCTTTTAGGGCCACAACATTTGCCGGTGAATTATCTGCAGGAGGGATAATAACTTTTTCGGCAATTTCTATTACTGCCTTGGTACCGGTAACCCTTATTCCAACCCATGAAACCTCAGGTATTTCATTTCTAAGATACTTTTCGACACTATCCTTGTCAAGCCCCTTCTTCAAGGTTCCCATAGAAAGTCCAGCTTCTTCGGCTGTCTTTAGCAGCCGTTCCCTGGGAATATTAACATTACCTTTAACCTCCACAAACCAAACAAATGACGTCAACAGATAAATCGCCAGGACTGACATAACGGCTCCTGAAAGCAATACTTTTCTCTTTTTCATCCCGGCAATACGAAAAGGGAGGCCACCCCTGCCAACTATCTTAAAGCGGCAGCCGGTCCGCCGGCCAATATGCCGTAAAGCCCTAATACCATTTAATCTTAGTTTAACACTAGCTTTCCCGGAATCGGTCCATTTCACGTCCCAAAGGTATATTCCCCGACTTACGGCCATATTTATTAACTTTTCAAAATTTTTACCTTCTACCACTAATAATACATATCCCGTAATAAACGACCATAATCGCGCCAGCACTCTTTTAATGCCTCCTAGCCCGCAAATATTAAGGATTTAATTCGTCCCTCAACCATTATTTCGTCAGGCAAAATATTTTTCAGCGTAAGGTCTGTCCCCGCAATAGCCAAATCTCCTATAGTTGTGCTAACTTTGATCATTTCAGGGGTATAAATCATAATTCCCCTGTGATTCTCAACGAGGACCTGAACATCACCAATCAAAACTACTTTGGGCAGGTCCATCATCAGGTCCCTGGGAATATCAAAAACATTGGCCACCTGTTGTTGAATTTGTTTTTTCCGATTATGCCAGGACATCTAACCCCTCCTTGTCTCATAAATAAATGTATGCCGCCGGTGGGACAAAAATAACCTGAATATATGGATATGAAACGTCAAAAAAACACCTATCCGATAAAGATAGGTGTTTACTCTTGCTTTTGATGCTGGCCGGCAGCTGCAGCTTCCCTTACCCCGGCATAAATCTCTCTGGCATGCAAGGCTGAGACATCAACTTCAGCCGCTGCGGCACCCACATATACCCGTCCCATGCGAGCCCCGGCAAATAGGGGATTGAGACTAATATCAACTACATCGCCTGGTTTTACCGGCAATCCGCCAATATCTACAACAGTGAGCTGTAAACTAGTCTTTCCAATAACCTTAAGGGGTTTCCCCTCAAAAAACACCATATCATCCGGGCGGAAAAACGATTTTATCAAATAGTACTGTTCCCTGAGGTAATCAGCTATCCTGAAAGCATCATTTTTCTTCTGGACCCCGAAGCCGTCCGTATACCCTATGGGCAATACGGCAACCTTGGTAGTCCGCTTAGTCCTGTATGTGTTACTGTATCCAATAAAACTCCCTTTTGGAAGGCTGCGTACCTGAAGGACCTTTGCCCGGAAGCGGTATACTCGCTTTAGCGGCACAGCAGGATTAACAATACTATTACCTAAGAAGGCAGAACCAATGCTGACCATATCCATATGGGTCTCCGGGAATTTAAGGGCCGCAAGGGAATTGGCACTGTATTTCAGAGGAATAACCAGCCCTTTTTCCGCAAGGTCTGCCACTACATTAAGGAAATTTTCCTTCTGTATGGCTGTATAGTCTATTTCCTTTTCAAATGCATTGCTGTAGTGCGTAAAAATACCTTTGTATCCAAGCTTGTCCAGTTTTTTGAGCCTATACACCAATGCAGATATTTCTTCCGGAGCAAATCCCATTCTCCCCATACCGGAATCAATTTTTAAATGAACATCTATGGACCGGTTAATTTTCACGGCATATTCATTAATGGTTTCCGCGGCTTCCATGGAATAAACAGCAGGTATAAGAGAGTATTCCCATAACTGCCGGAGCTGTTCAAAGTCATTATACAAAGGCGCAAAAACCAATATCGGTGCCTTAATGCCTCCCGCTCTCAGCTCAACACCCTCGGCAACTGTGGTAACGGCAAAAAATTGAATCCCCAGCTGTTCCAGAAAACTCCCTACCGTCAAAGCTCCCAATCCATAAGCGTCCTGCTTTATGACAGCCATAATAGGTACATTAAAATAAGTTTGCAGGGCCTGAACATTATCCTTTAACCTGTCGAGGTCAATTTCCATCCATTTTTCCAAATTCTTTCCCTACTTCCGCAATTTCTTTTTAGCCATAATCAATTTGGAACGCACTTTCTTCGCCAAAGGAATCCCGATATCCCAGACCTTATACATCAGCGGATCAAATACAAGGTCAAATTCTCCGGCAAACTCGGTAAATTTACCGTTAAATCCTTTTTTAAACCTAAAAAGCCCGTAAAGGGGATTAGAAGGGTCCATATCCCCGGAAATTCCCCGGAAATCATAAACATCACACCCTTCTTCCTTTGCCCATTTAATCATATCCCATTGCATCAGGTAGTTTGGCATCAAATTTCTCTGTTCATTACTGCTGGCACCGTAAAGATACCAGCATTTATCTCCAAAAGCAAGAGAAATGGCCCCAGAAAGCACCTTATCCTGATATTCAGCAAGGTAAAGCCGCATATAACCGGGAGGAACCAGTTCATCATACATTTTTTGAAAATATGCCAGGCTCCTGACCACAAACTTGTCCCGCAAACCTGTAACTTCCATGATACTGTGAAAGGACCTAAGGTCATCCCTGGTGCCGATACGCACCCTTACCCCTTTGCGTTCCGCCAGACGGATGTTATACCTGGTTTTGTGGTGGAAAGCTGCCATCACTTCTCCAAGGTCAGGGGTAATGTCAAGTCGGGAAACAAAACGGGGCTGGATACCCTCAAAATTTAGAGTAAGTGGCTTTCTTATAAACCCCAGGCTAAAGAGATTATCCACCTTCTCTTCTTCAACAGCCTCAATGTCCGGATCAACCTTTAACATAATAGCATTATACTGCCGAGATATTTCTTTCATCTTATCTTTAAAGAAGCAGAGTACTTCCCTGTCGGTATAATCCAGTATTGGCCCCCTGGGACAGTACATAAAATTCTTGCCGATAACCGGAAGCCGCCGAATTAAGATGCTTCCGGCCCCTTTTATAATACCATTGTCCTTGATAACAAAATAAATATTTTTCCAGTCTGCTTTTACCCTCGCCCACTCTATTGTCTGCAAAAAGTTGCCCCCATGATTCCTGATATACTCCGTATATTCTGCAGGCTCCCCATTTAGTATAAATTCCATATTTTACCCCTGCCCTGTCAAAAATTTTAGGTGTTAATTGAGCAATTGATTTACCTGGTCTTCACTGAGTTTCCCTTCCAGCATCATCCTAAATTCTGCAGATGAAACAAAGCCAAACTTATATCTATCATAATATTCTTTGATGAACTTTTCAAACTCATTTTTTCCCAAAATAAGATATAATTGTTCAAATAGTTTGCGTCCGTTCTTATAGTGTACATTCCGATACTCCCGCCATGAATCAAACCCGTCCAAGCTCCTGCCGAGGCCTGCCGTACTGCCGGCAGAGCCGGAAACCCGGCCGCCCTGTGCGTAAAAAGTCAAAAACTCTACCAGTCCCTCATCAATAAACGGGGCATTATACTGGTCACTGCCGACAATATTATAAAACCATTGGTGAGCTGTCTCGTGAAAAACAGTATTAGGCAGATTTTCCCTTGATGACCCTTTAGAAATCAATATCATTGTGGAATACTCCATACCATTTAAAAACATATCATTTTCCACAATATTTAATTGCTGCCACGGATATTTTCCCACATTTGCTTTAAAAAATGCCAAGGCCTTACAGGCGGCACCAAGAACCTGCTGCGGACGGCTGTCGGTTGAATAATAGTAATAGTGGACTTCTGTTTCCCCCTCCCTGGCTACGGCCTGCCGGTATCCCTTATTTAAAAATACCGGTAAATCACGCACCCGTTCCAGGATACCCGAATATATTTTCCTGCCTGATTTTTGTTGAACATTATTGATATTGCTTAATACAAGACTATACTCCTCAGGAACCGTAAACAAAAATTCATATGTTGATGCCATATTAACAAAGGGGTCCCCAATTTCTGTCGGCTTGTTTTGCCGGTTATCGGCACTCAATACCGGCAGCCAGTTTCCCATCCAGATTCCCTTTTGATTGCCTCCTACACGATCAGCAACATAAGGGATTTTTACCCTGAATTTAATCTTCAAGGATTGTTCCCCTCGGGCAAAACCACCACTTCCTGGCATTACCATGAGAGTTTCTCCTTTAGCATCAAAATATACTGTTTCCCCATTATATATAACATCATCAATCTCAATATATCCTGTGTCCCAACCATTGCGTACGGCATAGCGCCGAACCTCGGAAGAATCCAAACTGCTGTTCCGGTAACGGTTCATGTAAAGGTTAAATTTGACTTCCTCCACCGGTTCCCGGCACATAAAAATAACTTCTTCCTCTCCCTTAACCAATTGGGAAACAGGGTCAAAATCAGCTTTAATATTATAATAAGGTATATTTAATCCTTCAGAAGCTGAAGCTGTTGCATATACCGGCTGATAAATTTTAGCCGGGACATTTACCGATTCCCTGACAAAACCCGCAGTCACTAAAAGGGCCAGTGCCAGCAGAACAACCACCCCCAAAACAGTCCGGGTCCTTCTTTTTCCCTTCACCTGTTTAGCAAAACCAGGTTCTTGCTCATTGCTTGAAAGGCTGCAAATTTGCTCATAAGTTCTTCTCATCCTGGCAGCATTATTGGCATATACATTTGCAGACTTATGGTTAGAGCCATAAGTTTCCCTGGCAATTTTGCACGCCTTTTCTGCTGCCAGAGCAGCTTCCAGATAAAGCCCCTGACAGTAATAGTTGTTAATCGTATCATCAAGTTTTGAAAGTAAGAGCATATTTGCTTTTTTCTTCCATGGGTCAACAGTTATGCTCACAGAAATTCACATCCCAATCATGACAATAAAATACCTTAAACAAATAATTCGACGAATTGGTTATAAATTCCTGCCATTTAGACAAAATCCCCCGAAGGGCGACATTTAATCATCGTATACAAACTGAAAAAACGGTGTCGGCTTTTGCTGACACCGTTCTACGTTTATCTGATTTTTTCTTAACCGCACCCAATGTGCTTAAGGATTACCCTTAATTTCACAGTACCCTGCGCGCCCCCAGATACCGGGGAACATAATAAGAGTTAGACAAACTGGTTACAGTTATCCCTTTTGTATAGGAAGCATGAATGAAGCTGTTGTTTCCCACATAAATACCCACATGACTGATAGTTTTGCCATTGGTGTTAAAATAAACAATATCCCCCGGTTTGAGTTCGGCCTTTGATACCGCCTTGCCTATTGATGCCTGACCGGAGCTGGTCCGCGGAAGACTAATACCTGCTCCCAACCTGAAAATATAACTGGTAAAACCTGAACAATCAAACCCTTTAGGAGTTGAGCCACCGCGAACATATGGAGTGCCTTCCAATGAATGGGCAATACTAATGATTTTTTCAATTTTGGTCTGACCTGAACTGCTCCTTGATGAAGGCTCTTTAGGTTCCTGTTCGGCTTCGTTAACAGGAAGCGGTGATGGCTGGGGCGGATTGCTCTCGGCAGTATCCACAGAAGGTTGAGGCACAGGCGGTTTTTCTGCTTTCGGCTGTTCCGAAATTACTTTCCGAACTTCTGTTTTTTTAATTGAAGCCTGCTCCGCCAACGATATATTCACAACGCTTTTTGTCACCTGGTCAGTGGCAAATGATTGTATCTGATTAGGACTGTATGCATTGGAAAGTACGGACTCATCTTTCATGGCAACAGGTATAACCATCTCATTATAAGTTTTCTTGGTTACCAATTCAGATTCAACAACTACAAAACTCTCCTGTACATGACTTGACATCAGCCAGGCTGCAGTTATAATTATTACGACAGCAAATGCAGATGCTATCCTTTGTCTCAATTAGCCTTTCCTCCTTTTTGGAGTATATTGCCATATCCCCCTATTTCGACATTAAAGTAAAAAACCCTCTGTATGTCTCCAAAAAAACAGCTTTTTTAAAAAACTTAGTCTTTATTA
Organism: Phosphitispora sp. TUW77; assembly: GCF_048453025.1. Classification (GTDB taxonomy): domain Bacteria; phylum Bacillota; class Thermincolia; order Thermincolales; family UBA2595; genus Phosphitispora. Next base: position 2,259,840 of record NZ_CP156677.1, read on the forward strand.
TGCAGATAAGATAAAATTTATACTTTTCTATCTGCCAACAAAAAAAGAGTGAACCCCAAAACCTTTGCTTCAGGGTTACTCTCTTTAGCTTTATCAAATAATTTGTTTTTCTATCCGGCTAACCGATTTGCTATTTTCAATCTCAGCATTTTTCAGAGAGGAAAGTACCATGCGGACAATGAAGAATCGTTTCTTGCCGCCTTCCCTTGCTTTAATGGCGGCTTTATGTCTTCAGCCAGGGATTAAGTGAAGGACATAGGAAATTTCTTTTTATTACCAGAACCTTCTCTTCCTAGCTGCTTCAGACTTTTTTTTGCGCTTTACGCTTGGCTTTTCATAGTGTTCACGTCTTCTTACCTCAGATAAAACTCCGGCTTTTTGGCAGGATCTTTTAAAACGCCGTAAAGCGCTGTCCAGTGTTTCATTTTTTCCAACTTTAATTTCCGACATCTTTTTCCCTCCCTCCGCTACTGACAATGATGCGGGATTCAGTCTGCAAATAATATTTCTAGAACCCTTGCCATGTCGTTAGGACATAAAATTACACATTTTTAATTATACTATATCGTTCAACAAAGTGTCAACTCCGTAAGCTAAGTTGAGCTGGGGCTGCAGCAAAATTACGCGAAGCACTTAAGTTTCTCGCCGCCAATAAGGTGGAAATGCAAATGGTAAACTACCTGTCCGCCTTCCTCATTACAGTTTGTTACAATCCGAAAGCCTTTTTCTGAAATTCCGGCTTCCCTGGCCAATTTATTGGCAACCAGGTACATATGTCCTACTATATCTGCATTCTCTTCATTGATATCAAGAACATTTGCCAGATGTTCCTTTGGTATGATGAGTACATGTACAGGGGCCAAAGGATTGATGTCCTTGAACGCCATAACCAGCTCATCTTCATAAACAACTTGGCTGGGAATTTCTTTTTTAATAATTTTGCAAAAAATACAATCCTGCATTTATTAAGCGCCTCCTAATAAAAAATTACGTTTCTTAGAAACACGGCCAAGGTATCCGGTTATTTCCTCCTTAAATCCGCATCCTGGCCAGCAAACTGGTACCTTTGAGCTTTACTGCCCTGACATCAACAAGTTTACCCCTGATATCACCACTGGTCTTAAAAAGTACTTTGATATAAGTGTCAGTTAAACCTTCCCACAAATCATTGTCACTGTCAACAAGTTCTTCAGCTAAAACTTCCAGGTTACTGCCAACAAATGCTGAAGCAAACCTTTTTTGATTTTCCCGGTCTAGAGCAATCAGTCTCCTGCTCCTCAAGTCTTTTGCCTCTGCCGGGACCTGCCCGGAAAACCCGGCTGCAGGTGTGCCCTTTCTGGGAGAATATTTAAAAACATGAGTTTTGCTAAACCCAATATCCTTAATAAACTCATAGGTGTTTTCAAAATGCTCGTCTGTTTCCCCCGGAAAACCTGTAATTAAATCTGTAGTTATCGCTATCTCCGGAATTTGACCCCTGATTGCCCCAACAAGGCGCGAAAACTCAAATGTATTATACTTCCTATTCATCATTTTTAGAATATAGTCATCACCGCTTTGCAATGGAATATGCAGATGCCGGCAGACTGTTCTGAGCTGGGCAACGGCGCCTATCAGCCGGGGAGTGATATCAAGAGGTTCCACTGAACCAAGCCTGAGCCTTTTAAGTCCCGGAGTCAGGGCTATCCGCACAACAAGGTCAGCCAGGTCTGTCTGTTCTGCCAAACCGGCCCCATAAGCCCCGATATGGATACCCGTCAATACTATTTCACAAAAACCAAGTGAGACCAGCTTCCTGACTTCGGCAAGCACATTTTCAGGGGCACGGCTCCTTAGAGGTCCCCTGGCATAAGGTATGATGCAATAAGTACAGAAGTTGCTGCACCCTTCTTGAATCTTAACAAAAGCCCTGGTTCTGTTCTCATAATCTAGAATGGGCAGGTCCTCATACTCCCAGTAAGTCATTATATCACTTACCATATTAATAGGTTCAGGGGACTTTTCCGCTTCTTCCACAAGTTCCACAATCCGTGATTTATCCTTTGTGCCAATGATCAGGTCAACACCCGGAATATTAAGGACTTCCCCCGGTGAGGTCTGGGCATAACACCCGGTAACGCCTATCACCGCATCCGGATTTTTTCTGACAGCGCGCCTGATTAACTGCCTGGACTTACGGTCCCCCAAGTGTGTCACCGTACATGTATTAATAATATAAACATCTGCTATTTCGTCAAAATCAACTGTTTCATAACCCCAATTGCGGAAAGCGCTGGCCATGGCTTCTGTCTCATACTGGTTTGTCTTACATCCCAGAGTATAGAATGCAGCTTTTTTAGCCATTTTTCACGCCTCCCAAATCGCCGATTTCATATAAAACAATAGCAGCTGCCACTATACCTGCAGTTTCAGTCCGCATGATACGGGGTCCTAAAGAAACTGTCAGAACCCCTGCACTTTCGGCCTGCTTAGCCTCTTCCTGCGTAAATCCGCCCTCAGGACCGATAAAAACCGCTATCTTTTTGTTGGTTATTGTGCTGCCTTTGAAGACATCTTTTATGCCCACCACCCGTTCCTCTTCCCAAGGCAATATTCCCAAAACGCCGGAATTCATTTCAGCAAGAGCGGCAGCAAATGTAAGCGGCTCCGAAACCACCGGCACCAGTCTGCGGCGCGACTGTTTGGCGGCTTCCAAGGCAACCCTCTGCCATCTGACGTGCCTTCCGGAAGCTTTTTTTTCATCCAGCTTTACTATGGTTCGCTCACATATTATGGGAACTACACGGCTTACACCTATTTCTGTGCTTTTCTGAATAACCAGGTCCAGCTTGTCCCCCTTGGGAAGACCCTGGTATAAAACAACCTCCAGGGGCAGTTCTGCAGCAGATGCTCTTTCTCCAATTATATCACAAATTACTTCTTTGCCGGTAATTTCCCTGATTTTAACATCAAACTCCCTGCCGGCAGCATCAGCTATTCCAATTTTATCCCCCGGTCCCAAGCGCAAAACTTTGCTGATATGTTTCAAATCAGGCCCTTTAATAACAGTTGTTTGTTGACCCGCTAGATCTTCGGAAACAAAAAAACGCGCCATCTTAGTCCCCCCTGGCAGCCAGAAATGACACCCATTCGCCCTCCCGGCCTACTTCTTTGATAACAAATCCCGCCTCCCGGGCCGCTTCAAGAACCTCTTCAGAACGAATGTCAATTATTCCGGAAGCTATAAATAACCCGCCTTTATTCAGAACCCGCACAGCATCAGGGCACAGACGTATTATAACATCTGCCACAATATTGGCTATCAGGATATCTGTCTGCCCGCTTACCCCGTCCAGGAGATTTCCTTCCATTACCTTAATCTTATGGTCAAGCTTATTTAAAGCCACGTTTTCAGCGGCTGCAGTTACAGCAACTAGGTCATAATCTACCGCCCTGACTTCTCCCGCGCCCAGGAGTCCGGCAGCAATGGCAAGAATACCTGAGCCTGTCCCTATATCCAAGACTATTTCCCCACCATGTATAATATCTTCCAAAAATCTCAGACACATAACTGTCGTAGGATGGGTTCCAGTCCCGAAAGCCATTCCCGGGTCAAGCGCAATCACTAGTTCACCGGGCTTCTTTTGGTAATCTTCCCAAGTTGGTTTAATTACAATCCTTTTACTAATACTGACAGGCTTATAAAATGCCTTCCATGAGTTAGCCCAGTCTTCTTCTCTCACCTGAGAAAATCCCGTTCCTCTTATGGCTCCTGGGAAAAAATCACTGTCAAGCTCATTTAACCGTTCCCGCAAAAGGCTTATTCTCTCATCAAGCCTGATATCAACAGGCAGATAAGCATTTACCAGGACATACTCACGGTTTATCATATCATCCGAAAACTCATATGCATCCCAGACATTTTCAGCAATGTGCTTCTTAACAAGGTAGGGGTCCTCTATTGACACCCCTGCTGCGCCACAATTAATGAGAATTGCACAGACTGCTTCCACAGCCTCCGGCTCAGTTTCTACTGAAATTTCCCGCCAATTCACTAATATCACATCCTGAAGACAAGATAATAAAACAGCACCTAAAATAAAACAGCATTGGCTTGAACCCTTAACAAACAGGGTCAAGCCAATGCCTTCCGTTTATCCCTTGAACGCATCCTTTACCTTTTCAAAAAACCCCCGTTCAGCTCCTAAAGGATTCTCCCCGGAAGCTTCAGCAAATTTTTGCAGAAGCGCGGTCTGCTCCTCGGTTAGTTTGGTAGGTGTCACTACAATAACCTTCACATGCTGGTCACCGCGGCCATAGCCATGCAGGTCAATGATACCCTTGCCTTTAAGGCGGAAAGATGTACCCGATTGGGTCCCTTGCGGAACCTTTAACCGAACTTTTCCTTCCAGAGTAGGCACTTCAATCTCGTCTCCAAGAGCTGCCTGCGGAAAGGAAACCTTTACCTCACTAATAACATCATTACCATCACGCCTAAATGTATGGTGAGGCTTCACACGGATATAGACATAAAGGTCACCTCTAGGTCCACCGAGTTCACCTGGTTCACCCTCACCGGCAACCCTGAGCCTGGAACCCGTATCCACACCACCGGGAACCTTGATATGGATTTTGGCAGTTTTTCTGACAGATCCCTTACCTCCACATTTAGAGCAAGGATTTTCTATAATAACACCGTCACCGCGACAAGCTTCACACACCCTTGACTGAACAAAACGTCCAAATGCTGTTGTCTGGGCAAACTGAATCTGACCGGTACCGTTACACTTGGCACACTGTTTAGGCGAACTCCCAGATGCTGCTCCGGTCCCTTTACACTTCTCACAGGATTCCATTTTCGGTATACTGATATCCCTTTCAACACCAAAAGCAGCCTCTTCAAAGGAAATTTCCATATTATACCTGAGGTCGGCCCCTTTTACCGGTCCCCTACGCCTTTGACCACCGGCACCTCCAAAAAACATATCAAAAATATCACCAAAACCGCTAAAATCGCCGCCAAAGCCACCGCCAAAACCGGCTTCACCGGCCCCGTTTCCGAAGGCCGTATGGCCGAACTGGTCATATTGAGCCTTTTTCTGGGGATCAGAAAGTACTTCATAAGCCTCATTTACTTCTTTAAATTTGGCCTCTGCCTCTTGATCACCCGGATTAACATCAGGATGATGCTGGCGGGCCAATTTTCGAAAGGCTTTTTTTAAATCCGCCTCAGAAGCGTTTTTATCCACTCCCAGGACTTCGTAATAATCCCTCTTACTCATTTCTTAGTTCACCTTCTTACCCCAGATTTACAAGAATAACAGCCAGTGGGTTTACTTACTGTCATCATTTACTTCCCTGAACTCCGCATCAACCACATTATCATCTTCCTGGGTTCCGGCACCGCCTGTATTACCGGCTCCCGGACCTCCCTGGTCCTGATGGCCCTGATCCTGTGAAGTTTGCTGGTACATAGCGGTAGTAAGCTCATAAAGTGGTTTGGTAAGCTCCTCTGATTTATTTTTAATAAGCTCAATATCGCTCCCCTTAAGAGCTTCCTTGAGAGCCTCGACTGCATGGTTGACATTAGCCACCAGTCCTTTATCAGCCTTATCGCCAAACTCCTTCACGGTTTTCTCAGCCTGATAAACCAGTGAATCAGCCTGATTTCTGGCATCTACTTCCTCTTTTTTCTTGGCATCCTCGGAAGCATGGGTTTCAGCTTCTTTGACCATTTTTTCAATATCCTGATCACTTAAGCCGCCTGAGGAAGTTATAGTTATTTTTTGTTCGTTTCCGGAAGCCATGTCCTTTGCAGAAACATGTACAATTCCATTGGCATCAATATCAAATTTAACTTCAATTTGTGGAATGCCCCTTGGCGCCGGAGGAATACCGCTTAATTGGAACCTGCCCAGTGTCTTATTATATGCCGCCATCTCCCGTTCACCCTGAAGAACATGGATATCCACCGATGTCTGGTTATCAGAGGCAGTTGAAAACATCTGGCTCTTGGAAGTTGGTATCGTAGTGTTCCGGTTAATCAGCTTGGTAAACACCCCGCCAAGAGTCTCAATTCCCAGTGAAAGAGGAGTAACATCCAACAGCAGGACATCCTTCACTTCTCCTGCCAGCACACCGCCTTGAATGGCAGCACCGAGTGCTACAACCTCATCAGGGTTAACACCCTTGTGTGGTTCCTGTGAAGTTATGTTTTTAATAGCCGCCTGAACAGCCGGTACCCTTGTTGAGCCTCCAACCAAAATAATCTTGTCGAGCTTATCGGCGCTGAGACCAGCATCAGACAGGGCCTGCCTTGTAGGTCCCATGGTTTTTTCTATCAGGTCTGCAATCAGTTCTTCAAATTTCGCCCTGGTCAGTGTCAGGTCAAGGTGTTTAGGACCTGACTGGTCAGCTGTAATAAAAGGTAAGTTAATATTAGTACTGGTAACACCGGAAAGTTCGATTTTAGCTTTCTCGGCAGCTTCCTTGAGGCGCTGCATCGCCATCTTGTCATTGGACAGGTCTATACCGCTTTCTTTCTTAAACTCACTGACCATCCATCCCATTACCCTGTCATCAAAGTCATCTCCGCCGAGACGGTTATTGCCGCTGGTAGCCTTAACCTCAAACACCCCGTCACCCAGCTCAAGTATGGATACATCGAAAGTACCCCCGCCAAGGTCATAAACCAGTATAGTCTGGTCTTCGCCCTTTTCCAAGCCGTATGCCAGGGCTGCTGCAGTGGGCTCGTTAATTATCCTCAGAACATCAAGGCCGGCTATTTTGCCGGCATCTTTGGTAGCCTGGCGCTGGCTGTCAGAAAAATAAGCCGGAACCGTAATAACAGCCTTCTCTACTTTTTCTCCGAGATAAGCTTCGGCATCTGACTTCAATTTTTGTAAAATCATTGCCGATACTTCCTGTGGGGTATAATCTTTGCCATTTAAGTTTACTTTGTAATCTGTACCCATATGTCTTTTAATTGACATTACGGTCCCATCAGGGTTAGTTACTGCCTGTCGTTTAGCCACCTGTCCAACAAGACGCTCCCCAGTCTTGGAAAAGGCCACAACAGAAGGTGTTGTCCTAGACCCCTCCGCATTGGGAATAACTGTTGCTTCCCCGCCTTCCATAACCGCCATACAAGAATATGTAGTACCCAGGTCAATTCCTATTACTTTACTCATATAAATTCAACCTCCTAAAATCTAGTTATATTTCTCAGTTAACCGGTCACCCGGTGATAAACAATCGTTTGGTCAGCCTAACTCTTGGCTACTTTTACCATAGCAGGCCTAATTACCCTGTCTGCCAAAAGATAGCCCTTTTGGAATTCTTCTGTGACCACATTATCGTCATATTGGTCACTCTGTTCCTGCATAACAGCCTCATGCAGGTTAGGGTCAAACTGGCTGCCAACAGCCTCCATCTGCTTGACACCTTCTTTCTCCAGGACATCACGCAACTGCCTGTAAATCATTTCTATACCATTGCGGAATACCTGCAAATCTTCTCCCTCCGCCTTTAGAGCACGTTCGAAATTATCTATAACCGGCAAGAGAACTGTGACCAGTCTTTGAGAACAATACTTTGCCGCTTCCTGGCGTTCCTGTAAAGTCCTTCTCCTGAAATTATCAAAATCAGCCTGCACTCTCTGCAGCAGCTGCAAGTATTCTTCAGCTTTTGCATTTATATTGATATCTTTCGCAGCTTCCTCCGGCCCATCGATAACTGGCTCTGTACCGGTATCCTGTTGAATTTTGTCATCCTTAATATGTTCATCTGTCACATATTTTTCAGTATTTAGCTGATGCTCATTATCTTTATTTTTAACGGTCACCTTTTTCCCCCCATTCTTTAACGCAAATCATCATTGTCAATTATATCCTTACCAAACTGCGCACCGGAGTCTTCTTTTTTCTTAATAATTGTGTCTATGCGAAGAATGGCTTCAGCAATCTCTCCGGCTGCTTTTAATGCATGAACCTTTACCAAAGCCGGATCAGCAACACCCAGTGCAAACATATCAGCTACATCACCGGTGTCACAGTCAATAGCCAAGCTTTCCCTGCCTTCCCTTAACTGGGCGGCAATAACATCACCGATTTTTTCGAGAGGGTTAAAACCGGCATTAGCAACTATCTGAAAAAAGGGCCTTTTCAGTGCATCAACAACACAGTCAATGCCGTAAACCGCCATCCCGCGGACGTGTTCCCTTACTATTTCCACTTCGCGCGCCACGGCAAGTTCAATGGACCCCCCTCCGGGTACTATGCCCCCCTTAACAGAAGCCTGTACGGAAGCAGCTGCATCCTTAGCAATCCTTTCTCGTTCCCCTACCACCTCTTCAGTAGCAGCACCCACCAGAATAGTAGCCATAGGCTTTCCGCCGCCTTGAAGAATTCTTATATGTTCAAGTTTTTCATTCTCAAATACCTTCTCAGCCGTACCCAGGTACTTTCCTAAATCCGCAGTCTCTTTACGCAGACCTGTTCGCTTAATAGGTCTGGCTCCGGTATGTTCGGCCGCCTTTCGGAGTTCTTTGTTAGATACCCGCTGGACTGCCATAATACCGGCATCAGTTAGTACTTCTTCGGCAAAGCTGTCAATACCGCGGTCTACCAGGACAACTTTAATACCCATTTCCACAATCTTATTCAAGTTACTGCGAAACTCTTCCTGAAGCTCCTGGTACCGAGCAAACCCTGCCTCTGTTGCCAAGGCTTCATCTCCCAGTTCCTCCGGCTCAAGAGCATCATCTATAATAAGCACCTTGGCTTCAGATACTTCCCTAGGCATATGTTTACAGATACGTTCTTTATTAATAATAACACCCATAAAAACTTCATTATCAGCCCCCTCTTCTGAAAAAATTGCGTCAGAAAGCTTGAATGAAGGGTCTTTAAGTTTCTCTTCACCTGTCATCCCGGCAGCTGCAACCACCAGGTCGGCAATATCCTCATGGTCCCTTCCAGCAACCAGGGCAACCTGTCTTAATACCGGGTCCTGGAGCCCTTTGATAGAAACAGCTCGTTCCCGCATCAATTCCAAGGCTTTTTTTATCCCTGCGCGAATGCCCTCAATTACTCTGGTCACCGGCACCCCCTTGGATACCTGTTCTACGCCTTCTCCCACCAGAGCACCTGCCATCACTGTTGCCGAAGTTGTTCCATCACCTATTTCCGCCTGTTGGGCCCTTGCTATATTAATCAACATTTTAGCTGCCGGGTGATTAGCCTCCATTGTGGTAAGAATGGTTACTCCATCATTGGTGATGACAACTTCACCAAATCTATCAACCAGCATTGTATCCAACCCCTTGGGTCCCAAGGTTCCTTCCACAGCAGAAGCTATGGCTCTGACAGCATTTGAATTGGTAATCAGTGCGGAAAGTCTTTCATCCACATCTGCTCCTTTTGCTGCCTGCTGCTTCAAACTCATTGGCAAACCTCCTATAATCAGTTTCCATAAAAGTCCTTCATTATTTTTGACAAATGAGTGGTCATAAATTCAATAATACATACTGCTTTTTCATAATCCATTCGGGTAGGCCCGATGATTCCTACAGAACCTACCGTCCTGCCGTCTATCTGGTAAGTGGCGGTAATAGTACTGCAGTCCCGCAGACCATCAACCCTGTTTTCTGAACCGATAGTGACCGATATACCGGTTTCAGCATTGTTGTTTTCATTTAAGATTTCCTTTAGCACCTTATCCTGCTCCAATAGGGACAAAAGCGTCCTGACCCTGCTCAAATCACGAAATTCAGGTTGGTTAAAAATGTTCAGGGTCCCGGCTAGGTATACCTTTTCCTCCTGATTAAGATACAAGGTCTCCTGGACCATCTCCATAGCGGCTTCAAAAATATGCTTATGATTGGAAAGCTCGTAATATATTTCTTTAATAAGGGTCAGCTTAATCTGGTCAAGACTTATGCCTTGCAGCTTTGCATTCATTACCTGGGTAATTTTCTGCAGGTCAACTTCATTAACAGACTGGGGTAAATCCAAAATTTTGTTCTGCACCAACCCACAATCCGTGACCACCAACACCAATGCCTTGTTACTGTCAAAAGGCACCAGCTGAACATGTCTTAAATTGCTTTTAGTAAACTGGGGCCCCATTACCATTGAAGTATAATTGGTAATTCCAGAGAGAATGCTGTTGGTCTGTCTAAGAACTGTGCCAATATCTTTAACCTTGGCCTTATATCCGCTAAGGATAATACCTTCTTCGTGCTCCGACAAGGTCTTTTTGTCCATCAAGCAGTCCACATAGTACCGGTACCCCTTATCTGAAGGAACCCGTCCTGCAGAGGTATGTGGCTGCTCAATATAACCCAGTTCTTCCAAATCAGCCATTTCATTTCTTATAGTTGCGGGGCTCACGCCAAGTTCATACTTCTTGGCAATTGTCCTGGAACCTACCGGTTCAGCAGTATTAATATAATCCCTGATGATAGCCTGGAGCACCTTTTTTTTCCTTTCATCCAAGGTCATCTTAACACCCTCTTTTTGTTAGCACTCTATCAAGTCGAGTGCTAAATGCCTATAAATAAAAAATACCATTGATAAATTTTTTTGTCAAGAAGCGGAATATGGTTAAATGAACTCTACAAATACTTCATTTGCCAGTGGAAGGCCTTTTTCCGTAAGTTTGATACGGTTTTCAGCAATTTTTATTAAACCCTGATCTGCAAGCTTTTCAAGCTGGGTTCTAAAAATATCGGCAACCGAACAACCAAAACGCCGGGCAAAGTCCAAGGTATCCAAGCCATCCAGCAGTCTCAGGCCAAGAAAAATTGTTTCCGCAATTTCATCCTCTAAGGATAATTGGGTTGTTGCCGCAACCACCGGTTCATTTTGCTCTAGTTTTTTAATATATGATGCCACACATTTCACATTACTAAACCTTTGACAATTAAGCATTGAATGGGCAGCAGGGCCCAACCCCAGATATTCTTTATTAAACCAGTAAATAAGATTGTGGCGTGCTTCCTTTCCCGGAAAAGCAAAATTAGATATCTCATAATGCTTATACCCATTGCCGGCAAGTATATTGATGGCATACCGGTACATTTCCAACTCCGCCTCTTCATCACAGGGGACCACACTGCCTGATGCAATATCTTTATAAAGCGGAGTACCGGGTTCAACCTTAAGTCCATAAGCGGAAATATGTACCGGGGATAAGTCCAGCACCCTTTCAATAGTCTCCTGCCAGTCATGTCTCTGCTGCATGGGAATCCCATAAATCAGGTCACAGTTAATATTATCAATCCCTTCGTACCTGCAGGCTTTTACTGTTTCAGTGACCTCATTAAAGGAATGTGTTCTGCCTAGAAACGCCAAAAGCTTCGGCTGGTATGCCTGCACCCCTAAACTTATGCGATTAACCCCGGCTCTTCTCATTAAGGCAATTTTCTCCCTGGTTACAGTGCCCGGGTTGCATTCAACGGTGATTTCCGCATCACTGCTAATCCTGAAATGCTTGCGACAGTTTTCCAGTATCAAAACCAAATGTTCCCCGCTTAATAAAGAGGGGGTTCCCCCCCCCAGATAAACTGTTCTGACCTGTCTTTGGCCATTTGTCATCTTCGCGGCCTGCAGCTTCACTTCCTTTGCCAGAGCATAAACATATGACGCAGCCAAATCTGCGTCAAAAGGATAAGATATAAAATCACAATAATTGCATTTTTTCATACAAAAAGGTACATGGATATATAACCCAATAGACATAAAAATCACCTATGTTTAGCAGTCCGTTTCTAATCCATTTTAAGTACTGCCATAAATGCTTCCTGGGGTATCTCAACATTTCCAACCTGTTTCATACGTTTTTTGCCCTCTTTTTGCTTCTCCAGGAGTTTGCGTTTCCGTGAAATATCCCCGCCATAGCACTTTGCCAGCACATTTTTTCTCATAGCCTTGACAGTTTCACGAGCAATAACCTTATTCCCTATCGTAGCCTGAATGGGAACTTCAAACATGTGGCGAGGAATAATGTCTTTCAGTTTCTCCGCCAAATGACGTCCCCTGGCATAAGCCTTATCGCTGTGAACTATACATGACAGAGCATCAACAACATCGCCCGATACCAGGATATCCAATTTTACTAGTTTAGATTCCCGATATCCTGAAAACTCATAATCCAGTGACCCATAACCTTTAGTCCGGGATTTTAACAGGTCGAACAGGTCATAAATTATTTCTATCAGCGGCATTTCATATGTCAGCATAACCCTGGTATCACTCATATATTCCATATTTATAAAAATACCGCGTTTTTCTTGGGCCAGGTCCATAACTACACCCACATAGTCACTTGGCACCATAATGGTAGCCTTCACATAAGGCTCTTCCATTTTCTCAATATTTTGTATTGGAGGCATATTTGTAGGATTATCAATTTCAATAACCTCTCCATTTGTTTTAGTTATCCGGAAAATAACGCTGGGAGCAGTGGTAATCAGATCAAGCCCATATTCCCTTTCAAGCCGCTCCTGAATAATCTCCATATGCAGCAATCCCAGAAAACCCAGCCTAAACCCAAACCCCAAGGCAACCGAGTTTTCCGCTTCAAACATCAGGGAAGCATCATTTAATCTGAGCTTTTCCAGGGCATCCCTTAAGTCATCATAGTCTGCCCCGTCAACAGGATACAGGCCACAGAATACCATAGGAGTAATTTTCCGGTATCCGGGTAAAGGCTTGTCTGTAGGTCTGTCAGCTCCGGTAATAGTATCACCAACCCGTACATCCTTAACATTCTTAATACTGGCTGCAATAAACCCGACATCTCCAACACCCAGTTCAGCTACAGTAGTCAGAAATGGCCTGAAGATACCTACCTCATTAACTTCAAAGGCCTTGCCGCCGGCCATAAACTTAATTTTCATTCCGGGCTTCAGCAGCCCATCAACAACCCTGATATATGCAATAGCTCCTTTATAAGAGTCATAATGGGAATCAAAAACCAGGGCTTTCAAGGGGGCATTTTCAACCCCCACTGGAGGAGGCACTTTCTGTACAATCTGTTCCAAGATTGCCTTGACTCCCGTGCCGTCCTTGGCAGAAGCCAATACTGCATCACTGGCATCCAAGCCGATGATATCCTCAATCTCTTTTTTTACTCTATCAGGTTCAGCACTAGGCAAATCAATCTTATTAATAACAGGAATTATCTCAAGGTTATGTTCCAGGGCCAGATATACATTAGCCAGAGTCTGTGCCTCAATACCCTGGGCTGCATCAACAACCAGAATAGCACCTTCACATGCAGCCAGGCTGCGTGATACCTCATAAGTAAAATCAACATGTCCCGGTGTATCAATTAGATTTAGGGTATACTTCTCCCCATCATCAGCCTTGTATAACAGACGTACAGCCTGGGCCTTTATGGTAATCCCGCGTTCCCGCTCCAGGTCCATAGTATCCAGTATCTGGTCCGCCATTTCTCTCTGGGTAAGGGCCCCGGTGGCCTCAAGAAGCCGATCTGCCAGAGTGGATTTACCATGGTCAATATGAGCAATTATACAAAAGTTCCTAGTTTTATTATGTTTATCCACCAAAATTTTCTCTCCCTTGTAAAGGCCGTAAATGACCTCTTCTCCATAAATACCCCAGGACTAAGTCAATAGCCTGGGGTAATATTCTAATGATATCCAGTATTTAATTATAACACCATAAAGGTCTTCAATCAACTGGACTTTACATCAGCCTGCTTTCCCCAACTTTCTGCGGATTATATCAATTATTACCTGTGTTTCCTCAAGGCGGCACAACAATACTGCCGGCACATAAACAAGAAGTCCGGAAACAATAGATATACCTACCTGCATTATCTGGTTAGACGAATTCTGCAGGTCAAGAAATGTTCCCAGGTAATAGGCAACCCCATAAGCTACCACACCCATGAGTGCTGATGAACCCAAGATAAGAAAAAATGACCTGACAGTTTTTCTAAGATCAATAGACCCTATCTTCCGGCGCAAAAAATATAATAGAACCACCATATTATAAATTCCGGTTATCGAAAAAGCAAGAGCCAGTCCCTTTTCAGCCATAAGCGGGCGCAGTAAAAGGTTAAGCACAATATTTATTATTATTGTAGAAACTGCTATCAAAACAGGCCTCAAGGTATCCTGAAGTGCATAAAAAGCCCTTGTGATAATCCAGACAGCAGCCTGGGCGAAAAGACCCACACAATAAAAAATCAGTGCATATGCAGTTATTTTTGTTGCACCATGGGTAAACTCCCCACGCTCAAAGAGCATCCTGATAATTGGTTCACTGAGAACAGCCAACCCCACCGATGCCGGAATAATTACAAGAAAAATTGAACGTAGTCCCATAGAAAGTGTGTTTTTGAATTCAGTCATTTCCTTTCGTGCCGCCTGAGAGGTCATGGTGGGAAACACGGCAACTGCAATTGACCCCGCAAACACCCCCAGGGGCAGCCACATCAAGCGGTTAGCCAATCTCAGCGCTGTAATACTGCCCTCACTAATGCCTGAAGCTATTGTCTGGTTTACAATCAGATTAACCCTGTTAGCGGCCATCCCAAGCATAGCAGGAAGCATCAGAATAAACATTTTTTGAACCCCAGGGTGACGGAGATTTAAAGAAAACTTATACCTTAATCCTTTTTTATATAAAACCGGCAGCTGTATTGCCAAATTAGCCAGGTGGCCAACTACCACCCCAACGGCAAAAGACATAATACCCCATTGTTTCGCAAAAAGAACGCCAAACAGGATAATAAAAAAATTATATGCTATGGAACCGACCGCAGGAGCCGCGAAATGTTTGTAAGAATTGAGGATACCCATAATAAGGCCATTAAGAGCCAGCACCACAAATGCAGGGAACATGACCCTGGTCAGCTTAACTGCCAGGTTTAGGGTTTCCCCGGAAAAATTATATGCCACAATTTTTGTCAGCGGAACAGCAAAAACCATGCCAATTGTAATACAGACAGCCATTAACAAGATAATCAGGTTTATCATTGTGCTGGCCATTTCCCAGGCCTCTTCTTCCTTATCTGTAGCAAGGTAACTGGAGAAAACAGGTATAAAAGCTGAACTCAGAATCCCACCGACCAAAAGGTCATAAAACAGGTCAGGGATAGTAAAAGCTGCTAAAAACGCATCTGTTTGCCAACTGGCGCCAAAAGATGAAGTTAGAACAGCCTCTCTCAAATAACCCAGCACCCGGGAAATCATCATAGCTATCATCAATATCCCTGCAGCCTGGGCTACTTTTTTGCCTGTGGACATTATGTACTGCTCTCCTTTCGCCACCTGTTTAATTACCTTTAATTAATATACCACTTTTAGGTTATCTGGAAAAGGAGTATTTATTGAACGAGTTAATTTTTTTATCTGCAGCCTGTTCCAAATCCCTGTACATTTCATTAAATCCAGGAGCCAGCGGCTGTCCGGTCATTCTGCTGCAGGCAACAAAAGACTTGTTAACCCCTGCCCCGACGATCAGGATAAGAAAGATAAGTGCAGGTAATATAATTTTCCTGTCTCTCATAGCAACCCCCTGTAATTAAACTCTTGCCTAAACAAATATAATATGTTTCATTAACAGAAACCTTATTCTTTTTTTTACTGATTTTTTTACATCACAAATAAAGGCAGATGTGTTCCGGAAGGCTGAGCCTATCATCCGTATTGAGAACACATCCACCCCTATATTAATAATCGTATAAAACAGCAGATCTACATCCCGGATTCTGCCATATCATTAAGTACAGCTACAACAACATCGGCGAACAGACGTCCCGAGGCTGCCGCCTCATCAGTAGTGTTCTTGGCACTGCCTATTTCCACAAGCAATGCCCTCGGGCTATACTGCTGGTGGTATCTACCCTCTTTCGTGGTGATTCCTCTGGAAAGTCCGGGATACATGATATCCATCTTGGCGGCAATTCTACGCGCAAATTCTAGGTTTTCCCGCCATCTGGGATGATCAGCCCTGGCATCAGTTCCGACAACAATCAGTA
Source organism: Phosphitispora sp. TUW77 (assembly GCF_048453025.1). Classification (GTDB taxonomy): domain Bacteria; phylum Bacillota; class Thermincolia; order Thermincolales; family UBA2595; genus Phosphitispora. The sequence goes on from NZ_CP156677.1 coordinate 2,275,833, forward strand.
TTCTGGCAACTTGGTGGTTGTTTATGGTAACTACACTTTGCTCCCGCGTAAGGTTCCCATCCCGGTGAATATCAAAAAGCATTTTCAGGTCCGGATTACCATCCAAAAGCTGTTTAACCGTTTTTTCCGACTCAGCATAAGATTCATTATATGACTTATCATGAATCTTATCTGAATATGCCACAGGAATCTTGTAATCATCCTCAATTATCCTCTTGATTTCTCTAGTTACCTGGGCTATTCCGCCGGCCTTACCCTTCAGGTGAGCCAATCCGTCAGTCAACTCGAAGGTCTCACTGGTATGGGTATTGTATAGAGCAATCAGGGGAGTATCAGATTTAACCTTGTTTTCTACAGGCGGGACAATGCCGCTAAAGCTTGCGGTATCCGGATCTATATCTGTATCTGCCGAAAATTCTCCTGCCGCCGGTCCCTCCAGAATTTCATCTATCCCGATTTCATCATAAGTATCAGCAGTTGCCGGAGTAACTTCCATCATTGGTATTTCTGATTTTAGATATGTTAGAGGGTCTTCCAGCCTGACACCTGAAACAGTATTTAGACTTATCCGCAAAAGGCTTTTCCAGTGCTGTGTACCCACCGGCTTAGCGGGATCGGTTACTGCAAGCATCGGCAATTCTGACCTAAGGAGCAGTTTCAGGGTTTCATTGCTTACACTTTGTGAAAGCCCCTGAACCAAATCCCCGCCCTTTTCATAATAATACTTGGAACTAAGTACGGTAATATAAGGTTCGTCAACTGTCGGAAACTGCCCGGCAATAACAGCAGTGAAAACAAACAAAATAGCGAAAAAAAATAACCCTAAGTTTTTGGCTAATGGCACAATACTGTTTGCTCTTACATGTCTCATATTAACCACTCCTCGTCTACCAATTATATTCGGCAAACAAGGCATTCATGACTAAAAAAAAAGAGGCCCCATTAACGGGACACTCTCCTCTTCAGATTTAACTATTAACGAATCAGTGTAGGTACAAAAGCATCAATTATTCCAATAACAAAAGCGGCCAACAATGCCCCAATTACTGATACATTCATGTAGGCAGGGATGATAAATTTGGCCAGGTAAATTATTACAGCTGCGGTTGCAAATCCAACTAAACCACGGTTCTGGGGAGACACCTTATCACCCAACAGTTTCTCGATAACATATCCAAGAATTGCAATAATTGCAGCAGCAACAAGGGCCCCGGTAAAGCCCGCAATCTGAATCCCGGGAAGGAGATAAGACACAAGCAGCAGTACCAAGGCGGATACAATGAACCTTACTATAAAACCTATCCATTCACGCATATTTTTCACCTCCTTCATATAGTCTAAATCTATATTTGACCAAAAATTACTTTACTATACATTTATGTACTTGCATTTTTTAAATGGTCGTGGTAAAATGTAGATTGTCACTTGAAAAGAATAACCTTTATCATATAAGTGTTTTAGGTTTAGGAGGTGAAAAGCCAGTGGCAAACATCAAATCTGCTGTCAAAAGAATAGAAATTATTAAGAAAAACACCGCACGTAATACTGCAATCAAAACAGGTGTAAAAACCCGTTTACGTAAATTTGTTGAAGCTGAAAACAAAGACGAAGCCGCTAATGCTTTTAAGCAGGCAGTAACTGCTATGGATAAAGCAGTTTCCAAAGGTGTTTTACATAAGAACACCGTTGCCCGCAAAAAATCCAGACTGGCTAAAAGGTTAAATAAAATGGCTTAATAAATTAAATAAAGCAAATTGGACTAAAAATTGAAATAAAGCGATAAAAAGGCTCACCAAAAGTGAACCTTTTTAAACAGGCTGTTGGCAAAATCAACAGCCTTTTTCATTTTTTATAATTTTTTGAGTGAGCAAATGTGAACATAATTCTCAGCCTTGCTCTATCAGTTTTGTAGCCTTATCTAAATTGTTTGGATACAGGTCATTGGGAACCTTTGGTTTTCCTAATGCTTTAAAAACCATGTATCTTGCACACCTTGTATTATCACCTTTACAATAATTTCTTTTATACAATGCTCCTATTCCACTGTCCATTGGCATTTTATCATTAAAAAAAGGACAACCTTGTAAGCATTCACAGTCTGCCAAATCGTATCACCTCCTAAAAATTATAATATAATTAATGGATATGGGCATTCGCCCATATCCATTATAAATTTATTGTCGCATTTTGTCAATTGATAAATTAATATTGCGAATTATTATTAAATCATCTCTTCTCACAAAGAGCAATAATCAAGAGTTCCAGCGCAAGTACCGCTTCTTGTTTCCCGCCTTTGATATCTGCATCAGCCTTAAGAACCTTTTCCAATGATAACTTGAGTTCCCCTAGGCTAAAATTGCCTGCCTGCTTAATGCACTTTTGGGCCACAAATGGATGAACCTGCATCAGACCAGCCATTTCATTTGCCAAAACTCCAGATGCCAAAAGGCTTTTTGACTGAAGCAACAGTCTAAACTGACGGGCTACCATGTATAGAATCCTTATAACCGGTTCGCCAAAAAAGACCATTTCACGTGCCAGCCTGAGTGCCTTACTGTAATTGCGGTTCCCCACAGCATCAACCAGTTCAAAAATACTCAGCTCAACTGTCTTACTGACCATCATTTCCACATCTGCAGCAGTAATAGCATTGCCTTGGACATAGCAAGCCAGCTTTTCAAGCTCAGTTCTAAGCTGGCACAAATTATTTCCGACAGCAGCAACAAGCCCAGCAACTGCCTTAGGTTCAATAGTTTTCCCCAGCCTCCGGGCGGTCCTGTTAATCCATTCAGTAATGTCTTTCCCCTTAAGTTGAGCAAACTGGACAACCTGGCCATTTTTCTCTATCCTTTTATATATTTTGCGTTTCCTATCCACTGAATCAGTACAGAAAATCAGGCATGTTGAATCAACTGGGTTTTCCAGATAATTGATAAGAATGTCCTCAGACGGGTCAGGTTTGTCTCCATTCTCATCTTGTTCCAAGTTGGTACCTTTTTTCTGATTTTTTCGTTTTGCTTTAAAAATATCCGCATTTTTTACAATGACAAGCCTTTTATCTGCCAAAAAAGGCATGGTTGCGGCCATGCCAATGATCGACTCCATGGATGTATCCCGGCCATCTATAATATCCATATTAAAATCACGGTATTCATCTGGGAGCAGAGACTTAAACATTCCCAGGTACTGATCCCTCAGATAAGTTTCCTCTCCGTAAAACAGGTACACCGGAGAAATAACCTGCCTTTTTAAGCTGTTTTCCAATGCCTTAATATCCAATTCAATTCATCCCTTTTACAGTTGTTACTTTATAACTATTTCCGTCCGTTCTAACAGTAACAGCACCATCCCGGTCGGTGCGGACGACCCTTATTTTCATCTGCTCCAGACCTTCCAAAACCTGGGGTGAAGGATGCCCGAAAAGATTTTGACCTACACTTATCACTGCAAGCTCAGGGTCAACTGTCTTGTAAAAATCTTCTGTCCATGCATTCAAGCTTCCATGATGGGGTATTTTGACAATATCTGCTCTGCAGTCCTGACCGCTATTACAAATCGCTGCCAGGGGAACAGTTTCGGCATCCCCGGTAAAAATAGCCCGAATATTCCGGTATCCCAGCCGGATTATTAATGAATCATCATTGGCATTAACGGCAGCCCTGCCATCAGGGCTTAATATCTCAAGGATTATGTTTTCGCCAAAATATATGTATTCTCCTCTACTAACCTCCTTGATTTCAATATTCCTCTCCAATAATTTTTGTTTCAGTTCAGCCCCCTCCATATACTTGGCAAACTGTGGGGCTACAATTACAGTTTTAATCTTTACTTTACCTAGTAGGGCCGATGTTCCCTGAATGTGATCCAAATGAGGATGGCTTAGCACCAATACATCAATTTCCCTTACTCCCTTTCTCTTGAGAAAAGGCAGCACTATTCGTTCCCCTACATCAAACCCTGTAAAGCTTTCTGAAACACCACCGGTATCTATAAGAAGATTTCTGCCTCCCGGAGTTTGTACCAATGCAGCATCACCCTGTCCAACATCTATAAATGTTATTTCTAGAGTTTTCGACTCGCTGAACGCGATCCCGCCCCACAAGAGAACCATGGACACGGCCAGGATTGTCAACACCGCCATCGAACGTTTAAGAAACCACAGTCGCTTTAACCTGATACGAAATCCATAATTTCTGTAAAATTTCATAAAGAGGCCTAGGACCAGGTAATAGCAGGCAATTTTTATTATTCCCGGTGGCTTTACATTAATAACTGCATAATGCAATCCCGCTAAAGCCCCGGTAATCAGCAGTGTCACTTCCAGAATCGCAGCAATTGCAATACTTAATATCTCAGCCGGAGGATTCCAGAGAAGCCCCATAACAGCCGCAGTTCCGGCAAGAAGCATTACTATGCTTATAAGGGGTACTATTATAAGATTGGCCGGAAGAAAAACAAGGGAAAAATAATTAAAATAATAAGCAGTGACCGGAAATACTGCAATTTGGGCCCCAACAGCAACTGATGAAGCCTGACCAATAGGAGGCAGCATCTTATTTAAACCCTTGAATATGGGCACTAGGCAGAGTATTCCCCATGTAGCCAAAAAAGACAACTGAAATCCAGGATCAAATAATTCCAAAGGATTTATTATTAAAATTATCAGCCCAGCCAAGCTCATAGAGCTTGGCCAATCATATTCCTTTTGACAATACGCGGCCAGCAGCAAAACCCAGGCCATTATCAGTGCCCTGGTTACTGCAGGGCCAGCACCTGCCATCAACGCATACAACCCTGTACCGCTAATTGTCAGGGCATCGCGCACCGGTTTTCTTAACCCAAGGATATTCCCCGCAAGAATAATAAAACCTGCCACTAAGCCCACATGATATCCCGAAACCGATAGTAAGTGCGCAACACCTGTTAAACTCATATCTTCTTTAATCTCTGGGTCGATTCTCCCTGTGTTGCCGAACAAGATCCCTTCCACCAGAGCTGCCTGCTTCTGAGGCATATTTTTATTTATCACAGATGTCAATTTATCTTTCAGGCTAATGCTAAACTTCATTAGAAAATTAACGGAGCCTGTCCCGATTTTTGTCAATCCCGCTCCATTGCGTGATTTAAATACCAGACGAATCCCTCTATCCTCCAGGTACTTCTTATAATTAAATTCCCCTGGGTTCCCAGGGTCCTCGATTTTTTGCAGTAATCCGACAACCTGCACCCTGTCTCCATAACCAAATTCAGGCCCCGGCCCCTTAACGCTAATAAGCACACACCCTTTAGGCCTGAAGTCTGCCACAGTTCGGGTACCGTCCGACTGTATATAATAATTTATTGTTTCAGTTCGCAAAACATAGTTTATCCGGTCAATTCTCCTATCTGGCTCTTCGACCACAGTTCCGACAAGTACTGTATAGTTTCCGGACAGGAAATCAATATTGCCTTCCAAAACATATAATTCAAGGCGACATATCATGATCCCACATAACAAGACTGCCGCATAAATGCATACCTTAATGCTTCCTTTTACCGCAAAGCGTTTGGCTCCTGCCATAGCTGCCATGATAAGAGCTGCACATACAACCAAATATGCAGGAATGCGAATAAAATATTCGATAACTATTCCTGTGGCAAAAATAATTAATATTAGCACCAAAGGTCTGCACATACTTTTCCTCCGCATATCTTCTTGTTATCAAATAGTAATCTTGTCTTTGAGGTCACTGTATTTCTTTTCCCCAATACCTGAAACATTGATAATTTCCCGAATATCCTTAAACCCCCCCTGCTGCTTACGCAAATCAATTATTTTCTGAGCTGTTGCCGGGCCTATCCCCGGAAGTTCAGCAAGTTCTGCGGCTCCGGCTGTGTTTATATTTGTTTTGCCGTATTTTTTGCTGCTTCCCGTGCGAACAACATTACTACTCCCACCGGCAGAAGTTGAAGTTCCTGCAGCTACAATGGCCTCTCCTTTGCGGGGAACAATTACCTGTTGCTGATCCACCATTACTTCAGCCAGGTTAATACCTGTCAAATCAGCATCTTTAGCAGGAACCGCCTTGTCTACGCCTTCCCATACCCTTGCATTTTCAACAAAGGTATATACCCCAGGCTTCTCAACAGCACCTGCAATATGTACGCTAATCTTGGAGTAAGCCTTATCATTGACTCTGTCCTGACCATCCGTTCCATCCGTATGTTTGCCGTCCTCTGTATATTTTGCCTGTTCGGATACTGTTTGGGCAATAACCGGTTTGAAGTTTTTCTGTTCTTTGATTTGACCTGCCTTGTATCCAAGCCCAAACACAATTGCACAAACAAAGACCAAACCCATAGCCAGATGTTTTTTTTCAATTGTCCACACTGCCCCCACCCCGTTTAAATATCATTTTTTACTGTATTAATTATATCTTACATTATTTGTTTTTTCTGTCATTTATTGTCGTTAAATTTTTTTAATAAAAATTTTTTCAAGATTATACCCCGACAGGTATAATCAAAGCGCTTTCTGTCTATACTGGTAATATCAACCAAGAGCGGAGGAAAGAGTATGAATAAAAAAATTTTACTTGAACAAATAGATTCAAAAATAAAAATGTTTGATAATTACCTTCAGTCAATTAAGCAAAAAAAATCCCCTATAAATAAAAAACAAGCAAAATAGGGCGCAAAATTGCGCCCTATTTTGCTTGTTTTAACTCCTTAACCTTTTATCCAGGAAATCGCAGTTATTCCCCTTAGAGAACTAAAAGCTCCCGACAAATCGTAAACAAAATTACCATTTTCCGCTTTAACTAGGCCGGGGGCCCCGTCTCCAGGGAAGAGAACCCATCGTCCATCAGGGGAATAGGCCGGTAGTGCGGCACCTGTCGCACTAATATCATTTGAGTAAGGTTGTCCTGAAAATATAGTCCTCTGACCACTGGCAGCATCAATAGCAAAACCGTCAAAAATAATGTGGCTGCCATCCCTCGACCATGAATAGATCATTGGTTCCCGTTCAGTACCCAAAAGGTCTGAAGCCATAACAGAATTAGCTCCGTCAGTATCTGCTATCCTAACTTCTCCGCCACGATCATTGGCGATGTGGTAAAGAATCTTTGTCCTATCAGGAGAAAGCAAAGGTTCCCGGCCCTGTTGGATTATTACCTGCTTTTCCGAACCATCTTCTTTTATCTTAATAATATTAAAATGATAATCTGCCTGACCGTCAAATTCCATGAAAAAATCCTGGTAAACAAGTGTACTGTTATCAATCCAGCCTGGACATATTATTCCGTCTATCCTTGGAGCCAGTGCAGGTGAACTTTCAGAAATAGTTATCCGGTCCTGTGTTCTTTTAGCAACCAGTTTGGCAGGTTCACTTTTGTCATAAACGTTTTTGCTATACAGGTTCCCGCCACTGACAAATGCAATTCGTTTGCCATCCGGAGACCAAGCCATCACTTTACCGATAATGCGTTTCTGATCAGAATTCAGATCAAGCTTTGGATTCATATCTGTAATCTTCCGCTTATCACTGCCATCGGTGCCGATAACATAAATGCCGTCATCAGCAGCATAAGCAATACTTCTCATATCCGGAGAAGTTTCAAAAACATAAGCCCGGTCAATCTCACTGAATTTCAAGCCTTTCCCATGTGCTGTCACAGTCACAAGACTTTTTAAGGATAACTCACCGGTAATGTTTCGCAAACCAACAATCATAGAATCACCGAGAACCTCAGCGGTAATTTTTTCACTGTCACCCTCAATTTGATTGCCACACCCATAAACAAAAGATAAAAAGACAACCAAAACAACCATACATATAATAGTACAATTATTGCCCATCTTCCGGAACATACTCATCCCTCCCAAAGTAGTTACTTAACTACGATGTTTACCAGCTTCTTTGGAACTACAATAACCTTAAGCACCTGTTTACCTGATATCAGCTCCACAACTTTTTCATGTTTCAGGACAAAGTTTTCTAATTGACCTTTGTCAAAATCAGCCGGTGCCATCATCCGGCTCTTAACCTTGCCGTTGAGCTGAACCACTATCTCTACTTCATCCTGGATAAGAGCCGCAGGGTTATATGTTGGCCAGGACTGTTTATGCACACTATCGTTGTTTCCCAATTCATGCCATAGTTCTTCTGCAAAATGAGGTGCAAAAGGTGCCAGCAATATAACCAAGGTATTTATTGCCTCCGCCTCAATTGAGCTGTTGCGTACAGGGTTCTTGTCCCTGTATTGGTACAAGCTGTTAACAAATTCCATAATTGCACTGATGGCTGTATTAAAGTTAAATCTCTGATTCACATCATCTGATATTTTTTTAATAGTATAATGGGTCAGCCTCCTAATCTCCTTATCGGCTTCAGACATTTCTTCCGACCCGAAGTACTTCTCTGTGCTGTCAAGGTATGCATACACCAGGCGCCATACCCTGTTAAGGAACCTGTAAGAGCCTTCAACCCCAGCATCACTCCACTCCAGGTCACGCTCCGGGGGAGCTGCGAACAAAATAAACAGCCGCGCCGTATCTGCCCCGTACCTGGAAACAGTTTCCTCAGGGCTTACCGTATTCCCTTTTGACTTGGACATCTTGGCACCATCCTTAAGAACCATGCCCTGTGTCAACAAATTGGTAAAAGGTTCATCAAAATTAACCAAACCCTGGTCCTTTAAAACCTTGGTAAAAAATCTCGAATACAACAGGTGCAGGATTGCATGCTCAACTCCCCCTATATACTGTTCAACGGGCATCCAGTAAGCAACATTTCCTTTTGTAAAGGCATTCTTGTCATCATGAGGGCTGCAATACCTTAAAAAATACCATGAAGAACAGATAAACGTATCCATAGTATCAGTCTCCCGCCGAGCAGGACCACCGCATTCCGGACACACCGTATTTACAAAAGAATCATACTCGGTAAGCGGCGACTTGCCTGTAGGCTTAAATTCCACATCAGTAGGCAAGTGTACCGGAAGCTCTTCATCAGGGACCGCAACCTCACCACACTTATCGCAGTAAATGATAGGAATTGGGGCACCCCAGTAACGCTGCCGGGAAATGAGCCAATCCCTTAGCCGGAAATTTACCATTGACCGGCCAATGCTCTTTTCTTCCATGTAAGCAGTAATATTTTTTATGGCATCTTCGTTATTCTGTCCGTCAAAGGGACCTGAATTGACCATGACTCCTTCAGCATCATACGCCTGGGTCAGTTGCACATACTTATCAGGCACTCCCTCAGGCAGGATAACAACCCTTATCTGAAGGCCGTACTTGGTGGCAAAATCAAAATCCCTCTGGTCATGTGCCGGAACCCCCATGACAGCTCCGGTACCATAGTCCATGAGTACATAATTGGCAATAAACAGCGGAACTTTTTCACCATTCAAGGGGTTTATCACATAAGCCCCTGTAAAAAGCCCCTCTTTTTCAGCATCTGCCGATGTCCTGTCAATTTCACTTAAATTCTGCATCCGGTGCACAAAATCCCCAACACTTGCTTCATACGAAGTCCCTTTTGTCAGTTTTTCTACCAGCGGGGATTCCGGAGCAAGTGCCATGAAAGTTACTCCATAAATGGTATCCGGCCTGGTGGTATACACCGTAATGATATCATCTGTCCCATCGACCCGGAAATCCACTTCAGCCCCCTCGCTGCGTCCTATCCAATTCTCCTGCATAATCTTTACTTTGTCAGGCCATCCGTTGAGCTTTTCAATATCTGCAAGAAGCCTGTCGGCATAGTCGGTAATTTTCAGGAACCACTGAGATAAGCCTTTTTTTTCTACACTCGTCCCACAGCGCTCACAGGCCCCGTTAACAACTTGTTCATTGGCCAAAACCGTAACACAACCGGGGCACCAGTTTACGGCAGCATGTTTCTTATATGCCAGACCATTTTTATAGAACTGCAGGAAAAGCCACTGTGTCCACCTATAATAGTCTGGTGTGCAGGTAGTTACCTCCCTGTCCCAATCATAACTGAAACCAAGCCTTGACAACTGTTTTCTCATATTTTCGATATTGCTCTTGGTCCACTGATAAGGATGGGTCCCGTGCTTAATAGCCGCATTTTCTGCCGGAAGCCCGAAGGCATCCCATCCCATTGGGTGCAGAACATTGTATCCCTGCATAGTTTTTACCCTGGCCACCACATCACCAATGGAGTAATTTCTCACATGTCCCATATGCAAGTTGCCGGACGGATATGGAAACATCTCCAGACAGTAATACTTTTTCCTTGCCGGGTCATTATCAACTACCTTATGCAAACCGGTTTTTTCCCATATTTTTTGCCATTTGGTTTCTATTGATGAAAAATCGTAGCGTTCTTTCACGTTAACTCCTCTCCTAACTTATTAATAAAAAAAACCTATCATCCCTCAGGGACGAAAGGCTGCTTCCGTGGTACCACCCAAATTGACATCCGGCAATAAATACCGGTTGCCCACTTATTTTACAGGATAACGGACTGCCCGGCGCAGACTACTTAATTATAATTTCACCTGCACATCTCAAGGAAGAGTTCAATGACCGTTCCCCGCTGCCTTACACCTGCCGGCAGCTCTCTAAAGAGGCTCAAGCCATCTAATATTTCCCATCATTGCTTTTTCATTATTCAAACATAATATGTATGTAATTTTACTAAAAAGATTCAAAAAAGTCAACCGGTATGAAAAGGTATGGGTATCATTGTTCCCTCTTGCTGCAGGCAACAAAATATATCCTTTCTGTTTTCACCACCGGGACATCAAAAGAGTTTTCGGCGTAAACCCCTGCAACTGCAAAGCCCGCTTTATCCAGAAGTTTTGTTACCTTTTCAATCGAATAGCCCGTTTCCTGGTGCTGTTCACTAAATCTCCGGAATTTCCCATCAACCTCCTTGACAAAAAAAGTAAGGTCCATTGTACAGGTATGTGTAACTGAATCATATGAGTTTTCCCATATGTATGCGATATCATCTTCCAGAAGAGTAAAAATATTATTTCCGAAAACTGTGCTTATCTTATAATGCGAGTTTAAATCAAAAATCAACCACCCTCCAGGCTTGAGACACTTTTTTATCCTTTGGAAAACATCCCCAAGCTCCCGGTCTCCGGACATATAGTTCATACTATCGGTCATGGATATTACCAAATCAAACTTGGGTTCACCAAGTTCCATTTGCCTCATATCCTGCTGCAACCATTCTATGGTTAGACCTTTAGCGCGTGACTTTTGCTCTGCAACTGAAAGCATCTCCGAAGATATATCCAAGCCGGTTATCCGGTATCCTATTTCGGCAAGGGCTATTGTAACATTGCCGGTTCCACACCCAATGTCCAGGATATGCTCCGGATCAATCACATGTTTATCAAAGATCCTGCCAAGATTATTAACCCAGCTCTCATAAGGTATATCCTGCATAAGACGGTCATATATCAAAGCAAAACCGGCATATATCATGACCGGTCCTCTTCCTTTAGGACAATCCAATTATCTTCTTCAACTACCACGCCGTCCTTCAGCAGCTTCCCGATTGCTCTCTTAAAAGCTGATTTACTGATACCGAACTTGTCTCTGATGACTTCAGGGGGGGAATGGTCACCAAACGGCATGGCACCTTTCCTTTTCCTAAGGTACTCCAATATCTTTTCCGCATCCGTTATCCTTGAATATTCCTTCCTGGGACGAAGAGACAGATTCACTCTTCCGTCCGGCCTTACATAAGTTACTCTTCCTTCAACAACCATATCTTTTTTGAGCGGATGAGGCTGCTCATGAACATGGATAAAACCTATATACCCCTGATCACTAATTACAAAAGCTCCTGTATCAATAATATTATACACCTTTCCCTTGAGGGTATCACCTCTCCTGATATCGGTCGCAGGTCTGGAATTACGAAATATTTCTTTCATTTCGAGTCTTTCGCGGGTCCCAAGTTTCTTTCTCCAATCCAATATTTTCAATCCTTTCAACCTGACTATTCCCTTCTACTAAAAAAGGCAGCTACATATAAACCGCCTTAGCGTCTCCCCATAAACGCTCCAAGTTATAAAACTCTCGGTCATTTTCCTGAAATATGTGAACAACTACTGCACCAAAATCAATTAACACCCAATGAGCATCTTTATAACCTTCCATCCTAAGTTTAGTAATCCCTTGTTCCTTTAGCTTTTGCTCAATATTCTCGGCAATCGCCTTAACCTGGGTTGATGAAAGACCGGTACAAATAAGAAAATAATCACAAACAACCGAGATCTCCTCAATATCAAGCAATACTATATCTTTAGCCTTTTTATCTTTTACGGCACCGGCAGCAAGTAAAGCAATCTGTTTTGGTGATAGGGCCAAATTGACTTCCCCCCAGTTAAAGTTTCGGTATATTTAATCATATATTCTCCTTCTAACACCTTTGTTCCTTCAAAATATTACTAATTCCGAACTTTTTCCTTATCAAGTCATTTCGCGCATCAATACTAGCCATATGTATTGTCAGATCCTTTTCAATCACATATTTGATAGCTGAATTGAGACCTTTGAGCAACGCCCGGTCCAAATCTTGAAATGCCAGTTCCCTTAGCTCCGTAACACCAGGAAAATCCCTGCCTGGCTCAATCATATCGGCAAGAAACAAGATTTTATCAGGTATTGTCATATTTTTCCGCCCTGTTGTATGATACTTGACCGGGTCCAAAATTTCACCATCAGTAATATTAAACTTCTCTGCGGCAATTTTAGCTCCAACCCTGCCGTGCAGGAGAGCCGGTACCGCTTTTTCGGTCTCATCCGGTTCTATGCTATATTTAAGGCACATTTCCAAAAGCAGTTCATTACTAAAATCCCTGGCAATATCATGAATTAGTGCCGCAATTTCAGCTTTAGCATTATCTACCCCATAAATACCTGCAAGCTTTACCGAAGTTTGAGCCACTCCCAATGTATGCCTGTAACGTAAGTCGGTCAGGGACCGTCTTATGTAGCTCTCAATATCTTTTATTGGCATTATTTCTCCCCCAAAATATAAAAAATAAAAACAAACCTCCCTGTACTTAACAGAGGAGGCTCCAGGTGATTTATTCATTAGCTCTGGGCTTAGCCTCGTTTACTGTCAGGACTCTGCCCTGGAAATCGGCGCCGTTTAGTCTTTCAATCATTTTATCTGCATCCTCATCAGTTACCTCCACAAAACCAAAGCCTCTTGATCGACCTGTTTCACGGTCAGTTATAATTCGACTGCCAACTACTTCTCCGTGCTGCTTAAAAAGATCCTCCAAATCCTCAGGTTTGGTTGCCCATGGTAAATTGCCGACATAAAGTGTGCGGACCATCTTCACCATCACCTCTCTTTCTTATTAAGAAAACTGGTTCAAAAAAACTGGCTGAATGTAAACGGCACCACAGGTTCCGAAAGACCCAGGGTGCCGTTGAAACAGACAGCTGTCTGGAATGAAATGCTGTAATGCGGGAACCTAGTTACCTGGAACTATTTTGTTGGGTCTAATCTAGTAAGTATTATGTTCAATTGAGTCCTTTCTATTCAATATTAAGTTTGGGAATAATTATCACTTTATTTTATTCATTCAAACTCTTCTCCTTCAGGAAAATATAGCCCATTTTCATTAATATACCCCTCTACTTCAGGCGGTACAAGGTATTTAATGGGCTCTCCGCACAGGACCCGCCGGCGGATATCAGTTGAAGATATAAGAATGCCGCCGGTTTCATTGAAATGAATCCTGTCTCTCTGTGGCTTTGTAAGCTTGGTTAAAACCCGGTCCATTTCTTTGAATGAGTACCCCGGCCTGGTAATTGCAATAAATTCACATAATTCAAATACCCTGACAACATTTTTCCAGGTCAGTATTTCAAGGATTGCATCAGCACCTGTGATAAAAAAAATCTGATCTCCTATACCTTCTCTATGAAGCTCCTCAAGGGTATCAACGGTATATGTCGGTCCGGAACGCCGCACCTCAACTTCCGACATATCAAAGTTAGGGTTGGACCGGATAGCCAAAGCGGTCATCTCCATACGCCTGGCAGAACTGGTAATACTTTTCCTGCTCTTGTGTACCGGATTCCCGGCTGGAACAAAAATCACCTTTTCCAGACCAAACCTATGCCTGGAACACTCAGCAATATGCAGATGTCCATAATGTATCGGATCAAAGGTCCCACCCATAATACCGATTTTCTTCCAATTGGCAGTAGCCGGAACAACCATCCCAAACATTTTCCTTTCTTCTATTTCCTTATATGACCATCTCCGTAAACAATAAACTTGTAAGTAGTCAGTTCGGTCAGCCCCATCGGTCCCCTGGCATGTAGCTTCTGGGTACTGATACCGATTTCAGCCCCAAACCCATACTGGAAACCGTCTGTAAACCTAGTGGAAGCATTAACGTTAACTGCAGCCGCATCAACCTCCTGAACAAACCGGCGGGCCTTGTTATAATTGGTGGTTACTATTGCCTCAGTATGCCTGGTACCATACTTATAGATATGATCCATGGCGGCCTCAATGCCAGGGACAATCTTGACAGCCATAATAAGGTCAAGGTATTCCGTATAAAAATCTTCTTCATTAGCTTCATTTACCCAATTCACCAATTCCTTGACAGCGGAACATCCCCTGATTTCCACTCCATATTCCTGTTTCAGGGTTTCCAGCAGGTCAGGGAGCAAGTTTTCAGCAACATCCTGATGTACCAGCAGTGTTTCCATGGCATTACATACCCCAGGACGCTGAGTCTTGGAATTTATTACAATATTTTTTGCCATCTGCAGGTCTGCCTGATTATCAACATAAACATGGCAATTACCCACCCCAGTCTCAATAACTGGTACCGTAGCATTTTTTACAACTGTCTGAATAAGGCCCGAACCGCCTCTGGGAATTAGTATATCTATATATTCATTAAGTTTCAGAAGTATATCAACAGCCTCCCTGTCGGTTGTCTCAATCAATCCAATAGCGCCCTCGGGGATCCCTGCTCTGACAGCTGCTTTTGAAATAATCCCTGTGATGGCCTTATTGGAATTAATGGCTTCAGAACCACCCCTGAGAATAACGGCATTCCCAGTCTTCAGGCAAAGCCCCACAGCATCAACCGTAACATTGGGCCTAGCCTCATAAATAATCCCAATAACCCCTACAGGGACCCTCATCTTACCAACCTGCATGCCATTCGGCCGATTCCACATGGATATGACCTCACCTACAGGGTCAGGAAGCATGGCAATTTCCTTTAAACCTGCAGCCATTTCATTAATCCGGTTTTCTGTCAACAGCAGGCGGTCCAGCAGCGCTGCCGACAATCCCTTCTCCCTGCCTTTGGTCATATCAATTTTATTGGCTGCAACTATTTCATCAGCCCGGTCGATAAGCTCTTCAGCCATTACCAGGAGAGCCTGATTTTTGACAGCAGTAGACAGCGACCCCAGTAACCTGGCCGCTTGCTTTGCCTGTGCCGCTTTACCGGTAACTTCTCCCCTTATCATTTAATCTCCCCCTAAATATTTAATGCAAAGTTGTCTCTATGAATTACTTCATCAAAGTCTTTGTACCCAAGTATTTTAGGAATCTCCCCGGTCTTTTTACCTTTTATGCTGTCTAATTCTAAAGACGAATAATTGACAATTCCCCTGCCAATTTCCTTCCCTTCATAAAATACGCTGACAGTATTTCCAATTTCAAAAGTGCCCGCAACACTGACAATACCCGATGGAAGCAGACTTTTCCCGTCTTCCGCCAAGGCCTTCCTGGCTCCGCTGTCAATCAGGATTGTTCCCTGAACATTAGAACCAAAAGCAATCCATCGTTTTTTTGAATGAAGCCTGTTTTCCCTAGGCATAAACAGAGTTCCGAGTTGTTCCCCATCAACTATTCTTCTCACTATCCTATTCTCGCTCCCCTGGGCAATAATCATGGGAAACCCGGAATTCATTGCCACCTTTGCCGCCTGCAGCTTGGTAACCATTCCCCCGGTCCCCAGCTTTGAACCACTGCCTCCGGCAATATGTTCAATGTCCTCGTTTATCTCGGTAACAAGAGGAATCAGGGTAGCATCTTTATCAGTTGCGGGATTGCCGGTATATAAACCGGCAATATCTGATAAAATAATAAGAAGTTCTGCTTCTATCAAACTGGCAACTAATGCAGATAAAGCATCATTATCACCAAAGCGGATTTCTTCAACTGCAATAGTATCATTTTCATTAATAATAGGGATTGTCTCCATTCCCAGAAGGGCATTCAGGGTATTTCGGGCATTCAGGAACCTTTTCCGGTCCATAATATCCTCCCTTGTAAGCAGCACCTGAGCAACTGTTATCCCATACTCCGAAAACAGCTTTTCATACATGTGCATTAAGAGACCCTGACCAATAGCGGCAGCAGCCTGTTTCTCAGGTATTGTCTTCGGCCTCCGCGACAAACCCATCTTACCCATGCCGGCTCCTTGAGCCCCCGATGATACCAAAATCACTTCAATACCCCTGTTCTGCAAATCAGCCAGGTCCCTTGCCAAAAGCTCCATCTGCGTAATGTTCAGCCTCCCGTTGGGATAGCTCAAGGTACTGGAACCAACCTTGACCACAATACGTTTTATCTTTTTAAAGTTCCGTATATCATTTAAATCTAAAGCCAATTGTCTTCCCCCCGTTACGGCAACTTTATCTTGGGGTTTTCGGATGATGTCCTGTATATAAGAAACGTATGTCCAATAACCTGGACCAATGCCGCTCCTGTTTCCCGTGACAGAACCCCGGCCACCTGTTTAGTATCTTCAAGACAATTATTGAGCACCCTTGCCTTAACCAGTTCCCGGGCTTCCAGGGCATCATCCGCCTGCTTTATAACTCCAGGTACAACGCCTCCCTTACCAATCTGGATTACCGGGTCAATAGTGCTCCCCAACCCGCGAAGATAGCGTTTTTGTTTTCCTGTTAAGTCTGTTTCCTGCCTAGCCAAAATTGGGAACCTCCTCTGCAATTAACTGTTAAGCATTACTTATCTGAACTGTCAAGCCATATTATATCATGTTTGATATTTGGCTGCCATACTGTATCTGACAACAAAGTCTAATCCCTGAATTGAAATTCCAGATTGCCTATTCTGACGGTATCACCATCTTTAGCTCCGAGCCGCCTCAGCTCATCATCAACCCCCATTGCCTTAAGTATACGCAGAAAACGCTTTATAGTCTCCTCATTGCCAAAGTCTGTCATGGCATAATGCCTTTCAACTTCAGGCCCGCTCACAACAAAAAGGTCATTCTCCCTGTAAACACTAAACCTGGGCTCTGCCGAGACACGTGTTACCTTTTCCGGTATAGCTGCACCTTCCGGAGCGGCAAGAGCCTCTGAAAGTACCTCAGCGACCCTGTACAAAAGAGATTCAACCCCCTTACCTGTCACAGCGGAAATAGGGAAAATTTCAACCGCATCCCCCAACTCAGATTTGAAAATCTGATAGTTTTCAGCAGCACCGGGAAGGTCCATCTTATTAGCAGCAACAATCTGGGGCCTCTGAGCCAGACCAGGGTTATATGCCTCAAGTTCCCGATTAATGGTTCTAAAATCTGTTATGGGATCCCGACCATCTACTCCGGCCATATCAACAAGGTGAACCAACACCCTCGTGCGTTCCACATGACGCAAAAATTCATGTCCCAATCCCGCACCCTGATGAGCCCCTTCAATAAGCCCCGGAATGTCTGCAACTATAAAGCTATGACCATCAGGCATCCTGACAACACCAAGGTTAGGAACAAGGGTTGTAAAAGGATAATCCGCTATTTTGGGCTTGGCAGCAGAAATCCTTGATATAATTGTTGATTTGCCCGCATTTGGGAAACCAACTAATCCAACATCAGCAAGCAGCTTTAATTCCAGGTCAAGCCATCTTTCTTGTCCCGGTTCTCCCTTTTCAGCAATCCGCGGCGCCTTATTGGCAGCGCTGGCAAACCTAGCATTACCCCGGCCGCCCCGGCCGCCGGCGGCAACCACAACCTGTTGTCCGTGAACGGTCATATCGGCAAGCAATTCCCCGGATTCAGCGTCCCTGATAATGGTCCCTACCGGAACACTAATCTGCATATCACCGGCGCCGCGGCCGTGCATACCCTTGCCCTGACCATGTTCACCCCGGTCTGCTTTATAATGCCTCTGATAACGAAAATCCACCAGTGTCCTTAAACCCTCATCTGCATTAAGGACAACACTTCCCCCATTACCGCCGTCACCACCGCTAGGACCGCCCAGAGGAACATACTTTTCCCGGCGAAAAGCGACAACCCCGTTTCCGCCGTCTCCGCCTTTTACATAAACTTTTGCTTTATCATAAAACAATTTTATCACCTAATTATCAATTAATTTTTTGGTACCGTAAGAGTTATTACTGTTATCCCATTTGCCGAATTACCTGTCATTATATTACCCTGCACTCCAGCTGACTTTTCATTCATTAAGAGAACATCGGCAGCAACATCCTGCACGGAACAGAAACTAACCTGAAAAACATAGTCCCCGATTGTTTCGATTATTTCAAAATCAATGCTGCCAGCAAAACTTGGCCCTGTCTGACTGAGGCGGACTGCCAGGTCAAGCATTTCCCTGATTATCTCAGCAACTGTCATTTCGTTCTGTAAACCATTTTCGAGCATTGTGCCAATATTATTATTAATATGAATACCCTGCTTTTCGGCTGATACTTGAGCCAAGAGCACTACCGACACTATATTTGGTATCCCGAGACGCGTTAAGACCCCCGCCTGATCCATATCTGCAGCTACCTCTTTTATATAGTCACCTGCCCGGTCATACTTCTGTAACTGCAGTAAACCCAAAATGACCTGAAGGTGATTCATAAAATCATGCCTCTGGACCCTCAAAACTTCAATCATATCTTTCACTTTGGATAACCCCCGTATTTATTAGTTAACTCTTTTAAGGCTTGGCATCAGCCAAGCCTTTTCAATATTCTCGCCAATGTTTAATTTTTCCTGCTTCGGGCCAAAAATACACCACTGCAGTTTCCCGACTCAGCTTAGAATCTTTTTTAACATACCGGCAGTAAAATTGACCATCGCTTCAATACCCTTAGTAGGATTTGGAACAGGCAGCCCCAAAACATAAGCAAATGTCACTGCCATTGCACCCAGCATCAATATACCAAAAGCTGCCAGTTCCCGCCATTGACTGTTTTTCACCAATGTTGGCACTTCCAGAGCAATTATCCCCAGGAAAACAATAATCAATATAAAGATTGTCAACCTAAATTCCTCCTCCGGATTATTTTAAGTCTCTCGTAAATAGAATTTCCTCAATAATTAAGGCTTTGTGCCTTGGACTTTTTGTTTTTTCCTCCACAGTAGGCTCCGGAAATGACCGTGATATATGGTGAGGTGTTGTGCAAGATTTTCCTTGCACTGCCGCTGTAAGAAATCTTACCGAAGTTCCGCTAAGCGAAGCCAGAGACCGGAGCCATGGATGGCGAAGCCGCCATTGAGGCAGGAGCCGAATTGGCGGTTTAGTCTATGGCTTCGCCAGGAACAAGGTTAGATTGCTCCAGTGGCAGTGTGGAAAATTGGTACAATGCCTCATCATATTTCATCTCTGCTCATTTCCGAGAGCCTACTTATTTAAGCTCAAACGGATCTGCAATACCAGAAGTTGACCTTATCCTGGCATCTACTTTTATATTTATGGGCATCTCAGGGTATATCTCATACCAGTCCCGCTCCACCTTTTTCCAATAATCAGGATATTTTTGATGTACTATTCTGCCAAATGCGTAAATATCTGCCTTATATTTTTTTTGGGCTATATCAAGTGATTTTTGGGCCATTAATTTTATTTTTTGGTTGAGGTCACTGTTCAAGTGTTTGATAGTTTCCGGTTTGCTCAAAGGCAAATCCTGCTGACTATCCCCTATATCAACCTTGCTTTGAACCTCTACTATATCAGCATTGGCCTTAATCTCTACTTCTATCATCAACCGGCCATCCTTAAAAACAGGTGTAGTTTTACTGGATGAATTTGATATAATTGCTGAAATATTGAATTCCCTTCCACTTTCAGCTTTATGTTTAAATGTAATAATTGACCTTTGTATCCTATCAGCAAGGTAAAGAAATCCGGTTGTTTCCTCCACTCCCATAAACCCTACCAGTCTGCCTTTCTGAAAAACACCCACACCTTCCAGCATAACTGTTTTATCAGCCTCTTTTTCCTCACGTTTACTTCCTTTTACTTCACGCGGACTTATTATCCTTATAACCGGCAGCACCGAATCCCAGCCCGGAACCAGTATCCTTTTACTTAACCGCAAAAGGTCAACAGGAAAGGTATCTGAAGTATTTGTTATGGAATTGGTTATCATTTCAGATACTTCTTTTGAAAGTGTACTTTCAAATTCCGGCAATGATTTCATTACTTCAGCGGCTTCCCCACGACAGATGAAAATCCATGTTTGAGGCCTGATATCTTTCTGGCGCTGGAAAAAATCAAATACATCATCAAGCCCGCTGCGGGCGCTTTTTTCACCGATAATTATCATTTGGTTATGATAAAACTTCAAATTCCTAGGACTTCTGTCATATATTTTGCGCATGGCGTCATATAAAGTGCTGCCCACATCGCTAACCAGCCATTCCGGATTAACGTCCTTAGATACACTTGCGCTCTGGACCCCTAATTGGGAGGGTCTTATAATCAAGAGGCTCATCTTAGGCATTTCCTCCCCATTGAGAATCATTTCGTCAATCCCGATAGCTGTCACTAAGGCCAGGTCCTCAATTTCACTTCTGCTCCAACAGCCGGAATAGAAAAACATATTAAAAACGAGAATCAAGGCAATTACCTTTTTCTTCAATATTTTTTACCCCCATTTTTTCCGAATAAACGCTGCAACCAGCAGCGTCATTGGGATAATTAACTCAATAATATACATATATGGCACAACAGGTGCTGCCAAAAAAACAACCATTTCTGAGGTGTTTTCAAATATAACATAGGAATAAACCAAAATAAATATACCAATAGGATAAACCATGGGCCGGTAATCTTTAATATTCAGCCACTGAGCGGTCCCCAGCACTGCAGCCAGGTAAAACACCGCTAATCTAATTGTGTTTCCGGTTATCCAGATAAAAAAGACCAAAGGCTCCAACTGCTCCAGGTAACGGATCAAGCTTTTAGTAAGTATTGGTCCAAGTACACCTATATTTATAATCGCCGACAAGGTTAATAAAAATGCAATCACAAAAATACTAATTATTAAAACTCGCCCCGTCTCCCGAGGTTGGTTCATAAAAGGCACATACATTAGAATAACCACAATCTCCCCCCTCGATATACCAGGTATCAGTGAACCTATGAGTACAGGTTTAATCCCTTTTTCCAGTACAGGCAGAAAATTATAAAATCTTACTTCAGAATAAAAGTATATAGCTACAAATAAGAAAGCCCCAATAAAAAAAGGGAATATTAACTGGTTTATCCTGCAGAGGACTTCCATACCGTTATATACAGCGTAAGCAGCCAGCAGGACAATTATTAGGTTAAAAACCAGCAGCGGTGTCTCCGGGAGGAATGCACTTACCAGAAACTCCCCAAATTCCCTGACTATAATTGCAGAGAAATGCGTAAAAAACAGTATATATAAGAGTCCAATAAACTTACCGCCAATTTTGCCTATTAATTCAGGAGCATATTCCACCACAGATTTATCCGGATAATATACACTCAGGCGCATACAGATAAAAGCTACTAACAGCGCAATAAGGGTAGCCCCAAAAGCCACCGATATCCAGGTATCCTGAAATGCAAACGCAGCAGTTATGTTAGCAGCAAACAGGAAACCTGTAGCTGAAATAATAGTAACCAAGAGAAATATCATCTGGGTGCTTGATACTTTCTCATTTATTTTCATTTGCCTCTCCTTATTTATGTCCCCTTTTTTTTCGAATAAATGCTATAGCCAGCAGTGCCATTGGAATAATTAATTCAAAAATATACATATATGGTATAGCAGGTTTGGCTAAAAAGGCGACCATTTCCGCGGAGTTTTCGAATAGGGCAAAGGAATAGACCAGAATAAATATACCAAGAGGAAAAATAACGGACCGGTAATCTTTAATATTTAACCATTGAGCAGCCCCCAGCACAGAAGCTAAGTAAAATACTGCCAACTTAATCGTCATTCCGACTATCCACATAAAAAACACCAAAGGCTGCAATTGCTCCAGGAAACGAACCATGTTTTTCGCTAGTAGTGGTCCTAATACAGCTATATTTACAGCCGCTGACAAGGTCAACAAAAGCCCAATCAAAATATCCGCGATTATCAAAGTTTTCAGTGTTTCCCGGGGTTGGTTCATAAAAGGTAAAAACATTAGGATTACTGCCATTTCTCCTCTCCACATGCCAGGTATTAATGAAGCAAAGAGTACTGGCTTAATCCCGTTTTCCAATACCGGCAGAAAGTTATAAAATCTTACTTCAGGATAGAAAAATAAAGCAACAAATATGAAAGCCCCAATAAAAAATGGGAATATTAACTGGTTTATCCTGCAGAGGACTTCCATACCGTTATATATAGCGTAAGCAGCCAGCAGGACAATTATTAGATTGAATACCACCAGCGGGGTTTCCGGCAGAAACAAGGTTACCAGAAAATCACCGAATTCCCTGACTATAATTGCACTCATATGCATAAAAGACAGTATATACAGAAGTCCAATTACCTTGCCGCCAATCTTGCCTATTAATTCCGGGGCATATTCCACTATAGAATTATCGGGATAGTATAAACCCAGGCCCGCACAAACAAAGGCTATCAAAAGCCCTATAAGGGTCGCCCCCAAACCCGCCGACATCCAGGCATCCTGTAATGCAATTGCGGAAGTTATGCTGACCGCATACAGAAAACCCGTAACCGCTATAGAGGTAACCATAAGAAACATCATCTGGGTGCTTGAAACTTTCTCATTTATTTTCATTTGCCTCTCCTTTCACCGGGACGCCGCCGGGGCGGTCTGGGTTTCTGCATATAATCCTGGCGTGCCGGTTCCTTGACACCGGTCATTCTTGGCCTGGTGAACATAGTCCACCAAGGCAAACGAATGAACATGTCCTTCCAATCCCTCCAAGACGTTGGTGCCAGTGGTGATAGATAAGGAACTCCAAAAGATCTAAGAGAACACAAATGAATTATCAAGGCCATCAGCCCCGCCACAACGCCAAAAAACCCTAAGGTAGCAGCCATAATCATCAGGGGAAACCTGAGGATGCGCAGGGAAAATGCCCCGAAATAAGACGGCAGGCTGAAAGATGCTATTGCTGTAATGGATACGATGATAACCATGGCAGGTGAAACCAGCCCTGCCGAAACCGCCGCATCCCCGATCACTAAAGCACCCACAATGCTTATCGCCTGACCGACAGCTTTTGGCAGGCGTACCCCTGCTTCCCGGAGCACCTCAAAAGTTGCCTCCATAAGCAGTGCCTCCACAAAGGCGGGAAACGGCACCCCCTCCCTAGCGGCTGCAATAGAAACCAAGAGCGTTAATGGGAGCATCTCCTGATGATAGGTGGTCACTGCGATATATAATGGCGGCGCCAACAGCGCTATACTCAAAGTGAAAAACCTGATAAACCGAATAAAACTGGCAAAAGGCCATCTCAGATAATAATCCTCACTGGCCTGAAGCATTTGTGGAAAAGTAATCGGAGCCAGCAGCGCAAAAGGGGTAGTATCAACCAGGATAACAACCTGTCCCTCCAATAGCCCCCCAGCAACCTTATCAGGTCGTTCTGTTGCGTGTAAAGTGGGGAACACACTCAACGGGGCATCCTCTATGTATTCCTCAATATATCCGCTGTCAAGTATCCCATCTATATCAATCCTCCGCAGCCGGATTCTTACTTCCTCAACTATCTTGCTGTTAACTATACCCTCAATATACCCAATACTAACCGCTGTTTTCGTAATAGCCCCAATTTTCATGGTCTCAAATTTCAGTCGGGATGACTTGATGCGCCTCCTTATCAAGGTATAATTAGTCTGCAGGCTTTCAGTAAAGCCCTCCCTGGGACCGCGAACAACGTTTTCCGTTGCCGGCTCGGAAACCGCTCTCTGCACCCAATCCTGGGTTGAAAGAGCAAAAGCCTTATTAACCCCGTCCACTAACAAGAGGGTTTCACCGCTCAATATTGAATTTACGGCATCCATTAAGTTATCCTGTACCTTAACTTCGGTAAAGGCAATTATTCTGCGGCTCAAATAATCGGCAGAGTCCTTGAAAGAAGTGGAACGATCAAGAAGATTTGCATCATACATAAGAGCTTTGACAAGGTCCTCTGTAAGCATCTCTTTATTAACAAGCCCGTCAATGTAGACCATGGCAGTTTTAACCCCACCACTAATGGCTGCATCAAACTCACGGAAAATAACATCTGTACACCTGTCAAATAGGTCTTTAAGGTGTGACATGTTTTTGTCAAGGTTAGCAGAAACGGGCTTCTTAAACTCACCATGTCCAATTGCCTGTGACTCATTACGAGGAGTGACAAAAACCTTTTTTAATTTTTTTTTCCATTTCCCGAACATTTTAATCACCTCAAGTTACTACACTTATTATCTCACTGAATATGGTCCTTATCCCGAAAAATGCACACAAAGTAAAAGACGCCTCATTTGAGGCGCCTTAAGCGACATTACTGCAACAATGTTATGATACAACAGCTTCTACCCTGCTGTACACACTGACCTGTTTCTTGTCTTTACCTTTTCTTTCAAACTTGACCACACCGTCAATTAATGCAAACAGTGTATCATCTCTTCCGATACCGACATTATTGCCGGGATGAATCTTAGTTCCGCGCTGGCGGACAATAATGTTCCCAGCAGTAACAACAGTCCCTTCGCCACGTTTCACACCTAAATATTGGGGATTTGAATCACGACCGTTACGGGAACTGCCTACCCCTTTTTTATGAGCAAACAATTGGAGATTAATATTAATCACGAGGTCCACCTCCTATTAAAAACTCTTATATATCCTTTATAGTTTCCTTGCAAATTCTTTAATCCCATAACCATCGTCTCTAAAATAGCCTGGGCCTGCAACTGCTCCTTTTTGCTCAATTCCTCCGGCAGCCTGCAGGTTAATGTGCCTAAACTATCAATATGATAGGACAGGCCTTCCTTGATAAAACGCATCAGGCCCAATAAGGTTGTTTGAGTCAACATAGAAACGGCAGCACACACTATATCCTCACCCGGAGGCAGGTATCCGGCATGCCCCTTAACAGTATAACCTCTTATTGTTCCATTTGAACGTTCTATAGAAACAATTATCATATCTTTAACCCTAGGACTGTATTTTTTCCACAGTTACCTTTGTATATGGCTGACGATGGCCTGTTTTACGACGATAGTTCTTCTTAGGCTTATACTTAAAAACAATAATTTTCTTGCCTTTGCCATGGCTTAAAACCTTCAATACGGCTTTAGCCCCATCAACAAAAGGAGTGCCTACTTTCAGGTCTTCTCCTTCACCTACTGCCAGCACATCGGTAATTTCTACGGTTTCGCCCTCTCCAGCTGAGAGTTTCTCAACAAAGAAGACATCCCCTTCCTTCACACGATACTGCTTGCCTCCTGTAGCAATAACGGCGTACATTAATACACCTCCCTCATCAATACTCGCCAGACCGGGCACGAATTTCTCGTTTTGGGCAGCAATAGCCACCCGCCCTTGCTGTGCGGTTTCAGCAGACTGAAGTATATAAAAATCCCCAGTCTCTGCCTACGTTAATATATTTTATAGTACCGTACCGTCTTTGTCAACCCTAATGACTTTGAGCCTTTTTTTACCTATCCACATTAATTATCTTGGCCTTGCAGTATGTCCGGTAAACTTTGGTTATCTCAACTGGTACCGTTTCCCCGATGAGGCAATTGCCCCCTTCAACATCCACAATAAAACCATTTACTCTGCCAATACCGTCATACATATTTGAAACGTGGGGTTCCTCAACCTTAACCTCAAGGCTTTGCCCCACTCTCAAAGGGCCCCCGATAGCTCGGGTCTTTGACAGTTGCAAAAGTAAAAATCTCCGAAAGCCTTGATACAGGCTTATTTTTTTATCTTTTTTCTTTTTTATATAGCGCACTTCCTCGCACTGTGTTATAATATAAGGGGAGGCGATGTCTATTATGAGACTGAAGGTAACCAAATCTAAGAATTCAGCTTCACTTTATGTAATTAAATCTGTCTATAACAGTAAAACTCAGTCAAATTCTTCCGTAATTGTTGAGAAGCTTGGAACCGAGGCAGAACTCAGAAAAAAATTAAATGGACAAGACCCTTATGAATGGGCAAAAAACTACATCGCTGAATTAAACCAAAAGGAAAAGGAACACAAACGAGATGTTATTGTTAAGTATTACCAATCCAAGTTGATTGATAGAGATAAACAACGTTCCTTTAACGGCGGTTATCTCTTCTTGCAACAACTTTATCATCAATTAGGTCTACACAGGATTTGCAAAGAAATCTCTAACAACTATAAGTTTACCTTTAATCTGGACTTTATTCTTTCAAGATTGATTTACGGCAGAATCTTATTCCCCTCGTCAAAACTTAATACCTATCAGGAATCAAAACGTTTATTGGAACAACCTAACTTCGAATTGCAGCATGTGTATAGAGCCTTAGAGGTAATTTCCAAAGAAATGGATTTTATACAATCTGAGCTTTACAAAAACAGCTTGTCTATTTCAAAGCGAAATGACCGTATTCTTTATTATGACTGCACAAATTACTTTTTTGAAATCGAACAGGAGGACGGTCTTAAACAATACGGTTTTGCCAAAGATCACAAACCAAACCCGATTGTTGAGATGGGCTTATTTATGGACGGAGATGGGATTCCTCTTGCTTTTAGTATTCATAGCGGCAATACCAATGAGCAAACGACCCTCAGACCTTTGGAAGAAAAAATCCTCAAAGACTTTGAACTATCAAAGTTTATTGTCTGCACAGATGCCGGACTTTCATCAACGGAAAATCGTAAATTCAACAATAAAAAAAACCGGGCATTCATTACAACCCAGTCTACCAAAAAGTTGAAAAAACATCTAAGAGAGTGGGCACTTGACCCTTCTGGATGGCGTCTTTCGGGCATCAACAAAACCTTTGACATTGGAATGCTCGCTCAGGATGAATTAACCTATGAAAAATACAAAGCCGAAACCTTTTTTAAGGAACGTTGGATTAAGGAAGATGGACTTGAGCAAAAACTTATTGTCACCTTTTCTTTAAAATATCGGGATTACCAGAGGCAGATAAGGAATAGACAGCTGGAACGTGCCATCAAACTAATTCAAACCAAGCCATCAGACATCAAGAAAAAAAGCCAAAATGACTTTAAACGTTTCATATCTCCCACCAACATTACAAATGATGGCGAAATAGCGGACAAAGTAATTTACAGCTTAAATGAACAAGCTATTGCTAATGAAGAAATGTTTGATGGATTTTATACAATATGCACAAACTTGGATGATGATGCTTCCACCATCACAAAGATCAATAACAGACGTTGGGAGATTGAAGAATCCTTTAGATTGATGAAAAGTGAGTTCAAAGCCAGACCTGTTTACTTAAGTAGAGATGACAGGATACAAGCACATTTCACTACCTGTTTTCTCGCATTGACCCTTTTTAGATATCTTGAAAAAAAACTTGGAGAACAATTTACGAGCCACAATATCATTACCGAATTAAGAGAAATGAACTTTTACTCGATTCCTGCCGAAGGCTATATACCTACCTATACCAGAACGGATTTTACAGATGCACTACATGAGGCATTCGGTTTTAGAACGGATTATCAAATTGTCAGTACAAAACTGATGAAAAAAATTTATAAAGACACTAAACTTTAAAAAAGTACGCACTTTTTCAAATATTAAAAAAGCTTGAAACGCCCTATTTATAAGGTGTTCCAAGCTTTTTGCGTCTCACAACTGTCAAAGACAGGATAGTACCGTACCGTCTTTGTCAACCCTAATGACTTTGAGCCTTTTTTTACCTATCCACATTAATTATCTTGGCCTTGCAGTATGTCCGGTAAACTTTGGTTATCTCAACTGGTACCGTTTCCCCGATGAGGCAATTGCCCCCTTCAACATCCACAATAAAACCATTTACTCTGCCAATACCGTCATACATATTTGAAACGTGGGGTTCCTCAACCTTAACCTCAAGGCTTTGCCCCACTCTCAAAGGGCCCCCGATAGCTTCAATTTCCGCCTGGGAGTACAGGGCACGGATGTTTATTTCTTCCTGGTGAGAGTGTTCACAGCCCCTAACAATAATATGTTTCCGTGTTTTTGCTTCCATCTCCCTGAGATTGACTCCGCTCCCGCCGATAAGCAGAGATGCGACCAAAGGGTGTACCTCAACCAGGATAGCTTCGGCACTGGTATGCTGGGCCAGTTTAAGAATCTGATTCTTAGCCCTTATACTGATGGTTTCCTCAGAAAACACCTTCCCTTTACCCTCACAATAAGGGCACTGTTTCAGCAGAACATTTTCCAGGCCTTGGCGGACCTTTTTCCTGGTCATTTCAACAAGTCCCAACTTGGTCAGCCCAAGTACATTAGTCTTGGTCTTATCCTTCCTAATCTCATCCTCAAGTTTTTGAAGAATCTGGTTTTGATGTTCCTGGCTATGCATATCAATAAAATCTATAATGATTATACCACCTATATTCCTCAGCCTGAGCTGCCTGGTAATCTCAGCACAAGCTTCAAGGTTAATCCTTAAAACAGTATCTGCCAGGTCTATACTGCCCACATATTTTCCTGTATTCACATCAATAGCTGTCAAAGCCTCGGTCCGGTCTATAACAATATATCCACCGCTTTTTAACCATACCCTTGGTTTAAGAATTTTTTCAATCTCTTCTTCTATGCCGTATTTTTCAAAAAGGTCTTCTTGCTCGTATAGGATGACCCTGTTTTTCAAATCCGGGGAAAAATAATCCATCAATTCCAACGCTTTCTCATATTCATAACGAGAATCTATAATCAGGTAATCTATATCCTCAGTAAAGAGATCTCTCAGTATCCTCTGAATAAGGTCCAAATCCTTATGTATCAGGTTTGGAACAGAACCGTGAAAAGCCCGGTTTTGAATTTTCTTCCAAAGCTTTGTAAGCATAGCAATATCTTGGTGAAAATTTTCTTCAGACAAACCCTCGGCAATTGTCCTCACAATCAGCCCCATCCCTGGGGGCTTAACTCTTTCCACAACAGAGCGGAGGCGTTCCCTTTCTTCTTCGTTTTCAATCCGCCGCGAAATGCCGACATAGTCAACAGTAGGCATAAGAACCAAAAACCTTCCCGGAAGGGTCATATGTGTAGTTACCCGGGCGCCTTTGGAGCCTATAGGTTCCTTAGCAATTTGAACCAAAATCTCTTGTCCTTCTTTAAGTACATCAACTATGTTCAGCTTAACCCCGGACTCAGCTTCATAACAGGAGGTTCCTGATGCTATTGCATCTTCAACATACAGGAAGGCATTCTTCTCCAATCCGATATCGACAAAAGCCGCCTGCATCCCAGGCAGGACATTTTCAACCCTCCCCTTATAAATATTGCCTACCAACCTTTGGTTAAGAGAACGCTCTATGTACATTTCAACTAAAACCTTATCTTCCATAACCGCCACCCTGGTTTCTTCCTCCCGGATATTTACCAGTATCTCCCTAAGCATAAATGTCACCTCCCTCTGTCTATATGATGTCCATTGGGGTTAGCAAATTACCATTGCTTTCCGTATAAAGGCCTACCCTGTTAATCTGCAACAGGTCGGCATCAATTCCATTTCCCAGGTAGTTCGCAAAAGTCCGGACTACCTCTTCGGGGCGAACATTACCTTCACTGCCGGTAACGGTCATTATTGAAAATTCTATTGTATCCCCGGTAAGCTCTCCTGTAAATCCCTTTATTCCCGGCAGAATATTCCGGGGTTGTGTCCCTTTCTTAGTCCGTTTCATTATCACCACTTCAGAAGAATCCATAAACCGTGATATCCCCTCTGTGATTGCCTCTGTATCAAGAAGAGCATTTCCGGGAACTAAAACCCTGTATTCCGCCCTGTTTACTATAGCCATCAGTGCAGGAGCATTATCAGGCACTATTTTTGCCCTGGAGATTCGAATTCCTGCCGGAAGAACCGCAGAAAGTGCAGACACAACTTTACTTTCAGGCATACTCTCCCTGAGTTCAAAATCAATATACTCCCTGTCACTGGTTATCCCTACTGCCAGTGCTGAAGCAAAATTCATTTTGGGGTGTGGATTAAATCCTTCTGAAAATGCAATGGGAATTTCTGCCCGGCGCATTGCCCTCTCAAATGCCTTAACCATATCAAGGTGTGACAGAAACTTGACCCGGTCCCCCTTTGAAAATTCCATTCTAATCCGGGGCATTATTTCTCGCCCCCTTCAGGTCAAGTGATGCCGGAAGGTTCTGGCATACCCCACAAACAGTACACTTTTCATGTCTGCAATCAGCAGTTATCTGCTCATTAAATGCCCTTTTGTACTCTGAAAGCAGAAATTCCCGGGTTACACCAGTATTAATATGGTCCCATGGCAAAACTTCATCCCGACCAAATTCCCTAATGTTATAAAACCCTGGATCCACATCCGTCTCCCGGAACGCCTGCTGCCAAGTATCATAGTTAAAGTGCTCATTCCAGCTGTCAAACTTACAACCAAGTTCCCATGCCCTCTCCAATACTGCTGCAACTCTGCGGCTCCCTCTGGAAAATACCGCTTCAAGCGTACTGAGACGGGCATCATGCCAATTGAAAACAATTTTGCGATGCTTTAACTTTCTGGCCAAATAGTGCTGTTTTTCCTGCAAAACCTCCATGCTGTCCTGAGCCACCCATTGAAACGGAGTATGTGGTTTTGGTACAAATGATGAAGCGCTTACAGTAACCCTAAGTCTCCCGGCCCGGCTTCCCAGAATATCCCTGCCGCGTTCTACAACCTTAAAGGCCAGATCAGCAATACCATCAAGGTCCTCATAGGTTTCTGAAGGCAGGCCAATCATAAAATACAGCTTCACAGAAGTCCAGCCCGCTTCAAAAGCCCCTGTAACTGCTTCCATAAGGTTATCTTCCGTTACCCCTTTGTTGATAACATCACGCATACGCTGGGTCCCTGCCTCAGGAGCAAAAGTAAGAGTGGTCTTTCTAACCCGCTGAACTTCCTTTGCCAGGTCGACAGAAAAGGTATCGGCCCTTAACGAAGGCAGGGACACCCCTATCCTTTCAGAACCATACTTGTGCATCAAGGAAGCCAAGACACCCTGAACACAACTATAGTCACTTGTACTCAGGGAAGTTAAGGATATCTCATCATAGCCCGTATTTTTAACCAGGTGGTCAGCCTGAGACACTAATGTTTCCGGCCTTTTCTCCCTGACGGGCCGGTAAATCATTCCTGCCTGACAGAAACGACAGCCTCTGCTGCACCCCCTGAGTACCTCAAGCATAATCCGGTCATGAACTATCTCCATAAAAGGCACAATCGGCCTGGTGGGAAAATCCACTTTATCCAAGTCCCTAACCACTCTCTTGGTTACTCTAGGAGGAGCGAAAGACACTTGAGGGACCACCTCTTTGATGGTCCCGTCATTATGATAACTAACTTCATAAAACTCAGGGACATATACTCCCGGTATACCAGCCAGCTCTTTAAGAAGGTCTATCCTTTTGCGCTGCTGGCAACTCTGTTTCCATTTCTTGATTATCCCGATAATATCATGAATGGCCTCCTCACCTTCCCCTAATAGGAAGGCATCAACAAACGGTGCCAGAGGTTCCGGATTATAAGCGGTAGGTCCTCCGGCCAAAACAAGCGGCCACCTGTCATCCCTCTTTGCCGCCCTCAGGGGGATTCCCGCCATGTCCAGCATATTCAGCAAATTAGTATAACTCATCTCATACTGCAGGGTAAAAGCAATTACATCAAAGTCTGCGAGAGGGCTGACAGACTCCAGAGAAAATAACCGCAGATTATCCTGCCTTAACTGCTCCTCCATATCCACCCATGGCGCAAAAACCCGCTCCATCAAAGTATCTTCCCTATTATTGACAATGTGATATAATATTCGCAGCCCCAGATGGGACATTCCAACTTCATAGACATCAGGAAAAGCAAAAACCATCCTTACAAGGGCATCGTTCCAATCCTTGTGTACAGAATTCCATTCATTCCCCTGATACCGTGCCGGTTTCTGCACCTTAGGCAAAATCCTGTTTTCAATTAATTGTTTCATCTGACGGTATCCTCCAAGTTATTGATAGCTAACTGCGATTAAGTCTGACTTTCTATTTATTATATCCAACAGAAGGTATTTATCATTTCTACAACTGAAAACAAATTCCTTTATTTTTTCTTTTGAACCACTAATCTGAGAGAGGTTTCCGGCCCATTCCGGACCATTTCATCTATAATCTCACCCTCGGTAAAAATCCCCTTAACCAGGTGATCTTTTCCAATAACAACTACTAAGTGGTATTTTCTGGGAACGAAATTTTTTACCACATCTTTGAGAAGAGATGTTTCCAGTACAGCCACCTGACGAACCAGAAGTATGCCTTCTCGAAAAAGTTCCTCTTTTTTGCGCGATAGAAATTTCATGAAAACGAACATAACCGACCCCTTTGCTTTTGATGCCGAATAAATTAGAAAGAATGATATAATCAAGCAGCTAACATCCTGTCCACCACTTTTAAACCAAATATAGGCTCCTGCTGCTGCCATAATTGCACCCAATGCCTGAGATAAGGCTGCAGCATTTTCAGTGGCCCTTTTTACCCCACAGCGCAATGAAAGAAATGCCCGCAAAACCCTTCCTCCATCCAACGGAAATGCGGGCAGCAGGTTAAAAGCCCCCAGCATTATGTTCCACTGAATGAAAAATCCCAGCCAATGCCGGTTTCCTATCCCCATCCTATATAGCATGTAACCTAGAAATACTAAAAAAGCATTAGTCAACGGTCCTGCTGCAGCTACATAAGCTTCAATAACAGGCTCTGATTCAATGTTTCCCTCAAGCCTGGCAACTCCCCCAAACGGAAGAAGTTCTATTTCTTTTGTCCTGATTCCATAGCCGGCTGCTACTACTACATGGCCCATCTCATGCAGGAATACTATACTGAAAATCATCAGAGCCTGCCCCAAAACTCCAAAATACCAATAAACAATAAATAAAAGAATAAAAAAAATGTTCAGTTTAAAATCCACTCCAAAAACAGTTAAGAGCCTCATACATTTACGATTATCATGAATTCAGACTGCCGCCCGTTTGCAGGATGCTCAGGGGGTCAACCGGCCGGCCATTGATAATCACTTCAAAATGGAGATGGGGCTCACCCTCACCCTCGATTCCTGTTTTAGCAATGATATCACCGGCATTTACAACCTGCCCAGCACTTACCATGGTTTCAGAGAGATTGGCATACCGGACGAGTTCCCCTGAATTACTTTTTACCAAGATAAATTTTCCAAGGGCGGCACTTTCTGATATCCTCTCGACCGTTCCAGCGTCAGCGGCCTTCACTTCTGTCCCTGCAGGAACCCCGATATCTATTCCCTCGTGGAATACCTGAGCATTTTCCTCACCTTCACTTACCCAGCCATATTCTTGAATAACGTTCCCTGATACCGGCAACAGTAACTGTTTATCCATATTTTGCGTTACTGCTCGGGTAGGAGCTGAGATATCATCAATTAGCGGCCATTCCAAATTACCTACATGAGAAGCTAGTTGAATCACCCTATAAAAAACGGGCTGTATATCAGTTTCATACGTAAGCAAGTATCGGATGCCATTTTTAATCACTCCGGTAAAAGGTATCTCACTCCTGAATAATCCGAATACTAATAAACAAACGGCCCCTGAGACAAAAAGCTGCAAGACCCATTTTGGAATCCTGAATTTCTGTCTCCCAAAAACCTTTCCTGAGGCAGGCTTATAGTACTGGTTAATATAATCAGATTCTGAGCGTTCCCCCGGGCGTTTGCTGCCAATATTGATTTTCATTAACTTCCCCTCCGGCTGGCTTATTCTTACACTTATATATATTTATAGCCCCGCCAAAGTATGACAAGCAGTTGTCTTATCAATAGCAAATCAATTTAAAAAGTGACTGTCCCCTAAGTAGATGGGGCAGCCACTTTGCATTTTCCATTAAACATATCAAAAAGTGAGTACTTGCCGTCTCAGATAAACATTTAATAATATTCCGACACTAAGCATATTAGCAAGCATAGAGCTTCCCCCGTAACTGAAAAAAGGCAAAGGGATACCTGTTATAGGCATAATTCCTGCTGCCATGCCTATATTCACCAATAGATGAAAAACTATCATTGATACAATGCCGATTGCCAGCAGGGTACCAAGCATATCTTTTGATTTCATAGCTATCCAGATACCGCGGACAATAAATATATAAAACAGTGCCATCAATAACATAACACCGGCAAAACCCAGTTCCTCCCCAA
The DNA here is from genome assembly GCF_048453025.1 of Phosphitispora sp. TUW77. Classification (GTDB taxonomy): domain Bacteria; phylum Bacillota; class Thermincolia; order Thermincolales; family UBA2595; genus Phosphitispora. The sequence goes on from NZ_CP156677.1 coordinate 2,310,429, forward strand.
CTACCGAAAAGATAAAATCATTTTTTTGTTCGGGAAGAAAGTTAAGCCTGGTCTGTGTCCCCTGGTAAAGACCTTTCCCCCACATTCCTCCGGAACCAAGAGATACCATGGACTGGATAACGTGATAACCGGTATCCTTGGGATCCTTGTAGGGGTCCACAAAAATAGTGAGACGATCAAGCTGATACTGCTTCAGGGGTTTTTCAAAACCATAAACCAATTGAGCCGTTAGAACTCCACCCACCAGCAAAGTGCCAATTAATAACAGGATAATTAGATGTGCAGGCTTGGCACCGGCCATAAACATCATTCCAAAGTAAATACCTATAAAAACCAGCGCGGTTCCCAGGTCAGGCTGCAGAATAATCAATACCATCGGAAGACCAAAGAACAAGAATGTAGGAATCAGGTCACGAAACTTGTTCAATTTCCCTTCCTTACCTGCCAAATAAACCGCAAAAGTAATAATCATAGCAATTTTGGCAAACTCTGAAGGTTGGAGGTTAAAGGACCCAATCGAAACCCATGACTGAGCACCCTTATGTTCCTCACCAAAAAATTTTACATATAAGAGAAGCAAAATATTCAAGATATAAATAAACTTAGCATACTTGGTAAAGCGAGTATAGTCTATTTTAATAAGAATAGCGATTCCAACTAATCCCATAATAAAAGACAGAGCCTGTTTCTTTACATATATATTGGCATCCCCACCCCTGGCCATGGTAATATGGGTCGCACTGCTCAAAATAATCAATCCATAAAAAACAATCAAGATAATTGTAACGAGGAGAGTAAAATCGAAGTTTCTTACGGCTCTACGGTCAATCAATTAGTATTCCCCTCTTTCATTAAAACTTATTATTATTTTATATCAATTATCATTGTATAACATAAACCTTACTCAAATCCAGCCCCCTATCTGCTAAAAAAATTGGGCTTGTGCCCAATTTTTTATTGTCTAGCCAGTTTCAACCGATTTTTTCATTTCGTTTAGATGTTCTCTTCATCTTTAGGACAGGAATATTAGCAACCAGTGCCACTGTATTATTGGAGCTGTCCAGATTAACCTCAAGAGCGCTCTCATCAATTTCCATATAATTGGAAATGACCTTTATCAGGTCTTCCTTCAAATCTTCAATAAGCTGAGAAGACATATCTGCCCGATCATGAACCAGCACCAGGCGCAATCTTTCCTTAGCAACATTTTTACTTGCATTATTATCTTTTCCGAATACCCTTAATATAAAATCTAGCAATTCCCGTTCCCCCTCTCTCTATTCGGATTATTTAAATCCGATAAGCTTTTTGAGCTTGTTCATAAATCCGGTATCCCCTTCGAGATCCATTAAGGGTACATCCTCACCAGCTATCCTTCTTGCCATATTTCGATAGGCTAGTCCAGCACGGGAATTGTTTTCAAGAACAGCAGGTTCACCTTTGTTTGTACTAATTACAATCATTTCATCTTCCGGAACTACTCCCAATAGGTCAATGGCCAAGATGTCAATTATATCATCAATGCTCATCATATCCCCTCTTTTTACCATGAGAGGTCTAAGGCGGTTAACAATAAGTTTCGGATTGTGTAATTCAGCCGCTTCCAACAAGCCAATAATCCTATCAGCATCACGAACAGCTGATACTTCCGGGGTAGTTACAACAATAGCTCTCTCAGCACCGGCAATGGCGTTCTTAAAGCCCTGTTCTATCCCGGCAGGACAGTCAATAATTACATAATCGAATTCCTTTTTCAATTGGGAACAGAGTTCACGAAGCTGATCAGGGGTCACCGCGGTCTTATCCTTGGTCTGAGCGGCGGGCAAAAGGTGCAGGCTTTCAAACCGCTTATCCTTAATCAGGGCCTGTTTTAACCTGCAGTTCCCGTGTGTCACATCAACAATATCATATACTATCCTGTTTTCAAGACCTAAAACAACATCCAGGTTCCGCAAACCTATATCTGTATCCACCAGAACAACCTTATAACCAGTAGCGGCCAGTCCTGTTCCGATATTAGCCGTAGTGGTGGTTTTACCAACCCCTCCTTTTCCAGAGGTTATTACAATCACTTCTCCCATGTTTGGTCCTCCTCTACCTAATATTTAACCTATTTTGGTTTGCTTATCCTGCCCCATCTGATATGCTTCAATCACCACAACACCATCTTTAATCCTAGCTATTTCCGGATACTCCGGTGTTAAATAATCACCGTCAGGTGCTCTGGTAATATGATTTGCAATCCGCAGCTGAGTGGGCTGAAGCTTAAATGCCGCAACAGTTGCCCTTTTATTCCCCAATGCCCCGGCATGAACCACGCCACGCAAAGCGCCCATGACCACAATATTTCCTGAAGCTACTATTTCTGAACCCGGATTAACATCACCCATCACAACAACATTGCCGTCAAACCGTATACTTTGACCGGACCTTACAGTTCTTTGTATCAGAATTGTGTTGTCATCTGCAGGAGCCTCCTGCAATGAACCCTTTTCAATGACTTTGGATTCTATTATCTGCTGGTCATCAAGCCCGGTATCATTGGCATGAATCTCGTCTGCTTCAGGATTTGCTGCATCTGAAGGAAATTCTTCATTTTGATCCTGAGGCAGTTTCCGCTCAGCCTTTTTCGGCTTCTGTTTGTCTTTTTTGACCTCCTGTCTTTTAACGTTTTCCTGCTCCTTACTATTATCCGGTTCCGAATTTGCAGATTCCAACCTGATATCGGAATCATTAACTACACTAGCTTCGTTTGCTTCGTTTGCTTCGGTTATTTCGTTTGCTTCGGTTATTTCGTTTGCTTCGTTTTTAAAAAACAATTTCTTACTTTTAGAACTTTTAGTCTTCTTCAATTTGGTTCTCCTCCTGAGTTAAAAAAACTCAAAATATCCTGAATCATTGCAGATTTAAATTCTACAAAAGGTAGTCAAATCCTTCTGAATGAACAAAAAAAACGAGGTCTTTTTACCTCGCTTTTCTCGAATATTTAGACAAAAACAGCCCGCTACTCTTCGGAAACACCACCCTCCGGTACAGCTGTTTTGTCGATTTTGAAATACTCTGCCAACAGGTCCCTGGCAACATAACCCGCCGAACTACCGCCATGACCGGCATATTCGACAATGCCGGCTACAGCAACTTCAGGCTTGTCATAAGGAGCATAGGCGACAAAAAGTCCGTGAGTGGCTTTATCATTTCCGTTTTTGTCTTTTCCTGTCTGGGCGGAACCGGTTTTTGCAGCAACTTCGACGGGAAATCCTCTGAAAATACCATAAGCCGTACCGCCAGGCTCAGTAACCGCCCTCATTCCCCGCCTAACAACAGCAAGTGTTTCAGGAGTTACATCAACTTTATCAATTACCTTTTTATCATATTTTTTGACAATATTACCTTCATAATCAACAACGCAATCAACCAAATAAGGCTGATACCTGATACCGCCATTGGCTATCGCGGCAACATAATTGGCCAGCTGAATTGGAGTATACAGGTTATATCCCTGACCAATGGACATGATAATTGTTTCATATTCACGCCATTGAACCAGCCAGTAAGCCTCATTCTCGTATTCCCTTTTTTTCCACTTAAGCTCTGTTTCCTTTTGTTTGAGCAGCCGCTTCTTTTCACTTTCAGACCCGGCGTTTTGGATTTTATCAGCATACTCATCCTCAATCTCCTGGTACGCCTTTTCATATTTTTTCTTTAATGAGGGTTCATTTAAGTCCCTTTTCCATTCCGGACTCGGTATCAGTCCGGAAGCTTCGTTTGGCAGGTCAATCCCCGTCTTCTGCCCGAGGCCAAATTCACGGACATATTTAACCAAGCTGTCAACCCCTGCTCTCAGCCCCATCTGGTAAAAATAAACATTGCAGGAAGTCTGGATTGCTTTAATCATATCGACTGTCCCGTGACCACCAGGCTTCCAGCACCCGTATGAACGACCATAAAGGTAAACTGAACCCGGGTCAAAATAGGTATCTTTGATTGTTGCCTTACCTGACTCCAGGACCGCAGAAGCAGTTATCATCTTAAAAGTCGAGCCGGGTGGATACGCCATCATGGCCCTGTTATTAAATGCCGGAAACGGGTTGGTTTCTTTGCCCCCAAACAACTCCTGACTCTGCTCTGAAGTAATTTTTCCATTAAATATATTTGGGTCAAAACCTGGTTTGCTGGCCATTGCCAGTACTTTCCCTGAATTGACATCAAGCATGACAACTGCTCCGGCTTTGGCATTGGGAAATTTACCCTGCTGCAGTGAAGTCATGACCCTGTCCAAGGACTCTTCAGCAACCTTCTGCAGCCGGTAATCTATATTCAAAATAAGGTTATTGCCAGGCACAGATTGTTCTTTGGCAAGTTCCCTGACAGGGTGCTGGGACTTATCGACTTCAACCAAAAGGTTCCCATCCTGACCCCGCAGAAATTTTTCATACATATTTTCGAGCCCGGCCTGGCCATACCGGTCACCCATGCTGTAGCCCTCATCTTTATGGTTTTCCAACTGTCTTTCAGTAATCTCCCTGACATATCCGAGAATATGGGGCATAAAATCCTCATATACATATTCACGCATCGGTTCTACAGCTATTTCTACACCCGGTAGTTCTGCCCTGTTTTCTTCAATTTTAGTAACTACCTCTAAAGGTACATCTTTGGCAATTTTAATTGGTTCAAACTTCCTGATACCCGGATCTTTAATCTTTTCCAGAATCTCTTTTTCATCAATTCTGAGAATTGGCGCCAGGCTTGACGCAACTTCATCAAGGTTCTGGTCCTGGATGCCAAGCCAACTCACTGATACACTGTAAACCGGCCGATCCTTAGCAAGAATCACTTTCCCGGTACTGTCAAGGATTTCACCTCTTTTGGCCGGGATTGTAACCGGTCGTATCCTGTTTTGTTCTGAAAGGGTTGTAAACCGTTCTGTTTCCACCAACTGTACATAAGCAATCCTAGAAATAAGGATGACAAATATAATCGTAACAAAGGCAATAAATACCTTTATTTTTTTAACCAGGAGTTTATCTGTCATCAAAAGCCCCCCGATAGGATGATTATTACCTTTCTGTTACTCTCAGCAGCCCCTTAGTTGACGATTTATAGAACCTTCCGTACAGAAAAGGGGTCAGACAACTGTTATAGATAGCGGCAGATATTATAACACTCCTAAGAGCGCCGAAATATCCTCCTGATATCCCTTCATACTGCCTTAATAGATAAAGTACAGTTTCACTCATTAATGTAGACATAAATATTATGGCCATAGGAATTAAGATGTTTTCCTTGTAAATCTTCTTTTCTAATGATCCAAAAACATATCCAACAATTATCTTGGCAAGAGCATTCATACCCACATTTTGACCAAACATTAAATCCTGCAGCAAACCCCCAATGGCTCCGGCTATGGCGCCTTCCCTCGAACCATGCAGCAAGGCATAGAATACAGTCATTATCAATACTAAATCAGGTTTAACACCGGCAACAGTAAGATGGGAAAAAATCGTGGATTGGAGAATCAAGCTAATAAGAAACAAAATAGCGATTACCAAGTACCGCATTAAGCTCCCCCCTTGTCATCAGGAGCAGCTTCATTTACTACTGGAACGTTCCTGATTACAAGCACCTCTTCAAGTTCATTGAAATCCACAAAAGGCCTGACAATGGCATATTTAACCAAACCGTTGGACTCCAAATGAATCTCCGTCACTGTTCCAATAGGCAATCCCTTGGGGAAAATCCCTCCAAGACCTGATGAAATAACAATTTGTTTATCTTTAACAGGAGCTTCTTTAGAAAGATGAATCATTTTCAGCATTCCGGAGTTATCAGCTTTTCCCTCAACAACTCCCGGTATCCGGTTTATCTGAATGAGACTGCCCACAGCGCAGCTGCTATCTATAATCAGCAATACTTCAGCAGAAGTAGCAGATACATTTATAACACGTCCCACTAATCCCTTACTTGTTACCACAGCCATGTTTTTGGCCACACCGTCATTTTCTCCTCTGTTGACGGTAATTGTGCGGAACCAGTTTGACGGGTTTCTGGCCACAACTGAAGCAGACACCATATTATAGTCCTTGACCACGGTGTCCTTGAATTGCAGTAATTCCCGTAACCGCAGGTTCTGGTATTCGTATTCCCTAAGAAGATTATTTTCCGCTTCCAAACTTAATACCCGTTCCCGCAGCTGTTTATTTTCATCTTTTATGCTTCCAATAGTAAAAACAGATTTAACTGTGTTTGAAATACTGTAAACAATAGTGGTAACCCCTTTTTCCACAGGGGTTGTTACATCCTTAATTACTCTCTCCACAGGACTTAGTGTCATCCTATCCTGACCTGTAAAGGTTATCAACAAAAAAGCTATCGCCACCAGGCAGAAAAAACCAAGGACATACCTGTTTAAAATGTAGCGAAACAACATAACCCCGCCTTTCTAGCCAATTTTTTTCGGGGTAATTAAGACTCTTCTGAGAACATCCAGGTTTTCCAAAACCTTCCCTGTCCCAATAGCCACACAGAACAGAGGCTCATCAGCAACATAAACCGGCATACCGGTTTGTTCAGTAACCAGTTTATCTAGACCCCGCAGCAAGGCACCGCCGCCAGCCATGACTATACCTCTATCCATAACATCTGCCGCCAACTCTGGCGGTGTCTTTTCCAGTGTCACCTTAATGGCTTCAAGGATACTGCTTACCGGTTCAGATAAAGCTTTATGAACTTCTTCAGATGTAATTTCAACAGTCTTAGGCAACCCTGTAAGCAGGTCACGCCCGCGCACCTCATAAAACTCTTTTTGCGGGAGACGGTATGCCGAACCAATTTTTATTTTAATTTCTTCAGAAGTACGTTCTCCAATCATCAAATTATATGTTCTTTTAATATGCTGCATAATGGCTTCATCCATTTCATCACCGGCGACACGTACCGAGCGGCTGGTCACAACACCCCCCAGGGATATAACCGCAACTTCGCTGGTACCGCCACCGATATCCACTATCATATTACCGGTAGGCTCATGTACCGGCAGACCGGCTCCAATTGCGGCCGCCATTGGTTCTTCTATTAGATATGCTTCCCGGGCCCCGGCCTGGATTGTAGCCTCCCTGACAGCGCGTTCCTCAACCGCTGTCACTCCGGAAGGCACACATACAACAACTCTTGGTCTGATTAAATGAGGCCTTTTTCTCAGGGCTTTGGTAATAAAATAACGCAACATACTCTGTGTGGTGTCAAAATCAGCGATGACACCATCTTTCATAGGCCTGATAGCAACTATGTTCCCGGGAGTTCTCCCAATCATCAGCTTGGCCTCTTCACCAACAGCAAGAACTTGTCCTGTATCTCTCATAATAGCCACTACAGAAGGTTCGTTGACAACTATCCCCTTGCCCTTGATATATACAGATGAATTAGCAGTCCCTAAATCTATACCCATATCCCTGGAAAATATTCCAAACATTTTTCGTACTCCTTTCAGCTTCATTTGCTGCTCCAACTAAATAACACCTAATTCTTTAAGACTTGTGAAACCGCATTCTCCGATAATGATATGATCAATAACCTCTATACCGATTAACTTCCCTGCCTCCACCAGCCGGCGAGTTATTTGAACATCCTCGGCACTGGGACTGGGGTCCCCGCTAGGGTGATTGTGAGCCAGAACCAGTGCAGCTGCACTTCTTTTTATAGAGTTTTTAAACAGTTCTCTGGGATGAACCAGTGATGAATTTAAATTTCCCACAGAAACGGTTTCTATTGTAATTACATGGTGCTTAGTATTTAAAGACACTGCTATAAAATGTTCCCTGTCAAGGTAACGCATTCTTTCCTTAAGTAAGTTAAATACATCATATGGTGTTTTGATTACCTTCTTGGGATCGGAAATCTCAAAAGCCAGCCGTCTCCCCAATTCAATAGAAGCCTTTATCTGGGCAACCTTAGCTGGTCCAATCCCTTTTATGGAATAGAGTTCTTCAGAGGCGCATTCAGCCAAACCAAGCAATCCCCCGGTCTTTGCAATCACCAGAGTAGCAAGGTCCAATGCGCTCATGGAATCAGATCCAGTCCTCAGAAGCACAGCCAGGAGCTCAACAGTACTTAAAGCTTCCGCACCTTCCCTTGCTAATCTCTCCCTTGGTCTCAGATCTTCTGGAAGTTCCTTTATTCTAACTCCGTTTTTTGTTGATTCCATTTGCGAATCCTCTCAAGATATATATCATCCCAAATATTATTGCTAATTAAAGCTATTTCAGCATTTCCACCCCAAATTGTCTGAGCTGTGCCGCAAGACTAGACAGAGGAAGACCGACAACGTTAAAATAACATCCCTCTATTTTTTTAACCAAAACAGCACCCAGTCCCTGAATGCCATATGAACCTGCTTTATCCATCGGCTCACCGGTCCTGACATAAGCTTCTATCTGAACATCCGATAACCGGCGAAAAAAAACCCTGGTCGTTTCACTGGCTTTTGACAGTCTTCCAGTAGCACAATCAACGATGGAAAAGCCTGTGATAACCAAGTGGTCGGTTCCACTCAAACTCTTTAGGGTATTGATAGCATCAGCAATTCCAGAAGGCTTGCCCAGAATGTCACCACAGTGAACCACCACTGTATCTGCCCCGATTACAATTCCCTCATTGAGCCGGGCAGCAACTGCCATAGCCTTTCTGTATGCCAATTCAGCAACTGCTTCAGTTGGAGGCATCCCCGGCAAAACAGTTTCATCCACCGGGTTAACCATTACCTCGAAGCAGAGCCCCATCTGTTTGAGTAATTCCTGCCTTCTTGGAGACCCTGAAGCCAAAATCAGTTTTTTAATGTTTGGTTCCATTTGATAACTCTCTTTTAAGCTTATTATATAGTTTTTTTTAGCTTTCCCCTACTCTGACAAAAAATTCGTGCCATTTCGAGCTATATATCCCATATGCTTTTTACTTATTCAGTTTATCATTTTTGACATATGATGACAAGCTCTTACCTCAACCCAATCAAGTAGTATTCAAAATTTATCATTGACGTTATTTCAACACATCAGATACCCGGGCAGCAACCCATCCGGCCTTATCCGTTGTCATATAAAAGTAAACTGCTGTTGGTCTCCCCGGAATAGCAACTTGCACCACAGGTTCACTGGAACACATTCCCAAACAACCCGTATGTTTAATCACAACATCCCGACAATCTTCAAATTGTGTTATTAGTACCTTAAGGACATCATACGCCCCTGCCCTTATGCCACAAGTACCCATTCCTACAGTAATACGTACTTTCTTTCGTTCTCCGGTCATAGCATGTTCAGATAAAACATTTTTCTTTATTTGTTCCAGGTCCTGTAAAGTCATTTTTGCTTCCACTCCCCGATGAATAGTGTACATTTAAATTAACCTCTTCGACAAATTTACCTAAACTCCTTTAGAAACGCTTCTACCTAATAGTGGCAAAAAAAAGCCGCCTAAATGGCAGCCTTCTTATTACAGATACAAACTATCTCTTAACAGCTTTAAAAGCGCATTTTTCAATACATTTGCCGCATTTGATACATTTTTGCGGGTCTATCTCATGGATCTCCCGTGGTTTCCCTTTAATAGCATCAACAGGACATACCTCGGCACAAGCCCCGCATTTTTTACATTCTTCAGGGATAATTCTAATATTGCTGAGTTTTTTGCATACCCCAGCAGGGCATGCTTTATCCCTGACATGGGCTATGTATTCATCCTCAAAATACTTTAATGTACTCAGCACAGGATTGGGTGCTGACTGGCCCAGCCCGCACAAAGACGTTTCCTTTATGCCATGCCCCAGTTCGCTAAGAAGGTCGAGGTCATCCATACTGCCCCGCCCTTCAGTAATTCGTTCCAGGATTTCCAGCATCCTTTTGGTTCCCACCCGACAGGGGGTACACTTGCCACATGACTCATCACAAGTAAATTCGAGATAAAACTTGGCAATATCAACCATACAATCACTGTCATCCATTATGATAAGACCACCCGAGCCCATCATTGAACCGGCTTCAAGAAGAGTGTCATATTCGATTGATATGTCCACAAGGTCGGCCGGTATGCATCCTCCCGATGGTCCTCCCGTCTGTGCCGCCTTAAAATTTCGCCCCTCAGGTATGCCGCCCCCAATATCGTAGATAATCTCGCGAAGGGTTATACCCATAGGAACCTCTATCAGACCTGTATTGACAATTTTACCGGCAATGGCAAAAACCTTGGTGCCCTTGCTCTTTTCTGTCCCAAAACCTGCGTACCATTCGGCACCGTTTAGTATTATCGCCGGAATGTTGGCAAGTGTTTCTACATTATTGATAAGAGTGGGTTTGCCCCATAGACCCGCCTGGGCGGGAAAAGGCGGTTTAGGCCTGGGTTCACCCCTGTTGCCTTCTATTGAGGTAATTAAAGCGGTTTCCTCGCCACAGACAAACGCCCCCGCCCCCAGACGAAGTTCTATATTAAATTCAAAATCTGTTTCAAAAAGTCCTTTGCCTAATAGACCCATTTCTCTTGCCTGGCTGATAGCTGTAGTCAGACGTTCAACAGCTATGGCGTACTCTGCCCTCACATATATAAAACCCCTGTCGGCACCGATTGCATATCCTGCTATAGCCATAGCTTCCAGCACTGAATGCGGGTCTCCCTCAAGTATGCTGCGATCCATAAAAGCCCCGGGGTCCCCCTCATCCGCATTACATATTACATACTTTAGCTCCCCTGGGGACTTCCTGGTAAGCTCCCATTTTAATCCTGTGGGAAATCCGCCGCCGCCCCTGCCCCTGAGTCCGGATTTCTTAACAACATTAATTACTTCCTCAGATGAATACTTGGTTAGCACCATACCCAGGGCCTTATATCCATCTCTGGCAATGTATTCACTGATATCGTCGGGATTTATATGTCCACAGTTTCTAAGGGCAATCCGTACCTGTTTTTTGAAGAAGTCTATATCATCTATTTTCTCAGTAAACTCTTGAGTCACCGGGTTTTTAAAAAGCAGTCTCTCTACAACCCGCCCACCTATAATGTGTTTTTCAATGACTTCTCCGACATCTTCAACACGAACTTCGCAATACATGCTTCCCTGAGGGAGAATAACCATAATAGGACCGCGGGCACAAAAACCAAAACACCCTGTATGGACAACCCTTACCGATTCCTGCATACCTCTGTCCTGAAGCTGTTTCTCAATTTCTTTCTGAACCTCACGGCTTTCACCGGATACACATGCTGTGCCGCGGCAAATAAGAATATGTGAACTATAGGACACTCGCTTATATCCTCCTTGTGCCGGAAGTGCTGTAACTTCTCGGCAGTGATTGTAAATAATGACCTAGTGAATATTTTCATATTTATCCAATAGTTCCCCCATTTGGTCGGCATTAAGCCTCCCGTGAACCTCTTCATTTATCGTAATGACAGGGGCCATACCGCAAGCTCCGATACACCTGGTAGCCTCAAGGCCAAATTTACGGTCCTCACTGATTTCACCAAACTTCAGGCCAAGTTCTGCATCAATCTTTTCTGCCAGTTGACCGGCACCCTTGACATAGCAAGCTGTTCCCATACAAACGGCAATATTATGTTCTGCCCTGGGGGTCATAGTAAATAAGCCGTAAAAGGTAACTACTCCATAAACATCAGCCAGCGGCAAGCCCAGTCCCTTAGATATATGATACTGGACCTCTTCGGGAAGATATCCGTATATGTTCTGCGCTTCATGCAGAACCGGAATCAAGGCACCCGGTTTCCCCGCATACTGTTCTAATACTTTGTCAAGTTTTTGCAGCTTGGCATCATGGTTATTTATCGTTTCTTCCAAACAAATTACCTCCCATTCAAAATCAGGAGCCCAAACTGTAGTTTGCCTTAACAATCCCCCTTCTATGCACCCGAATCTCAAACAAAGCTATCACCAGAAGAGTTTCATTCTGCCTCCTAAGACCATAATTTTAAGTAATAAAACAAGATAGACAGGGATAGATGTGTTCCGGAAGGCGGAGTCTGTCGTCAACCGGCCGGTGATTCGCCGCAAGGCGAGAACCGATGCCGGTTGAGACGTTGCCCGCCGGAGGAACTTATCTGTCCCTGTCCATATTATAATTTATTACTCTAATTTTAGATAAAACCTAAGGCAGTTAACATACTGTTTATCATTTTAGCAGCTTCTGCCCTGGTACTGTTGTTAACCGGGGCAAACGATCCGTTTGGATATCCGTTTACAATACCATTCTTGACCGACATGGCCACAGCCTGCCTTGCCCAAGTCTGAACTTTGCCCTTATCGCTAAAACCGGTCAGATATCGTTCTGTTTCTGATTCAGTCATATTAGTATTGGCCCCGGCAAAGTTCATGGCCCTCACGGCCATAGCGGCAACTTCCTGTCTGGATACACATGAATTGGGCTTAAAAGTACCATCAGTATAGCCGTTGATAATACCTGCTTTAACAGCAGCGCCCACAACACCGGCATACCAGTCACCTGATCTGACGTCAGTAAATGCATTCTGGCCTGATGTATCCGGTTCCAAGCCCAGAGCCCTTACAACCATAGCGGCAAACTGCGCCCTGGTAACCGTGCTCTGAGGTACATAGGTGCTGTCATCCATACCATTAATAATCATTTTGGATGCCAGTTTGTTAATAGTGTCTTTTGCCCAATGGCTGTTAATATCAGCAAAGGTCTTGCTGTTTTCCACAACGAGATAAACACTATTGCTCTTACGTTTGATAATAGCTACAGGTCTGCCATCCTCGGTGCCGAATACGGTTGGCACAGGAATAAGTGTCCCATCTTCCTTCCTCATTACACCGGTGGCTATTCCTGAACCAGCCTGTCTGGTCAGGAAAATCTTCCTGCTGATATACCTGCTAAATTCGGTTATCTCGATATTTTGGTTGCCTGCAGATACTTTTACACTAAATTCTAGAGGTACTGAAACCTGAACCAAACCATCTTGACCTAATTCAGCCGTAACAGCCTGGCTAATTTTCGGGAGTACCTGAGAAACGGAAATAGTAAGTGTAACTTCATCAGCAGCAACTCCCAATGATTGGGCCAACTGTGTCAGTTTAATCTCTGATGCCGGGAAAATATATATACCCGCTGGTGTTGTAATGTTAAGCCAGTTATCATTATCTATCATGGCCTGCAAAACTTCTGCACTAACTTCTACATCCACAGCATCAGTAACATCGGTCACTGTGACAGCTATAACACTGCCTTCAAGACTTCCCTCAATATCTGTGAGGCTTTCAGAATCCAGGGAAACAGTAGCTACTTCCTGTCCATCCTGGTTTTCGCTAATATCAGGAGCAATTTCAAGGTCTACCGTATCTCCCGCTGGCTCTGTTGCAACAGTGCTGGAACCACCGGGTGAACCCGTGTTTATGCCGGTATCTGTTTCCGTACCCGTATCAGTTTCTGTACCCGTATCCGTTTCCGTACCCGTATCAGTAGTGACAGTAACAGTAAATGCTGCGCTGAGACTTGTTCCGGCATAAGTTCCGCCTGACCAGGCAGCATCAACAGTATAGCTTCCAGCATCCAGTCCCGCAGGGAACAGGAACCTGATATGTGTGGAATCAACAACAGTGATATCAGTCGGGTCTATGGTAATCCCCGCACCGGAAATCTCAATAACCGGCAGATAATCACTGCTGAAAGTAACACCATCACCTGTAACAGTCATATTGAATGCCGCATAATCAACTGTTTGACTGTCTGAAGATAATACTATGGCCCGGTCCTCCACTTCAAAGGTGTTGGTGTAATCATCAGAAATGTCACCATCTTCATCAACACCCAGGGTGTGTTCTCCTATCGCTAAGCCGTTAGGAACGGTAAAGGTAAGAGATGTCGTTGAATTAACCGTCACACTAACAGCCGTTCCATCTATATTGACGGTAGTTGTCCCGTCCTGGAAGCTTGTCCCGGTTCCTGTAACAGTTACCTGGCGGGTCCCCAACTGGTCAGTATAAATAGTTCCGGGGGAATTAATGCCACTGGCGCTGACAATTATTTTATCAGTTCCTGTAACAGTTTCTTCAAGTACTGAACTGGTTGTGCTGACACTGATATCATATGTCCCTTCGGTACTGATAGAACTAGGTAACAGCGTAAAAGTTAGTTCAGTATCGCTTACAGCACTGATATTGCTGATTGATTCACCGGAAACAACGAGTATATTAACTACCGGAGTACCGGTGGTAAAGTGGGTATTTTGTCCTTCAACTGTTAAAGTAACCGGTTGTGTTGAAGTGTTTTGTACGGTACTAGGTGTAACCCGGAGAATTGAAGGTGACGTAACTGTAATGTCAGTTGTAAGGGAATCAGCCACCGTACTTGCATTACCGTCGGAATCAATCTCAATGCTGTAGGTGCCTGCGCTTAGTCCGCTCTTAAGATTAAATGAAAGCTGTGTTGTGTTTGAAACAGTAATTGCTGAAACCATATCAGCCTGGCCTGTAACCTCAACAGTGGTATTAGCTCCAAATGCCGTATTTACACCGGTAACATCTACTTGGGTATCGGTATAACCCGCAGGTAAAGCGGCACCATCAGCTACGGCTGAATCAATAACCACTGCCCCCAGAGAAGGCTGGAGAAGTTCAAAGTCTGCTGTCAAAATCTGTTGCCCAGTAGTGACTTTAACTGTATATGTCCCTACTGTATCAATGCCTTTTGCAAGAGTAAACCCGGCTGTAGTTGCATTAGTAATTGTCGTATTTGAAACCTTGGTGCTTGTCAAATCTGTCCCAGTGGGGCCGAACAATGATATCTGTGTTGTTCCCTGCGCAAAACTGGTATTAGTACCTTGAACCGTCAGAGTGTATGCCGAACTATAACCAGGAACCAACTGTGTAAAAGATGCACTCTGGTACTTCAGGGCAATGGCAGGCTCCACAACTGCAAGGGCTGCGGTCACCACTTCACTGCCTGTGGTAACTTGAACAGTATAGCTGCCTGCAGCAAGTCCGCTGGCCAGGGAAAAAGTAAGAGAAGTTTCTGATGCTACTGTCGGGGTCCCGGCCTTTCCGGTTGCCGAACCGCCTTCATTGAGTACCGCCACCGTCGTGGCACCACTGAATCCGGTACCGGTACCGGTTACAGTGATAACTGATGCATCATAACCTTCTACCCTGCTTGATGGGCTGATTGATATACTGGCACTGCTTCGCACCTGCAGGATTGCTTCTGATGTGACAATTTCATCTCCTGTTGTTACTCTTACCTTATAACTTCCGGTAGCTAATCCTGCATTCAATGTAAATGAAAGCTCATTAGCTGAGGATACTGCAGTAACACTGCCTGCTTTACCCGTAGCCGCACCGCTTGTATTAAGAACCTCAACAGTCGATTGGCCCAAGGCAAAATTAGTGTTCTGACCGGTTATTGTTATTGTCTGCTGTTCATAATTGCTCGCCAAGCTGTCAGGGTTAACGGCAATTATGGACGGGCTGCCTATAGAAAATGAGTCTATGTTATAAGTAGTACTAGGAGTGACAATTCTTATTCCATATGTACCTTCTGCAAGACCGGCTCCTACCGTAAATGATACTTCGGTACTTGTTGAAGTAATATTTGTTATACTGGCAGAAACTGCTGCATCGTTTAGAGTCAAGAACGGTGTGGAATTATCAGCCGAAAATACGGCTCCAGAGGCCTCAACCGTAACCCGCGCCGGTAAGTCACCCGCAGTGGCAGCTGCAGGTGTCACAGTAAATACAGTAGCTGCAGCAGCCGTTTGGATGGGAATAATCCCTCCTGCAAGCTGGGCAAACACCAGCAGTATTGTCAAAATCAGGCTGCAAGCAGCGCCTAACCGGTTTTTCCGGTAGTTTAACATTACTTGTCCTCCTTCTGCAGATTTTATATCCGGGGAACCGCCCTATAGGCAGTTCCCCGGTTAGTATATCTGATGTTATAGTATGATATTTTCAATATTTAGGCCGGTTATAAATTTATACTCCAGCCCACTTGTGCTGTATCTGAAGTAACTGTGTATGCATTTGCCATTGGGTCAGCTACCTCAGTGTAGCCTGCAGAAGTTGAAACATCAGTTACAGCCCAAGTTTCACCAATGGTGAGCTTGAATACAAACTGTCCGGTTTCATCGGTTTGTACCCATTTTTTCTCTGCTGCTGTATCTACAACTCCATCAATTACCGGCTGGATTGCAACCCAGACCTTTTCACTAACGGAGCTTACAGTTCCGGAGACTTCTACCTTTGTGCTCACACTGAAATCAACAGACACTACAGCTGAACCGCTTACATTAAACTGCTGGCCAACTTCTGTCCATAGAGTCGGGGTCCCAAAACTCATAACCTCATAATCCCCGTCTTTAAGGAATACCTCAAAAGTATATGTGCCTGCATTTGCTGTTGAAGACTTAACAGGAATATAGAATTCCCCCTCATCCCCGGTAGTCCTGATTTCTAGCCATGCTTCACTGTCACTGGTGCCGGTATTTGTAACTGTAATAGTAACATTTTCTGCCTGAGGATTAACCTCTAAAGTCGTTGTTTGACCCTCGGCTACGATAAATGAATACTCAGGCTGATACCAGCAATCCATACCGGAAACTGAGATAACCTTATAGGTGCCTGCAGGCAGCGCAAGCGCAAACTGACCGCTGGCATCACTTGGAAGCCATTGGGTATACATCCAGCTGATACCACTGTTAGGATCAAACCAAGCATCGGCCGGCAACGCCTGACCTTCTAAAGTAATCTGACTGCCGTCCGTACCCAGACGCATGATTCCAAGCCAGCCGTTACCGATAGGCTGTCCATTGCTGTCAAATATTGTGCCTGTTACATTAGGTGCAGGAGGGCTGACAATCAATACTCCATTGGCCAGGGTTCCCGGGGTAACTTCTACAATTTCCCCACTGGCATTAACATTAAACAAGATATTTGTTTTATAATAATCATCGAACATACCCACTTCAGTTACTCGATACGCTCCTTCTGCCAGGAATAAGCTGAACTGTTGTGTTTCTCCGCTATATTCGGCCCAAGCAGCACTTTCCCAATCGAATTCCGTAGCGGTAGCAGGTTTAATTGTTACCCAGGCAGTCCCGCTAACCACATTGCCCGACCTATCTTTGACAATACCCACAACATTAGCCTGTGGCTCACTTACCTGGAGTTGATTGTTTACTACAGCTCCAACCCACGTAGAAGTTATGGTTGTTCCAGACACGTTAAAGGGCATTCCTACCTTAAACCAGGTTTCCGGTGCGCTTACTTCAGCAATTACCCAATCACCATCTGCAAGGCTAATGCCAAATTTGCCCTCTGCATCAGTTGCGGCCCACACTGCTGAAGACCAGTCATATTCCGGAGCGTCTGCAGGTTTTATGGAAATCCATCCATAACTTACCGGCTGTCCGGATGAATTAAGAGCTATACCCTTAACATTAACCTGGGCGGGCCTAACCAGCAATTTTCCGTTAACTAAATTTACAGGGTCAGCAAAAATTGTGCTGCCTGAAACCTGGAAACTGATATTGACCTTAGCCCAGAAATCCATACCTCCCATATCAACCACACGGTAATTCCCGTCAGGGAGTTTCAAACCGAAATTCCCGTATTCATCAGAATTCACCCATATACTGTCTGTCCAATCTTCCCAGTTAACCGAACCATCCGGAAGCTCTGGCTTAATATTAGCCCAGCCATTGCTTACAGGAACAGGGCTTCCAGCATCATCATAACACTGCAAGCTGCCTACCACATTGGGACTTATGTCAATAACAACATCTTGCCCCTCAATTACCTCGAACTGGTAGTTCAGCTGAACCCATTTTCCGGGCACCCAGGTATTCGCGCTCCAGTAACCGGGAGTGCTGTATCCTGAAATCCTATAGGTACCAACATCTAACTTCAGACTGAAGAAACCGGAGTTGTCGGTATTTGCGCCAAAATAATCCGAAAATGACGGGATATCAGTAACCCGTTCTATACTAACCCACGCATCATTAACCGGTGTACCGTCATCTGTAATAACACCTGTCACATTAGGGCTGAAGCTGATGCCAAACGAGTAATTGTCATAAGTTGAATTATAACTGATATTAGCACTGCTTGCCCCTTTTGCCAAAGTAAAGCTTTCTTTAAGCTCTTTCCATCCGTTCGGAGTAGAAATACCGGTTATCTGGTAATTCTTTGGTGATACGGCATCACCATCCTGAAGATATCCCATGAATTGAGCCAGTTGACTGGAGCTGTCGTATTCTAATTCAAACCAGCTTTCATATTTCCATGGGTTTATCATCCAGTCATCATATCGGGAATCTGTTTCAGAGATAACTTCTTTGACACAAATACTTGCATAATCTCCTGAAGCAAGACTTAAGTCAACAGTGACCGAGCCACTTAAGTTAGGCCTAAGAGCTGTTACTACAGAACCATCTTCTGGTATTGTCAGCGGCTTGTTAAAATTGATTCGTTTAAATTCTGTACCGCTGGTACCATTAACCTCATAACCATAATCCCGGATAACGTATTCTCCAGGTGGGAGACCGATTCCGAAACTGCCGGTCTCATCCACCGGCGTTCCAAACCATGAATAGTCATCAACCTTTTCTATGTTGAGCCAGCCCATTGGCACGGTACTTCCGTCAAAGAAACGTACAGTACCAGAGAAGTTAGGCACAGGTGGAGTAATTATAATATTCGCTGCCGGGACTGTGAAAACGTTTGCCGCTGCATCCATTTCTATCCATTTCTTAGGTGTGCAGATAGCATATAAGGCATATGACTTGCCTTCCTGTAAAGTCGTCCCGAAAGAACCGTCTAAGTTGACATCTATCCTCTTTTCATACAACCATGGAGCTTCCCAGAAAGTAGCTTCATCCACCGAGGCATCCCTCAGCAGGAGCGAAACACCTATTGGGCCTTCAATCCAGCCCTCAAAAGGTGCAAAGGGCACTCCAATTTCATTCTCAATAGCTTTGTAAAGATAACCTGAGAAATTAGCGGCCGGTTTTTGAATAATGAAATCAGTAACTGTATCACTGCCATCAGCAGCAAGGTGTACCTCGCCGGTGATTACATAGAACTTGAAATTCATTTCAAGCCAGCCGTCAGGCGTACCTACTCCTTTAACAATATATATCCCATCTTCAAGTGTACCGGCAAACTGCCCTGTTTCATTAGTCTGCAGGCCAAAATGTTCAGAATACAGTTCACCCGCTGCAGGAAGCTTTTCCAGATCAACCCAAGCCCAGGATATAGGTGCACCCTGCTCATCCAGAACAGTACCGCTTACATTTGGTTGGGTAACGGTTACTGTTAACATCAGCTTGTTATCCCCGGTATGCTCCGCACCTACCGTAAATAGCTGGTTAAGCGGCTGCCATGTATACATACCGAACTGTTCAACGTCATAACCTTCGATACGATAATTGCCGGGCTGCAGGTCAAAATACACCTCACCATTGGCATTAGCCTCACCCCAGAACCATTCACCACTATCCTTAACAACACTTACACCATAACCGTTTCCTGTAACGGAACCGTCCGATGTCTTGAAACTAATAACAACATTAGAAGCAGTGGTAATGTCAAATACAAGTGCATTAGCGCCCGTATAATCAGTTAAGTCATCTACTGTGATTTGTTCATTGAGAAGCATCTCCCGGTATGTACCGCCAAACAGCTCAAGGTCTGTAAATGTATAAGTACCCGGATTGAGATGGAAATTGAAAGTACCCATACCAAACATACAAGCTTCCGAACCATCGGGCATTGTTAAGCAAATTTCCCCATCAGAGCTGACAGGAAGCCCGTTTTCAAAAAGCTGTACCTCCACATTAATACTAGGCAGCACTATATCAGAAAGGGTAGTTCCTTCTAAGGCCAGATCGCCTCCGGTAACATTTGCAGGCTGGTTATTAATAACATCAAAAGCAACATCAAGGAAATACAGCCCCATAGTGCTTGCGGGCTCAGGAGCCATTTCTTGAGGTTCTACCATAACCCCTCCAATGGCATAATTACCGTCAGGAAGTGCAAGACTAAAATTCCCTGACTGGTCTGTTGATGCAGAATACATCATATCCGCAGCGTCATCGAACATAGAAATAAAAGCATTAGGCACTGGATTACCGCTGGAATCAACAATAGTACCTGATACATTATGTTCAGGGAATCTTATCTCTGTGCTGCTGATATCTAATGTGCCGGCATCAGGAACTGTGATAGTTACTGGTGATACCGGGGGTACAACAGTAAAGCCTTCTATTTTCCCTAATAAGCTATACTCACCACCTGGCAGATAAAGACTGAAAATACCGTCACCTGTTGTTTCAGCCACAGGACAGGATTTCAAGAAATCCATCCGATCCTCACCATAATCTTTATTCAGGTAAGCCGTATTGGCAAAAACCAGATTTTCGGTATAGCTCATGCCAACCGGACGGTATACCTGTCCGTTAACATTGGGTTCAACTGGAACCTGCAAATTAAGTGTAGTCACAGCCGGCACTTCAAAAGGCATATCAATGTAGTAAACCTCTTGAGTATCGCCAGACATCCAAGCAGCATTCATTGCTATATATGTGCCTGCCGGCAAATTCGCAAAAAACTCACCATTTGTATTCGTGAAAAAATCGTATGAATTCATTACATCGAGTCCAGTAACGGAATCATAGGGAATAACAATAACCTGCGCATTAGGAATCACACTTCCGCCTACGGTAAGAGTTCCTGTTATTTGAACATTCATATCCAGGTATAAGGCAACCGGAGCTGTCATTTGGTTTCCGGCTATATCTGTGAGGCCCTGGACAATCAGCTGATCACCGTGCTGCACATCTGAAAGATACAAACACACATTCTGGTAAGGTCCTTCATACTGCATATCGTCATAGAAAGGAACAACAGCTTTGTATACATCGTTTACAACAACCGTGTCTCGTTCAACTATAAAGTTGTCTGGTGAAAAACCGTAATCCAAAGCAAACTCATCTTCCAGGTGAACAATATACCTGTTCAGCCCCTGATACTGGCCGGATATTTCAATGCCATCATATTCTACCCACATCTGCCGGCTGGGGTCTTCTCCCGGGGCCATAATATCAATAAATACATTGCCCACCATCATTGTTTCAAATATAGCTGAAACAGTATCATTATATATAAGTTTTACCATAACCCATTGTCCGTTGGACTGTGGATCAGTCAATTGAGGAGCAGTACTGCTGAACGTATAGTTACTGCTAAGCGGGTCGTTTTGGACAACACTGTCCAAAATAGCTATAGTTTGTGAAACGGGATCACCGGTTACCGGGTCCTGTGTAACATAAACCAACTCAGCGCTCAGGCAACTCATATCACCAGTAAAATTCTCCAACACCACATCAAGGACAGGGGTTTCACCTACAACAGGATTAAAACCAGGTTCTACAACAATATAAGCATTCTGCCATACTGTAACCGGGGGTTCCGTGCCTGGGTCCTCTCCTGGCCCTGTTACCTGATCTATAATTGTGAAAAACCCCTGGGTTCCGTTTACCTCACCTGCCTGGTTGGCGGCTTTAACGTCAACCATATATTTACCAGGATTAAAGTAAACCTCTGAAACCGGCAAATCCCAAGTTGCTTGTCCATTTACACCGTCAATTATATTTACCGGGCCCTGATGAATAAGTGTTGGATTCATTGGATCATAAACATCATATACCGCAGCATCCACACCTATCAGCGGCGAATCCGAATAAATAGCGCCAGTAATATTACTGGGAGGTAAAGAAAATTCCACCGCTGCGTTAGGATCAACACTTAGGTCAACACTCAGGTTAAGTACTGCAAATGCAGGCAAAACTTGTGAAATTACCATTAAAAACGTTAAAACTAATGCCAAATAAGATTTTTTTCTCAAAAATATCCCTCCTTCCTTATTGCCCATCAGAAACAAACTAATTGATTACCCCACCTCCAATCAAATTAACCAAGCTTCCTATAATTGCCAAAAAGACAGTTTTCTTCTTTTTTCGACACACAACTTGTTTTTCCTGCAATAATTGCATTTTTTTCTAGTTTTTCCCCTAAATTCATCTTGTCGTTAAAAAAACACCCCCCTATCACAGGGGAGTGTTATAAGTAACCGTTCCTTCTAATCTTGTTTATATGCTCACATTCACTTTTAAAATCAGATTATTGCATGTCCTTAAGACAAAGATGAAAGGTCAGTATTTCCAGGCGGGTTGATAAATCAACATCCCTTACCTCAACATCTGCCGGAACTGATAATACAGTCGGGGCAAAATTAAGAATCACCTTGACTCCGGCATTCACCATCTGGTTTGCAGCCTCTTGAGCAGCTGTTGCGGGAACAGTAATGATTCCAATCCTGACATTGTTATCCCTAATTACCTGTTCAAGCTTCTCAGTTCCCAACACCTCTAAATCCATCAATCGTTTACCGACTTTTGACAGGTCATTATCAAATACAGCAAGTATATCAAAACCACGTTCACGAAAACCGCGGTACGAAACAAGGGCAGAACCCAGATTACCGGCTCCCACTACTACAACCGACCATGTATTATTCAGGCCAAGAATTTTCAGGGTGTGTTTAAGCAAATCCTTGACATTATAACCAACACCCCTTGTCCCAAATTCTCCAAAATACGCCAGGTCTTTTCTGACCTGTGCCGGGCTGACACCTACACCTTCGGCGATTTCCCCCGAAGAAATAGTAATAATACCTTTTTTGTTAGCCTGTTCAAGATAACGTGAATAAACCGACAATCTGACTATAGTAGCCTCAGGGATCTTTAAATTTTTCAATTCATTCCCTCCTTTATGCCCCTTCCTAAAAATTATATCACGCGACTGGAGCTTGAACAATGCTAAGTTGCGCTAATATTATTAATTTCCTGGCAGAAAAGCAAATAATTGTCTATGAATTCCAGTAGTTTGTACTGTAATAATACAATCATATCAGGGTCTTGAAGTTCGAAACATTCGTTCAGCTGAGTATGAAAATTACTTATTGACTGATCAACATTCCTGAACCTTGTGTTCATCAGGTGATTTTTAAATTTCACTTCGCTTTCCGGCAATGGTATTTTTTGATAAACTTCTTCCAGCACGCTGAAACGGTTACGCTCTTTCCTGAAATCCAATATTTCCGATGATCCTGAAGGAAGTACTATCAAGACTTCCTTTAGCCATGCTGTATAAGCTTTTAATACGGGACTGATTTCTTTTATGAACAATTCACTGTCTTTACCATACTGCAGGTTTTTCCCATTTATTACAACTGCACCTGTAAAACTTCCATAACCATATTCTTTAAGCTCCTGCTTAAGCTGTTCGGTGTCCTTCCGTTCCCGAAAAACGCCGACCCATATCCGATAAGGCGCATATTTGGTTATATACGGATTATAGCCCATGTCTCGCAGCGGTTTAGCTGCTTCCAGGGCGCCTTCAGGGTCTGAATAAACACCAACTTGAAGATAATACACCGGAACAGGATCCAGAAGAAGATTGTATTTTTGCACCTGAGCCGCTGCCGGCCTGGGATCACCGGTCATAACCCGTGTACTTTCAGGAAGTTTGTCCTCACCGATTATCATTAGAAACGTTTTTCCTAATAAATAAGCCCCGGCAAGAGATGCTGCAGATACCCCGAAAAAACACAGCAAAATACCAATAGCGGGCCTAAACCTTATAATTAGGCGCATATAGCCCCACCCCCATAAACAGAACGCTTACACTCTTTAGAATATCTTATGGACAGGTTAAGAAAAATAGACCAAAAAAAGAGGAAACACTCTCAATTTGAGACATTTCCTCTACTTCATTTTACTTCGGTTTCCAGTTACTTCCCGTTGAACAGTTCTCTGGCCTCGGCCACCATATAAAGTGATCCAGTGATACATACCATGTCTTCAAAGCCGGCCATTTCTATACCTTTTTGCACTGCCTGATGAATATTTTCAATCAGATAAACCTCACTCACATATTTCCTGACTTCATCAGCTATTTTTTCCCAGTCCCCTGCCCTGGGGGAATTAGGTTTTGTTACCACAACCGCCTTGGCCAGTGGAGCCAGCATGGAGACAACCTTTTCCCTCTCTTTGTCTCCAAGCATACCAAATACTAAAATTAGATCCCTGTAGGAGAACACCTCTGTCAGCGCCTTTTTTAAGGTTGCCGAACCATGAAGATTATGAGCCCCATCAAGCACAACCCTGGGATTTTCCCTGACTGTCTCCAAACGTGCCGGCCATTTGGCCTCCGCAAGGCCACGGGTAACTGTCTCAGCATCAAAGGAATATCCATACCCAGCCAGCAGCTCAATCACAGCCACAGCAGTTGCTGCATTGACCACCTGGTGATACCCGGCAAGCCTTATAAATACATTTTCATAAGACTTCTGGGCAGTGAAAATATCAAATTCCTGGCCATCAGGTGTACTGTTTCTTAACTGCCAGGTAACCTCACGGCCTATCTCTACCAGGCGGCAGATCTTTTCCTGGGCTGCCTGCCGAATAACCCTGAGTGCTTCAGGGTCATCAGCAGCTGTTACCACAGGCATGCCTGGTTTGATTATTCCTGTTTTAACTTCTGCAATCTCCTTGACCGAATTACCCAGGTAGTCCATGTGGTCCATAGCCACATTTGTAATTACCGAAACCAATGGTATAACTACATTGGTAGAATCAATAGCTCCCCCCAAGCCTACCTCCAGAACAAGAAAATCCACCTTCTCAAGATAAAAGTACAGGAAACCAAGTGCGGTACTGACCTCAAACTCAGTAGGATGTTCAAAGCCTCCGGCAACCATTTGCTCCAGATGAGGCCTGAGAAGAGTCATCATTTCAGCTATACGGTCCCTGCTAATATCAATACCGTTAATCTTATACCTTTCACAATAAGAATGAATATGAGGTGAAGTAAATATTCCTATTCTGTAACCCGCGGCCTGCAAAATAGCGGCAATCATCGTAGCCGTAGAACCCTTTCCGTTGGTTCCGCCTACATGGATAACCCTGATTTCCCTGTGAGGGCTCCCAAGTCTCCTTAACAGTTCCTCAATCCGGTTCAACCCGAAGTTAAAGCCAAACTTGGTGAGGTTTTGCAAAAACTCTATTGATTCTTCAAAGTTCATTTTGACCCGTTCCTTTCAAGACTTTTCAGCCTTTCCTCCAAAGTATTTTTCTTTTCCATAAATCCCGCCAATTTTACTTTTTCTTTTTCAACGACATCATCCGGCGCTTTATCAAGGAAACCTTTATTGGATAGTTTACCATTTACCCGTAAGAGTTCCTTCTCCAAAACGTCCAGTTCTTTTTGGAGCCTGGCAATCTCTTTGTCTATATCTATTAAATCCCTAAGGGGAATAAATATCTCCAATCCCCTGGTCATAGCCGTAACCGCCTGTTCCGGCTTAGTTTCAAGGGAAATGGTAACCGCTATTTCCGATGCCGCTCCTAACTGCTGAACATATTCCCTGCCATCATTTAAAGCAGCAAAATTAATATCACTATTTGCAGCAATTATAATTTCCGCTTTCCGTGAAGGCGGAACATTCATCTCAGCCCTGAGGTTTCTTACTGCCTTGATAGTTTCCATAATAACAGTCATTTTTTCCTCAGCTTCAGTATCATTTAACGAATCGCAATAATCTGGCCACTGTTGTGTCATAATGGTCTCTCCCTCGTGAGGAAGATGCTGCCAAATTTCCTCGGTAATAAACGGCATCATCGGGTGGAGCAGTTTAAGGGTATTTGAAAGTACATGCCAAAGCACATACTGAGCCGTCTTTTTGCTGGCTTCATCCTTTTTCCCATATAGTGCAGGCTTAACCAGTTCAATATACCAGTCACAGAACTCATTCCAGATAAATTCATAGAGTACCCTGGCTGCCTCACCAAGGTCGTACCTTTCCATGTTCCTGGCAACTTCCCCAGCAGTTTGGTTATACCTGGACAATATCCACTTATCTGCCACGGAATACTCCTGACCGGCTTCTTCCGGACTGAACCCTTCTAGGTTCATCATCACAAACCTTGAAGCATTCCATATTTTATTAGCAAAATTCCGGGTGTTTTCCAGACGCTCAAAATGAAACCTCAAATCATTCCCAGGGGTATTACCCGTAATTAGCATAAACCTAAGAGTATCAGCACCGAATTTGTCAATGACTTCTATGGGGTCAACACCATTATTCAAGGACTTGCTCATCTTTCTGCCCTGTGAGTCAAGTATCAATCCATGAATAAAGACTTCAGTAAAAGGAACTTCATCCATAAACTCCAGAGCCATAAATATCATCCTGGCAACCCAGAAAAATATAATATCCCTCCCGGTGACCAGAACAGATGTTGGATAGAAATGTTCCAACTCAGGGGTTTTTTCAGGCCAACCCAGAGTGGAAAAAGGCCAAAGTCCCGAACTGAACCAAGTATCCAGGACATCAGTATCCTGTTCCAATTGTTTGCTGCTGCACTTGGTACAAATGTCAGGCGGCTCGATTTCACAAATTACTTCTCCGCAATCCCTGCAGTACCATACGGGTATCCTGTGCCCCCACCACAACTGGCGTGATATACACCAATCACGGATATTTTCCATCCAGTTCAGGTAGACTTTTGTAAACCTCTCAGGAACAAACTTGACTTTGCCTTCTTTGGCTGCCCTAATAGCCGGTTCAGCCAAGGGACCCATTTTAACAAACCATTGTTTTGAGATTATGGGCTCCACAGTTGTTGAACACCGATAGCACTGGCCCACTGCATGAGTATGGTCCTCGACCTTAAGAAGGAAACCGCCTTCCTCCAAATCCTTTAAAATTTCTTTACGACATTCGTACCTGTCCATATCCTGATATTTGCCAGCCTCTTCATTCATAGTGCCGTCAAGATTCATCACATTGATTTCTGAAAGGTTGTGCCGTTTGCCAACCTCAAAGTCATTAGGGTCATGAGCAGGAGTTATTTTAACCACACCTGTCCCGAACTCAGGATCAACATATGTATCGGCAACTACCGGGATTTCCCTGCCTACGATAGGAAGGATTACAGTTTGACCTATCAGGTGACGATAACGGTCATCATCCGGATGAACTGCCACGGCAGTATCGCCAAGCATGGTTTCCGGCCGTGTAGTAGCAAGATAAACATAATCATCACTGTGTTTTATAGGGTACCTCAAATGATAAAAACAGCCCGCCTGTTCCTTGTGTTCCACCTCAATATCTGAAATGGTAGTATGGCACTTAGGACACCAGTTTATGATGTAATTGTCCTGATAAACCAGCCCTTTTCGGTACAGGTCCACAAATACCTTCTGAACTGCCCGGGAACAGCCCTCATCCATGGTAAAACGTTCCCGGTCCCAGTCACAGGAAGAACCGATAACCCTCAACTGACTGGCTATCCTGCCATGATACAGCTCTTTCCATTCCCAGACACGTTCCAAAAATTTTTCACGACCCAAATCATATTTGGAAACTCCTTCTTTGGCAATCTGTTCTTCAACTTTAGCCTGGGTTGCAATTCCGGCATGGTCTGTACCAGGTACCCAAAGCGTATTATACCCCTGCATTCTCCGCCACCTGATAAGGATATCCTGAAGTGTATTATCCATAGCATGTCCCATGTGCAGTGCTCCGGTGACATTAGGCGGGGGCATCACTATAGTAAACGGTTTCCTGTCCTTTTCTACTTCAGCATGAAAAAAACCGTTTTTTTCCCAAAACTCATAAAGTCTCTTTTCAACCTGCTGCGGATCATATGTAGTCGGTATGTTTTTCTCTTCCATTTTTATCCTCCCGGCCTTTTGGTTTTTTCCCTTTACTATTGGCTCCGGAAATTTCCATGAGCTTACAGTATTTCATAAAAATAAAAAACCTCTTTATCCACTAAGGACGAAAGAAGTTTCCGCGGTACCACCTTAATTCCGGATACCATAAAAAAGTTCCGGCTCTCGTGATTGCTGTAACGGGCTGCCCGGCGCAGCCTACTGAAATCTTTCGACGGCGCAACTCCAGAGCGACTTCAGATTCTGTTACCATCAGGGGGTCTCTCAGCCAGGGGGCCCCCCTCTCTGTGAGGTCAGGTATCCTACTACTCTCCTTCAACGTCTGTTAATATATTTTATAACAAACGGAGCAGTGTTGTCAAATTCGTAAATTTTGTCAAAAATTGTTGTTTTATGTCAATTTTTTTGTTATTATTACGATTGATATACCAATGTAAGTTTATTTATAACATGATAAGGGAGGTGGTTTGTTCCACTTAAAGTTATCTTACTTTATCATACATAAAACAAAAATCATCAAGAGTAGGGCGGGTGAAAAAAATATGATTGGGAAGATTAACAAAAGCATTCAATGGAAGATTAACCTTACAACAGCACTGATAATATGTATTGCCCTTATAGCATCATCATTTGTAACTTACCGGCGGGAAACCGGGATACTTCAAAATGAACTTGAAGACAAAGGCAAGATGATACTGGCACCCTATGTCAGCATCGCTAAGAATTCTATTAATAGCGGGAATTATACCCTCTTAAGAAATGCTTATAAGGAACTTATGGATTTTGATGATGAGGTTAGATACCTGGTACTGGTTGACAAAACCGGCAAAGCCCTTGTTCACAGTAATCTTGAAAGAGAGGGCCGGGTTTTCAATGACCCCGTAGGTATAAAAGCAGCCACTTCCATTGAGCCTCTCACCCAATTATACTACCGTGATACAGGAGAAGTGCTTTATGACGTTTCATATCCGGTAAAAATTAACGGACAGCACTGGGGAGCCATGAGGGCAGGAATACCGGTTGAGGTTCTGAAAACAGCCCAAAACTCCGCCCTTAAGTCGGCCGTACTTATTGCATTCTTAGTAGTCGCTGTCTCACTTTTGCTGATGGCATTTGTTGTAAAGCGTATCTTGGACCCGATTAATCATGTAGTTGAAAAAACCAGGCTTGTTTCTGAGGGTGATTTTACCCAAACTGTTGAAGTAAATTCAAAAGATGAAATAGGCACAATGGCAAATGCTTTTAATGAAATGATTACTAATATCCGTTCTCTAATTAATCAAGTTAAAGAGGCTGCTTCACGTGTCGCAGAAATGAGCATGCAATTATCTAAAAACTCCGGTGAATCCTCCCTGATAATTTCACGCGGTGCTGCCGCTGTTCAGGAAGTTGCAAACGGAAATACAAGCCTTTCACAAAACATCTCTGAAATAAGTAAAGTAGTAGAACAGTTGAGTGAAACTATCAGGCATATCGCTAGCGGTGCCCAGGAACAGGCTTTATCGGTCACAAAGGTATCAACTTCCGTTGGGGAAATGGCAACAGCTATAGAAGAGGTTGCTTCAAGTGCCGGTGATGTTTCTGAAAGTACTATGAAAACAGTAACTGTAGCCAAAAACGGCAGCCAAGCCGTTTCGGATACTATTAACGGAATGGGCAAAATAAAAAGTAAGGTATATGAAACTGCACAAAAAATTAAAGAACTTGGCCAGAGTTCCCAACAAATCGGTGAAATAATTGAAGTCATTGACGAAATTGCTGATCAAACAAACCTGCTGGCCTTAAATGCCGCCATAGAGGCCGCAAGAGCCGGGGAACATGGAAAAGGTTTTGCTGTTGTAGCTGATGAAGTCAGAAAACTTGCAGAAAGGTCCGGCTCAGCTACCAAAGAAATTGCCGTCCTGGTAACAAATATCCGGGAAGGCATTGACCGGGCAGTTAACGCTATGGAAGAAGGAACCAATGAAGTTGAGGAAGGAGTTAACCTGGCAACAACCGCAGGAAAAGCTCTTGATGAAATTACGGCAACTGTCGATAAGGTTCTTGATCAAGTAAATGCAATTTCTGCCGGTGCCCAGCAGGCAGCTGCAAGCAGCAGTGAAGTTGTACAAAGTATGGAAACTGTGGCTGCAGTAACTCAAGAAAATACAGCGGCCACAGAACAGATGGCTGCAGGCAGTGAGCAGGTAGTATCATCTATTAACCATATTTCTGCAATTTCACAAAACAGCACTTCAGCTGCTCATAACATTTCGGTTTCCACTCAGGAAATGGCAGCCTCTGTAGAAGAAATTGCCGCTTCATCCAAAGCGCTGTCACAGATGTCTGAGAAACTTGATTTGCTTGTGCAAAAATTCAAAGCATAAAACACAATGTCAATGTGATTCGGGGCTGAAAATTTTCAGCCCCGGAGATATTTTCTTCTAACTTTCTGTCTTTTCAGGGGCCTAAGGTTAATTCCAGTGACTCCCCCAAATGCCCCGGCAAGTAATATCCCAGCCGATGAAACCAACTCGGCCGCTCCAAACTCAGCAATTGGAAACATAACTGCCTTCAGAACCATGATGGCAAAAAGGTAAAATACTGCTACCACTCCTCCTTGAAGCCAGCCAAGTGTACCATCTGCCATTCCTGCACTTAACCCACCCAAAATAACACTTATATAAGCTATAATCATT
The DNA here is from genome assembly GCF_048453025.1 of Phosphitispora sp. TUW77. Classification (GTDB taxonomy): domain Bacteria; phylum Bacillota; class Thermincolia; order Thermincolales; family UBA2595; genus Phosphitispora. Next base: position 2,340,912 of record NZ_CP156677.1, read on the forward strand.
AAGCCTGGCTGCAAGTAAATCACTTCTGATCCTGTAACTGTTCCATAAATAACCAAAACTGCAAACCAAAAGGCAGCACTAAGAAACGCAGTTTTTCCCCCGATGCTCACAGCTTCCAGAAATGACCTTATATTCACACCCTTACCTCCATCCTAAATTTTATGTCCTATAATTAGAAAAAGGAACAGGCTGTAAAACACCCCCCCTGATAATAAGGTATATGCCCTCAAGTAACCCTTAAGGGATAGAAAAACATATATCATTGCCGCTGACGAAAGAGCTACCAGGGCACAGGTAAAAGCAGCCTTATTAAGTACCCATGGTGTCATTAGAATACCGATTGCCGGAATGATTGAACTCTGAAACACCATGGCACCTGTTATATTCCCCAGAGCCAAGGTATCTTTTCCCCTGCTGACCCAGATTATGCTGTTAAACTTTTCGGGTAATTCCGTAGCCACCGGAGTGATAACTACCGAAAGAATAAAAGGAGCTATGTCCATTATCACCGCCAGTTTTTCCATTGAGTGTACAAATAATTCTGCTCCACAGATAATTCCGCCAACCGCCATCAATACCTGTAACATTATAAATCTGAACCGGGGTATAGCAGATGTCCGCTGCAGCAGCAAGGGCTTCAGGTCTCCCCCTGCCACATATTCACCACTGGTAATGGTTTTATAAACATATAAAATGTACGCGGCTATCAGCCCAACTGCCAAAATTAGTTTATATAAATGACTACTTAGCAAGGCCGCCAATATTGCTATGGAATAAATAACCAGAAAATATTTAAGGTCCCGCTTCATTACACTGTTATCAATCATCATAGTGGCCCTTCTCCTGCCAAAGAGAGCAAAAATGAGAGCTGCCGCTCCGGTAACAAAAAGTGCCAAGGTACCCAACATAAACGGGGCTCCCAGAATAGCGCCAACACCTATTTCCGTTGCTGCCTGACTGGTTCCCAGGCCGATAGCAATTACAGGAACCAGAGTTTCCGGCAGTGCTGTGCCCACTGCGGCTAATATACTGCCCACTGCCCCTTCCGAAAGCTTCATCCTGCGTCCCAGCCATTCTATCCCATTGGTAAAAAGCTCAGCACTGACCAAAATTATTCCTAGCCCTATTAAAAGCATCCCAATATTGACCATGTTTTCACCTCTTTCTGCATGCATTAAAAAGTATGCAAAAAGTAGCGTAATAATAACCCGAAAAAGTCGTTACATGAAGAGGGGCAGATGTATTCCTCAAGGATGGCTACAACTCAGCTTGTTACGGCTCCTGCTGCGCAGTCACCGGCAAGCTGACGTCAGACTCATCCATTCGGAACACATCTACCCCTAGTTAACTACTTTTAAGTATCAAAAAAATCAGATCATTTTTTCACTAATTAAATTCCACAACTCGTCCTTGCCCTGGCCTGTTTCTGCCGAAAATATAATTACTGGCGTATCAGGCAGTGGAACAAGGGTTTCCTTTATCAAACGAGTATGCTTTTGCCACTTTCCCCTGGCTATTTTATCAGCTTTTGTGATTACCAAAATGGTTGGAATGCCGTAATGTTTCAGCCATTCATGCATCTGGGCATCCTCTTTGCTGGGGGCATGCCTGATATCAAGAAGGTGAATAACTGCCCTGAGGCTTCCCCTGTTAAGGAGATATTCCTCAATCATTTTACCCCACCCAGCCTTTTCTGTCTTGGATACTTTGGCAAACCCATAACCTGGTAGGTCCACAAAATAAAAGCTATCATTAATATGATAAAAATTCAACAGCCTGGTCTTACCAGGTGTACTGCTGGTTCTGGCCAATGCCTTCCGGTTAAGCATCCGGTTAATCAGAGATGACTTACCTACATTTGACCGTCCCGCAAAAGCTATTTCAAACTGTCCGTCCTCAGGGTACTGCTTTGGCCCCACAGCACTAATCGTATAATTTGCGGAAACTATACGCATACTACGACTTCCTTAGAGCCCGCGCTAAAACTTGGTCCATATGCTCTACCAGGACAAATTCCAGCTTGTTTTTTACCTTTTGCGGGATATCTTCAAGGTCTTTACGGTTTTCCTCAGGCAGGATAACAGTCTTAACTCCTGCCCGGTGGGCTGCCAGTACTTTTTCCTTAACCCCGCCGATAGGGAGAACGCGCCCGCGCAGAGTAATTTCCCCGGTCATGGCTATATCACTTGCTGTTTTTCTGTTGGTAAGCGCAGAAGCAACAGCAGTAGCCATGGTAATACCGGCTGAAGGTCCATCTTTAGGTATAGCCCCTTCAGGAACATGAATATGAATATCATATTTTTCATAAAACTCCAGAGGGATTCCTAATTCTTCTGTCTTAGAACGAATATAACTGAAACCAGCCTGTGCCGATTCTTTCATAACATCACCGAGTTTCCCGGTAAGTGTTAGCTTGCCGGTGCCTTTAAGGGCGGTTACTTCTATCGCCAGCACATCACCGCCTGTTTCAGTCCAAGCCAATCCTGTAGCTATGCCTACCTCATCTTCTTTTTCTGCCACACCATACCTGAAACGTGGTATGCCTAGGAAGTGGCTTAAGTTTTGAATAGTAGCCTTAACATTCCTGGATTTGCCCTGGACAATTTCCCGGGCTGTTTTTCTGCATATAGTTGCAATAGTTCGCTCCAAGTTGCGTACCCCAGATTCCCTGGTATACTCCCTGATAATCTTGCGAACCGTATTTTCAGAAATAGAAAGCATATTATTTTTTAACCCATGTTCCTGCAGCTGTTTTGGAATCAGGTACCTTGATGCAATATTAACCTTCTCTTCCTCGGTATAGCCTGAAATATAAATAACCTCCATCCGATCCAGCAGTGGACGCGGAATTGGATGCATTGTATTGGCAGTCGTAATAAACATTACATTCGATAAATCAAATGATGCCTCAATATAGTGGTCACTAAATGTGCTGTTTTGCTCAGGATCAAGCACTTCCAGCAGGGCAGCCGAAGGATCACCCCTGAAATCCATACTCATTTTATCAATTTCATCCAAAAGAAATACCGGGTTATTGGAACCGGCCTGCCTGATACCCTGGATAATCCTGCCAGGCAAAGCCCCGACATAGGTGCGGCGGTGCCCCCTGATTTCAGCTTCATCACGCACTCCTCCCAGGGACATTCGGACAAATTTGCGTTCCAAAGCCCTGGCAATAGATTTAGCCAGGGAAGTTTTGCCAACTCCGGGCGGCCCAACAAAACATAAAATGGGTCCCTTCATTTTTTTAGCTAATTTTCTGATAGCTAGATATTCCAGTATCCTCTCTTTGACCTTATCCAATCCATAGTGGTCTTCGTTAAGAATTATTTCAGCTTTATTAATATCAAGCCTATCTTTTGTCTTTTTGTTCCACGGCAGAACCAGCAGCCAGTCAAGATAAGTCCGGATTACACCGGACTCTGCAGCCATAGGAGGCATTTTTTCCAGACGCTCTACTTCTTTAAGTGCTTTTTCCTCAACTTCCTTCGGCAGCTTGGCCTTGGCAATTTTATCCCTATATTCTTCACTTTCTGCTACTTTTTCGTCTTTTTCGCCAAGCTCTTTCTGGATGGCTTTTAATTGTTCCCTGAGATAATATTCTTTTTGCGTCTTCTCCATCTGTTTTCTGACCCTTAGGTTGATTTTACGTTCTAATTCCAGAATTTCAAGCTCCTTTGAAACAATCCCACACAGAATCTCTAACCTCTTGGCAATGTCGACAGCCTCCAGAACCCGCTGTTTGTCTTCAATTTTCAGAGCCAGATGTGATGCTATTATATCGGCAAGCCGGCCAGGTTCTTCCAGGTTAACCACCGTAACTACAGTTTCCGGTGGTATTCTCTTACTCATTTTAACATAATGTTCAAACTGGTTAACCAAACTGCGCATCAAAGCTTCGATCTCTGATGTGATATGCCCGGTTTCGGGATATTCAGTAACTTCCACCTTAAAATAAGGCTCATAATCAATATAATTTTCAATTTTTGCCCTTGACAGGCCTTCCACCAAAACCCTTATGGTTCCTCCCGGCAATTTTAACAACTGCTTGATTTCTGCAACAGTTCCTATTTCATATATGTCTTCCTTAGCCGGTTCGTCAGTTTGGGCCTCTTTCTGGGTAGCCAAAACAATTATTCTATCCTGAATCATTGTTTCTTCAATAGCCTTGACTGATTTTTCGCGTCCCACATCCAAATGTATAATCATATAAGGGAAAACCAGTATACCCCGTAAAGGAAGCAGCGGAAGCCGGCGCCTGATTTCTACCGGTTCTTCCTGCTTGCTTGCCCTTACTTTTCCTTTTCCTTTTTCCTCATCTGTTTCCTTTGTTTTATCCTCTTCTACCACTTAAGATCACCTCCGAATCGTCAGTTCTCGCTATAAAATACATTATTATTGCATTCTAATTATATACCTTTATTAAGGTTCCCTGCAAGCCATGGAAATTAATTTAAGCCCCATCAATTCCGGGGCTTTTAAGTCAACATAAATGTGATGCACTCAATACATCTGCCTGGAAATAACTGTCGACCAAAACCTCTTCAGGTACTATGATGCATTTCACCACATCTTCCATGGTATCTACAGTGATAACTTCTATACCCTCAAGATTTTTAAACATAGATTGGTAGTTTTCCCGTGGGACTAGAACACGTCTTACCCCTGCCTGTTTAGCAGCTTCCACCTTGGCAACAACACCACCTATAGGCTTAACAACACCCCTTATGGATAATTCACCAGTCATAGCAACCTTATTGTCCACCGGAACATTTTTTATCGCCGAGTAAATGGCAGCAGCTATACCAATACCGGCAGACGGGCCGTCAATGGGAATACCTCCGGGGAAATTAACATGAATATCATAATCCTGTGTCTCAATATTAAAACCCTGGCGGAGCGTAGTCAGAACATTTTCAACAGAACCCCTGGCCATACTTTTTCGCTTCATTACCCTCCCGGGAGTGCCGATTTCCTCCTCATCAACAACCCCTGTAACTGTAAGCCGTCCTTTGCCTTTGGAAGTCTTGGCTACAGCAGCCTCAATCTCCACAAGAGTACCCATATTAGGACCGTAAACCGCCAAACCATTAACAAACCCAACCTGAGGCGCCGGAGGAATCTTTTTCTCCGGCCGCGGGCTATACTGACCGCTGTTAACAACCCATTCAATATCATTAATACTGATTTCTTTTCGTTCTTCAGTTATCGCAATTCCTGCAGCTATTTGGATAATGTTTACAGCTTCTCTGCCATTTGAGGCATATTTTTTTAGCACATCAAGGGCTCCCTCTTCCAGGCCAAAATCAATTTTCTGGGCTGCATTTCCTGCAATCTGCTGTATTTCTGCCGGCAAAAGCGACCTGAAGTAAACTTCCAGACATCTGGACCTGATAGCAGGGGGAATATCTTGGGGCATTCGCGTAGTTGCCCCCACAAGCCGAAAATCTGCGGGAAGCCCGTTTCTGAACATATCATGAATATGTGTGGGTATATTAGTATCTTCTGAACAGTAATAAGCACTTTCCAGGAATACCTTTCGGTCTTCAAGCACCTTAAGCAATTTATTCATCTGTATAGAATGCAGTTCACCTATTTCATCAATAAAAAGCACCCCCCCGTGAGCTTTGGTAACAGCACCCGGTTTAGGCTGGGGAATACCTGCCTGTCCGAGAGGTCCGGCTCCCTGGTAGATAGGGTCATGAACCGAACCTATCAGCGGATCCGCGATTCCTCGCTCATCAAATCTAGCTGTTGTAGCATCAAGTTCAATAAATTTTGATTTCTCTTCAAAGGGAGATTCAGGATTATTCCTGGCTTCTTCAAGAATAAGTCGTGCCGCTGCAGTTTTACCAACACCAGGAGGCCCGTATATAAGCACATGTTGGGGATTAGGTCCACATAGTGCCGCCCTCAGAGCTTTTAGTCCTTGTTCTTGACCTATTATTTCGTCAAATTTAGCCGGCCTTGTCTTTTCAGCTAAGGGTTCGGTTAAGCTTAATTGGCGTAATTGCAGCAGCTTATCCATTTCCTTGCGGGATTCTTTTTCCACGGCAGCTTTATTACCCTGCTGTGCCTTCAGTAGATTAAAGAAATATAGTCCAATGACAATGGCAAAAAACAACTGGACAAAACTTAGAAAGCCTCCGATGCCACTCAAATAATTCACGGTATCCCTCCTTGGTAAGTATACAATTCAGTACTTGTGTACCAAGGATAGTATTGCCTAACAAGGTAGATTTTATCCAGTGTGTGGCTGTCCGAAGCCTTTTTTTATGGTTCTCTGTAGCTGGCTATAGCCCTATACATAAAGTAATTCATTGGTATAAATGCCAGGCGTGTTAAATAAAAAACGATTTGTCCGAAACTACCCATCAGTTCAATTTCTCCAACCGGATATCTCTGCATTATTCCAAAAGACCCCATAGAATAAGTAAAGATAAGACATTGCATCAATAAATTAAGGCCATAATACATGTTCAGGTAAGCAAAGAACTTTGTCCGGTAATGTTGGTGATATTCCTTAATAACCCAGTAAATCAAGAGCGCAATCCCAATCTGTGCTGCCTGACTCAACCCCAATGACCAAGCATAAACTCCCCGGCTGCCAATAAAACTGGAAATATTCACCGGTATAGCAGTCAGCCAATGAAAAATAATAAGTCCCAAAATAGTGCGTGCAGTCGTATTTTCCGGACTGGCTTTTAAAATAGGGGCATACCTCATTAGTCCATAAACAAACAACAACGCTGCTGCCGATGTAAAAGTAAGTTCGATAATACCCCTCATTGAAGCCAGCATCAGATAAGTCTGCCCTAAACCGACAACCAAACCACTTCTCAGTGGAATAAGATTATTTTGCTGGATTATCCTGAAAACCATAACAAAAAAATCACTAATCATTAAGATGGCAAAATACCATTTTAAGGTATCAAGAAATGGGTTGGGGTAATGTTCATATTTTTTGATTGCAGTAATTACAAAAATAAAATTTAGAATAAACATTGCTATCATGTACTGTATCGTATCAATATACATCCGCAACATATGGGAAACATCCCTCAGGAAACCTGATTGTGTTTCGGCAACCTGCCCCGCCAATACTGCAACCCCCAACAGAATCACCAGTAAGCCGGTAAGTTTTTCCTTTTGCTGCTCTGACAGCTTCTTAATTTTCATGTGATTCTCCCTAAAGTATTTTGCACTTTATACCACATTAACCAACATGTAAATATTCCACCATTTATGTAATAATTCCTGCTAATTGATGTTTGTCAATAAAAAGAACTGCCTGGCGGCAGTTCTTTAAGCACTTTCTTCTTTTTTCTTTTTACGATCAACTGTAACCAAAATAGGCTGTTCTTTTTTATCTACTACTTCTTTAGTAATTGTACACCTTGTAATATCATCACGAGACGGCAATTCATACATAACTTCAAGCATGATATCTTCAATTATCGCCCGCAAACCCCTAGCCCCGGTATTTCTTTTCATTGCCTCACGGGCAATGTTCTGTAAAGCATCTTCCTTGAATTCAAGATTAATACCATCCATTTCAAAAAACTTCTGATACTGCTTGATAAGAGCATTCTTAGGCTGAGTAAGAATCTGAACCAAGGCTTCCTCATCAAGGGCTGTTAGAGTAACAATTACCGGCAGTCGTCCAACAAACTCCGGAATTAAACCGTATTTTAAAAGGTCTTCCGGTAAAATATGCTTGAGTAATTCACTAGAATCCTTTGCTTTTTTGGAATGGACTTCAGCACCAAAACCCATACTCTTTTTACCGATTCTATGCTGAATCAATTTATCTATACCGTCAAAAGCACCGCCACAAATAAACAGTATATTGGTGGTATCAAGCTGAATAAACTCCTGATGCGGGTGTTTGCGCCCTCCTTGCGGAGGAACACTGGCAACTGTCCCTTCTAGTATCTTTAGAAGAGCCTGCTGCACACCTTCACCGGAAACATCTCTGGTTATGGACGGATTTTCGGACTTACGGGCAATTTTATCTATTTCATCAATATATACAATACCTTTTTCCGCTTTTTCCACATCATAATCAGCAGCCTGAATCAATTTCAACAGGATATTTTCAACATCCTCGCCAACATAACCTGCCTCGGTAAGTGACGTGGCATCAGCAATGGCAAAAGGTACATTCAGCAGCCTTGCCAATGTTTGGGCCAATAAGGTTTTCCCGCTTCCTGTCGGACCCAGCATTACAATGTTGCTCTTTTGGAGTTCAACATCGTCAATCTTGCTTCCCATATTAATTCTCTTATAATGATTATAAACGGCAACCGACAGTGTTTTTTTTGCAGATTCCTGACCAATTACATATTGATCAAGAATTCCTTTTATTTCTTTTGGTTTTGGCAAGTCGCCAATTTCTAAACCAATGTCATCACTAAGTTCTTCTTCAATAATTTCATTACACAGCTCTATACATTCGTCACAAATATATACACCCGGCCCAGCAACCAGTTTTTTTACTTGGTCTTGAAGCTTTCCACAAAACGAACACTTCAGTTGGCCTTTGTCGTCACTGAATTTATACATATAACAATCCCCTCTGTTCTTTACTTCCGAGCAGTAAACACCTCATCAACGACACCATAATCCTTGGCTTCACCTGCCGACATGAAGAAATCACGTTCAGTATCCTGGGCAATTCTTTCCAGCGGCTGACCGGTATGATTTGCTAGAAGTTTGTTGATTGTTTCCTTCATCCTTAGGATTTCCTTAGCATGAATCTCAATTTCTGTAGCCTGGCCCTGCACTCCGCCCATTGGCTGGTGAATCATGATTCGTGCATAAGGAAGGGCATAACGCTTGCCTTTTGCTCCCGCCGCCAGCAGAAATGCACCCATGCTTGCCGCCTGTCCCAGGCAAATCGTCGAGACATCAGGCTTAATATATTGCATGGTATCATAAATAGCCATCCCTGCAGTAACCACACCACCAGGTGAATTAATATAAAGATGAATATCTTTGTCTGGATCTTCTGCTTCCAAAAACAACATTTGGGCAATTAGAAGATTGGCAATCATGTCATCTATAGGGCCGCCAATAAAAACTATACGATCTTTTAATAGGCGCGAATAAATATCATAGGCCCTTTCCCCTCTGTTTGTCTGTTCAACTACAATGGGAACCAAACTCATAATTCTCACCTGCTCCTTTTAATCAATTATACACAATTACCCGGTATTGGTAAACAAGGCGGCCTAAAAAAATCCGCCAGACATATTTATTGTACTCTATTTTATTACAGCTTTTTCTACCAATTGTATAAGAATTTTGTCAATGACTATACTCTTCATAAGTGATTCCATGTTGCCCCCGCTCTCCAGCCAATTTCTGAACACTTCGGGCTCAGCACTATAATTTTTTGCCATTTCAGCAACCCTGGCATCAACTTCTTCATCAAAAACCATAATATTTTCTTTATGCGCAATTGCTTCGAGAATCAAATCGGTCTTAACCGCTTTTTCCGCTGAAGAACGATATTCGGACCTGATTGCATCAATATCATTATCAGTATGCTTCAAAAAGTCTTCCATAGACAATCCCTGCATTGACAGCCTTTGAGAAAAACCCTGCAGCATACCATCAATTCTTTGTTCAATCAACAGGTCGGGAACTTCAACATTGCAATTCTCAACAATCTTTTGTACCAGCTCATCCTGAAGCCTTGTTAATGCCTGCTTTTCGGCCACCTCTTTTAGTCTATTCATAATGTCATTTTTTAATTCCTCAAGAGTCTCAAATTCACTTACATCCTTGGCAAATTCGTCATCCAAATCAGCCAGTTCCTTCCTCTTAATGCCTTTTACAGTAACTTTAAATAATGCATCTTTTCCTGCAAGCTCCACAGAGTGATAATCATCAGGGAATTTAACTTCGACATCCCTGACCTCGCCAACCTTAGCTCCAATCAGTTTCTCTTCAAATCCAGGAATAAAAGTCCCTGAGCCAAGTTCGAGGGAATAATCAGTACCTGTACCACCTTGGAACGGTTCATTATCAATAAAGCCCTCAAAATCGATAATAACTGAATCTTTTTCTTCTGCAGCCCCTTCTTCAATATTCACCAATTGAGCGTGACGGTTCCTGAGTCTTTCAAGCTCTGCATTTACTTCTATATCAGTTATCTCATCTTCTTTGCGTTCTACCTCAATGCCTATGTACTGACCCAATTCAACTTCAGGCTTAACTTCAACTGTTGCCTTAAATATAAAAGGCTTCCCTTCTTCAAATTGCACAATGTCAATTTTGGGTTTATCAATTGGTTGAATGTTGGTTTCTTTAATTGCTTCATAATATTCTTGTGGAACAACAGTGTCCAGAGCTTCTTCATTAATGTAATCTTTTCCTACGTGCTTCTCCACCAGGACCCTGGGAGCTTTTCCCTTCCTGAAGCCAGGGATCGAAATTTTTTTCACAATCTTTTTGTAAGCTTTTTCTGTGGCCTCTTGTATCTTGGACTGTTCAACTTCAATTTCCAGTGCCACAATATTCTTCTCTATCTTTTCCATGTTTACCTTCATTTATGCTCCTCCTGTATCTCTGTAATTATATGAAAACAGTAAAAATTTGTGCAGCCCAAAACATAATTTCCAAGGTGTAACCCCGATATTTTTTATAAAACAACACCCCGGTGGGTGAATCTGTATCACTACCGAGGTCATGATGGAACCATCCTTTAAATTCGATGAGACCATTGTAATGTAATGGAGCGGAAGACGGGATTCGAACCCGCGACCCTCGCCTTGGCAAGGCGATGCTCTACCACTGAGCTACTTCCGCTTATAACCCAGACTTTAACAAATACAGACGGTATTACAATGTATATTTTAACTACTTAAGTAATCAGTGTCAAGTATTTTTCCAGCAATTTTGACAATTAAAGCAGCTGTCATAATAGCCATTAAAGGGGTTAGCGGATACATATACCTGGTTATCGGAATAAACGCCAGGTGAAGTACAGTGGTAAAAATAATCAGCAAAGCCGGCCAGCGCATTTTGCTATCAAAAATATTGATAAAAGTTGCCGGCCATCCCAAAATTATAAATGCCCAGAAATGCATGGCAACAGGCCAGCCGGAAAAGTACCCCCAGGGTTTCGACCACATATACGATAGTTTTCCTGCAGTAAACCACTTCAGCCAAAGAACCGGTTCATTTTTAAAACCCTGTTTTATCCTTTCCACAGCTACCCGTGTCATATCCGACTCAGGTATATTTTCAATGATGGAAGGCCCTATCTTGTCGTACGGGTCGTAGGGGTCAGTTCCCCTTAAAAGAGGGTTCCCGGACTGGGTAGCAAATACTATAAACTTGTCAAAGACCATCAGGTTGCGAATCCACCAGGGAGTCATGATTAACGAAAAAGATATAAGTGCCAGTAAGAAACCTGCTATTAACCGATGGTTCCTCTCTGAAACCCATGACCTGCGTTGACAAAACCAAATAAATATATAAGGAACAACAATAAATGGCGCCACCGAAGGTCTCACCAGTACTGCAAGCCCCATCATAACACCGGACAGGGCATGCCATCTGAGCCTATTCTTTTCAAAAGCATTAATAACAGCATAAATATATCCTAAGAGCAAAAATACATATAACACCTCAGTAAGTATCCGGTTATTGGCCATGAAAGCAGGCAAATAAACGGCAGACAATATGGCGGCCAGCAAACCTGCAGGAATGCCCCCGGATTTTCGGGCTATAATGTAAACCAAAAAAACCGAACCCACACTGATTATTGCCTGGGTTGTCCTTACCATAGTCAGTGGATCAATATTAACTGCTTGGGCCACAAAATATAGCACAGCTAAAAATATAGGATATCCTGGAGTCACAAAAGCACTTGGCTTATCAGAATAATAGCCCAGAAAACCTTTATCCAAAAACTGCAGAGTCATTTCATGATATCCTATTTCATCATGTGATAACTGCAATTGAGGTGATGTATATACATAATATAACCTGGCAACCAGTGTTATAAGCAGTATTGCTAAGATTAAACTTCGTTCTTTGCCTGAGATCGGTTTTTTGCTACTAGAAACCGGCTGCCTCAGCGGCAGGTTCCATCTGTCCATATATTAACCCCCACTTTAACCTTTTCTTAAATAATACCCAACTATAACGCCAGATATAATATCCCTGCTATAATTCTTGAATTAATCAGCCTGAAACTCCCGTTGAAAAATCAATAAAACAGGTGGGATGATAAGGTAATTCAACATAATTGCTGCCGCAATAACCCCAGAATCATTGAAAACAAATGCTCCTAATGCGCCAAAAAATATTCCAGCCATACCATTTGCCATAAATTTATAGTTTTCCGCCAGTTTAACCAGTGAGGCTTGTTTCCTGGCAGCTATCGCCAGCCCAAGTAAAAACTGGAGAATAAGGATTACACTAAAGGGTGAATGTCTCAGCAAGTAAAAGTTAGCCACCAGCTTCCTCTGAACCATAAACCAAATAAATGCAAGATCCCCCTTTATAGCATTATTAATTGCCCGACCAATATGGGACGAGTATCCGGACAGGAGGAAATAATTAACCAATACCAGTATCCCCAGCCCGGTTATCACGGCACCCATAATGAGAATTACTGACCTGAATTTCATCTTTCTGCCTGAAAAGAGGTACAAGCTGACCGCAAAGCCTACCACTGCAGCTAAAGACCCGCCGGCATTAGTTCCAACTTCAGGTGCGGCAAAAAATATCACGAGACCGGCAAAACCCAATCCAATAAGTGGCAAAATCCACCTGCAGGTTTTGGAATACAACTGCAGCAAAATAGCCGCACCCAAAATAGAAGCACCAATGACAACACCCATATACTCATTTCCGATTCCATAAAACCGCCCCCCGGCAACCAGGTCATAACCCAGTGCCGCTGTTTTCATCAGTCTGGCCCCTGTAAGCACATCAATCACACACGGCATAGCCGAAGCTATGGCTATTGCAAGAAACATTTTCAAGTTATTCCTTATACGAGTCAGTACAAAAGTAATTAATGCGAGTATTAGAATAGACAGGGAAATAGACAGCCATTTATTTGCATAGCCCGCTAGCGGAACTAGTAAAATTGCCAATGGATACAACAGCAGTGCAGCCAGTAAAAACCTTATACAGCCCTGACCAAGTGAAAATCCCACGATAACCTGAACTAGGGCCAAAATATAAATTATCCAGTGATATCGTATAAAATAATATAATATTCCGGAGCGCTGGGTCCAATTAGCCAAAAGCCACGACTGCACATCAGCAACAGTGTCCTTTTGGTTATCAATAACAACCCCGGTAACCGGCAGTCCGATTAGCCCTCCTGAATGGGCTGCGCCCAAATGCCTGGCTGCTGTTGCTGCCAGGTCAAAATTGGCCACTAAGGCTTCCTGCCTGGTGCTAGGTGAAACCAATATGCTTCCAGGTTCCACCGTACCACCTGCCATCACCAGCGGAGTGACACGGATACCGTCACGGATAGCTTGTGCATAAGGGAGGGGTGTAACAATCATTATCAAAGTGTTTTTATCAGCCTTGAGAAGCAGGCGTCCAATAAAGCGGTCGGTATTTTTTAGAGCAATGAGCCGATGACTATCAATCATGCGCTTCATTTCCAGGAGGTTACTGTTATTGCTCCTTAAAGTGTCGCCTGTTTCTACAACAATCAAGTCACTCTTGTCCCAAACCATTTCCAGTTCTGCCGTCAATTTGTCATAATCTGTTCTCCAACCGTAAGGTGAATAACGGTCAGGAATAAGCAGTTCCCTGCTTACGTTTCCATAATCCACACGCCCTAGCTGATCCATGGCAATTAAAACAGCGGGCCTATTAGCAGGACTCCCAAAATTGGTATCACTGTTGCCAATCACAGCAGTTTTTAGCCCCGATTCGTGCAGCATCAGTCCCAATTGGCCGGGAACTGAATCAATGTTTTTGTTTTTATTAATCTTGAGCAAAACCGGAATATTGATATTAAGAATTTCACTACCGGCTGGATTATTGCCCGTATTTCTTACATATACGTCTTTTGCCTTAGACCCGTCAGGAAGCACTTCTTCCTTTGTATAGCTTTCTCCGGCCATTTGTGATCCATTAAACTTGTTACCGCCGCCAATGGAAAGATAAGCACTGGCATCATTGTAATCTCCGGCGGTATTTATAGTCATCAGCCCAAGTCCGCCCTTGGAAATCAGTTTGCTGATATTTTGATAACGGTCATCTAACAAATCTTCAAGTGTTATCCGGTTTAGAACCACCATTACCACCTTAGGCTCGGTACTCCCGGTACCTGCAGAAGCTTGGGCAGGCCGGCAAGCAGCAGCGCAAAAAAATAATGACAGCAAAAACGCCGTCAAAATAACGGGGGCCAGTGACCTCCTCAACCAAAACAATTTTCTTCTTGTTATGTAACGGCACAAAGTAATAATTTGCATTTAATCCTTGTATTCTCCTTTTTACACAGATAGACATATTATAACATTCTACGCAAAAAGTTTCAAATATTAAAACTTTTATGTGTGTTTAAAACTTTTATGACAACCGTTCCAGCATGGCCTGCATAACTTGGTCAAAAGAGCAGCAACCAACTACATTCATAGCATCGTCCAAGGGAGTTTTTCGTTTAAGTGAACCCTGCAAAATAATTTGAACGAGCTGGGTTCGATCGATCAATATTGACTGAACCTCCAGCACATTCGCCAGGATTCCGGCAATAACAGCAACCTTTTGGGGATTCAGGTTCAAGCTAAATCCGGAATTATTACCGGAACCATCTTGACCACCCCCGGAGTTATCCTGGGAGATCCCTAGCTGCTGCATTACAAATCCCATTAATTTATCCATTGCATCATTAGACATGGGATACCCTCCAGTCTGCTCAATATTACGGGAATGGGATAGGTATCTCACCTCCGGGGGCTGGCCCTGCTAGCCCTGTAACAAAAAATACAAATAACACGGTGATTATGATAAGGAGTATATCATGTTGAATTTCCTCAGTGGTTGGCACCATATCACACCCTTTATAGGCATTTAATATATTTATATTATGGCATTCCTTATTATGTGTATGCAGGCCTGATTTTTTCAGCCAACAATAAAGGCCTGCATTTGGAATGTCTCCAATAATGCAAACCTGTTTGTTTCGTTGGTGCGGATGAAGGGACTTGAACCCCCACGCCTCGCGGCGCCAGATCCTAAGTCTGGTGCGTCTGCCAATTCCGCCACATCCGCTTATGCTATTGTTGGTCAATGCATACATGATTCTAACACAAGCTGCTGAGAATTGTCAAGCCACTAAATCCGGAAGCAGCTTAATTCTTATTAGTAATTTTTAGGCATACAAAAGATGTTGGCGTCCACCTCCTGTACCGGCAGTTATAACAGGATACCGGAGAGTCTGCTACCTGCTCATCTTCGTCATCTTCAGCAAATTCATTACATGCCCTTGCCGCATCGGCTGCACTCTGCCAATCATCTTTTCCACCTCTAAACACTTTTAATCCAAATTCGTTATTAAACCACAAAAATCATTCCCCCAAAATAAAACTAACTTTATAAAAGAACTAGAATTTACGCAGTTGTTGTTTGGTACATGTATGCCATTCTTTTTGACAGCCCTCAGGAGAGTACACTAACATAACACACTTTCCTTCAAGCATCACTGCTTTTACTTTGTCTCCCAAAATTACTACATCATCATCTTCTAAAATAGTTCCTTCAAGACTTTTCACAAGTTCAACCCTCGATTGGGCCAAAATATCTCTGACAGTGATTTGGTCATTATCAGCTTTCAACCTGATTTTCCCTTTAAACCTGCCATCATTTCCTGTAAAACGCAATCCAACCCCGGCCAGTGCCCCTATCACTCCCTGACCTGTGCCGCCATGTTCTGAAAGATGGATACCTAGTTTTTGGGCCAAGTCGTATGCTTCTTGTTTAGTCAGTACTTCTATCTTCGCTTGACATCCAAATTTTACTAAAAGATCGGTTTCCTGTACATTATCAATAGCAACTATACACAATCCGGGGTCTGATCCCTCAGCACTTTCTTTAAGTAAAAATTCTGATGCGAAATCAATCAATTCTGTTAAGCTGCTATTATTAAGGCATGTTTCAAAACACATGGAACTGTTATGAGAGGTATAAGGTATATCAGGATGAACGCATAGCTGATGCCTAGTTATGCCGGAACACCTGCCCCAACCGCGTTCTTCTATTTGTCCGGCCAATATTTCCGCTAAGTGCCCTGTCCCTCTGCTTTCTAAGTTATCAGTATCATCAATGCATATTAATACTTTCATTTAATGAGCCCCCCTTCGGTTTTATTGTCACCTTTAGCCGTCCTCATACCTTGCCCCTGTAAAATCCTAGCTATCCCATCATCATTTAGCTCAATATTAAAAAATTGCTTATAAAAGGTTTTTGTTTCCAAAACCATATCTAAATCCTGAAATGTTTTTGGATAAGCCGTTTTAGCCATCCATAAAACAGCTAACGGCGTTTCTAAGGAGCCTGGATGCCCCCAGCGGGAAATGCCTATAGGCATTTGAAATACCTTGCCTTCCTTAACTGCCCTTAACCCCGCCCACTGCTCACTGTCAAGAATATATCCGCCTACACCGGGCTCATTAGCTATTATTATATCAGGGTCCCATAGGAATATCTGCTCAAGGTTGGCATAGTATTTCCCTTCCAGAAACTTTAATTTATCGTTTACTGACACATTGATTACCCCTGCCCTCTGCATCCAGTCGGCCGGCAGGGTATTTGGACTGTCGGTTCTTGATGCCTCATTTACGGAATGGTATACCTTCAAACGGTCTTTATCTGGTAGACCGGTCAACTTTTGCTCGATTAAATCCAGACAATCCTGATAATATTGATTATACTTCTTGCCTTTATTTGCAACCCCAACAGCCTTAGCAATCATCTCTATAGCGTACTTTTGTTCTTCAATGGAATTAAAATCTACTACCAGATAAGGTATCCCGCTCTTATTTAATTTTTCGGTTTCCCCTTCCTGAGCCGCAGTTTCAGCTCTGATGAAAACCAGGTCCGGTTTGGCTTTGATTAGTTCCTCAATATTAATTGCCCCTTCTGTTGATGGGACCAGTGCCTGCCCTATTGAAGGAACCATTTCATTTAACAAAGTGTCTCGCTTTAAACCGTTAACTACAGCCACAATCTTATCGCCTTGTCCCAGCATAGTAACTACATGACCGGTAAATGCATAAAGACAGGCAATTCTCTCTACCTTGGCAGGAATTTGCGCCTTACGGCCGATGCAATCCCTGATTTGTATGGTATCACTGCCAAGCAATTTATCAATGGCTGCACTTTCTTTATTACCTGCTCCGCACCCAGTACCAATCAGGCCAATAACCAGTATTAAAATAATTGAAATGAATTTTAAGCCCAAATTTCTCCGAACATACACTAAAGTGCCACCCTTTCTTCTATAGTCCCGTTACCTACAGTACTAACAGGAATAACTTGTTTGATAACTAAACCGTTCTGCAGGGGGTATGTAACTACTTTAGCCATCACATTATATAATTCTACCAGGTTTTTTTCGGTCAAAACTGTTGTTGGTCCGCCTATTCTAAGAAATGTCCGCTCATTCATCATCGCTACTCTTGTGTTAATCTGATTGTTCTCGAAATAAAATGCATGATTAGGAAAATGTGTAGCCATTATAATTGATACACCTATATCACGAACCAGCCGTACCACAGTTTCCATTACAGTTAACTCGTGTTTGAAATCAAGATGAGCGGTAGGTTCATCCATGATAATAAAGTGGGTTTTCTGGGCCAAAGCTCTAGCAATCATAACCAGTTGCCCCTCTCCCCCACTTAATTGAGTATAAGGCCGGTCCTGAAACTTGTCCATACCCACCATTGCCATCGCTTCTTCAGCTATCTTTTCATCTTCCACAGATGGGGCCGAAAAAAAACCGGTATAGGCTGCTCGCCCCATCAGTACTATTTCTTTAACAGTATATGGAAAAGTCTTAACATGCGCTTGTGGTACATAGGCTATTTCCTTTGCCATTGCTCGAGGGCTAATACCGTTAATATCCATTCCATTCAGTGAAATGATACCCTGGCGGAGTTTGTTGATTCCCAGCAAACAATCCAACAAAGTTGTTTTACCACAGCCGTTAGGCCCCACTATACAAAATATTTCTCCAGGTTGTATCTCAAAACTCAGGTTGCTGAATATATCTGTATCGTCATACCCAAAGACAGCTGACTGTACTCTTAAAAGAGGCATTTACCAGCCACCCCCTTTTGTTTTTTTCAGCAAATATACGAAGAACGGTCCTCCGACCAAAGCCGTCAAAATTCCCAAAGGTATTTCCGAACCTGTAATTATCCGACCAATATTATCGACCAGTATCAAAAAACTGGCCCCCAAAAAAAGGCTCACCGGAATCAAAACTTTATTATCATTGCCTACTAACATACGGCCAATATGTGGAATAACCAGTCCAACCCATCCAATTATTCCACTCACACAAACAGCCCCGGCTGTTGCAAGAGTTGTACAAACTATAACTATCCCCTTGTTGATGTTAATGTTAAGACCAAGGGAGCGGGCTTCCTTATCCCCCATCGACAGAATATTTAACCGCCATCTAACTGCCAGCAGCCCTACTATCCCAATTATCATCGGACCACCGCCCACCAAAACATCATGGTACCGGGCAGAAGCAAGACTGCCCATTAGCCAGAAAGTTATAGTAGGTAGTTGGTTATAAGGGTCTGCCACATATTTGGCAAAAGAAACCAATGCCGAGAAGACTGATGAAACTATTACCCCACCGAGAACCAACATTATAGCCGGGGTGGTGCTATAAACCCTGCCGATTAGGTAGCTGGCCAATACCGCAAGCCCCGCAAAGAAAAAGGAAAACAGGTAAATATATGTTGTGGAATTAAACAACAAGATAGCAAGAGCTGCCCCAAAGCCGGCCCCTGAACTAACCCCAAGGATGCCGGAACTAACCAAGGGGTTGCGAAACAGCCCCTGAAAGGAAGCCCCGCTTACAGCCAGTGCGCCCCCTACTAAAGCGCCCAGGATTGCTCTGGGTAAGCGGATCTCCCATATGATTGTAGTTATTTGCTCAGGTACTGTTATTGGCTGCATAGTTACCTTGGCCCAAATTACTCCTAAGATAGATACAATAGAAATAGGGTATCTACCTAAAAAAAGAGATAACATAATACAGGCAAACGGGGTTAATGCTAAAGCACCGAAAACAATTTTCCGCTTCGTTGTTATCACCTCTACAATTTACGTCTGTAGTAAATATAGCCCGCAACTATAAATAGTGCTATCCCTCCAAGAGGTAAAACCACACCCGCATAATTTGTTTTATCAGCCGAATCTACAGAATCCTTTATTGCACTATTGACTTCCACTGGATTCTCGGTCTTCTTCGGCTCAGTCTGCTCCTGCTCCGTTTTGTCCTGGTTATCACTAACAAGGTCAGAGGCAAGTACCTCTTGGTCCACAGATGGAGCCTGAGCATCACTGTCAGAGGACTTGGAATCGGCTGGTTCAGAAAAGCCGCTAGTCATGTTTGTCTCCAGCAAATCATTGGCAGAAATCTCGGTATCCTGGATATTGGAATCAGCTTTAACAGAAGGAGCAGCCTCCCCTGCAGTAATAAACGTCACAGCAACTATTTGGCCTAAGGTAACACCACTTTTGGAAGTTAGTTCAGGGGATATTTCTAATGTATAATTGGTACCGGCCTCTAATTGACTAGCAGGCTGCAAAACAATCTCCCGCCGTTTTTCCGGTTCCATCTGATCATCAGCCATTATTACATTGATTTGAACCGTATTACCTGTATTGTCAGTAAGAGAGAAGCACTTCATGTTATTATCTCTTACAGACATATTAACAACATTTTTATTAAAGGTAAGCTTTATCTCGGTTGTCAATAAAACATTTTCCTGCCCGTCTTCAGGATTAGACGATACCAGTATCAGTGGATTATCTTTGCCTCCGCCGCTGCTGTCACCTGATCCGTCTTCCGCCAATGCGTCTCCGGCGGAAAAAGTTGCCAACACAATTACAGCCAAAACAGTCACAAAAAATCTAATCAACTTATTATTCTTTATAGGATTAATAAAACCACCCCCGTTTTCCCAATTGTATCAATAATCATGTTATGTTAAATCTTCACATACGAAAACGCGCTGCCGATAGGTGTATCATTGTTCTGGGTAATTTGGATTTCAAGCCCGTCACCTATATCTATCGTTCCAGGCAATGTCACAGAATACTGGATTTGCCCGTTGGCATCTGTAGCTGCATCGGCCCGGCTTAAGGTAGTTGTTATGGTTACCGCAGTACCGTCTACTGTATAGGATTCTGCTGTAGTTGCATCAGCATTGGTCACCGTTACTGCTATCTTCAAGTTCTTGGTAATATTAGCCATAGGGTTGTCATATGCATCCCGCAAAGTAACGGTAAGCACACTGGTTGCCCCTTCTGACAGTGCCTGGTCTATGATAACCGTTGAGTTAGCAGAGCTTATCTGGGATGCCGCCAACACCGTCACAGGAACCTGGGGCTGTGTAGTTACTCCTGTTATTGCCAATGTCAGGATATTTGTCCCGGCTGTTATCACTTCACCGGCAGCTATTGTTAATGTACCATTTCCATCTACAAAATCTACATTCCCACTGAATACCTGACCATCCAGGTCGCTGGTTACCGTTACGGCAATACTGCCGTTTAAGCTGGCTCCGGAACTGTCTTTTGCGCCGGTGATGTTCAAGTCAAAAGTAGCCCCTGCTGTTTTAGTACCTGCCACAGCTAAAGCCACACCAGCTTCGCTTAAGTCTTCCTGGGCGACGAAACTAAACGCGCTGCCGATAGGTGTATCATTGTTCTGGGTAATTTGGATTTCAAGCCCGTCACCTATATCTATCGTTCCAGGCAATGTCACAGAATACTGGATTTGCCCGTTGGCATCTGTAGCTGCATCGGCCCGGCTTAAGGTAGTTGTTATAGTTACCGCAGTACCGTCTACTGTATAGGATTCTGCTGTAGTTGCATCAGCATTGGTCACCGTTACTGCTATCTTCAAGTTCTTGGTTATATTAGCCATAGGATTGTCATATGCATCCCGCAAAGTAACGGTAAGCACACTGGTTGCCCCTTCTGCCAGTGCCTGGTCTATGGTAACCGTTGAGTTAGCAGAGCTTATCTGGGATGCCGCCAACACCGTCACAGGAACCTGGGGCTGTGTAGTTACTCCTGTTATTGCCAATGTCAGGATATTTGTCCCGGCTGTTGTCACTTCACCGGCAGCTATTGTTAATGTACCATTTCCATCTACAAAATCTACATTCCCACTGAATACCTGACCATCCAGGTCGCTGGTTACCGTTACGGCAATACTGCCGTTTAAGCTGGCTCCAGAACTGTCTTTTGCACCGGTGATGTTCAAGTCAAAAGTAGCCCCTGCTGTTTTAGTACCTGCCACAGCTAAAGCCGCACCAGCTTCGCTTAAGTCTTCCTGGGCCACGAAACTAAACGCGCTACCGATAGGTGTATCATTGTTCTGGGTAATTTGGATTTCAAGCCCGTCACCTATATCTATCGTTCCAGGCAATGTCACAGAATACTGGATTTGCCCGTTGGCATCTGTAGCTGCATCGGCCCGGCTTAAGGTAGTTGTTATGGTTACCGCAGTACCGTCTACTGTGTAGGATTCTGCTGTAGTTGCATCAGCATTGGTCACCGTTACTGCTATCTTCAAGTTCTTGGTTATATTAGCCATAGGATTGTCATATGCATCCCGCAAAGTAACGGTAAGCACACTGGTTGCCCCTTCTGCCAGTGCCTGGTCTATGGTAACCGTTGAGTTAGCAGAGCTTATCTGGGATGCCGCCAACACCGTCACAGGAACCTGGGGCTGTGTAGTTACTCCTGTTATTGCCAATGTCAGGATATTTGTCCCGGCTGTTGTCACTTCACCGGCAGCTATTGTTAATGTACCATTTCCATCTACAAAATCTACATTCCCACTGAATACCTGACCATCCAGGTCGCTGGTTACCGTTACGGCAATACTGCCGTTTAAGCTGGCTCCGGAACTGTCTTTTGCACCGGTGATGTTCAAATCAAAAGTAGCCCCTGCTGTTTTAGTACCTGCCACAGCTAAAGCCGCACCAGCTTCGCTTAAGTCACCGGGGTCTGGGTCGTTAGTCCGGACTTCCACTTTAACAGGATTAACCTGCAGGTTAGTGTCATTGTCTTCTGCAACAACATAAATATCATAATCAGTAGACACTGTCAGTCCACTAATAGCAATACTTGCTTCTGTATTAGCTGTCAGGGCAACATTTCCCTTAAAAGCATCAACCAGCGAATTGCCGCCGGCATCCTGCCCCGCCTTCACCTGGGCAGAGCTAGGAACAGCCGCATCGTTAGGAAGTACAACAAAGTATGCGTTCCCGGCTTCGTTACATTTTACCAACAAATCAAATTGGGTTAACTGCACATTGACAGTCTTGGGATAAGTATCCGCAAAGGTAGGTGGTGTCGTATCATGACTACTTCCTCCACTGCCGGATGATTCCACAGTAAAGGTTACAACTTCTTCACTATTAAGGGTATTCCCGTTATTGGCTTTGAGGTCAGGACTAATAATAATATCATAAGTCTCACCGTTAGATAAATAAGTGCTTGGCGATATGAATATATGTCGTTTTTCCGCATCAACATCAGCTATTCTAAATACATCAGCATCAACAGATGTTCCATTGCTATTTTGCATTGTAACGCAACCTTGGTTATTATCCCAGTAATCCCGGACAACACCCCTGTCAAAAACCAGCTTGATTGTCGGGTTAACAGGTACTGAACTGTTTCCCTCCACTTCTTCCTCGGTAGTTGAAGAGATATCAGTGACAGTGGTCAAAAAAGCTCCCACAAAATTTAAAGGATTATCGCCATCACCGGATCCAGTATCGGTATTACTTCCACTGTCATTTCCACTTGTTTCGCTAGACTCGGAAGTAATTGTTGGTTCTATAGTTGATCCCGGTATATTAATTATTGCTGTATCAATTTCTCCGTTTCCAGTAATAGTAGCTATCGCATTAAGGATTAAAGTAATTATTTTTGCATCAGCGGCTAAATAAATGTTAGCACCTGTCGCATTTCCTATTACCTCTAAATTTGATACAGTGCCGTCTGCTATTTCCACGTTAGCATCTTTAGCCGCAACATAAACAGTATTAAAATTTCCGTTTAAAATCGCACCTGATTCCAGCCAGACCATTATAATGGACGAATTTTCCAGTGCAGCTACACGCACCCCTTCTTTGCTAACAGTTAAACTAGGTAACGTGCAATTTTCCATAACAACACTGTGGGCACCGCCGCCATTAATGGTAGTGTTCCTTTGTACTGTTACATTTTCAAGAGTAACTTCGCCCTCTCCGATACCTTCAGCTAGAATCAGGCTGCCAGTTATATTAACGTTTTGTAAAGTTACTCCAGCAACACTGATATTCACGTTGCCGTTAATAATTTCCGTGCATGTTAAAGGACCATAAGTTCCTGGTTTGTCATATGTAATAGTATTTGCAGAAGCGATAACAGCGCGGTCCAATGTTATAATTGCCTCTGCTCTGGTAATATCTTTTGCCGGGCGGAAAGTCTGATCCGGATACCCAACCATGATAGATTTTGCTGCAATAGCATCAACAGACTCTTTACTCCATTGCTGAATATCCTCTCCATCCTTAAATTCACTCACTATATTCAAGTTATCTGATAAATCCAGCTGTAACAGCCTGGCAATTATAGAAGCAGCTTCCTGCCTGCTAATTTTATTATTAGGCTTAATCGTGCCATCCGGATATCCGGATACATACCCGGCTGCTGCCGCCTTGGCAATTTCTCCGGCAAACCAATCAGTTGAAGAAACATCTAAGAAATTATTGGCAGCACCTGCTGTAAACCCAAAGGATTTATTGACCATAGTAATAAACTCTGCCCTTGTAATGCTATTGTTTGGTTTAAAGGTCCCATCTTCGTATCCTTCAACAAGACCCTGGCTCAACCATTCACTAATCTGCTTCTCAGCCCAATTATCCTGAATATCCGGCAATTGAGCATAAGATAATCCAGTCATTGAAACAAGCAAATACACTAGCAAACCTAAAATAATTGCGATCCTACTTTTTTTATTCATCTTCATCCCCCTCATAACAATTAAAACATCCGGATCATTAAGACAAACTTTTAATAACACCTCCCTATCAACTTTTAAAAAAATAAGCTTTGCCCAATGAAAAAAAGGACAAAGCTTTACTGCAAAACAAAGCTGGTTCTCCTTTCCACAATGGGAGGTACACCGGTTTCCCAAACGTACCCTACGGTCTAGTGACCAATGCATATAGTTTAGGTCAATTAGACTCGGAGATTTGGTAATGTATATTCTATTTTCCCTGCCTTTATTCAACTTCTTCGTGCTAAATTCCTGCACTGAGTTACTTTTAATAACATTCAAGTTAAAACCAAACTTGTCAGGTTTTATGAAAATAAAAACGCCCGTCATTCATCTAAAATGACAAGCGTTAATTCACACATGGTGAGCCATCCGCGACTCGAACGCGGGACACCCTGATTAAAAGTCAGGTGCTCTACCAACTGAGCTAATGGCTCAAAATGGCTGGGGCGGCAGGACTCGAACCTACGCATGGCGGAGTCAAAGTCCGCTGCCTTACCAACTTGGCTACGCCCCATCATACATTATAATTAAGAATTTATGGTAATTTATGTTTATGGTTAATTTATGGGGTGGCTGATGGGATTCGAACCCACGAGTGCAGGAGCCACAATCCTGTGTCTTAACCGCTTGACTACAGCCACCATGAAAATAATTTAATATATTAATGGCGCGCCTAGGAGGATTCGAACCTCCGGCACACGGATTAGAAGTCCGTTGCTCTATCCACTGAGCTATAGGCGCTGAAATAAATGGAGCGGGTGATGGGAATCGAACCCACGCGACTAGCTTGGAAGGCTAGGGCTCTACCATTGAGCTACACCCGCATGTAATATGTTTTAAAAAACATATTATCCCTCTCTGGACAATGCCTAATACTCAGGAGTTTGATGGTCGGGATGGAGGGATTTGAACCCCCGACCCCTTGCTCCCAAGGCAAGTGCGCTACCAAACTGCGCTACATCCCGTCAAACTGACAATGAATAGTATAACTCAAAAAAACATTACCGTCAATACCTTTTAGATGCCTATTTTTACTGCTAATTTCATTAATTTACATTAGGCTCCACAGAATCTGCATTAGGCCCCAGCAGCTAAAGTATACCATAACTAACTTGTTTACTCAATAATCTTTATGATTGCCATAATCTTTATGGTTGCCAATTTAATTCATGAATATACGGCAAAATACCATTTTTATCGATCAAAACTATTGCATAAGAACAACGGCTGCCCCTCCTGGGAAATGAGACACTACCCGGGTTTAAAAGGATTCCGTCAGCCAGGCGAGTTATCTCCGGGAAATGGGAATGACCGTAGACAATGAGATTATATTTGCCTTCCCTGAGCTTCTTGATCAGTTTTGCATTATCCCTTTTGACACCATACTTATGACCATGGGTCACCAGTATCTTGTATCCCATAATATCAAGTTCCTCTTCATCAGGCCCTGAATCATGCCAATCACAGTTCCCGGTAACCGCAACCAGCTTGATTCCTATTTCCTTGCCCATAGTTACGGCATCACTAAAGTGGTCCCCGGCATGAATCAGCAGGTCTACTGTGCCCATTTGCTTCACAGCCTCACGAAAAAGATGGGCCTTCCCATGGGTATCACTTACTACCCCAATCCGCATTGTTCCATCTCAACCCTTTCAATTACTTCGGCAAGAACGCTTTCTATCCTGGCAAGGGCTTTTCCCCGGTGGCTGATACGGTTCTTGATTTCGGGTTCCAGTTGGGCGAATGTCTTCCCATAATCAGGAAGAAAAAACAGTGGGTCATAGCCAAAGCCATTGTCTCCACTCATTTCTCGTGCTATCATTCCTTCACAGGTACCGTCAGCAGTATAAGTCTCACCAGACGGTGTGACCACAGCAATGACACACCTGAACCTGGCAGTACGTTGCCTGTCGGGAACATCCTTCATTAGGGACAATAATTTCAGGTTATTTTCCAAGTCATTGTTCCCTGTACCGGCAAACCGTGCCGAATATACACCGGGAGCACCTTCAAGAAAATCAACTTCCAGTCCTGAGTCATCTGCAACTGCAGTAAGTCCAACAGCTTCGGCAACCGTTTTCGCTTTTTTCAGTGCGTTTTCCTCAAATGTGGAACCATCCTCGACGATTTCCCCAATTTCCGAAAAATCCCTGAGAGATAGTATTTCAATATCATTATCACCAAGTATCTCTCTTAGCTCCCTGACCTTTCCCTGGTTACCGGTGGCTAAAATTATTTTTTTAACCATTATTTTACCCTCTCCCACTCTGTTACCAGCATTTTCCCCAGGTCCCCAAGAGCTTGTCTTTGGATACTCACCAGCTCCCCGATGCCTTTTCGGGCAGCCTCCAGCAGTCCTTCAAATTCATCGGCTGTGAAGGGATTCCCCTCAGCAGTTCCCTGAACCTCAACAAATTTACCTGTATCAGTCATAACTATATTCATATCTACCTGAGCTTTAGAATCCTCACTATACGCCAAGTCCAGCAGTATCTCATCCTCTACCTTACCCACACTAACTGCGGCCAGATATTCCCTGACGGGAAACCTCTCAATACTCTTCTGTTCAGCCAGCTTACCTAAAGCGTCAACAAGGGCCACAAAAGCACCGGTAATAGATGCTGTCCTGGTACCGCCATCAGCCTGAATAACATCACAGTCAATAAATATAGTTCTCTCTCCCAAGGCTTCAAGGTCCACCACCGCTCTCAGGGCACGGCCCACCAATCGCTGAATTTCATGAGTACGCCCACTGACCTTCCCTTTTGAAGATTCCCTGACAATACGGGCCGGAGCCGACCTTGGGAGCATAGAATACTCGGCTGTCACCCATCCCCGGCCTTCACCTTTCATAAAAGGAGGTACTTTTTCCTCCACAGTGGCAGTACAAATTACTTTTGTCTCGCCAACCTCAATTAACACTGAACCTTCAGCATATTTCGTAAAATTTCTGGTTATCTTTACCGTTCGCATCTCATCTGCGAATCTGCCATCTATTCTGGTCATTTTAAGGCCTCCTGATTAAAAATACTTATACTTTTTTTGGGCTTGGAGCATGCAGTAAAGCAAAAGGTTCAACCTGGATCTGCAGACCTTCAGCGGCAGCAGTCACAGCTCTCCCAAAGCCCTCCTCAGCTTCTTTAATTATTATATTCAGAGTATATTCGGGCCAGAAATGGGTTATCACCAACTGCCCGACCCCGGCCTCACGTGCCAATTCCCCTGCTTGTTTTGCTGTTAAATGCCCGGCAGAGACATAGTCCCTGTCCTGCTCAGCAACACTTGCCTCACAAAGCGCCAAGTCTACACCCTCAGCAGCTGTAACTAAATGTGCAGACCATTTGGTATCTGCGGAATAAAATAATCTACCTTCACATGCAATGACCATGGAATAAGTCTTCAGCGGGTGGTCTGCCTGTATAAAACTTATTCTGACATCCCCAATAATCGTCTGAAATACCTCCATGCCATTCTGCCATACCCGCGGCAAGCTTTCCACAGGTCTAATGTCAAATGCATCTGTAAAACGGCTGATTTGACCGAAAGTATCTTCCGGTTCCCCCGGCAGATACAAGGATAAAGGACGCAAATTGCCATCAGTCCTCATGGCCCCGCTGACAGCATGCCTTAAGCAAAATAAATCCATGTAATGGTCGGGATGAAGGTGAGAAATCACAACTGCATCCAGGGAGCGAAAATCTATATATTTCTGGAGATTACTCATTACTCCATTACCGCATTCAAGGAGAATGTTTCGGCTGCCGGCCTGAACCAAGTAACCTGAACACGCCCCTCCGGCCCTGGGATATGGCGCCCAGCAGCCAAGTACCGTTAATTTCATAGCATACTCCTTTTTAGGGTATCAGTTATTGTTCCGCAACCTGCCCTGCATGCACACAACAGCCTATAGCACCATTATGCTGGGGATACTTAGGGACAATCACGTGAAACTTCAATTCCTCTCTAATAATTTCTTGCAATGCCCTATTATATGCAACCCCTCCGGTAAATACAAGTACCGGGCTAATCAACTGCAGGAGCATAGGTTTTATTCTTTTAAATATAGTATAGTTTATACCGGCTCCCAGCTCTTCAACCGGGTAGCCCTCAATTATTTTCCCAACCAGTTCCGATTCACCAAAAATGGCACAGGTTGCTGTTAAATCAACAGGTCTGTCCCTAAATGTGCTTAATTCCTCAAGGCTTATTCCCAAAACCGCGGCCATATTTTCCAGGTATCTCCCTGAACCCGCAGCACACTTGTCATTCGTTTGAAAATCTGCTAATTTCCCGTTTCGCACCTTTACTACCTTGGTATCCTGCCCGCCAAGGTCAAGCAAGGTAAAGTTATCAAACCCTGTCTGCCATACAGCTCCAAGGGCATGTGCCTTAATCTCTGGAATCTCCTCGCCACCCTTTATCATAATTGTGTTCCGGCCATAACCGGTGCTAACCAGCCGGTCTCCTCCTCTGCTCCCCAGATCCAAAACCGGCAGCCCCAGACCGGAAAAATCAACTACCAGTTGATCCTCTTCCTTATAACCATACTTTTTATAAAACTCAACTGTATCAAATTCGTACTTATCAATAACTTCCCCTTTTTGGAAAAGAACTATTTTAACCTGCCTGCTGCCAAGGTCAATTCCACAATACATCAAATCAGCTCCGTTAAACATCTTTAATGTCCAAAAAAAGAGACCATCGCGGTCTCTTTGACGATGTCACTATTTTCAATTCTAGCATTGTTAAGGAAATAGTTCAAGGGTCAGCCATTGTAAGACGGCGTCAAAAAATACCGCATATCATTTCAAAAATCTTTGGTTTCGTATATCTTCAAAGAAATTATGAGCGAAACAACAGTTAACAGTACTGCAACAGCCAGGGCCAATGTCCCCGGAGCCCATGCAGGTATATCCTGGAGTCGGGAAGCTAACTGCTGTGCTGAGGTATAATCCATTTTCTGCCTGATATAATCAAGCAACGCTCCAGGGCCAAAAAACAATACCATAAACAGTACTAGGTTGAGCATTCTCGATATATTATATCCAAACTTGAAATAGACCGGATAGTAAAGAGCTGCCAACAAAGCAACTGAAAAAAACGCAAAAACAATATCATACAGGTTAATATGCCTAACTGGAAGAGGTATCCCGGCAATGATAATAACAAGCCCCAAAGCACCAACAATTATCAGGCCCACAGCACTAAATGCTACTGCCGCCAGGTATTTCGCAAGAACCACAGATTTCCTGTGCACAGGCAAACTATTAATTATTATTTCACTCTTATATTTATCATCATAAGCACTAGATGTTACTATCATAATGTAAGCAATGGCACCAGTTCCCATAACATATATAGCATCTTTGAAAACTTCATTGCTAAAAATTATAAATAAAAACCCACTGTAAACAACTGCAACCAGAAAACTCTTCTTCTGAATCAGGATATCCTTTAGGACCAAGTTAAGCATTTGAACTCCCCCTCACGGTATATAACATGATTTCCTCCAGTGACGGTCTCTCAATTATAACACTCCTACCAAACAGCTTCCGCACCTTATCCACATTCCCTGTCAGGGCCTCAAAACCAAAACCGGTTTCCCTGATTCCCAGGAACTCCTTTCTCACATCCCTATCCAGGAGCTCCCGACCACCCTTGACCACCCCATAGTTTTCCATAATCGACTCCTTGGAACCTGTTATTATCAACTCGCCATTGTGAATAAAAGTGATATAATCTGCTACTTTATCAAGGTCTGTAGTAATATGGGTAGAAAAAAGCACCCCTTTATTCTCATCCTGCAGCAGGTCCCTCAGGATATCAAGTATTTCATTACGGAATACAGGGTCCAGTCCGGAGGTAGGTTCATCCATAATAATCAAATCCGCATTGTGAGAAATAGCTACGGCAATGGAGAACTTCATTTTCATTCCCTTGGAAAGGGTTTTGATTTTTTTGTCCGACCGCAATCCAAATTCCACCAGGTATTTATTAAATATTTTATCATTCCACTGCTTGTAAAAGCGGGCAATTATCCGTTTCATTTCATTTATGGTCAGTTCTTCGTAATAATGGCTATCATCATATACAAATCCAATCCGCTCTTTGACACTAAGCTCATGCTTCCAGTTATCCAGTCCAAAAATCTTAATCTCACCGGCATCTCTCCGGATAAGGTTCATAATAAGTTTAATTGTCGTACTCTTACCGGCCCCGTTCGGGCCTATAAAACCCATAATATATCCTTTTTCCAGACTGAAGGAAATATCCCGTAAGGAAAAATCACCAAAGTCCTTCCTCAGATTTCTGACCTCCAAAATATTGTCCATTACTCTTCCTCCTCATACAGCAATCTAAGCATCTCCTGCAGTTGAGTAAGACTGATATCCAACACCTTACTCTCCGTTACGGCTTCAGCCAGTTTTTCTTCAACAGCCTTTAACCTTTTCTCCCTCAATAGTTGCTTATTCTGCCCTGAGACAAAAGAACCTTTGCCCCCTACAGTCTCTATAAAACCATCCTTTTCCAATTCTTCATAAGCCCTTTTTGTGGTAATCACACTGATCTGCAGCTGTTTTGCCAGGTTTCTTATGGAAGGCAAGGCCTCACCTGGAGAAAGCTCCCCCCTGACAACGGCATCTTTAATTTGTTTGGCAATCTGTTCATATATTGGCTCCTGGGACCTGTTGGAAATAATTATGTTCATAAGTGCCTCCATTTACTGAAGCTTTATGCCGCATTATCGACAGATAACACGTATGTTTGAGTATATACCGTATATAAACATTATATACAGTATATACAGGCATGTCAATTGTTTCCCAAAAAAAGAAAGTATCTCAATCCATGATTAGATTACTGAGATACTCTCTCACCTTATTATTCTGCAATTCTATTCACCAGAAATTCTATTCACCAAAAATCTGTCGCTCTATAGCCCTTGCAGTTGGTGTATTAGCCAGCCCTGCCTGGGCGGTTTCCTTAAGAGAGGCGGGCATCAGGTCCCCTATTTCCTTCATAGCCCCAATTACCTCATCAATTGGTATTTTGCTTTCAATGCCTGCTAAGGCCATATCTGCTGCCAGGAGTGCATTGGCAGCCCCCATGGCATTCCGTTTGATACAGGGAATTTCCACCAGACCTGCTACCGGATCACAAACCAGACCCAATATGCTTTTTAATGCAATTGCTCCTGCGTGTGCCGCTTGACCAGGAGTCCCACCGGCAATCTCCACTGCCGCAGCTGCCGCCATACAGGATGCCGCTCCGCATTCAGCCTGGCAGCCACCGATAGCTCCTGACGTAGAAGCATTATCATCAATAATCCGGCCAATTCCGGCAGCAGTAAACAGGCCCCCAATTATCCTGTCTTCACCTGCGCCTGCCTGTTCCGCTGCTGTCAGCAACACTGCCGGCAGGATCCCTGAGGAACCCGCCGTAGGCGCAGCCACTATTTTACCCATGGAAATGCTGACCGTACCCACACCCATTGCCCTTGCAGCCGCCAAAGTAGTATTGCGTCCTCCCAGGGCACTACCGGATTCCGCATACCTCTTTAACTGAAAAGCTTCTTCACCTATAAGCCCGCTCAAGGACTTGTTTCCAGCCTTCACTCCATCCACAAGGGCCTTGGACATTATTCGCCAGTTATCTATCATCTTATACCATAATTCCTCACGCGGCACTGCAAATTCCTGGGTTTCCCTCTCAAGTATAATTTCCCAAAGCGGGCAGGCACGTTTTTCAGCCTCATTTACCAGTTCAGCAAAAGTAAGCCTCAATACCATTATCTCTCAACTCCTAAATAAACAGGATTCATAAAGAATCTATCTTAATTATTCCAATAACATCTGGTACCGCTGCCACCTGTTCTTGTATGTCTTCCGTTACCGCTTCATCAGTCTCGATAACCATAAGCTTGTCTACTCCCTTTTGTTCCCTGGCAACATTCATTGAAGTAATATTTATTCCTCTTTGGCCCAAAACCGTTGTTACCTTGCCAATAACCCCCGGCCTGTCCCTGTGCTCCGCCATAAGAGTGGGATAAACACCCCTGATATTAACAAAAAACTGGTTAATCCGGCTGATTACTATATTTCCGCCTCCCACAGAACTACCTTCCACAAAAATGCTCCTACCGGAAACACCGGTTAAGGCTATGGCTGCAGTATTAGGATGGACAGCGCTCAAAAGCTCAGTTTTAAACATAATAACCAAGCCCTCTCGGAAGGCAACAGCCAGAGCATCTCTTATCCTCTCATCATCAGTATTCATGCCCAGGAGTCCTGCAGCTAGGGCCCTATCGGTGCCATGGCCCCGATAAGTTTTGGCAAAGGACCCATATAACACTATTTCGGCCCTAGCAGGGTTTTCCCCTAAGACCATCCTAGCTGCTCTGCCTATCCTAAGCGCACCGGCTGTATGAGAACTGGATGGCCCGACCATTGCAGGCCCAATTATTTCAAAGACACTCTTACCAGTCACCTGTATAAACACACCCCTTTAAGGTAGTATATGCCTTTTTATCGAAGTTTATTGTTTCCCTCTCTCAGCATTTCCACAAATGCATCAATCCTCATTTTAGTGCGCGCATCCAGGTGCGGCGGCCGGTCTCCCTCAACAGTCAGAACAGGGATGTTAAGCCTGCGCCTGATTATCAGGTCCTGTATCTGACGGTAGCAGAAACTTTGGGCATAATGTATCACTCCATGAACATTCCGTTTCTCAATTTCCGCACTTATGTCCTCCAGCCTGCTGAAGATATCATAGGGATAAGTATAAGAGGCATATTGTTCCACAATATCTTGAGTATTAAATGGCATGGTAAACTGTCTCTGAATTTCATTAAATACCACTCGTGCTCCTCTTGATTCGATGTAATCATATAAATCGGTCATTATAGGCGGTACCCCAATATACCCCAACCTGACCGATGCCTCAATTGCCGGGGCGTTTTCCAGATCATTCAGGTACTTGTTCACCTCTTCGGCAAAGACTCCAGGGTCACCATTAAAATCACTGCAGGACACCTGCCATAAGTGATTTTCAATTCCCCTGACTCTGTTTCCCTGCCAGGTATGCTTATCTACCTGCCATACCAGTTTTCTCACGTGGTCCAGGTCTTTCTTTATCCGCCTTACCTGTTCCCAATCCACCCCAAAAACAGTCATCAATTTTTCAATCTGTAGTCTCAACATATCCCTGTCACGATCATAAGGATAAGCAAAAGGGATTATTTTAATCCCTTCCAGTGACAAGGTTTCCATCAATGCATGAGTATTACTGCAATCTCCCTGAGTCACTGCAATCAGAGTATTAATTTCACGGTTCCGGATAGCTGTAGAGTAAATGCCCTTTATCCAAGCACAAATGTTTCGGGGATAGCCGGCAAGTTCCGCCTCCTCCACCAAAGCCTGGGAGCACCCGGAAGTAATAAATATATTGTTCAGGTCTACTGGAATACAGCCTCCTGCAATAACCACCTCAACAGGTATCGTAGTTGTAATCCCCACTTTTTGAGCCACGGTTTTCCTCCCACTTCTGTCTAAGTCTCTTGGAAATGATTCATCTTAGTTACGCTTCAGTTCTAACAGGGCTGTTTTCACCACATTAACAGAACCTGCATCAGGAAAATATCGGAATTCAACTACTTCTTTCCCTTGATTGTTAAGGGCAATTACCTCCTTAAACCTGTTAGGAGATACAACCAATGCATCAACATGGTCAATAAACAACTTTAAGGTTTCAGAATCCTTTGTTGTATTTACCAGCATATGCAAATGATCAATACCGGCTCTATTAAGGGAACTGCGAATCTTTACTGCAAAAGTATCCGAAAGACACACTATCCCCAGCTTTGTTCCCTGAGGCAGCCGGGCTATTCTAACAATAGTATCCATCTGCGGTTCCAGGGCAATGCCAATAATTTCCGGTCCGGGAAGCTTCAGAATATCTTTAACTTCCTGAAGGTGGAAAAATGTTGTCAGTACCAGATCTGTACCGGCAATCAGCTCATTCATCTCAGCGTTTTTTTCCCTGAGGTCCTGCAGCAGTACCGGAACAATTGATACACCGTGTTCAAGGTAAAGACGCTTGCAAAACTGGTCCAACTGCTCCCTATTGCACTCAATAAATACTACTTTGACTTTGCTCAGCATCTCCTTTTTGGCCATTACCCTCTTGGTCGCTGTCACCAGAAATTCATCAATATTGAAACCTAATTCCGCAGCATCCTCAATCGCCATATCAACAATTTTTAGTAGGCGCTCCTTGAGAGATTCTCTTTTGATAACGGCATCGCTGTCGGTAACAAAAGTTCCCCGGCCCTGGGCAGACATTAGGATGCCTTCCGCTTCCAGTTCCTTGTATGCCGCACTAACAGTATTCCTGCTTATATTGAGTCTCTCCGCAAGCTCCCGTTCGGTAGGCACTTGAGTCCCTGCTTCCCATTCACCGTTTTGAATCAGTTTTTTTATCTCATTAATTAACTGCAAGTACTTGGGAACACCTTTGCTGCGGTCAAATTCAATAACCATACTGAAATACCACCACACCTTGTGTTGTATTATCGGATAATTTAATTGTAGCAAAAAAGAGAGGTAAACTATACCCCTCACAATAAAATAATCCTAAATAATTCAGCCTTTAATTACCAGCGGCAAAATAGTCCAGCAACCCTTCTGCTATTCCCTGAGCCACCTCTTCACGAAACTGCTGCTTTTTTAATAATCTTTCATCTGCCGCATTAGACAAAAATGCTGCTTCCACCAGTATTGAAGGCATTTTCGTGTTCCTCAGCACTGCTAGATTGCTTTGTAATAC
Source organism: Phosphitispora sp. TUW77 (assembly GCF_048453025.1). Classification (GTDB taxonomy): domain Bacteria; phylum Bacillota; class Thermincolia; order Thermincolales; family UBA2595; genus Phosphitispora. The sequence continues at coordinate 2,376,034 of NZ_CP156677.1, forward strand.
ACCTATGTCCCTGGTTTCAAGCGAATCAGCGAGCCGATTCTGAACAAAACCGGCCAACTGCCGTCTTTCAGCATACTGTGCATATAGAACAGGATCAGATGAAGGTGCATAAAAATAAGTAGATGTCCCGTTAGTGAATGATTGTTCAGATGCATTAGCATGAATACTTACAAACACATCGGCGTAAACCTCATTAGCAATTACAGCGCGACCGGTCAGGCTGATAAAAGTATCGTCGTCCCTGGTAAGAATGACTTCAGCCCCAAGAGCTTCCAGGTTGTTCTTGAGAAGCAATGCTGTCTCCAGGTTGAACCCTTTTTCCTCCAATCCGCTTACCCCTATTGCTCCTGGGTCGTATCCTCCATGTCCCGGATCGATAACAATCACTTTATCCTTGATGGATGGTTCGGTTATAGTAACCTTCAATGTGCGGCCCTCATCATTCAAAACTGGTTTATATGCGGAAGTCATGTTAAGGTCAATGACAACACGTACAACCATAGGTGTCAGACTAAACTGAGCAACCCGTATTTGCTCAACATACCGGCCATCTGTGTCAAAGTCCTTAATATCATTTATATCAGTATTTTCAATATCAATAACCAGCCTTTCGGGATTTTTCAGGGTAAACAACTTATACGTTATCTCACCTTCACTCTCAATAACAATGGTTTCCTTCCCATCAACCCGGATGAAGTCAATGTCTTTCAGCACATGGATATTTGTATCCGGGTCGGTTTCGGCAGTTTCGGGTTCTTCGGTTTCGGTAGTTTCAGGTTCTTCGGTTTCAGTAATTTCAGGTTCTTCCGGCTGAGGACCGGAGTGATCATACAGGTCATTGCCATCTCTTGACGGAGTATTAAGAGCATGAACCTCTACAAGCCATCCTGCTATCCATCCTGAACTGCCGTCTGAAGTAATTATCTGATACCACTGATCTTCCTGAGATAAAATAGAAAACTGTTCCCCGGCCCTTGTTTTACTAACAATTTCATAACCAGTTCCCGGCCCGGAGCGAATATTAACTATACTTTCTTTCACAAGCAGATAACGTGATGTCACATAATCGGTTTCCTGGCTTGCATCATTAACGTCTACCAGCCACCCGGCAATCCAACCGTCTTTCGCACTGTCCAAACTGACATTATACCAACCGCCTGATTTTTTTATAATGGAAAACTGCTGGCCCTTGCTAACACGGTCTATTTTACTGAATCCCATTCCCGGCCCTGTTCTTATATTCAGATAACCTGACTTGACAGTAGCCGTTTCCCTTTTCTGGGTAATTAGCACAGCTTCAGCACAATCAACTTGAATAAATGTGCCCAGGAAAAACAGCGTAAATATAATACCTATCAGGAACAATGTCTTGCACTTTTTCTCCGCCAATTGTGCCACCCCTTCCGACATCAGGACATTCCCATCTTACTAAATATTAGAAATATCCCTTGTCTCTAGGGTTCGACATGCTTGTCGAAATTCCTGCAGCCATGACGAAAAATATACAAATATATGGAAGATATGCTCACTGCTTATAAATATTTACCGTGCTCTTATGCTTGGAAACGGCTCCTATTTAAAATTTTTTATAATCTGGTAATTGCGTCCAATAGGTGCTGATAAGTCCATGTGACCCGCTAATGTGTCAATCTTATGTCCCTCTATTAGAATTTCCACTTTTTCAACTGTGGAAAACTGAGTTAGGGTATTTACCAATGAATATACCGTTAGGATTTCTCCACTGGAGCCACCCCAGTGATTGTCTCTGAACTCTCTGCTCAGGTCAACGGTGCAGAGGCCGTCTTCAATATTAATGCCTAAAATCCTGGTACCTTCCGGAATAGTTGCCGACAGTGCATTCTCCTGAGGGCCGTTAATCAATTGCTGCACTGCAGCCCTTGCCAGCCCTGGCACCATAGTAATTTCCCTAGTCTCTGTTTTTAGATAATCACCACTTTGGTCTGCAAAACAAAGCGCCAAGGTAATTTTTGGTGCTTCCACAGCTCCAGGGTCTGTCTCTTTAAGGGCTTGCCTTTCATTAACTGCTTGTCCTTTGTCAGCAGTATTTTCCGTACTTTCCGGTTTCTCCCCGGTTATCATGCTGTAATGTGTTTCCTTAAGCCTATTCAGAGAATACTTATCAGTTTCTGTACAGCCGACCGTCAGCCCAAGCATTAATAAAACCCCCAGCCCAGCAAACAATTTTTTCCCGCTCACCTTAGTTAAAATCACAACCTGTCCCCCCTAATTTGTTTTGTATAGTTGTCCCTTTTCACTACACTATATTAGGGCGAACAAATTAATATGCTACTTTTTAATAAACAAATAGTAAATAAGTTAATTCCCTAAGCCTAATAAGGGGGGCATCCCACACTTTTGGGACACCCCCCTTACTTTTATCATCTTATTATTTTATAGCAGTTTGAACAGCTTTGTTAAGATAGCCCTCCAGAAAATCACCGGTCTGTGGACCTATGTCTGAATAAAGGACATTCCCCTTGCCATCCAAGATAACAATATGAGGAATATAGTAAACATTGAACTGCCTGGCAAGGGGGGAAGCCTCGGTATTATTGGTATCGGCAATAATAAACTGAACATCTTCTCCGTATTTTTCTTCAAGAGCCAGCACCACCGGCTCCATGTCCCGGCAAGCCGGTCAGGTTGCTCCATAAAATTCAAGAAAAACAGGTTTCCCAGTTTCAACAGCCTTAGCAAACTTCCCTGCAGGATCAGAAGTTGCGGTGAGCTTGCCCGCGCTTTCCCGTCCGGAATTTATATATGAAACTGCATAAATAACTCCTAATGCAAGCACTATAAGTATCAAAATAATTTTTATCCTATTAATCTTCATATGTAGTCAACCCATCTTCCATATGATTTATCAAGTCACTTAAGAAATCACGCTTTGCCATATCCTTCTCTGCAGCAGCCATTTTACAAAGGCACCCCTGCAACATCTCTATATTCTGCTCATTCATAATATTTATTATCTGTTCCAGACGAATCAGTTTATCATTTATCCTGAATATTTGAACCTTGTCCTCTGTCCGCAAACCCGCCGCATTTGCTTCATCATAATCAATGTGCATTTCCGTATGATCGTTCAGTTCCGAAATCCGTACCAAGACATGGTCAAACACCAAGCTTCTCTCACCCCTGACAACAACTATAGCCGAGTCCTTAAATTTAAAGCCCAGTTTTGAGGCATCTTTAACACTCATATGTATATGCCTGTTAGGAATAATCACAGATTCAGGTATATAAAACTCTTTATCTTCTAATATAAGGGTTATTCCGGGAGTACCGTCCAATTCGCCCGACAGGCGTACCGGAGGTGAAATGCCCAGAATACGTCCATCAGTTTTAGAAATTTCGACCTGAGTCCTTTCCCGGAGACTGCTGACTAAGGCAACGTGAGGAATCTCACCCTTGGGTCCCCTTATGGTCAAGCGTTCCTTGGCAATAAATATTCCGGCTAAGGAAAGGTCTTTATCCTTGGTCAGCTGATACCCTGAGCCAAAAATCATTTCTAGGTCACCTGGCGATAGATGTATATGCCTTCCTGAAACACCTACATTTATTAGAATAATAATCCCTCCCTGTTATTTCCTTTTAGCTAATGAGGCTTAAGGTATGCTCAATAATTTCATTGGAAGCCTTAACATCTCCTAAAGCCATAATGTGTATTCCGTCTATATGTTTATATACCTTAGCAACGAATTCACAAGCCACAGCAGCTCCTGACACACCTTCACGGATTTTAGACAAAACTTCATCCGGAATTTCAATACCATCAACACTGGCATTCATATATTCCGCCATTTTGATAGTCTTCAGCGGCATCAAGCCAATAATCACAGGTTTACCGAATTGCTTCATTTTCTCTGCAAAAGCTATTGTTTTCTCAACATCATAACAGGGCTGGGTTTGAAAGAAATCAACACCAGCCTCTACTTTACGCTTCGCCCGGCTGTAAACCGCATCCATATTAGCTCCGACAGCGCTGGTTGTGCCACTGATCATGAAGTTTGTCGGCCCCTTAAATTCTTTTCCGTTGGCATCTAACCCTTTGTTCATTTCCTTAATAAGGCTTATCAGCGAAATAGTATTCAGGTCATAAACAGCTTTTGACTGAAACGGGCCATGATGCGGCGGGTCACCGGTTGTTGGCAGAAGAAATCTGATCCCCAGTGCTGCTGCTCCTAAAATATCTGCCTGTGTCCCCAGAAGACTGCGATCACGGCACGTAAAATGTGGAATTGTATCAATACCAAGTTCAGACTGTACTATATGGGCTAATGCAATAGAATTTATCCTAAGCCTGGCCATAGGACAGTCATGAATATTTATGGCATCAAGCTTAATATAAGACCTAGCCTTCTCCAGGGCAGTCCGGACATCCGTCCCATCAGCAGGTCCTAGTTCGGTGGTAATAACAAACTGTTTTCCCAGTTTATCCTTTAATCCCATACACTATTCCCCCTTTAAATCAATTTAATTCTGATTATTCTAGCTCCTTCCCGGTATTCCTGCCATTATTTAAAAGTAATAGTATACTATCCCAGAACACGGATTTTTCGGTGCTTGTTATAGGGCTGAAAAACCGCATCCACTATTGTCTGGCTCTCATCAAAAATTACTGTGGCATTGTGGAGAAAATCCTCACGAAAAAAATACCTGAGGTCACAAAATCTGATAATGTGTTTCCCTTCTTCAAGACAATGAGAAATATGAAAATATGGTGTAAAACTCTGAAACAACTCTCCAAGCCTGCTTTTGAGGGCCTTACCTATCAATGGGTTTTGCGGGGCTTTTTCAAGTATTTTTTTAATCCCCGGCTTTGGGGAAAAGTGTCTTATTTCACCAACTATATAGCTTCCCGAAGTTTCAATTAGGAAATACCAATTCCAGAGGCTAACCATAGCTGGCATAACAATTATCCTGCAGATATCATCCTCGACAAACTGCCGTTTCAGCATACGATACACCCTCTGCCTCATATAAAATCGGCTCCCCAGGTATATCGTAACCAGCCAAAATGCAGCCTGCGCAATCACCCCGGGCATACCTGGCCAAAATATTACCACAGCAAAAATCATAATTATTATCGGATCAGCAACTACCAGCAAATTCAATGTATACTTTTTCCGGGAAAAAGGCCAAAGTACTTTGGCACCATAAGAATTTAAGATGTCCAAGACAATATGTGATAATGCTCCCAAAAAAGTCCATATAAAGATAAGGCCTGGATTTATGCCGCCCAACAGCAGCCACAATACTGCCGCAATAAAGCCGGACATAATCAATGTTCCAGGAATTGAATGTGATGAACCCCTGTGATGTTTTAGATAAGGCACATCGCCAAAAAATCTAACAACAATATCTATATCAGGTGCCAGCGCTCCAAGCACCACACCCAGATGCACCGGGTTACTCAGAGCAAACTTGTCGCCCGTAAGTGCAGCAACACCGACTCCTACCAATGCATGTGTCAATGGGTCCATTAATATCCCTCCCCGACCGGTATAGAACTCTAAAATTATACCACATCCGGACCTGGTATTTCTAAAGGGAAATAGTGTAATAGTGCCATTATAAGGAGCGGCGGCCTTTACGACTGCAGCCTATTAGGTTGGTCAAGGTTGCAACTGCCAGCCAGACTATAAGAGAAATGCCGAGCCCCAATGGCCAGGAATTAAGGATGCTGATGAAATACAGAGCTGAAAGGACACATGCGGCGCATCCGATCATACCTGCCACAGCTCCCCTGGCCACAGCTGCCGCCACCCCGTTTCCATCACGCACTCCGGCCATAGAAACAGCTGCTACCATAACCACAGGGAAAGCTGCAAACACCCCGCTAATAAACTTAACCGGTACATATAGCGAAACAATCCAACAGGTTATTACTGCCAGTCCACCCATAAAAAATCGCAAACCAATCTCTATTACATCATTTTTCATCCTAACCACCCCAAAAAGCCTGTCTTCATAACAGCCAAGTAAAAAACGGAAACAAAAACCAGCCATACCATCAGGGCCCGTACTAATCCTTTCTGCCAGCCATGTCTAACTATAAATACCGATGCCGCCACAGTACACACAATATTGGCCAACATCCCAACCAAAGCACCTTTGGATACTTCCAGCACCAGGGGAACCCCCTCACCTAAAGGGGCTCCCGCTGAAACTGTGATAATAGCCGCCAAGTAAACTGCCGGAAAGGCTGCAAATATTCCTCCCCACCGGCCTCCGATACGCTTGGCCAAAATATAAGCAACCGCAACGGCTCCCCCGCCCAGAACAAAACGGACAAGGAAACCTGCGGCTGTTAAACCGTCAGTATTCATTTTCCTCTCCCCCTTAGTTAATATGATACGACTGTTACCTGTTAAGTGCAACACTTCTCTTTGTCCAGTTAATAGTTCTATTTACAAAATATTTGCCTAAGCTCACCGTAAACATCCTTAATAACGTGAGCCTGCCAATTTCTTTTCCCGGAAGGTCAGGCCTCATGCCAAATAACCTTGGCCCTAAATCTTCCATTAAGAGAGGAACAGAATTATCTAACAGTTTCTGAATTATTTTTTTGTTAATTTTTATGGGAAGCCGTTCCTCACTGCAGATAACCAGCTTATCAAGTTCTCTCTCCTTTTTCAGCCAGCGCCTTGCATAAGTACACCCCACATTATAGTCATGTTTCATAAACCCCGACCCGAGAAATCCGCCAAAATTGCCAAAAATCACGCCGGCAAGTTCTTTTTCAGCATTCCTGGGAGATATCATTTCCACAGTAATATCCTGTTTGTTGCGCAGGTCGGCAACCTGTTCCAAAAGATAACAGTACTTGATAAACAAATCCCTGTTCTCTACCTGGGCTATTTCATTCCTATACAAATTTCCGATGCGTTTCTTCTCTGCATCAAGATAAGTCCCTGGGTCAATGTCAAGGATTTTTTGCCCCTTAAACCAGGCCACTTCTTTACACAGACCGTCCAATACACCTGCTTTTTCCTGAGGAATTTTCTGAGAATTCCATAAGTCTGCCATTGCGTTAACAAAAGAATTCTTCCATTGAATCCGGCGGTTTACTTTTTCCAACAACAAAAGGTCTTTGTAAAGAGTTTGATTGCGGGGTATGGTCCAGATAGCCCTTGCTGCAACATCGAAAGCATCGCTGTTTCCACTCCACGACTCTTCTCCCGGCGGCGCCGGGTCAACAACCAGGAAAACCCGTTCATAATCTTCACCCGGATTGTTATCCGGCAATTCACTTACCATCTCAATTGCTTTGTTTAGCGGCTGGTTGTTTACTATACCTCCATCAGAATAATGATATGGTCTTTTTCCCTTTTCCAAGGTAAAATTATATTTAGAGACTCTGGGAAAATCATTTTCTAATCTTGTTATCGCTTTTGGCTCAAAGGCAACAGGAAAAGCACTTGATGCGCGAACAGCATCACGCAGTTCCTTCCATTGGGAAAATTCACTATATACCCTGAATTTTAATGCATCTTCATAGCTGACAGCGCTAATGGAAAACTCATCGGTTCTTGCCGTATGAATCCGGTATTTGATTCCCTCCAGGTTAGTAGTCACGGCAACAAAACTGACAGAATCATAATGACTCGGATATTTGATACTACCGACAGCCGGCGGGCAAAGATATTTTTCAATTAGCTTCTCAACTTTATTTCCCGAAAGTAATGACCTTTCTCCGCGACTTAAAATCAGCAGGTCTTCCAGTTTAACTTCCATCCAGGCCTCTCCAATTATGGCAGGATCAATGCCATATACTAATGTTAATGCTGTCAAGGCTCCTGTCAAGGCCCCGGCTGAAGCTCCGGCTATAACATCTATTTCCAGCCTGGGATAAGCATTCTCCAATATATGCTTCACAATTTCATAGGCAACCCCTGCCTCAAAACTACCCAAAGATACACCCCCTGTAAAAACTAAGGCAATTTTTCTTTTACGGGTCATAATATACTTAGCCTCCCTTTTTCAGTATATTATGCAAAAATCCACGGCTCCGTCTAACAACGGAATATATTTCCTTTTATTAAATGTTTACAATTTTGGACAGGATTTGAAGGTGCTTTTGTCGAACTTAACCCACAGAAAACTGTAAAAACTAACGTATATAAAAACAAGAAGGTGTTAATATGGCCCCAGTAAGCAATAACAGCGATGTTTTACAAGTAATCAGCAGAATTCAAACTGGCGACCAGAATGCCCGAGAAGACTTCCTTAATGAATATAAACCTTTTATAGCCAAAACCGCTATGAATCTCTGTAAGCGTCCCCTGCAATGGGAACACAGTGACGAACTAAGTATAGCCCTGATTGCATTTAATACTGCTATTGATACATACAATATCCAAAAAGAGATTCCATTTCTGCCTTATGCAAAAGTTGTCATTAACAACAGGTTAAAAGACTTATTCCGCAAAGAATCGCGTTTACGTATAGAATGTTCATTTGATATGGAAGACACTGAAGGGAAGATTTCCAGTCCCGCTGAGATTCAGTCTGCCTGTACAGAATTTAGAAACCGAACTATTGAGGACGAGCGGCGGGAAGAACTTGAAGAATATGAGACTCTGTTAGAAAAATTCGGGGTTGATTTTGAAGCACTGGTAGAGGTTTCACCAAAACACAAGGACTCACGGCAGACACTGTTCAAAGTTGCCGGCTTTATTGCCGAGCAGGAACAAATAATGGAACAATTGCTGGCAAAAAAACAGCTTCCCATCAGTGAATTAATTTTAAAAACAGGGGTAAATCGCAAAACCCTTGAAAGAGGACGAAAGTTCATTATAGCTACCTCTCTGGTCCTATATTATCCAATGCAGTTTCCATACCTGTATTCGCATATTAATCAGGGAACTGATTGAAAGGGTGTTTTCTATGAAAATCCGGGGACTTGTTGTTAAAGTAAAAAGTCCATATTATATTATCCTCACAAATAACGGCACATATCATAAAGTACCTATTTCAGGCAATCCATCAGTAAATGTGGGGACCATGGCAGAATTTTCGACTGCCGTCAAGCCATTCCCCAGCTGCCGTTTTCTAATACAAGCAGCACTGGCAGCCTCTCTGCTGATAGTTTTCATGGGCTTCGGCATCTATAACATGTTTCCGGGAGCTGAACCTGCAGCTTATGTTTCCCTCGACATAAACCCCAGCATAGAACTTGAAATAGACAATGACCTTAAGGTAACCGATATCAGTTTGTTAAACTCTGATGCCGCAAAATTAATGGCGGGAATGTCCCTCAAAGGATCGAATCTGTCCACAGCAGTTCAGCTAATAATGTCCAGGGCACTGCAAAACGGCTACTTGAAGCATGGCGAAAAAAACCTTGTCTTATCTACGATTACTCTCAACAAAAACCCGGAAGGGAACCTTGACTTTGAGAACCTGGCAAGATGCTTGGAAAACCCCATTGTCAACGAGGCTATTGATATGGAATTGGTCATTGCTGCAGCAGATAAAACTCTTAGAGATGAAGCTGACAAACAAGGCTTATCTACCGGGAAAATGCTGGTATATAAAGATGCGCTCCAATCCGGTAAAAAATTGACCTTGCTTCAGGTTAAACAAAATAGTGTAATTCAACTGCAAAATCAGCTCAGGGTCGAAATCCTAAAAAATTACCAGCAGCGAGTTATCCGAAAAGTTCATGTTGCCGGCAAACAGGCTGAAAACGGAAATGAGAACAGTAACAATCTAACAAATGACGCTAAAGACAAAAATCAAAAAAACAAAAATGGAAATCAAATACATACCAACCAAAATAATAGTGACAACAGCTCATCTGGCAAAACTCTAAAAGACAGCTCATCACAGGTAAATAAAAACCAGCCGGAAGTTCTGCAGGCAGAACAAAACATGGAACAAAACCAACTATTAGATCAAAATCAGGAACAAAATCAGGAGCAAAACCAACTGTTAGACCAAAATCAGGAGCAAAACATTCAGGAAGAACAACCGGAACAGCATATTGAAGAGATTTTTACCGGCAGCGAGGGACAAAGCGGAATAACAGAAACCAATACGGTGGACAGCGAAAAAAAACAGGATTCTAACACTAATACATCAACAAGTTCTTCTGAAGGACACAGCTAAAATAATCCAATAACAAAATTAGGGCGGCCCTTTCATTGATTGGGCCGCCCTAATTTTATTACTTCACTGTAAACCGTTCAACCAGTTTCTCCATTTCCAGTGCCGCTTCCGACAGGGAGCTTGCATTTCCTGTAAGACGTTCAATGGCAATTGCCTGTTCATCAATGGAAAAAGAAATTGCTTCCGCTGACTTGAAAGTTTCTACAGCTACATCCCTGCAGTTATTAAGGTCTTTGCCAAGTTTGGTGCTGGATTCATTAATTTCGGAAGCCATGCCAAAGGTTTCCTTTAACTGTTCTGAAAGCAGTTCAACTGCCTGAATTAACCCGTTAATAGATGCACCAATGTCATTAAGGGCCTGTGTCCCTTTTTTGACTTCCCCAACCCCTCTTCTCATTACCAATACCGCTTCAGAAGTTTTCTTCATATTGTTGGTAATAATATTTTTGATCTCCTTAGCAAAAACCGCAGAAGATTCTGCTAAGGTCCTTACTTCCTCAGCAACAACTGCAAAACCAATACCGTGTTCCCCTGCCCTGGCAGCCTCTATGGCTGCATTAAGGGCCAGCAAATTTGTTTGTTGAGCAATCTCTGTGATAGTATTTATAATTGTTTCAATCTCTAAAGACTGTCCCGCCAAATCTTCGATTACTTGAGCTGTATGTTCAAACGAATAGTATACTTTCTGCATTTGCCTTTCTGAAGCACTGAGATTGTGTATGCCATCAGCAGCTTTTGCCATGAATGCCTCCGACCGTTCTAAACCATCCCGCGAAAAGCTCAGCATGTTCTTAACAGCAGCAGTAACCTCCATTCCAAAATTCCTGGCTGAATCCAAACTGTCCAATTGGTTTTTAGCCCCGGTGGCAAGTTCCTGGGAAGTGGTGGCAATCTGTGTTGATGCTTCAGCAAGTTGTGATGTTGAACTGCACTGGTCATCACTGGTCATACTTATTCGCTGGGCAAAATCCTGAAGTGTTTTTATAATTGAGCCCAACCCAAAACTAATATTATTAATTCCAAAAATAATCCGACCTATTTCGTCTCTGGAATGGGGCTCCAAACTCCTGGTAAGGTCACCTTCAGATATTGCCTTAGTACCCTCAATGGCAATTGCCGATACAGCCAAAATCTTGTGCTTAACAAAAAGTGCAGCTAAAATACTTGCAACCAAACCTGCTCCAAAAACAATGGCCGGATGGAATCGCAAAAGATATAAAATTATTGTGCCTAAAACAGGTAACACCGTAGCCAAAGAAAGCTTGTATGACAGGGAGTAGTCCTCAATAACACTGCCAATCCTGAGAGAGTAAAGTTTTTTGCCATTGGCATAAACCGGACATGATGCATCCAAAAGCACTTCCCCTGTATTGCGGTAATAGACCTGAAGCAGAGGTTCTGCAGTCTGAGCAGCTTTAATTCCCGCCTCATCACTGAAAACATTTCCTTCCCTAAGGCGGTTAGTATGTATCAGCGCTGTCCCCTGTTCATCAACTATGAGTATGTACTCAAGGTCTCCCAATTCCCGTTCAAACAATAAGCGCAGCTGCTTATCAACTTCCTGAAATGCTTTATTTCCTTCTACTAGATAACCACATTCCCCGGCTATTTCCACAGCTCTGCGCAGCAGTCTGGAAGCCTTTTGGCTCCTCAAAAGCCGCTGTTCATTAGATATACCGCTTCTCACTTTGTCCATGCCCATCCCCCAGTTGCCAAAGAATCTGATTAATATATAGTTAAGACTTTTTTTCGACAATTTCTCTGAAAACCCTCTTTTTTTCTGTTAATTTGTGCCACAATCGGGAATTGCATAAATCTATCAGCTTGACCTGGTCATATGAAACAGCTCCTGCAAAAGGGGTGGGACAATAATCCCTGATATCCGGAGCAGGTAAAATGCCTTCATGTATAATAGGATTATTGTTTTTATCTCTAAATTTAAACCATTTCCTAACTAATTCGTCTTCCCCGGCATTGATGATTTCTTCTCTTAATTTATTGGCATTGCGCGTTGCCGGACAGCAAATAAAGGTCTGGCATACCAATGGCCGTTTTCTGTAGTTACTGCAAATCCCCAGGGAATTATCCAGGTAACGGCATCTCTCTAATTCGTCTAAACTCATAGTTATGTCCACAACCCTGCCCTCAACATAAACGTGGAGCATTTCACAAACAAATTGCCGAAATTTGCCTTCCGACATATTTAATACATCTATCAGAGTAACGGGGATGCGCTCCTGACAGCATAAGTCACAGCCGAAACAGGAATCTGTCTCCGGATTACGGATACGACAGTATTTAGCCGTATCTATAAAGTTATTGACCGCATCAATGTACTCCTGAACCGTTGCCCCGGGGTCGGTTACTTCAATGTCATACCCTATCTTGCCATCTATCAATACCGGTATTACTTTAACCCTGTCCAACAATAATCACCTTCATAATTATTTCTCTCCCAGCTTAAGGACATTAATTAATATTCTTTGCACATCAGCCATCATTGTATTAAAACGAAGTTCTGCTTCCATAAAATCTTTGATTACCTGATTAGGAATCATAATTTCATACATCTTCTTTAATTGCTTTATCTTTTCCTCCGGGACAGTCAGTCCCGCCATATGCATTTTCTGGAGTTCAAACTGCTGCTGGCGGTAATCGGCAAACATTTTTTTTGTCCGCTCGTCAGCCTCTATTCTGTTTTTATTCTTTTTCAGCATTTTATATTGCTCTGATTCAAGGATTGCTTTAGCAAGCACATTAGCCTGGTCATAAACATTCAATTCACATGCCCCCTTTACCATTCAATTATATGTAAAGATTTAGGCCTTTGACACCCCCCAATAAAATAACATCGAGGTAAGGCCATAGCCTTACCTCAAAATATAATATTCTAATATTCTTGACATAACCACTGCAGCCTCTGCCCTGTTAGCCGTGTCATTAGGTCTGAATAAGCCTTGATTCCCCTCCATAATACCAGTAACTTTGGTATCCCTTATAGCCTGTATGGCCCATGGCTGAATATTTCGCCAGTCGGAGTAGTTGGAAGGCTGGCTGCTGTCAGGAAGACTCAGCGCCTTATCCATGATTACTGCCATTTCAGCTCTGCTAATATTTTTATTCGATTTGAAGGTTCCATCAGGATAACCTTGGACAATACCACGGTTAACAGCAGCACCGATACTGCCTGCAGCCCAATCAGGAATTTCATCTATGAACATTGTTCCTGAAGTCTCTTGGGTCCAACCAAGTGTCTTTGTCAGCAGGGTCACAAATTCAGCCCTGGTAACCCCCTTGCCTGGAAGGAACCGTTCATCAGGATAGCCGTTAATAATCTTTGCTGCAGACATCCGGATAATCAAGTCCTCTGCCCAACTGCCACTAATATCTGTAAACTGCGGGACAGGCCTTACATCTTCCATCAGTCCCACAATACCAAATTCATCTGTTTTCGCAATAATTGTTTGGCTTATGCTGTCAACTATTGCAGGAACCCGTTTCCATACAGATTTGTCCTGATCCCATAACAGTACCTGAAGTCTGGTTAAATTACCTGTTCCCTCTGCCTTAAACCTGATTTTCATGGAAGCGGGAAGAGTCTTGGCATCATCACCATTGGCTTCTCCGCTAATCCTGTATAGGGGCATAACGGGATTATAGCCAGGTGTCGGGGTACCTGTACTCAATATTTCCCCGGCGGTAACATTATATAATGCCGAACCTGCCGGATTACCAAAAACTATTTCCAGACCGTCACCAATTTCCAATGAAGCGGCAACTCCCGGCATAACTGTTGTTTCCACAGAAATCGGAGTCCTTTCCTCCTGTCCCGGTTCTAAGGAATCAGGAGGGCCGATTAAAGAAATTTCATCCAGAAAAATAACACCCTTATCCTTGCTCCCGCCATCAATTTCAACCAAATATATATCAGAAAGCTTTAATGGCATTTTTAACCCGGCAGGAATACTCGCAGTTATATGTTTCCATCCCTTCCAATCAACACGGGTAAAATCCAGAAGTTTTTCCGTACCCGCAGCATCAGTAACCCGGGCCCTTAACCAGTGTCCATTGCCGCCGTCCCCTTTTACCCAGATACCTATGCCGAACGGCTGACCTGGCAGTTCCAAACCATCGTCAAATCTTCCATAAGCCGCCCTGGTATTTCCTGTAGAGGTAAAATCATATTCCAGCATAGCTGCCCCGGCACCCCGGAAGACATGTGAATCCTCGGCTGTCAGTTGAAAACTGCCCAGAACCCCTTCAGGATAACCATGAAAACTGATTTTCTTTACTGCCTCAAAACCGTAAAACTGTTTTTCGACCCTGCCCACACTAACCCTGACAGTGGTTGTTGTGGAATCCACCTTAACTACCAATTCTCCTGAGGACAGTTTATTAACTGCAGTGAACTTTTCCCCGCTTATGGCTCCAATATCCCCTTTAACCTGAACTTCATATTCACCCGGCTGAAGCATAAAAGTTTGGCCCTGCTTGGTAGTAAGTTTAACACTCAAGTTAACACTCTCTCCCGGGCCTAAAGCAATCATAGCCGGAGTAACCTCGACTTTGGAAATATCGCCACTGCCAAGTATCTGAACAGGGTACTCCTGGGTAATATTCTTAAAAGCAGCCTTTACAGATGCTTTTCCGCTTTGGGTTGCTGTAAATTCATTGTTTACAAATGTACCCAAACGGGGGGATATTGTCCAGCTAATATCGTCCGGTTCTACAGCATACGGGTTATAATGTTCATCATACCCCTTTGCTGTGAATGTTTTTTTAGTCCCAACCAAGAGATAAGAAGGCCCCGTAATTCTAAGGCCTGCAAAATCCGCGGCAGGGGCTGTTGATAATATTCCAATGGCTGTGGGTATAGACCTCTCAGAACCATAGACAGGCTTATTCACCAGTGATGCTGACTCCTCACCCAGCTGCCTCACTGACATTGTGGAAGACCCTCCGCCGTCCAGATTTAGAGCGGTCCATGCTCCTATAGAAATCATAAAATCGGCAAGTTCCTCCTGAGTCATGCCCCGGCTGGAATTTCCGCCATCAACAACAACCAGGTACAGTGTCTTACCATCGGCAGATGTGCCAATTGATGTCCTGGCCTTGTTACCTGTAATATTCTGAGAAAACCAGTGCCTCTTCCCATTTTGAACAAGAAGGGCCTGTCCGCCTACGGCAGAAAAAAGGTTGTCAGGAACAGCCTGGTAAACCGCCTGGACAGGGTCCCCAACTTTGAAGTTTGCAGTCAGATATTGCCCTGCTGTACCATGCCCTGCCAGGACATATCCTCCGGGAGGAATCGGTGTTTTAGACTGGTCAACCCTGATTTCTCTAACTATATCGTTTTCCACAACCATTTCCACCATGCCGGTCAGTCCTGAAATAGGCCCCCGGCTCTGGTAAGACCACTTTGGGGTATACATATTGAGCCTATTGAGGTCACTGTTCTGACCCTCCGCAATCAAGTATGCAGGTTTATTTATGCCAAATAGCTGATGCTCTGCTCCCGTAGGAGCCGTAACCGTCCCATTAAAACCAAATATATCAAAAACAGGAACATTATCATTAGTCATCCCAAAAGCGTACATATCATTTCTCTGAGCAGGAGATGTTATCATTTCACCACTTTGTATCGTAATACCTATGGGGGCCTTTTCCGACATCTGGAAGAAGTCACCATTAATAGCAGCAACCGCACCGGCTTCTCGCGCCAGGTTAGTTGTACTCTTATTAGACGTAATTACTCCCTGACTCCCGGCAATGGTATCCACTTTCACATACTCATTGGTCAGGTCAACTGTCATTACATAGACACTAAGAGCACCATTAGTTGTTTGGATATTCAGCCTCTCAATATTAACCCCTTCGGCTACAGGTTCACTTGTCGAAGTCCTGGATACTTCTATATAGCCCCAGGCAAACCCTGAAGGCAGCAGCATCGTCAATACAAACACAAAAAAAGTCGTCCATGCCGCAAGTCTTTTAAATAAACTCCTGGCCTTCAATCTCAATCCTCTCCCCAACAATTTATTATTTTAAACATAATTTGCTTTTATGTTCCAGTTCTTTTTTTGCTCCATATATTTTTCATTTTGGCTAAGAGGTCATACCTGACTACTAAATCTCCCCCTCCTTTGCCAATCGATATATGAGGTTTATTGTCACCGTGAAAATCACTGCCTCCTGTAACCAGCAGGCCTTTTAGGGCTGCCATAGCAACATAATAAGCGGTCTGTTCTGCCGTATGAGTGGTGTAATAAGCCTCAATGCCCAAAAGCCCCCGCTCCTGGAGTTCCCCTATAAGAAGCTCAAACTCCTCTCCGCAATTTACCTTCAGATAACCGGGGTGTGCCAGAACCGGAATTCCTCCGGAATTTAAGATCATTTGTATTCCTTGGTCGGGGCTTATTTTGTCCTTTTTAACATAAGCAGGCTTCCCCGCGCCCAGATACAGATCAAAAGCTTCATCAACACAGGTTACATATCCCTTTTTTTTAAGAACGGCTGCAAAGTGAGGTCTGCCGACAATAACCCCTCCCGATTCCCGGATAACTTCATCCATATTAATATCAAAACCCAACTGCCTGAGCTTTGCAACTATCTTGGGGTTTCTGCGATCCCTGTTTCCCTTAAGTCCGGCAAGCTCCCGGGATAATTTGCTGTTCTCAGGGTCAACATAATACCCCAGAATGTGCATTTGACCGGGATAATCGACACTTAATTCCACTCCCGGAACCACTTCTATACCGGCCCTTAATCCGGCCTCCAGGGCTTCCGGCAGCCCATCAACAGTATCATGGTCCGTAATAGCAACAGCCCTGAGTCCGCTCCTGGCAGCATAAAATACTGTTTTCTCAGGAGTCATTGTGCCATCTGATGCCGTTGTATGTACATGCAAATCAATCAATTCAACATCCATGTTAATCTCCTATTTTCATAATAATTATATCCTGAACAACAGCTCTTTAAAAGTTGTTATATCTGTTCTTATTGTATTCTCCAAATGATTAACTCTTCCTGCGGAAACATAAGTTTAGCAGAAATTACCGGTCAAGCAAGCAGGCATAATACTTTCCCGGAGTGACAAACTAAGTAGGCGGGCAGAAATAAATTGCCAAAAGACTTAACTAAAACACAGAGGCGGGAAGCAAATGCAGGAAGAATTGAACAGAAATTATGACAATGTAAAAAAAGATACCCGGAGATGGGAAACTAATATGTATGAAAACAATAAAGGAAAATGGAATATTTATCCTGGCTTATGCAAGGGTTGCGGTTTATGTATTGAAAAATGCCCCGTAAGGGTCATAGAATGGTCCAAAGAACTTGGTTTTATGGGAACTCCTACTGTCAAGCCTCAAATTGACGGTTGCATTGTGTGTGGTATTTGCCAGACAGTCTGTCCTGATGCAGCGATTCATATCGAAAAAAAAGGGGAAGGAGCACCTCCGTCAGCCGTCCCGGTAAACTAATATTATCACAAAATAGTCCGTCACTGTTTCAGTTTCACCCGCAAATTAAAAATCAAATGCTCAGATATGGCTAAGCTCGGGTCCGTCCGGGCCTTCAAGCTGAGTATTGGTCTCCTCCCATGCCTCAAGCAGCCTTTGATAGTCTTGATATGAAATCCGGTCATCAGCCCCTAACTCGAAACTTTTTATTGCCTTCTCAACAGGAATCACCCTGAATTTTAGCCTGCCTTGTTCCCTGTATCTATGTACCCAAACCGGTATATATCCTGCGCTGTCAAGCCGAATGCTGCCTGTATCAATTTCTTTTTCAATAATAACGGTTACAATTACACCGGTATCTCTGTATCTTCCCTTTTGCCCTGAAACAAAGTTCCCTAAAGAATAAGCCGCAAACAAGCCTCCCTCTCGTTTTGTATCACGTATAGACATAGGCTGAATAACATGAGTATGGCTTCCGGCCACTATATCTGCACCTGCATTAAATAATTCTTCCACCAGTTGTATCTCCTGAGCACCGGGATTACGGCGGTACTCTATTCCATAATGGGGGCTGACAATTATTACTTCTGCTCCCTTTTCCCGCAGGAACCCAATATCCTGTTTAACCTGCCTCATATCCAACAAATTTACCAGATATTCCTTCCCTCTTGGAACCTGAAGCCCATTGGTGCCGTATGTATATGACAAAATGCCCAATTTTACACCCTTAATATCTATTATCAGTGGTTCCCTGCGGCTGCCGGCAGATGCAAAAGTCCCGGTATGCAGAATTCCTGCCTCATCCAAGTGTTCGATTGTTTTTAGGACACCATAAACCCCTCTATCCATAGAATGGTTATTAGCGGTTGTTAAGACATCAACACCCGCCCCTCTCAGAGACAACAGGATTTCTTCAGGACTGTTGAACCTCGGGTAACCGGTATATCCCTTCTCCCGTCCTGCCAGAACCGTTTCCAGGTTTGCTATGGTAATGTCAGCAGCTCCTAAGTACGGGGCTGCCTCATCAAAAATCCCGGCAAAAGAATAGGTTCCGGTTTTCCTGTCATAAGCAGAAGCCAATTGATCTGAATGCACCATAATATCTCCGGTCAGAGCAATACTAATTTTAATTGTTTCAGGCGGCAGATATACTGTTTGGGATACATATGAACCAATAGCCGGAACAGCCTGGTTCGCATCAGACGCCGTGTGTTTACAACCGAGAGGTATCAGGACACCCATTACCAGCAGTGCTGGGAGCAGAAAACACAAGACTGAATAAAATTTTGGGGGGTGATTTGGTTTTTCAATATACATTTTTAGATTCCTTTCCCGGAACCGAATCTCAGTTAGCTATTCGTTTACATGATGCAAAAATAGTATACCATATATTTCCACAAATATGTTCGGTAAACTTGTAAAATACTAGGGTCGAAAGTGACATTTTACTTATTATCAATTTAAGGAGGTGATAAAATGGCTTTTCATCAACAGATTCAAAGTCAAGTGATGCAGCTGCAGCAAATTGAACGTAGTGCCAGCCAGCAGGCCCAGCAAATCCATCAAATGACATCACAATTGACCCAGCAAATGTCCCAGTTGAACAGTCTTATGTCTCAGGTGGCAAACCAAATTGGTTCATTATCTATGACCCAGACCGGATTTAGCGGTGGAATCCAAGGTACCTATCAGCCAACAACTGACTGGTCACAAAGAAGCATTTCCACTCCAAACTATGGTCAATCAGGACAATTCAGCTCTGGCGGACAATACGGCATGACAACACAGACTGGCCAATACGGATATTCAGGGCAAACAAGGAACCCTGGGGATATTCCTACAGGACATTCCGCGTTTAACACTAACAAAGACCTTAATCAGTAAGAAGGTTAATCATGGATCCGGGATGAGTTTATTTCTTTGGAAATACTCATCCTTTTTAATTTTTGATTTTTTGATGTTTTAAGCACTCAAAAGCTTTCAAAAAGCTTCAAACTGAAAACCCTGGTTCTGCAGCATATGTATTATGGTGGGCAAGGCCCTGGCAGTAGCTATATGCCCTGTACCATCATGCATAATTATAACCATTTCCGACCAAACTTCTTCTTTTAAGGTTTGCTGCCGAATTTTTTCGATTATTTCTGAAGCGGGCAGACGCGGTTTTCTGGAATCATAAGACTCCACATTCCAGTTAATAAGCTGATAACCGTTATCAGCTAAAAAACTCTTCGCTGACTCGCTGTTACGGACTGATCCTCCGGGGTCTCTGAATATTTTGGGTCTATTGCCTGTAAGGTGAAAAATAATCTCTTCATTTCTTCTGATGGATTCCATAAAGCTATCCCTTCCGGAATAAATATCGTTATACCGATGACTATACGTATGATTACCTATTGAATGCCCTCTTTCAAACATATCCTGCAATACCTCGGGATACTTTTCAATTTGAGTCCCCACTACAAAAAAAGTCGCTTTTATACCATAACTGTCAAGGGTATCAAGTATCAAC
Source organism: Phosphitispora sp. TUW77 (assembly GCF_048453025.1). GTDB lineage: Bacteria > Bacillota > Thermincolia > Thermincolales > UBA2595 > Phosphitispora. Next base: position 2,396,140 of record NZ_CP156677.1, read on the forward strand.
GGTGTGACTACACCATCAGGGCCATCATCAAAAGTAAGGTACACCTTTTTCCGGTCACTTGCTGCTCCGCCTGATTTATTTTCCGGGTTTACAGTCATTTCACAGTAAGGTATTTTTTCACCGTGGTTTTGACTGCCGTTATTTTTTTGTTCAGTTATACTGCCAGCCATCTGTTCAGACATTGCTTTTGATTCCTGAATAAGATATGAGAACCCTGCTGCCCCATCATGTTTTTTTGCGGCACAACCCTGGTATAATGCAGACAACAAGAACACCAAAACAATTATCAGAGTTTTTTTGCCCAACTTTAGAACCCCCTAATATTGAAATGATCCTTTAATAATTTCTACATTAATTGTTTCGACATTTTTCGCATATTGCCTTCCTGCAACCGGTAATACGCTGTAAAAAAGTAACTTAAAATTGAAATTTAGGTAAGAATATATTAAAATAGATAAGAATACGCAACCAAAAATTAATTCTGTTATTTTGTTAATACTAAGGAGGTTCAAAAGTTGGCGACAATAATTCCATTTAGGGGTATCAGGTATGATACCGGCAGAGTCGACATTAATGATGTAACTACCCCTCCCTATGATGTCATTGACGCATCAGGACAAGAATATTTCTACCAAAAAAACCCCTATAATATTATCAGGCTGGAACTGGGCAAAAAATTTCCGGAGGATTCAGATGACGACAACAGGTATACCAGGGCAGCCAAATATCTTGAAGAATGGCTTGAATCCGGTGTCCTAAAAAACGATGATAAACCTTCTGTTTATCTTTATGAACAAGAGTTTGACGTTAAGGGAGAAAAAAAAATCCGCAGTGGTTTTATAACCGGTGTACAAGCCAACGACTACAGTAAAGGTGAAGTCCTGCCTCATGAAGAAACACTGCCAAAACATAAGGCGGACCGTCTAAACCTGATGAAAGCAACATTGGCTAATTTTAGTCCTATTTTCGGGCTGTATGCAGATAAGGAACATGTTATAGAAAATGCCCTGGAAACTGCCAGGGCAAACCGCCGTCCTGATGCTGAAGCAACCGACAGCCAAGGTGTAATTAACAGGCTTTGGGTCATTTCAGATGAAAAAGCTCTCGAATTAATAAAAGAAAAACTGTCAGGAGAAAAAATATTCATTGCCGACGGGCACCACAGATATGAAACTGCCGTCAACTTTGGCAGGGAAATGGCAGCCCAGGGCAAACAAGGCTATGATTACCTGATGGTCTGCCTGGTGAACCTCTATAATAAAGGACTGGTGGTCTTTCCTACTCACCGGGTTGTTAAAAACATTAAATCTCTTGATATCGCCAAGCTTCTTAATGAAATGGGAACAGACTTTTCTGTTGCCGAACTTCCTTCAGGAACATCACTCAATGAGTTTATTGAAAAGCTGGAAAACATAGGTATGGGAGGGCCTGCCTTTGGCATTTATGCCGGCAGCAATGATTTTTATATTTTAACCCTGACATCACCGGATAAACTCGATTTGATAACTGACAATGAACACTCATCAAGATGGAAACAACTGGATGTCGCTATACTCCATTCACTGATACTGGAAAAATACCTTGGTATAGGAAGCAAGCAAAGGGCTGATGAAAGCAATCTTATTTATGTCAGGGATGAAGATGCAGCCAAGGAATTTGTTGACAGCGGCGAAGCCCAACTGGTATTTTATATGAATGCAACAAAAGTCGAAGAAGTAACCGATATTGCCACTGGCGGGGAAAAAATGCCACAGAAATCAACCTTTTTTTACCCTAAGGTGATTACCGGAATGGTTATGAACAATTATAAGAAATAGTCAACTCAGCTTGTTACCGAAAGGGGCTGACTCATAACTAGTGAGTCAGTTTTCTTTCGAGTCAAAATAATGTTATTAAGCAACGAAAAACCTGAACACTAGTCAACCTCACACTCATCCACATGACAGTCAGCCATGCTATAAACAAAAGTAAACCTCGTAGCATGCTCCAGCTCATCTGTCATTGCCTCAAACATAATATCCCTTATAGCTATGTTTGTTGTTGACAGGAGCATTCCCCTGTACATATCAGCTGCCTCCAGCTCGTCATTTACTGATTCCATAACACCGGTGCAAAAATCGGGCATCTGAATGTGTGGTTCTGCAACCACAGGATGCCTTCCAGTTAACTCAAGGTAAAGCCGGCAAAACATTTGGTAATGCTTTTTTTCGTCATCCCTGGCATAAATAATAAACTCCCTGGCTTCCTTACATGGCGCAATAGCAGCGAGTTCCGTATAGAACTTAATCGCCTTATACTCTCCATTAATGGCTGCTGCCAAATCATTGATGAATTTATAGAAATCTGCAAACATCAGGCATACCTCCTTCTATAAACTTACTTCTTAACCATCTTATGCAGCAAATCATGAGTATGCTAAATATTAATTTTGTGTATCCGGACATAAAATATTAGACAAAATATATTTAATTTAAAAAACAACAGAGACTGTTGTTTAAAAGGAGCTACCGTATGAATAATTCAGTATTCAAAAACTGGATATGGGTATATCGCATATTTGACATTACTGATGAAATTGACCTGAGGAATGTTGAACGCATCCTGTCACCTGAAAAACCCACCACCCGTTTGAAGCTGAGCCGTGTCAGGCCAAAATCAATCCATATAGATAACCCTCCGGTAACAGTTGAATTGGGGTCAAGGGAACTTCAACTTAACGGGAACCCGTATCAGGTGACTGCTTCAGCCAGGATTTTTGACCTTGGGGTAGTTAGTCTTGTATTAAAAATCAGATTGACCGAAGATATCTGCTACCAAGAACTCAGGAATTTTTCCGTATTTTTATATAATACCGATGACCTGGAGCCTATATTTGATAATTACCTAGAAATTGTTAAAAAAAGTCTAAAAATAACGGCACCTGAACCCATGAAGGAATTCATGGAGGATTTTGTGATATATTTTTTCGGGAAATGGGACAGTGCGTGGAATCCAGTACCCATATTACTTGCTGAAAGAGAATCTCTCAGTGAACAGACAGAGCAGGAAACCCTAAAAAACACCTTTTCCTATGGGCCGGGAGACCTGGCAGTAGTAACCTGGGACTCTGCACTTGTATATGACTCGGAAGGAAGCACCGATATCCCCGACCTTATTGAATTTGCCATCACCCAACTCCTTGAATTGCGGTATTATGACAGCATACTGTCAACAGAGCTTAACCGGATGTATGATTTGATAGAAATGGCTGATAAACAAGGGGGGTGGACAAGACTTAGGCAATACCGCCGTATTATGAAAAATCTTATGGAATTAGTTATTGACATTACTGAAACCACGGAACGAATCCAGAAACAGCTTAAAGTCACTGAAGATGTGTTTTATGCCCGGGTTTACGGCGCTGCCTTGTCAATTTTCCGTACCAAGGAATGGACTGACAGCATCCAGCATAAGGTGCAATTGATACAGGGTAATTATGCTATGCTTAGTGATGAGGTCATCAACCATCGTTCAATGCTGCTGGAAGTAGCTATTGTCGCTCTCTTTGTCTTTGAAGTTATTCTTACTCTAATTGAGAAATTGTTCTAATTGCTGCTCCGTTAGTATAATTAAATTTTTTACCTTGCCAGGTATCCCTTTCTTCCATTACTTCCTCTATGCTTCTCCTGATTTTCCACCAGCTGGCACTCCAGTTGCAAAAATCAAGGTTTCCCTGGGGTCCTTTACCGACAAGCCTCTGAATAACTATCCGGGGGTCAAGGTACTCCAAAAACAAAATTACCCTGTTAATATACTCATCAAGGGAAATCAGGTCAAACTCCCCCTTCCGGTACATTTGCCCCAGCAAAGTATCTTTAACGATGTAAAGGGAATGAAGTTTTACAAAATCCACTCCCAGCACTGAACATACCTTAGCACATTCGATAACATCCGTTTCATTGTCCCAGGGCAGGTTCAAAATTAAATGAGTAACCGTATCAATAGACCTCTTTTTTATCCTCAGAACGGCATCAATATACTCTGCTAACGAATGACCACGGTTTATCTTTTGCAGGGTATGATAGTTAACTGTCTGCAGTCCCAGTTCGATGCTGATATCAAGACCTTTTTCCTCCTTAATGCATTTTAAAAAATCAAGATAGGCATCATCTATACAATCAGGCCTTGTAGATACCGAAATTCCGATAATGTCCGCAACTCCGGCAGCTGCCAGTATATTTTTCCTAAAGGTATCTAAACTGCAATATGTATTGGTAAACGCTTGAAAATAGGCAAAAAACAACCTGCTGTTAAACCTTTTCTTAAAAAAGCCCTTGTTTTCTTCAAGCTGACGGGGAATATCCATGGTGCTGGGCAAGCATTCAAAGCCGGCCCCTTCCTCATCACAAAAAATACAGCCCCCTGTACTTACAGTACCATCCCTATTGGGACAGGTTCCGGGTAGGTTCACAGGCAGCTTGTACACCTTTTCACCATATTTATTTTTCAGGTAAGCCGAATATTCATTATACCTGTTTCCTTCTTTTGACACTGTTTACACCTCCTCTATGCTTAAGTATTACCATTTGGACAGCTTCACCATTCCATCTACAACTTACCTCCTATTGTACCATACATAAACAGCCATACTATTAACAGCTTACTTTAGCCATAGGATTAACGCATAATAAGGAGGTATTCCTTTGTTAGCATGTCTTACTGCACTACCTTTTGAACCCCATGCTTACCAGGTCCAAACTGCCATAAAAGTCATGCGGCACATGAACTGCCGTGCCCTGATTGCCGATGAAGTAGGTTTGGGTAAAACCATTGAAGCAGGGCTAATTATCAAAGAAATGATTGCAACAGGACAGGCACAAAAAATCCTGGTGCTTACCCCGGCATCACTTGTCCAGCAATGGTGGTCAGAATTAAACGAAAAATTCGGGCTTAATTTCTGGGTCAGCCGCAAAGGTCCCTGGGCATGGTCCGGAAACTTTGTCATCGGTTCCCTGGATAAAGCTAAAAGAGAAGAACACAGCCAGCTTATCCTGGAAAATAAATACGACCTGGTAGTCATAGATGAAGCCCACAAGCTCAAAAACAGGAAAACCGGGAACTGGACATTTGTCTCAAAGCTCCATACTACCGGGCTTATCCTGCTTACAGCAACACCACTGCATAACAAACTTGAAGAGGTATATAACTTAGTGTGCCTCCTGAAACCGGAGCTTTTTCCGGATTACCATAGTTTCCTGAATCATTATCAACTGAATCCCAAATCACTGATAAGTGAAATGCGGGAAAAACTTCAGGATGTAATGATTCGAAATCTGACCCGCGAACTGGGAGTCAAAAACATCGCTCGCAAAGTCAGCCTGATTCCGGTAGAAACTAACGAACTGGACAGAGAAATCTATAACCGGATTAAACTATATCCTGGTACTTTCTTGTCACTGCTGTTATGTAAAGAATTCTGCAGCAGTTATTCGGCCCTTTATGATACCTTGCAGAAAAAGGGGGATACAGAAATCCTCAGCCTATTAGAGAAATGCGAAATCTCAGCAAAGCTTAACCATCTGGATATGATTCTCAAAAACCACAAGGGGAAAATTCTTGTTTTCACAGAATACATCCAGACACAATACTATATTGCGCGTTACCTGATGATGAAAAATATCAGGTTTGTTCTCTTCAATGGGAAACTGGGGAGGAACCAGAAAGAATGGGTAAAACACCTGTTTGAAAAAAGGGATATCTCTGTTATGATTTGTACTGATTCCGGTTCCCAGGGTCTAAACTTCCAGTACTGTGATGTCATTGTCAATTTTGACCTGCCCTGGAACCCAATGAAAGTTGAACAGCGAATAGGCCGTATTGATCGTATCGGGCAAAAATCAAGCAGTATATATATATATAACTTTATCATGAAGGGCACTATTGAAGAAAAAATATTTTCTGTACTGGGAGAAAAAATTTGTCTTTTTGAAGAATGTATCGGAGAACTCGACAAAATCCTTGTTGATAACGAAACAGAACTTTACAACATGATGAGCAGGCTGTAATTGTGAGCCGCCGCATCCTATGATATAATTGTTCAGGTGATAAAAACTAAGGATAATATACAATAAACGGAGGATTAAAATGGTCTGGTTCAAAAAACGGTCCCTGACAGACAGATTTGTAATTACCTTGCTTTCCCTAATGATGCTTTACCCCGGGATTGATTATGTGCTCCGCAATATTTTACCCATCCCCGTTCTCGGCTCATTATGGGACGAGCTTACTCTGGTTATGCTTATCATGGTGCTTTGTCTCAAAATGATTTTCCATCCTCCGCAAAGGTCAACTAAGATTGCCAGGGTAATGGTTCTTGTGATGGCAGCCGGCCTGGCTCTTCTGGTTTTGAAACTTACCGACCTGAAAATCAACATAGAGGGCTACCGGGCCATGTTCCAGTATATGTTGGTCTTTTTCACTGCCTTTTACCTGATACATAATAATGAAGATGCCAAACTGCTGCTGACTCTTGCTATTATTTTGGGGAGCGTACTGGCTATCCACGGCATCTGGCAATATATTGCCGGTGTCCCTATGCCGGGACGCTGGGTAGATGCAGGTGAAGCCGTGCGTACCAGGGCATTTTCAATTATCAACAGCCCAAATGCCCTTGCGGGCCACATGGCATTCCTGGCCCCTATTGCCTTAGGTCTGGCGGCATTTGAAAAAACCTGGTCAAAGAGAGTTCTGTGGCTGATTGCCGCAGGACTGATGGTGCTATGCCTGTTGTTTACCGGAACCAGGGGAGCCTGGCTTGCTTTTGCTTTCGCCCTGGCGGTAATTGGGGTTATCTTTGACCGGCGGCTGCTGGTTGCCGGAGTTATGGCTGCAGTTTTAATAGTATTGTTTGTACCGGCAGTCAGTAACCGGATTTCTTATCTCTTTACCCCTGAATATATGTCTAAAAGTGCTGCCAGCGGCCGCATTAAAAGATGGCTGGACGCTTATGACCAGATGACCCTTGAGCCGTTGTTCGGCACAGGCCTGGGACATTACGGCGGTGCTGTGGCAGACCGGGCTTACGGGACCCCTTCGGTTGATAACTATTATATGAAAACCCTTGCCGAAACCGGATTAGTTGGCCTAGGGCTGTTCCTCTGGCTCATTTTCATGGTTCTGCACCAGGGCTGCCGCGCCTGGCAAGCCCTTTCCGACCCGCGCTGGCGATACGCTGCCGCCGGTATTTTCACCGGGCTCCTGGCAGTGATTTTTCACAGCGGAGTTGAGAACATATTTGAAATACCTTATCTAAGTACATATTTCTGGTTAACAGCAGGCCTCCTAGCAGGAATGCCCTATAATGAAACGGTTACGGGAGGTGCGGACAATGAATAAACCAGCCAAATTTATATTAAATACCTTAATATACATACTATTTGCCTTGTACCTATTTCTATTTTATGAATTGCTCATAATTCCATCCATCCTGGACTGGTCAATTTACGGTATCATTGCTTCTCTAGGTATTACCGCACTGTTGGTTTTTGCGCTGCCTCCTGGCCACCGTATACGCTTAATGGTGTTAGGCCTTACATTTCTGCTAATGGTCAGGGCCCTGGATAATATCTCACACTTGGAATGGTATCTGAGGATACTAGGGGTACTGACGATTTTCATCATTCTGGGGTTTACCGGCCGGATACTAGGCCGGATTACACCCATCAATTTTCTTACAGTGTTCCTGGTAGCTCTAGCAATAAACCTCAGTATCACCCTTGATGAGGTGCCTCTCTGGAGTGAGTTTTATGTTAAGTGGCACAGCCCTGTTCTTTACCAGCAGGACAACACAGTTGATTATTTCCCGCTCTTATCAGCTGACTTAAACCGTGACGGAAAATCAGAGATTATTACCCAAGGGAACTTAGCTGCAGTAGAAAATGCGTATCAGGACAGCTCCGGTGAAAACCGTAAAAACAGCTTGCTGTTAAATGAAAATAATCAATACCTGGTTTTTGGCTGGAACGGGCAAACTTTTGAACAATTAAACAATAACGCCTATTCCGAAAAACTCTTGGTACAAACCATAGCACGGGATTATATCAATTTCCCTTATTATACTACAAACTGGAAACAATCAGAGAATGCCCTTAAACAATATCTGAATCCCCTGGCCTCTGTAGATAAAATCATCAACAAAACTATGCGTTTTGGAGATGCTCCATTTTATAACCTGGCCCTCAGTTTAGAAAGTATACGAACGAGACAGGAAAGCTGGGACCGCTTGTTAAAGAGCACGACATATCAGAAGGGCACAGCACCTGAAAAAGCAGTTCCGGTATCATCTCTGAAAATTAACGAACCCTGGCAACTTTCGGCCGAAATAATCAATTCACAGTTAAGAGGGACTTTTTCCAGAAAAGAATTCTCTGCATCCACTGAAGCCACCGCTATTCTTAGCGCCGGGCAAATGATTAACGGTACATCGGCCCAAGTAGTGGTCCTGGGGACAAAGCTCCAGGTTTATGACATAAACAGCTCCGGTGAAGTTAAGCTGGTTAACCAAATCACTAACACTCAGATACCTGACATCAGCAGCGCCGAAGCTTTGCTGGCTGACGTGGATTCAGACGGTATTGATGAACTCATGCTAAATATCGAACAAGCGAGGATACTGAAACTGGATGATACTGGTGAATGGAAGGTCCTTTGGGCCAGCACGGATGACAGCTTTCGTTTTGAGGGCTATGCTTCCCTGGGCCCTAGCACTAAGCCGCATATTATCGCACTTTCCAAGAGCAATGTCCGCAATAACCGGACACGCTATATGACAGGTTATGAGTATACCCCCCAGGGACTGAAGCAACAGTGGCGGGTATTCTCTGGAATGATTAACCTCACTGCAGCAGATGTAGATGGTGATAAGAATAATGAACTGGCAGGTTACCTCTATAAAAAGCATGTAGTCATGGTGCTGGAAAAACACCATCTTCCGGTTGTTCCAATGCTTTACGGTCTGACACTGCTGCTGGCACTCTCAGGTCTAATAGTTAGATTAAAAGACCGTTATAAAAATGTATTGCCATTTCTTCTCATTGTGATAACACTTGGTTTTTTAGGTGGGTGTACTTATAAATCAGGACCCAAAATTATGCCTCAAGGCACTGTGCCGGAAAATGCTCAAACAGTACAACTTGACCCGGCAGATACTGCGGAACTACTGGAAAATGCCGCTGCTAAAACGGGGCGTGAAGGCCGGAAATTCTGGTTCCAAGGCTGGACCTCCTCAAAAATACAAAAAAGAAAGGCCACCAGCATGTTCAATCAAGGGACTGTTGACCGTGATAAAGGCTTTATCATTGATGCCAGTATCCTGCAGCAGAAATATAGTTATTACCGGTGGAATAACCTAACGTATATCAATCAAAATGGAAAATGGCGGCATGCCGGGTCTGACCAAGTTCCCCTCGACCCCTTTGCAGGTTTTGAAAAACTTACCGGTGCAGCAGAAAAAATGCGGCAGCTTCCAAATGAAACAATAATGGGCCGGCGCTGCCTGGTTCTGCAGGCTAAGTTAAAAGGTTCGGAAATAGCCAAACTGCTGCCTGAAGACATCAAACTGCCTGCTGACAGCTACTCCCAAAGCCTTTTGGACAAGGCTGTAATGGTTTATACAACATGGATCGGGATAGATGATAATTTTATTTACCAGTATAAGACCATTCTTGAAATGCCTGTTCCGGGAGCCGGAAGCCTGACCCAGGAAACCTTTTGTAAGTTCTGGGACTACAACAGCCCCAGTATCCGGCTGACCACCCCGGACCGTATCCAACCCTACCTTGTTGAAGGTTTGTAAGGTAATTGGCCCGAATAAAATGGAGTGTCCCCATAAATTTTTAATTATGGGACACTCCCATCTATAATGTTGTTTAAAAACTTTTTTGATAATCATGGGTCTTCCAACTATGGCATGCATTGCACCCAGCCTCTCCATACCATTTTTTATTATGACCGTGGCACCTGAAACAATTTGATATATCTGACTCCGCTAAAATCGCTGGGAATTCATGAAACTCCCCGCCCCAACCCATCTCAATATCTCCTGACCAACCATTATGGCAGTCTTTACAGGACTCATGCCAGTCATCTATTATGTCCCCTGAGTGGCATGATTGGCAGAAGGGTTTGGCTCCGGTACCATCAGCCTGAGTTACCGATATCCCGGAATTGCCGTTTACCGTTTCCCTTAAGTGGTAAATATTTGCACTCCCATGAGGGTCATGGCAGTCATCACAGGCTAGCCTGTTTCCCTTTTCATACGGACCCAGCAAATGGTCTCCGGTGCCCACATAATCGCCATGGTAGTCGTTGACGGCACTGGCCGAAATATCAGCCGGTGGTGATGTTCCCATTTCAACACCGGATGGGGCCACATTGTCATGACACCTGTTACAGAAATCAGAGTTTTCTTTGTTTCTGAATAATGTAACCGCAGTATCTGTATTATATTGTCCTGTGCCCAGCTGCTGCCAGGACTGGGTAGCAAAATTCCATATATATACTGCAGTTTCATGATTCGGTGTAGGTTCACCATATCCTACCCATTTGACGGATAAGCGGTTTATTGAAGAAAGGGGTTCATTAAACAGGAACTTATAAAGCTGGTAGTTATAAGCACCTTCAGATGAGGCCCGGTCTGTTGACCAGTTGTTTCCGTCAAGTGCTGAAGCACTATTTTTCTGAGTACTATCAGCAGAGAATCCGGGAGTTTCAAAAGTTGGCATAGTATTGCTTTCCCACGCCTCTGATGTGGGGGAATTGGGGTAATACGGTATTCCGCTCCCTGTATTTACGCCAATGCTGACAGATATATAGTTGGTATTTAGTGAATAGTGGTCAGGCAGCTTGACAGGCTCTTCTGGGTCAACTCCCTTTAAGACCCTGTAACTACTAACTTTTAACGGTGTTTTTGCCGATACTATCTTTATTGATGTTTTTATCACATATTCCAGCTTCGCTATTTGGTTTTTTACCACCTTGACGAAGTTCTTCCAATATGTTATGACTTTTTGCCAAAAACTCAATTCAATACTATGGTCCCTTGTATTCCATTCTTTATTGTATTTTTTCAGTTCATCCGGATACTCACCAAGTGAACCGGGGAGTTGGGACATATCCATCCCTCGGAACGGCAACGGCTCTGCTTTTGCCAGTTCATACTCTTTATAATAAACCCAGGGTTTGAGAATAAACGTCCTTGTCATTCCCGGTGGCGGGGGCGGAAGTGCTTTGTAACTGACAGTCAGCTCATCACCGGAATCCATAACTACCAGATTATCATCAACCTCTGTCACCAGCGGTCTAACAAAACCGTACCTGGTAAATTTACCTTCATGCAATGTTACATCATCAAAAAGTTGATAGTAATCAAAGTATGGGGCCGGGTATTTGACCGATTTTGATACACCATGGTAGTCCAGGCTGGCTTCCAAAATCTCCAAATCGGTTATCTTCAGCTTGGCCTGGGCTGTTGTATCAACCCCCACGAAATCTATGTGAGGCCTGTGCATTCCCCTAAGCCTGACAATGTATTTCTTTGTTCCTTTCCCAAATTTGCCTGTAAGGTCTATTACAGATGTCTTGGTCATCCCATTAATCTGCTTTATATCCTCCCGCTGCCAGGTGCCGTCAGGTTGGAGAACTTCCAGGTAATGACGGGCTTTCTTATCATCTGTTCGCTTTCTATCTGCCTTTCGCTCTAAGTAACTGGTAAATTCAGTCCAACCGGTAATAACCAGTTTAATTTCCCCTGCGCCGCTTAAATCACCAAGGTCAAAGGTGAACTGATTATCATCCCCATATGACCCGTTTGCATGCTTTTTATCTAATTTGCTGACTAATTCGGTGATATCCACCGGAGCCGTGGGTTCCCCCCCGCTGTAGACAGGGTTATTAACATAAGTAGCCTTCCGGACAGGTTTAACATCAGCGCCGTAGGAATAAATCTTGATAGATTGTTTGCCCCTGACCAAATCATTGATGGCAATCCTGGTGCCCTCAGGGTGGTCAACAGCCTGAAGACCTGCATAATCAATGTAATCTACTTCATCTCGCTCCGATTTTAATTTGATGATATATTGCCCGTCTTTTTCCTGGAGTTTGTTCCAGGGAATAGGGACAGGGAGGTCAGGAAAAATTTCGGCAAACTTACCGGGCCTAACTTCAAGCCCAACATCTGACCCCGCAAGGTCTGTGATAAACTCATACTTCTTTCCGTTCCATACATAAAGGTTGGGACAGGATGCACCACCGTCATGCTCAAAATTTGCCACAGAGGAGTAAGGACCTTCAGTACCATATATGTCTTTTGCCTGAACCTTCCATTCATAAGTATTGAGATTAAGGTTGGCCACACTGGTTTCCCAAAAGGTCTGGCTCACAGGCAGCCAACCGGAATTAACTGTCTGCGAGGTACTCTGATTAGTTAATGAAACACGGTATCTTAACTGGTCCCCATCGGGGTCCAAAGCCGGATCCCATTCCAAACGAACAGCCTGTGTCTGAATACCCACCGGCAAGGGCTGGGGGATGTTTCGTAAACTGGATGGCGCTCCCGGCGGAGCTGAAAGTTTGATTATTCCGCTTTCTGAATAAGATGTGTTTCCAAGAGCATCAGCACATTTAGCCCGGTAGTAATAATTCACACCGGTTTCTAAATTACTTAGGGTTACAGAGTGTGATGCCAATGTTGACGACCCGTATAAAGTTGAGGAACTGCCTTCTGTGTAGATGTATTCGCCGACAGTGGTCCCCCATTCTACCTGTCTAGTAGACCTCTCGTTAGCCGTCCAGGTTATTGTTGCACTGTACACGTCGTTATTGACCGTATTGGATGTATTGCTTATTACCGGAGGGGTCCCGTCGTGTTTGGATTTTGCCAGCACATAAAGGGTTCCGTCACTATAAATATAATCTTCAATCCCCCTGTCAACCCACATATCTAGCGCTGTATAACGGTCATCCGGGTCTACAGTCTTATTTGCAGCATCATTCAAATGCGGGTCATGACAGTTGACACACTGAATCCGGGTTCCTGCGGTCTCCTGTTCTGTGAGGTCTATGCTGTGCCGGGCCGTTGCGTTTGACCCTGTGGTGAACCTTTCCTCAATATCGATAAGTGCGGCAGAATTAGCTGGATCACTGTGGCATCCCAGTCCCCCTCCAAAACAGCTTGAATCCACGCCTTCCTGCAACTGTTTTGGAATTACGTTTCCGCTCCCGTCAACTTTACCGTGCGGGTTATGGCAGATACCGCAATAACCGTTAGGAATGGAATAGTCTACAGCCAACACTTCCATTTCTATGTAATCGGTATTTAGAGAGAAATGCCCGCTGTTTTCGCTTACAGCATTTTGTGTTTTTAAGGCTGGCCCGCCTGAAAAGCTGTTGAATATTATGACCCAGGTTTGCTGCAATTTTGCAAACAAATTAATGATAAAATTTTTGAACTTAGTCAATGTACCGGTCTCCGGTTTATGTTCCCTGGTATTCCACTCTGCTACATACTCTTTCAGTTCATCAGGATATTCCCCGAGTGAATCCGGATATAATGAGATATCCATTGCCCTGAAGGGCATTGGGTCTACTTTTGCTTCTGATAACTCTTTGTAATAGGCCCATGGTTTCAGAACAAAAGAACGTGTCATGCCAGAAGCTGGCGGGGACAAGGCCCTAAAGGAGACTGTAAGCTCATCCCCTGTATCCATTACTACCAGCTTGTCGTTAATTTGTTCGATCAACGGCAGGACATCACCATACCTGGTAAATTTGCCTTCATGGACCCATAACCCGAAAGAACGTTTGTTTTCATAATCAAAATTTGGTGCTGGGTACTTGGTATAACTGGATGGCTTGTCATAGCAAAGGTCAGCTTCCAGCATTTCCAGACCGAGTAATTTCATATCTGCCTGTTTAGTTGTGTCTATACCGATAAAATCAATATGCGGACGGTATAATCCCCTGAGACGCACTACGTACTTTGAAGTATCGGCAGGAAACTTCCCTGTTAGGTCAATAACCGCTGTTTTAGTATAGCCCGGAATGTGCATGATTACTTCACTCTGCCAGGACCCGTCTGGCTGAAGGATTTCCAGAAGCCTGGGAGCTGTCTTGGTTCCTTCAGCATCTTTTTCTACCCGCTCCGCCCTTTCCTCAGAGGTGGCAAATTCTGTCCAGCCTTTTATAACCAGCTTAATTTCTTCAGCGCCGCTCAAGTCACCAAGGTCCAGTTCATACTGATTATCGTCAAATAATGACCCGCTGGTGTGCCGGTTGTCAATTTTGCGGACTAATTCCGTGACATCAACAGGCGGACTGATTTCGCCACCTGACCAGGAGGGGTTTTTTATGTAAGTTGCCCTTTTGACAGGTTTTACATTTTCACTATAGGTGTAAATTTTATATGGCTCTTTATTCCGAACAAAATCATTCAGAGCTATTTTTGTGCCAATGGGATGGTCAACTGCCTGAAGGACAATGTTATCAATATAATCAACTTCATTTTGTTCATTTTTTATTTTAATGATATATTTCCCGTCTTTTTCTTTGAGCATCTCTCCGGGGATAGTAACTTGTTCATTTGGTGTTGGAACTAAATATTTTCCCGGTGCCTTTTCCAGGCCTATATTGGAACCTGCCACTATATCTGTAATAAAACGAAATTTTTCCCCATCCCAGGTATATAAAATAGGGCAGGACCAGGCCAAGGTCTGAAAACTGCCTGCCGACCAATCTGAAATTGAGCCATAGCTGTCTTTGGACCTCACGCGCCAGTACCAGGCATTTGGCACATCATTTCCAACATGAGTAACTGTTGTTGACCAGTTGGCAGCACTTGTATCAAGTAATTGTTTATAAATAGCAGAAAAATTAGATGCAGTACTTATTTGTATATCATAATTTACCGGGTTTCCATCAGGGTCAATTACCGGGTCCCAGGCAAAATTAATCGTAAAAATATAGTTTGCTTCCTGCTCCTGATTAGCTATAGTATGCAGAATCGGTGCTCCGCTTTTAGAAACAAAAGAACCTGTCTGCTGGGCTTCATTACCTAATGCATCAGTAGTACGTATGCGATAGTAATAGGTCTGGCCCGCAGTAAGCCCGGATAATCTGACAGCATGTGATTTCACCAGGCTGCCAGTACCAACCGTATTTCCATATTCAGTGGTACTGCCATAATCCACATAGGAAGTGGCATTTTCATCAGTTGTCCATCCTATCTCGTTCCAGCGAGAAGCCGTATTATACAAAGGGCCCCAGCCTGGTGAAATAACCGGGGGGGTATTGTCATGCTTGGCCCTGACAAGTATATAGACATCATTATTGTTATCTAAATAGTTTTCAAAACCTGAGGTAACAGTCCATGTCAAGGTGCCCGGATTACCGGGGTCACCCAACTGGGCGCTTGCCAGTTGTTCCCAGCTCAACCCGGTTTTGTTCCATATCAGCAGGTCAGTCGGATGGTTGGATGTAGGTTCACCATATCCTTTCCATTTACCAACCAGCTTCCTGACATCTGACAAATCCTGGCTAACATGGAACTTATAAATTTGATAATTATAATTATCCTGAATAGCAGTGAGGTCTGTGGACCAAAAAACAGAGTCTGTATTCTTGACATTACCCAACTGAGTTGCACCGGCAGAACTTCCGGGAGCAGATGGCGTCGGCGCCTGCTCTACGGCCCCGGCAGACTCCCAAGCTGCAGAGCCTTCAGTATTCATCGTATAAGTGTAAGAAACAGGCATATTATCAGCAGTGACGCTGCCATGTGGGGTATTATCGTAAACATCAATACCACGATATGAATAATCAGCCGGACGGGCAACAGAACTATCGTCATGACAAGTTATACAAAGGGTATTCCCTTCTGCCCTCCTGTAAAAAGAGACTCCGGTTTTACCATGGGGTTCATGACAGTTCAAACACTCTCCGGCGCCATATTCAGTACCGGAATAGACTGTAAGGGCAACAGTGGAAGATGTTTTTGTTCCATGATAAACAGCATCATACACATCACTTCCGGAAAATTTTCCAAGTTCATCAGAATGACAGCCAAAACATACTGTGTTATTATTTCCCGTCACCAGGTGGGAAGAACCGTCCTGGTCTGTAATGCTCGTCCTTATAAGGTAGTCATATGGCGATCCGTGGGGCTGGTGGCATCGGGCACATTTTATCTCAGTTCCTGATGATGGAGAATTCATATCCACATCATGGGCAGTGCCTATAAATGCCGTCAACATATCCCCTCCAGGCAGGATACTGTCACTGCCGTGACAATTGCCACATACATCATTCCCTGAAGAATACACAGCATCCCCGACTGCCAGAAGAGCAGGGGTAGACCCCGGGGTCAGATGAGGGTTATGACAGGTAGTGCAAAGCTGGCCCCCTGTGGGCACAGGGTGAAATGAACCACCCATAGCCGAATATACCGAACTGCCAATGGTGTTTTCGCCAAACTGCCCTCTGATATTGGGACTGCCGTTACCGCTGTCATGGCATGCATAACACATCTCCCTCTCTGTGCCAGCCATGAGCAAATAACTTGACGTGGCGCTGTGGGCTGAATGGCACTTGGCACACTCACCGGTCCCCCTGAGATAATTCCCATGAGGGTTGCCAAAGTGACCCGATGTTTGCGCAGGATTAATAAAAATCACGCATGATATTACTGACAGCACCAATGCAGCTGCAAGCACCGATGCAATTCTTATTTTTCTGCTCATAATGCTCACTCCAAAAACAGAGATACGTACGTTCTTATTACGTACTACATTGCATAATATATTCTCCTCTAATGCTTTAATTCCTGCTTTGGCACAAAAAAAGGGCCCCATTCAACGTGTGAATTGGGACGCCCTTAATAAAAATATTGAATTTATATTTTCTTATTTGCTAAGATATGCCAAAGCATCTGTAGCGGCTTTTTTCCCTACATTGATGCAGTCAGGGACACCTACTCCCCGGTAAGAGCCGCCGGCAACATAAAACCCGGGGGTTCCCGCAGTTCTGGCCTCGATATCAGCCACCCTGTCGAGATGCCCAATTGTATACTGGGGCATACCCTTGACCCACCGGAAAATTTTATGCATTACCGGAGCAGCGGTAAGACCGATAATATCCTTCAATTCATCAAGTACCATTTTCAACATTTCTTCATCATTCAAAAACACCAGTTCCTGGTTCATCGCCCCACCAACAAAAGCCCTGATGAGTACATGGTCATCATCCGGGGTGCGGTAGTCCCACTTTGTTGAACTATAAGTCCCGGCTTTGATTTTCCTTCCTTCAGAAATAGGTACTATAAAGCCAAAGGCATCGATTGTTTTATTGATATCAGAACGCCTAAAAGCAAGATTCACTGTAGCCGATGTAGCCTGAGGTATTTCTGCCAGGTTTTCCGACATGGTTTTATCAATATCTGTAACAACTTTAGCCGCTTCATGAGCCGGCGCGGTCAGGATCACCGCATCAGCAGCAACCGGTCCCATGCCGTCAATATGAACCACATAGCCCCCATCAGTTTTCTTCTCAATATGTGTTACAGCTTTACCGGTATGAACTTTTTTTGAATCCAGTTTAGATGCCATTGTATCTGTCAGCTCTCCCATGCCTCCAATAAAAGTCATGAAAAAGGTCTTTTTTGGCTTTCCGGGTTCCAGCGGCTTGGCTTGAGGCATCTTCCGACGACCTGCCAGCATTGCCTTAAGAAGACTCCCATAATTCTGTTCCATCTGAATAAACCTGGGGAAGGTTGCCTTAAGGCTCATCTTATCCGGGTCCCCGGCGTGAATGCCTCCGATCAAGGGCTCTGCTATTTTGTCCAGCGCTTCCTTGCCAAGGCGGCGTTTCACAAAGCTGCCCAGGGTCTCGTCTTCATCTGTCTGCTTTTTGGGGATAAAAAGGTCCATAGCCATACGTATTTTACCTGGCCATGAAATTAGAGGGCTGACTGCAAAAGGCACCAGTTTAGTTGGCACAAGACCCATCAGCCCATCAGGAAGCCTGTTCAGCTTTTTATCAGCAAAAACATAAGTCCGCTTACTGGCATCATTACTGGGGATTATACGTTCTTCTATTCCTGTATCCCTGGCCATGTCAAAACAACCGGGTTTATCTGAGAGAAAACAGTCAGGCCCGCCTTCCACTATATATCCGTCTATCTCTTCTGTCCAGATTTTGCCGCCGAGACGATTGTCCTTTTCAACCAGGAGATAATCCACCTGTTTTCCTGACTCCACAGCCTTTTGCAGCATGTATGCAGCTGACAATCCGGTGATTCCCCCACCTATCACGATTACCTTTTTCATTACCAACCACCCCAATTTCATAGTAAAATTACTTTACCGGTCCAACTTCCTCAAAACTATATCTGCCATGGCTTTAATGAAGAGTTCTCCGGTGTTAAGCGCAGCAGTCCTGTGGAAATTCAGCCCAATTGATCGAGCGTGGTTTTTCTGGGCTATATCAATATCATAAAGTGTCTCAATATGATCTGAAACAAACCCGATAGGAACTACCAGGACATCCCTGCATCCATCTTCCCGAAGGCGTTCCATAACTTCCTCCACCATTGGGTCCAGCCATTCTCCGGTGCCGCCCCCCTTGCTTTGATATGCAATGTGCCATTTACTGAGATGAAGTTTATTCACAACCTTATTCACCGCATATTCAAACTGTTCCACATAAGGGTCACCTTCCTTAATATAGTCGACCGGAAGTGAATGGGCACTGAAAACAACCGGAATATCTGATCTTTTATCTTCTGAGAAGTATTCCAGCCCCTGAACAAGCTTCTCGGCAACCGCATCTATAAACAAGCTGTTATCGTACAGCGGTCCTGCTGCAACAACCTCCGGAAATCCCGGTCCACCGGACGAGTTGCTTTTAATTTCGGAAATTGCCTTGTCCAGTTCTGCTTGATAAGCACCGGTACTTACTTTTGAGTAAAATGGCGCCAAACTTATCGCGATTATTTTATCCACTTTATTATCAAGTAATTCACTGATACCTTCCTTGATAAAGGGATGCCAATGGCACATGCCGACTGCCGCCTTGTAATTTCCACTGCCTGCACACAGGTACTGCTCAAGTTGCCTGGCCTGTTCCCTTGTTATATCAGGCAGCGGGGAGCGGCCTCCAATCAACCCGTAACGGGCTGTTACCTTCTCTACCAACTCAGGAGCAGGTGTCCGGCCCATTAAATTTTTCATAAACGGCTCTATAGCTTCCGGGGAATCAGGACCTCCAAATGCCATGAGCAGCACACCGGTAGTACAGGTACTCAACTAAATTCCTCCTCACATCAAACCTTCTTTTTGTTTTTTCCCTCCACGGTATAGGCTGCGGATATGACCGTGGAATCTGGTTAACGGCGGCTATACTTATGAACAGCCTCCACAAGGGCGATTACATTTTCAACAGGGGTTTCCTTATTGATACCGTGACCCAAGTTAAATATGTGGCCCGGCCTGTTGCCGGCCATATCAAGTATTTTTTTGACTTTTTCTTCTATCAATTTGGGAGGGGCAAATAATGTAAAGGGATCAAGGTTCCCCTGTACAGCCCGGTCATAACCAATCCGTTTCCAGGCATCATCAATGTTTATTCTCCAATCAAGGCCAATAACATCTCCTCCTGCCGCAGCAACCAGTTCCAGCATTGAAGAAGCATTATTGGCAAAATGGATTACCGGGACACCCTCATCCCTCAGACCGTCAAGGACATATTTTGAATGCTGCATGACATATTGTTGATAATCACCAGGAGAGAGCGCCCCTACCCATGAATCAAACATTTGCACAGCCTGGGCCCCTGCCTTTATCTGGGCCTTGAGATATTTCAGCAGGACTTCAGATATTTTTTTCATCAAAGAATCCCATACATCAGGAGCCTGCCACATCATTGACTTGCAATTCTTGTAATCCTTGGAACCGCCACCTTCAATAATGTAGCTGGCAATAGTAAACGGTGCCCCGGAAAACCCAATCAGCGGGACCCTTCCATCAAGCTCCCTGCGTATTAAACGTATGGCATCCAAAACATATGGGGTTGCTTCTTCAGCTTCAAGAATACGAATTTGTTGAACATCTTTTTCGGTCCTGACAGGGTTGGAAATAACCGGCCCCTCGTTTTTTGCAAAAGCCAGTTCAATTCCCATGCCCTCTAATGGCAGCAAAATATCGGCAAACAATATTGCGGCATCCACACCTATCCTGTTTACCGGCTGTAGAGTAACTTCAGCTGCCAGGTCAGGTGTTTTACACATGGTAAGAAAATCATATTTTTGTCTGATCTCCATATATTCAGGCATATACCGGCCAGCCTGCCTCATCAGCCAAACCGGGGTATAATCAACTTCTTCTCTCCTGCATGCCTTTAAAAATCGATCATTTTGCATACTTGCGCCTCCTCATCACTCTTTTGCACTTTTCATTTTATTTTATCCCAAATACAGGGCTAAAACCCGTTATTCATAAGACAGTGATCTAAGCAGCAGCTTTATTCCCTTCACTATAGTTTCCTGTTCTTCTGATGATAGTTTTTCGAACATTTCTGCAATAACCCTATCCCTGCGCCGGCCCAGTGTTTCCATGAATTTTCTGCCTTCAGATGTCAGTTCCAGCCAAAAAACCCGCCTGTCATGTTCATCCTGTCTTTTAAGTATCCAGCCTTTGATTTCCATTCTTCTGATAAGTCTGGCAGCAGCAGGCAGTTTACTATTGATGTGATTTGATATTTCCCCTACCGTAACGGGCCCGCTACCGATTATTCGCAGGACCCGAAACTGCTGAGCGGTAATATCTGCATCCCCATAAATTTTCGGTCCCATATAAACCATTACCTGTGGGAAAAGTTCGCTGAATTCCTGATATGGATACATTTAGTTCACCTGCCGGCAAAGTATATTACTCATGTAAATTGTTTACGTCTGTAAATAATTATATCAGCAGTTTTTTTATATAGCAACTATAATATTTTACATATGTAAATGTTTTTTAAATTTATGGCTAAATTCCACCAACCAGCCCCAGGTCAGGATTGCTGCAAGACCTGCGCCCCACTTTACTGAGGTCATACCATTTGTCATCTATTTTGACTTTTACGATATCAGCCGTAAAGTCATTCTTTGTATTATTTACATTACTGTTTTCCAAAAACGAGGAACCTACTCCATAAATATCGACAGGAACACGCATTTCTTCAAAGCGACTGATTTTTGCAGCATCAAAGCCGCCGGTGGCAATTATTTTTACCTGTTGACACCAAGCCTTGGCCAGTTCTGCATAACTATCGGGAAAATCCCAGGACTCATAAGCCCTGTCTATGGCGTTCCTGACATTCCATACCAGCCTGGGATTAACACCACAATCCAAATTCTTGTCACCAAGTGGTGGTATGGATACATCCCGCATGTTCCCTGATGTATCAAGTCTTACACCAAACAGCCTGTATTTTTCGGCTTCATTATACCGGCCGGCCTGATATAATTCTAGGAAAGCCAAAAACATTTTCTCCATTACTTTCAGGGTATCACCAACACAATCATTATGAAAATCCACCAGTGCTATCCGCGGCACTTCCTGGGGAACAACACGGCAAAACTGCATCATTGTCTCAGCCGTATCACCCAAAAAACAAGCAATTGAGGCATGGGCAACCGTGCCGCCGCCATGGGCTCCCCACCAGTTCCCCTGAGCATTGGTGGAAACAATTGCCCGGCTGCTTTTTCCGTACTTTTGGTTATATGCTTTGACTGCCAGCGCATATGCGTAACCATGCATTTCCTGTACTTTGTAATGAGCAAACCTCGCCGGGAAAAACATAATATCCTTCCCTCCGGCAGCAGCCAGGACGTTATAAACATTTGTAGCAATCCTTGTACTCTCAGTTAGAACACCCAGGATAGGAGTCTCCAGCCTGGCAAAATCCCTGTACTTTCCCTTAATCTTCATAATAGGACTTACTTCTTTAGGATTCCCTTCATAAAAATTAACAACTCCGTCCATTGCTGCCTCAACTTCCATGGTATGATACGTATTGACAAACTGCCCCTTATCATTAAAATACCCGGTGCATTCCCGAAGTATGGCAATTGCTTCATCTGTACCGGCAATAAGGCTGAAAGGCCGCCTCCGGGTAAAAAACTGCATCTCAACAATTATATCCCCATTATTTAAATTGACTGGGCTTATTCCATTAATATTATTGATATTATCGATTTCAATGATGTCACTCATTCCATTGAAATTGTAGCCCTCTTCTGCAAGGGTCGTTAAAATCATTTCAGTATTTAAAAAATAAGCATCAGAATACCAGCCTTCTCTTAGCCTCTCAGTATCAATCTGAAAAAACCCTGCTGGAAGCCTTTTTCCGTCAAAAACACTCACTGTAAGAACTCCTTTCTGATTAGCGAATCACAGCCCTGGCTAAAACTGCGGCCGCTTCCGCCCTGGTAAGTTTCCCCTCGGGGTTGAAGGTGCCGTTCGGATACCCGCTCATTATGCCCCTGCCTGTAATTTGAAGAATTTCTTTTTCTGCCCAATGGTTCTTTATATCAACAAATCCTGGTTCCATATCAGTTAGCGACACTTCCACCTCCAGAGCCTTTCCCAATACGACGGCTGTCTCGGCACGGCTTATAGGCATATCTGGCCCAAAGGTGTTGTCATTGTATCCTTGAATCAATCCTGCTTCCTTTACCGCCGTAATATATGCACCGGCCCAATGCCCGGCAGTATCGCTAAATGCTGCAGCATCTCTGAAGCCGGGGCCGTCTTCCGCGGGCTCAATACCAAGCGCTTTACAAAGGATAACGGCAAATTCAGCTCTGGTTATCCGGTTCTCCGGCTTAAATGAATTATCTGTATATCCCTGTAAAATGCCCTTTTCTACAAGAAAACGGATTGAGCTTTCCGCCCAATAACTGCCACGAACATCACGAAACATAATGTCCGAAGGCGGTTCCTGAAAATCGGGGTGATCCAGATTTACCTTCAATATATTGGATGATACTATAAAGCCCTCAGGGTCAGAAACCAACAAGCGGTAATACCTGATACCACTGTCTTCAACGTAAAGCAGTCGTTCAGCGGCATACCTATCGGTAACCACAGCTATTGGCTGACCCAGCCGGTCATCAAGTGAACGATATTCCAGCAGGGTATATGTAAGAGGATTGTCCTTATCATCCAGGCTTCGACTCCACTGAAAAGTATAATACGGAGTAGTATACTCACCATACCTTTTTCTGGTAAGTGCCAAAACAGGAATCGTAGGCGCCTGGTTTAAGCCTTCTGCAGGCTGACCTGCGAGCTGCAGCCAGTATTCATAAAGACCTGGAGTTTGTGCAGCCAAAGGCAGGTAAATATTCTCCTGTGGATAAATGTTATACATTGTTGTACCGAAACGAATAGTTTCCGTTCTTTCAGGCTGGTCGTCAAAATAAAAGATTTTCCTGGCATTAGGTGAACCAAACAACTGAATATAGTCGGAAGTGGCTATCTCGACAGGCTGCCACTTGTGTTCAGCATTGCGATCTGCGTTAACGTTTTCGTTATTCAGCAGTCCCCTTAATTTAGCGTAGCGCGAGTACTGCCAATTTTCATGAAAGTCAATATTTTCCTGATTAAATAAATGATATATCGTAAAATGATGGCCATATTCGTGTGCAAGGGTTACAGCCATAGCATTTTCTTCATTTACATCGGAATCCGGAAAATATATTATTTCGTTGTCTGCTGAAAATCTTTTCTCCGTTCGTCCATCTGGCCATGTTATTGTCTCAATACCGCCATAATACATACTACTGTAGTTCCCCTGATATATTTTTACTCTATTGAATAACTCAATCTCCTCAAAATGCTCATTTCTCATCAACTCATCCCAAACTGTTTTTAGTTTGTCCTGGTCTGTCCATTGAGGATGGTAACTTAAAATCTCTATTCCATTAGCACCCGTATACTTAGCCAGTAAGGGGTCACTGAACGAAGAAATCTGAAAAGGCACAAAAGCCCCTGTCGCCCCAGCCATAGTAAATACAATAAATAATATCGGCAAAGTAAAGAGTTTCTTCACAAATCTAAGCACTTTTGACATCCTCCTCACGGAAATTACCCTTTGCTATGTAAAACAGTTATCTTAATTTTTTCTACTTTTTACTACTCTTTCCTCCATTTAAATTTAAAACTGGATAACAAAAAGGCGCAAAGCCGTGAATATAAAGAATCTCGAATTTCCGAGAGACTTATTATGCAAAAAAGAGGAGTACAGGGTATTAAGGAAGAAAATATATAAACTTTAAGTAAATTTTCAAAATTATTCAACAGCATATGTTACGGAGGTATATTTATAATGACTAATCATAACCCTGAATTTATTGACCAACTTGCAGCACTGGCCAAAAAAAATAATAAAATAAAAAGTGAAAATTATGCCCGATATGACGTGAAAAAAGGCCTTAGAAACAGCAATGGGACCGGTGTACTGGTTGGCCTTACAGAAATCGGGAATGTTCATGGATATGTTATAGATGAAGGCGAAAAAGTCCCTGTTGAAGGCAGGCTTACATATCGCGGCATCAATGTAAAGAGCCTGGTTGCCGGGTTTCAAAAAGAACAGCGCCATGGTTTTGAAGAAGTATGTTATTTACTGCTTTTCGGTGAGCTCCCTAATGCAGAAGAACTTGAGAAGTTTACTCAAATGGTCAACGATTACAGGATACTCCCTGAAGGCTTTCTCAGGGACATGATTCTTAAAGCTCCCAGTAAAAACATAATGAACAAACTGGCCAGGAGTGTTCTGGCCAGCTACTCATATGATCCCAACCCAGATGATACAAGGCTGAAAAATATCCTCAGACAGAGTATTGAATTAATCGGACGGTTTCCTACCATGGCAGCATATGGCTATCAGGCAATGGCTCATTACCATAAGGATGAGAGCATGTTTATTCATAAACCTGACCCGACTCTTGGAACAGCAGAAAATTTTCTTCTGATGATTCGCCCGGACGGTAAATACAGTAAAACAGAAGCAGATATTCTTGACCTGTCCCTAGTACTTCATGCTGAACACGGCGGAGGTAACAATTCCGCTTTTGCAACTCGTGTAGTATCATCAACCGGGACAGACACTTATTCTGCAATAGCAGCGGCTTTAGGATCACTTAAAGGCCCTAAACACGGCGGGGCAAATATAAAAGTAATGGAAATGATGAAAAATATCAAGCAAAATGTTTCGGATTGGAATGACCGGAATAAATTAGAATGGTATCTGGAAAAAATTCTAACTCGGGAAGCCTTTGATAAATCAGGACTCATTTATGGTCTGGGGCATGCCATATATACAATTTCTGATCCCAGGGCCGAACTACTGAAAAAGAAAGCCTTTGAACTGGCGGAAGAGAAAAACAAGGTAGATGAATACAATCTATACTTGGCAATTGAGGAATTGGCACCAAAAGTGTTTTCCAGGGTCAAAAAATCAAACAAAAATCTCTGTATTAATGTTGATTTTTACTCAGGTTTTGTATACAGTATGCTAAACATTCCCATAGACCTATGCACCCCTCTCTTTGCCATTGCACGGGTACCGGGCTGGTGTGCCCACAGAATAGAGGAACTGGTAACAGTTAAAACAATTATGCGCCCCGCCTATAGAAGTGTGCTTAGTCAAAAACCTTATGTACCTTTACATAAAAGATAAAAAAAAGACAAATTTACACTGAACTTCCGTTAATAATACAGCATATTGTTTTGGCGATAACAAATACTATCACCAATAGGAGGTGATATAATGGGCGCTGGACAAAAAAGCAATAAGCTGGTAGTCCCTCAGGCTAAAAATGCCATGGACCAATTCAAGTATGAAATGGCAAATGAAGTTGGCATATCCGGACAAATTCAAGGCGGATACTGGGGACACATTTCTTCAAGAGATTGTGGCGCTGTTGGCGGTCACATGGTTAAACAGATGGTTCAGGCTTATGAGCAATCCCTGGCAGGAAAAACCGGATTTTAATCAAAAGCTGATTTAATCAATAAGCTTATATTTAAAACAAACTAAATACAGGGTGTGCAGACACCCTGTATTTTATGCGACCACTGTTTAAGTTTTTTGTGTAAAATTTTTGCAAAAATTGTTATTGAGTTATTTTGCCATATGTAATGGTACCTTCTTGTTCCGGAATATTATAAGCAAAAGTTACACTTGAACCATCATCACGCGCTCCTGTTAATGCAAGAGATTCCTGGTCAGCGATGTTCATACCATTCTTAAAACCCATTTTAGTAAGTTCAGCCATATATTCCTTAGCATCATTGACGGTCATCTTTGAAAATGACACGGTACAAGCCCCCTGAGCTACTGTTATGACTCCGGTTATAGTAGCTTTTGGTTCCGGCAAGTCCCCCATATCATCTTCCGGCCAATCCAACTGCTGTCCTGTTTGCAAAGAGCTGTCTTCACTATCTACTGTGACTCCATCTTCATTGATATCGACCTCAGCTCCGGTTGCGTTTTCCACAATTTTTTCGGCAGCTTTTTCAGCAGCTTTGTCTTCGACGCTCCCACAGCCCATAAGGCCAAACATAAGAAAAGTAAAAATTAAAAGCGCCAAAATCCTGTTTTTCTTCCTCATATCACCCCTCCTTAAATATTTTCTGCACAGACAATAACTAAACATGTCATACTGCAATTATACAGTTATACCCATATTTTTTCAACAATATCAGGCGAAGCTTCTTAACCTTTTTTATTCAAATCGGATAAAATTAACACCTTCCCATCTGCCAAAAAAAGGGAGCGCCCATAAGCTCAAACTTATGAAACACTCCCTGAATTTCAAGCAATATTCCTTCATTTCAAAAAGTCACTTATTGAAGCTGCCCTAAAGCATTAAGTTCCCTTTTAATCATTACGGCTCCTTCTGCTCTGGTGGCATTTGCCAGACCGGCAAAAGTATTTGCGGTTCTACCGTTAATGATACCTTCCTTAACCGCTGCGGCCACACTCTGCTTAGCCCAATCAGCTATCTGCTGGCTGTCGGCAAACATACCCAACTGCTGGGCAGTTTCATCAGCGGAGAGTCCAACATTCTTACCACCCGCCTGAAGGGCATTTACAATCATAACAGCCATTTCCTGACGGTTGATCTTACCATTTGGATTAAAGTTACCGTTGTATCCGGCAACTAATCCGTTAGCTGCTGCAGTTTCCACCATTTGATAGTACCAAGCAGTGGAATTAACATCCTTGAAGGTTTGCACAGCCGGGTTCACTGCTGTAAGGCCAAGAGCTCTGACGAGCATTGTGGCAAATTCCGCCCTAGTAATATTGGCCTCCGGAGCAAACGCGTTGTCACTGACACCATTAATAATACCATTGTCTGCTAAAAGCTGAACATCATTCTTGGCCCAATGGCTCATGATATCAGCAAAAGCACAGGTTTTGACACACAGGGTATAATTACTAAAGGAATCAGTCTCAAACCATACAAGATTGTTAACTGCATCAACCTCGCCCCCGAGGGCTACCAATCCATTTTGAGTAATCCGGGCAGCTATCAGATTTCCTTCATTGATACCTGCCACATCTGAATCGTCATAAGCAATGGCTACTCTAATCTTCTGGGCAAATTTGGTAATGTTATATTCTTGACCATCTGATACAACAACAATCTCGAAGTTAAAGACCTTGCCAATTGCTATAAAGTTAGCATACCCTGGGGTGGCAATGATATCTGCAAGGTTAACGGCAGCAGGGGTAACCTCTTCTGCCTGAATAGTAACCTCAAGGTCAGGATCAGCCGCGATTAACTCAGCTAATTCAGGAACATCAAGGGCACCGGCAGGAATCGTAAAGGTAACATCGCCTATCTCGACACTCACTTCCTCTGCTTCAGTACCTACCAAGTCCTCAGCCGCTACTTCTGCTTCTGTAGAATCAGAAACTGTTGTGGAACTGCTGGAACTGCTGCTGCTTGACGAGCCCTCATCCGGTGGAGTTGGCAGAGTCATTATAATATCATAGAGAGGTTGTTCGTCAACATAAACAGTCCCATACACTTGGTTATCATCAGGTACAGTAAACGTTTCAGGAACGTCATAAACCAGTGAGTAAACAGCGCCATAAACGGAATCAGTAGTCTCAAAAGTTTTGGTGAACTCATCGCCATAGACAGTAATAACAGCTCCGTCAGCATCCATAAATTCTACCGAGATGCTGTCAAATGAAGACAGAGGATCACTTACTGCAAGCTGAATCAAAAACTCATAATTTTCGTAAGTTAAACTGTCTTCATAAGCCGGAACTATAGAATCCCCTGTCGCAACAAGCGCCGCTTCGGCACTCCCTACCATAGTGAATGGGCTCACTAAGATGGTAAATAGGAATGCAATAAACAAGACAAAACAAATGTTCCCTGCGGTATACCGCATTCTTGAAAAATTCAACATTCTTTTTCACCTCCTTTCATTAATTTTTGAACAACAAAATAAATTTAACCACTTTAATTTTAACATTGATTTCCAGTGTAAACAAGCTTTTTTAAGCATAAGGATGTTTACCTGCCGCAGCTTCATTTGAGCAATCACTTAGTTCCCGGATTATTTCCGGTATTTCTATCCGATAGCTGGGGACTATGCCTTTAAGTAATCGTTTTATTTCCGCCACACTAACGGCATCTTCATTGGTATAGACAGCCTGGTATAGCTGCCGGAGCTGAAACTGGAATTGCTCCCAGGGAATTCCGATAGGTTTGCCGATAAAAATCCGGTTATGCTTGGTTGCCCCAATCCCCTCTTCACTTGTAAGTATTTCCTCAAAAAGCTTTTCCCCCGGACGAAGTCCGGTGTACACTATGCTTATATCCTTGTATGGCTCCAAACCTGACAATTGTATTAAATCCCTAGCCAGGTCAACTATTTTAACCGGTTTGCCCATATCCAGAATAAAAACTTCCCCTCCCTGGGCCAGGGCCCCTGCCTGGATAACCAATTGGACAGCCTCCGGAATAGTCATGAAATAACGGACCATATCAGGATGGGTAACCGTTACCGGGCCGCCTTTTTTTATCTGACGCTGGAACAGGGGGATAACACTCCCCCTGCTGCCCAGTACGTTTCCGAAACGAACAAGGGCAAATTTGGTACGGCTGCTCTGCCCATAACCCTGAACTATTATTTCGGCAACACGTTTACTTACACCCATCACACTTGTGGGGTTAACCGCCTTATCGGTGGAAATCATAATAAAACGGGAGATTCCAAATTGATGTGCACATTCAACAAGGTTCTTAGTTCCGAAAATATTGTTTTTAACAGCTTCTGCAGGGTGGGTTTCCATCAAAGGCACATGTTTGTGGGCTGCGGCATGAAATACAACCGTAGGGCGAATGGCTCGGAACACCTGCCTGATTCGCTTAATATCCTGAATATCGGCAATAATCGTTTCTAATGTCAGATCAGGAAAATTCTGTTTCAACTCCATTTCAATATTGTAAATACTGTTCTCACCATGCCCCAACAAAAGCAGCTTACCAGGAGAAAACGGTGCTACCTGACGGCATAATTCCGACCCTATAGAACCCCCGGCCCCGGTAACCAGAACTACCTGACCGGCAACATAATCAGCTATTTCCTCCAGCTCAATATGGACCGGGTCACGACCCAGCAGGTCATCCAAACTGACCTCACGGATCATATCAATTGAGATATTTCCATTAATCAGGTCAGAGACACGGGGCAATATTTTAATCTTGGTCCTGGTGGTTTTACATATCTCAATGACTTTAGAAATTTCAGATCTGGGAGCCGATGGGATGGCAATTACAATCTTCTGTATTGACTGGCTGACCACAAATTCAGGGATCCGGTCCCGGCCTCCCAAAATCGGGAGTCCCAAGACTTCCATGCCCCATTTTTGCGGGTCATCATCAATAAAAGCAACCGGATACAGGTCTGAACCGGTAGAATGCTTTAATTCTTTGGCTATTAAAACACCGGCCTGCCCGGCACCAATGATTAAAGTCCGGCGATGATATGGCTGGATTTTCATGTAGGTGTCCCTGAACATACGCCAGGCAAACCGTGAACCGCCGACCCCCAAAATTACAAAGGCCCATGTTAAAATATAAATTGAACGGGGGACAATAAAATGAGGGAATTTTATAAGTACGATATTGTGGATAACAAAAAAAACAAATTCAGATAATGTTACAGCCTTAATCAATGATACTAATTCACCGATACTGGCATACTGCCAAACCCGGCGATACAGCTTAAAGTTTAAAAACAGAGCTATATT
The DNA here is from genome assembly GCF_048453025.1 of Phosphitispora sp. TUW77. Classification (GTDB taxonomy): domain Bacteria; phylum Bacillota; class Thermincolia; order Thermincolales; family UBA2595; genus Phosphitispora. The sequence goes on from NZ_CP156677.1 coordinate 2,426,488, forward strand.
AAGAACAATATTTATAATTATGACATATGGGAGCAGTGTAAAATATTTTAGGTCCACTTGGAAATCAAACCTAAGACAATAAGCTGATATAATGGCAAGAGCTATAATTAAGCTGTCCAAGGCTCCCAGACAAAGCAGTCGTAACCTAAACCCCAATCGTTTCACCCCTCGATATCAAGTATCAACAAATATCCCTTTAAAGAATCCTAATAAGCTCCGCTTCTCTTTATGCAGGTATAAAGGTACTTTTAAATCAACCTTTTCCCCTAAGAGCACTCTTTTGTTGATATTTTTAACTTCTTCGGGAATTTTGACATCAATCGCCGTTAAGATATGCCACGCCTTAGTAATACCCGGGCTTCTGCCGCCACACGAATGAGCATCTGAACCAATCAGGTGAATTAAAGAATTATTTGCCATAAAACAGGCCGTTTTTTTAATATTATCACCATACAACCCCGTGAAACTCCCGGCATTAAGCTGCAGCAAACACCCCTTTTGAACCAGATTTAATGCCAATTCCGTCCTGCGGCATATCTCAAGGTTCCTCTCAGGATGAGCTATTATAGGGGTTACCCCCATACCCTTTAACTCAAGCAAAACATCTTCAGTATATTCAGGTATTGTTTCCATTGGGAGCTCTACCAAAAGGTATTTCCCGTTATCATTTATTGTGATTAGTTTCCCTTTTGCCAATAGCTCAGGAATGTTTGGACTCAGGTAAGCTTCACAACCAGGTATCAGTTCCAGTAAAATGCCTTTTGAATTTAAAATGCCCTGAAATTCACCGGTCCTGGCAAGTATGGTATCCCTGTCGTTTTCATAAACCCCCTCAAGATAATGAGGTGTAGCCACCATACGGGTAATTCCGTCAAATACCGCCATCCGGGCCATTTCCAGGGCTGTCTCCATATCGGAAGCCCCATCATCAAGCCCCGGCAATATATGGGAATGAAAATCAAGCATTTTTCCTCTTGCCCTTCTTCTCACCATAATAGTAGTAGTAATGATAATCTTCTTCAGATACCTTTGTTCCGTATAAAACCGTACCGATTATTTTGCCATTGGCCTTTTCTATCTGTTCTTTAGTTTGTTTTACCATATCAATCCTGGCAACTCCGGCACGCAGCACCAATATAACCCCATCCACCTGGGCCGATAAAATAGCGGCATCAGTTACCGCAACTACCGGCGGTGAATCAATAAGGATAATGTCGAACTTATTTTTCAGGTGTTCGAGCAGGTCTTGCATCCTGTTGGAACCCAACAGTTCCGAAGGGTTGGGCGGTATTGGGCCACACGGCAGTACAGATAATCTTTCCACCGCCGCAGACTGAATGGTAATATCGATATCTGCCTGTTCCACAAGGATATTGGTGATACCTTTTAACCCTGATACTTCAAAAACCCTATGCTGGACAGGTTTGCGCAAATCACAGTCAATAACAAGTACTTTAGCCCCCGCCTGGGCCATAGCTACCGCAAGATTGGCCAAGGTTGTGGATTTTCCCTCACCGGGTCCGGCGCTGGTTATCATTATTGTCTTAAAAGGCCTGTCCAGGGCGGAGAAATGAATATTGGTCCTCAGTGTCCTAAAGGCCTCCGCTATCGGTGACTTAGGATTTGTAGAAGTAATCAGGTGCCTTTTATCATCTTTTTTCACCGGGTTCACCCCTTTAGTTTAAATCCTGGGTTTTTGCCAGGGGAATTGTGCCCAATATCGGCAAACCCAAGTGCTGTTCAATATCATCCGGTTTGTTGATTGTATTATTCATCAGTTCCAGGATAAAAGCCAGTCCTACAGATACAACCAAACCCAATACCAAAGCAATCGCCAGGTTTAACATTTTCTTAGGGCTTACCGGACTGTTCTGGGGAAATGCCGGAGTTACTACCTCCAGACTGTTCTGGCCCAGGTTAACGGATTTGGCTATTTGTACCTGGGTAAGTTTCTCCTCCAGGACGTCCCTTGTTTGCTTGACCTGGTCCGCTTTTTCCTGGAGCTGTGTTTCCACCTGCCGCTTTTTATTCAGTTCGGTCTGAATTAATTTAAGGTCCTCCTGTATTTCATTTACACTCTTACTAATACTCTGTTTCCTGGCATCATGCTCAGCCAATTCAACGGTCCGTGATGCCAGCAGCTGGGTCAATTCGGCATATGCAGGATTAATTTCTTCAGTTTCATAGGGCTGTCCCGTCTGCAGGTCCACCTTCTGTAAAGTAATGGTTTCCGGTGTATCCTGCAGCTTCTGTTCTGCAGTCGTCATCCCTGCCAACGCCTTATCATAATCAGCTTCTGCCTGAAGAAGCAAATTCTGGTAAATTGAAAGCACCTGGTTTTTGTTTTGGACCTCTTGTTCCAGGTATTCAACATTACGCACCTGGCTTTTTTCCTGATTCAATTTATCTATTGCCTGGGTAAGTTCTTGATTCTTTTCAGCAAGCTGTTTATTTAAAAACTCGGCAGACCGCACCAACTGTTTCTGGTTACCGGTTCCCACAAAATCAAGGAACTCCGCAGCCAGAGTATTGGCAATATCGGCTGCCAGCTTAGGGTCCGTATTTTTTACTGATAACTCAATAAGATTTGTTTCCGTAACTGCCTGTACAGTTATAAGGCCCCCCAGGGATTTCGGGGTATAAACGGCTTTGTCAAGCTTAAGGACATCTATGACTTTTCTCATTAAAGCTTCATTTTTAATTTGCCCTACATATGTCTTAATAGTCATCACAGGCAGCCGGGAAAGGGTATCAACCACAGATTCCAGGTCATCCTGCTGCTGTTTGGTCTGAGATGACTTTGGGTCCTGGTATTCTTTAACCATAATCACAGTCTTGCTTTCATACACCGGTGAAAGAACAAAAAAGCTCAGGATACCGCTTGTAATAACCGCAAGTACGGTAATGCCGATAATCAGCCATTTCCATTTAAGGAGCATTTTCACATATGCTATCAAATCAATTTCAGCTAATTCTTCATATTCCCTGTGATGTTCCATCAGTCTTTTCCTCCGTAGTTAAAATACTTGTCCTGGCAGTTTGATAATTACCATCACGCTATATTAACTCCCTATTTTTAATATTTTCTGCAGCTCCAGAACAAGTTCGGGGTAACTCTTTAACAATACTTCACTGTAGATTTCGGCTTTGTCAGGAGAAATCTTGGTCCTGGCAGCATTAAGGTATACCGCAAGCTCACCGCTCAAAGACCTGGTAAGCACAGCGCCGCTATTGTCAATTTCCTCCAATATCCCTGCTGCCCTGTGATAATCCCCCAGTAAATAGGCGGCCTCACCTTCGTATAAGGAAACAAGTGAAGTGAGCTCCAGCCTGTTTTTCTGGGGTGCCTTTGACTGGTCAAGGGTCTGCAGCTTTTGTTCCAGCTGCTGCCTTAAGCCGGAGGCCTTCGTCCAGTATAGCTCTGCTTTTTCTTTCTGCCCCTTCTGATAAAGGTAATGACCTGCGGTAATATAGACCTTACCAAGAATCTCAAAATTGTGTTCATCCAATGGGTTATGCAAAACCAAGCTCTCGGCATCATTAACCGAGCTTTCAATTCTGCCTGACAGGAGCGATATGGTCAACAGCCTCAGCCGGACCTGGTAATTATATGGTTCCGAGCTGACAGCCCGTTCGGAGTATTTCTCTGCCAGGGATATCTGTTCCGGATCATTTGCGGCCATACCCTTAATTGTATAAACATGAGCCAAATCAGCAGCATAAGATGCTGTAAAAGGATCAAGGGCCGTTGCGGTCAAAAGTTTCCGTTCTGCCAAGACCCAGTTACGCTGTTTCATCGCTTGGGCAGCTTCAGCACTACGCAGCCCGGCAGTATAAAAACATGCTGCAGGTATAAACAGCAATCCTGCCGCAATAAAACCACCTACGGCAGCAAACAGCATTTTCCGGCTTGTTGTAGCAGCTTTTTGTCTGTCTTGTTTATTTGAAAGATATATTTTCACTGCAGCTCTTGTGATTCCCCAGAGAAACCATAAAACAATACCCATGGCCCCCATAGACAAATCAAAATCGAAAATGCTGTGAATCCCCAGAGTGGCAGCCGCTGCCCCGCCTGCCCATACCAAAAGCCAGGTTTGCTCATCAAGGTCTTCCCGCCACAAACGATACAGGTTTTGCCCCCATAAAAACCAAATGCCCAGCAAAACCATAAGACCTATAAATCCGGTTTCCACCAATACTTTGGCAGGATAGTTATGGGTTTCCGATGAGAACATCAAATAAGGCTGGTACTGGTGATACAAGGCATCCCACCCGGCGCCGCCAAGCCCGTTCACCGGATAATCCAACGCCATCCGCAGAGCTGTATTAGCCATATCAATACGGGCTAAATAACTGTAAGCCTGATTGTTAATAGACCCGGCCCTCTTAAGGGCATCTGAAGGAGCAAACTGGGCCGCAACAGTAGGAACAGCCTGAGCGGTATATCCCACATAAACAAAAAGTACTATAAGGGCATAAGCAATGACCCCGCCTCCCAGGGCCTTCCGGGTCCTGGCCTGAACCTGCTTACGTTCCAGCCAGCTGATTATAAAATCATATAACCAATGGGCCAATATCACTATGATAATTCCTGCTAATAAATACTTGAGGGCAGGGCCACGAAGTGCGCCAGTCCCCTGCAATTCCTTTAAATGTGGCTGTATAACCCTGGCAGCCTGTAAACCAACTCCCAGGCAGACAGCCAGACTGAAAGCGGTGTAAAACCTAAAATTCTTTGGCATACCGATAAAGAAAAGGATTAAAACAATTGGATAAAGGAACCAACTGCCTCTTGACTGGGAAGTTACAATTACAGCTATCAGCAGCATATTGCCGGCCGCATATGCAGCCCTTACCAGTGTTGTCCTGGCGGTATTAAGCAGCCCAAAACCTAAAAAGGTCCCCAGGGCGAGGAATGTTGCCGTGGTATTAGGATACTGAAGGGTTGAATAAATCCTGCTGCCAACAACTGCAGCAGGGTATTTGACTATCCCTGCGGCAGCGCCAAGGCCGATAACAGCAACTCCGACGGCGCTAAGAAAAACTACCCGGTACAAGGTCTTGATGTCCTTTTCCTGCCTGACGATTTGTACCACAATCCAGTAAACCATAAAGTAATTAATGACCTTCAGTAGTTCACCTACTGCCCCCCTCATGTTAACTGCCCCAAAAAGAGAAAAGACGTAGGTCGCAACAAAGGCTATCAATAAATAGTCTAAGGTGCCTTTGAAAAACACTACATCTCTGCGCAGCAGCTTATCATACCAGCAAAGGGCAAAAACCACCGAGGTAACCAGATGTGTTGCCAGCAGCTCTGGAGTGAAAAACAAGCCCCTGAGAAACGGAGGATAAAATAAAAGAAGAACCAAACCGGCATAGGCAAATACGCGCAAATTCAGATTCAAAAGTAGTGGACGTGATTCAGTATTGTGTGCCATGTATTGACATTATTCCCCTCTATTGCTAATTATTAATTGTATTTTCTACATTTGCTTGGTTTTTCCTGCAGAAATTTGTAATTTTTTTGGAGAAGATGTGTAATGTAAGCAGTTAGTATATAAAAATAAGTGCGTTCCCTAGCTTAGGAATAGCTATCTTGACAAAAACCAGCATAAGCTCTAACTGCCGGTGGATGTAAATGTCCATTTATTTTACACTCTCTTTATTTTATCATTCCCTGTACAAAAACTCTTTGATTACTGTTAACATTTCTATATACCACTGCGTTTGGACCAACTTTCACATTATCTCCAAGGACACAAGAAATAATTTTTGCGCCCGCAGATATATAGCAATTATTCCCAATGACAATTTTTTGTTCATTTAATGGCAAAAATTCATTTATCCCAATAGTTACTTGATGATAAATTGATACGTCATTTCCTATAATTGCTTTAGCTGAAATTATAACACCCTCACCGATATGAAGTAACCTGATGTTTGAACCTATTTGTGCCTTATAAGAAATTTGACAATTTATGTTCATTATCATCTTTAATACTTCCCAAATAAAATTAATTAACCTAACTAGGACTTTCCCAAGCAAATTGTCAAATTTATAATATATAGTACTTATTAATCTATAAAAAAATAAAATTACACCTGATCTAAAACTATTAACTTTAAAGTCCTGAATCACATTTTTAATCATTATCATCATCCACCATTTTTGAAAATATCGTTAACCCTAATATATCACGGCATATTCTAAAGGTTATGATCTTTATCAGCATTTACCTTTGATGTAGAATTAAACGTAAGCCACATTATGCAATCATGATTCTTCTACGCTTTTCTAACACCAAATCACAAAGTTACTCCCGTTGAAACCTCTCAAAAACACTATCTATGCTTTCATTAAGGATTTTATATTTTTATGTGTTTGATAGATATCATTTCTTTTTAATAAAAGATAGACACCATATGAAAATGTATATATAAAGATAGTAGTCCACGAATTAATAAACCACCCACTAATCATAAAAATTATAGTTAACAGCGACTCAAAAACGATATCCTTTATTACATTAACCTGCAATAGTTTTGAGAGAAGTACTTCAGCTAAAATAGAGCGAAAAGCTAATAAAACGACAATTGAAAGTATTACAAAGTTTAAATTTTTTAATATAGCTACCGTAATAAACGTCGTAACTACACTAGATATTAATGAAAAAACATTAACTTTCAACATTAGTACTTCTTTCCTTAAGGTCTTAAAATAAGTATTTATTAAAAGAACCATCTTCCCTTCATAAATAAACACCGGAAAGACTAAAGCCATATATAAAATACTTTCGGAATATTCCGGCAGCCACACCGATAAAACATTATTTATTGGATAATAAATAATAAGCATACCTAGCAAGCCTATCATTAAAAAGTCTCTCATTGTTGAATAAATATCGGATAAATTTTCCTCTTTAGTACGTCTTAAAATCGGAAACATTATAATTCCAATCGCATTTAAAAATATCATTATAAATTTTGAGATACTAATTGTTAACGATATTTTTCCAAAAGTTGCAACGTCCCATGAGCGTTCAATCCCAAATCTTACCGTACCAACAATTAACATACTGGCAATATTTGCAAACATTAGTTTAATTCCTGCTTTAATATTATCAAATGTTTCTCTAAAGCTAAAGTAAAATAATGTAATTTTTTGAGCGACCAAGTCTCTGCAAACATACATTGAATAAATAAGCGAAATTATTTTACCTATTAAATCAGCAGCAATCATTAATTTATACTCTCGGATTCCGAATAATAAAAATATAATTATTAAGATAAAATAAATATATCGTCCAATTACAGTAATTAAAGCGTAATCTTTTATTCTATTAGTTGCTTGTAGAATAAATAATGGCATTGCTCTTACACCCATAAAAACAGTATTAACCGCTACCATTATAAAAATAAATAATCGTTCAGCATTCTCAGAATAAAGAATTGATATAGAAACCATGATACAAGCAATAATAACCTGAGAAAATGTCAGCATCCAAAACTGTGAAAAAAAAAGTTTTTTATCTAGAATTTGATATTTAACGCCACCGTATCTTAGATATATTCCATCATTCCAACCAAATTGCATAAACCCTACATAAGAGGAGTAGAACATATATATTTGCCAATATCCGTATTCTTGCACACCTATCAATTTAGGAATTATTAATACTACTAAAGTCGAGATTAAAAGCGATATGAAATTGGATGATAATGCATATGAAAAGTTCTTTATAAAAACTATTGCTTTATTATTCATCCTCTTGTCTCCCGCAATTATTTATAAATTTGATATTAAGTACTTCATAATCCATATCAGTATACAATATTTTTACAAAGTATCTTTCCATAAGAAAAAAGGAAGAGTTTTTTAGTCAATTCACTGAATAAGGTATGCTCCCCTTCAAGAACTGAAATCCAAATTTTAAAGCTGGTATAGAGTTTCTAATAGAGAAGCTCCCTTCATAGGGCTTACAGTTATCCGAGGACAGTATCAGAGGTTGTAACGGCACACTTCGTTGTTTAGCTAAAATCCCGCGCCGGACCTAATGCTTGCGTTTTTCGCTGATTCTTTAAGACAAATCTCCCACGCAATAATTTTTCGACTAAATAAATCTAGAATCAGGTATACGTAAAAATAGGCTTACGTGATGGCTTCTTACTTCGGTCCCGATGGTACCGCATGTAGTGATTCTTCAAAATCCTATAGAAAGTTGATTCAGCAGTAAAATAGATACCCTGGGTCTGCAAAGATAGGTACAATCTGACTAGGAGGCAGGCTTTGGAATTCCGGCTCGTTAAGTATTGTTATAATTGCTTTAATCTCTTCCTCACTCAGTTTGTTTCGAGGACCCGGATGGCCGGCAAAAGGGCGTTGATTCTCAAACGGGGGCACCTTACTCCGCCCACGCTGGGGGTTCATTATACAAAGCTGGCCAGATAATCAACGGGTTCCTTGCTTTCTTAGAAATCCGGAAGATATGTGGCGGCTTTGTTCCTACGAAACATAGATTCTCGCTTATAATTTTCTATGCTGATTTGCAGTACCATAAATCCATTTGTAAGCTGTATTACGGATTCAATCAAGAACCAGTTGTTTCACTATTATTTTGTAACGTTTTCACAATAGTTAGGATTCTTTTTCCTATATAGACAATAATAACGTTAATATACGTCAGTGTTTTAATTAAAAACATAAATTTTACAATTCTATTTTTCTTGATAACATAGAAATAATTCTCTTTTCTATTAATTAACTGTTTAAAACTAGGATTCTTTTTATTGCCTGACTTACCATGTAAATGATAGATTGACGTCCTATCATAAATTAAATTAATCTTTCCAGCAGAATACGCTCTATAGCAAATATCTAAATCTTCACTATACATAAAAATGTCCTTATCAAAGCCCCCTAATAATTCAAATAAACTTTTGTCACAAATCATAAAAGACCCTGATAACCAATCAACCTCAAAAATCCCTTTGTCATCATAATTGTTTAATCTAATTTTCTTAATAAATTTAAAATTCCATAATAATAACCGAAGTTTAATTTCATTCATCAAACTTGGAAAGTTATAACCAATGGATTGAATGCTACCATCTTCATTTAATATTTTACAACTTAAGAATCCCATTTGACTATTCGCTTCACTTATGTCAAGCAATGAATAGAAATCTGTTTCATAAGCTATTGTGTCACTATTAATAAAAATAAGATATTTCCCGTTTGCAGCTTTTGAACCAATGTTGTTGGCTTTTCCAAAACCCAAATTCTCTTTATTTTTTATTAACATTACTTGAGGAAAATTTGCTTCTATAAATTCCTGGCTCCCATCTTTTGAAGCATTATCAACAACAATAATTTCATGTTCTATATATTTTAAATGCTTATTATCAATAAGTGATTGTATACAATCTGCAGTTATTCTTTTTGTATTGTAATTCACAATTATAAACGAATATATCATTTTTCTTTACTCCTAATAAGTTTATAAAATTTATTTTAACCCATATTAATAAATAATGAGAATCCTTAAATTCTCAATTAACTATAATACCATATAGGAATTCGATAAATTAACTTTTATTATATCCAACAGCAGTTAAGCACTCAATCGTTCTTTTTAGAGCTTCTCTTCCTCTTTGAATTTGGTCCTTATCATTATAATTTAATCGTATAGGAATATTTCTATTTATGGCACGCTCTACGAGAATGTTCTCTTCAACGTCAATAAAATGTACTTTTTTTGAAAGAACTTTATCTTTAATCAATTCGCGCGAATCAAACATTCTAGTGCTACTAAAATTAATTGACCAAATTGCTTGAAATAATCCTTGATCCCACACATAAATACATTCTTGATTGTTTTTATACATCTCATATAAATAGACAACTAAAAACCAATTGGTAATAACCGTAAAAAAGTCACTCCATTTTTTTTGTTTTGATGCTAAAATAATCTTACTGTCTCTAATAGATTGTTTTGGAAAATTGATAAAATAAAGTGATAAGCATTTCATTTTATAAATTTGTCTTATAATTTTTGATTTAGGTAAGGCTTCATTAACGTTAACGACCTCACTATTGTTAAGCACCATTTCCCGCAATAATGTAGTCTTACCTGAGGCTGGCATGCCAATAATTTCAATGAAGTTATTTTTGCTATAATATTCGTGAGATTCTAGTGTAAACATCTTCAATTACCTCTTCTAATGGTTTTGTTGCATCAATAACCTCTATATGATATGAAGGAATATCAATATCACTGATAATTTTGACTTTACGTTCAATTATGAATGGATTCTCATTAGGTTTACGCTTCTTTGCCGTATCAGAATCAACTACCATCTTAATTAATAAATCCGGTTTGAAAACTGTTGCTTTTTTGTAAATATTAAACTCCCAATGTGCAATTTTTCTCTTAAATCTATTCTCACTGTCAATCCAAGTATATAACAAAGGACCATCATTGATTCCAGCAACTTGTATTTGAGGATAGCGGTCACAAATTACTGTCATCCCTCTGGATTTAGCTTTCCAAATGCGCTTTAGCTTGCTTTGCTTTTCAATAGCTAAAGATACAGCCCATAACACTTTTGAGGCAGACAATTTTCTTAATTGATCCTCTTTATGCGCTTCATTATGTATACTTAACTTGATATTTCCTTTAATAATTTTTTTAAAAAGTTGTAATGGCGCCCTTAAAAAAGAGCTTTTACCATCCCCACTCCCCAAGTATTCATAATAAATGTCAATTTTTTTTGCTAAGCTCTTTTGAAGAATAGTGATTACTGTAGATTTTCCAGCACCATCTGAACCAATAAATGCTATTATTATTCCGCCAGTAGGATTAATTCTTCTATATGGCACAGGAAAATATAATTTTTGACAAATATAGTTGATAATCATTTTAGATCTAGTAAAAAGATATTTAAAGCCTGTTATTCTTTCTGTTTTGTATGGTTTATAATTTTTTCTTATTGCTTTAATCAGGTTTAATGTATCAAAACTTTTTTTATTATCTTTCAAAAATCTCATAAATATATCAATAAAGTCGGCTTCATTTTTAATCAATAACCCTTGAATAACTTTGTCTATTCCATCAGAACTTATACGACCTTCTAACCAATTTGATTCTTTTATAAAATCATTACTAATGCGCCTGCCTTTTACAAGAAACTTAATAGGGCTAGTTTTTAAAGCATAACGAATCCAAAGAACTATTAACTCTTGAGAAGGGTTCATAATTTTGACTGGGTAATTATTATCACCTATTGATTTTTCAAATATTGTATCCTCTATTGGAATTAAGTACTCTTTAAAATACTTCCTGCCAACCACAAATCGATTATGTAAATGAATATGAAGAATCTTTTTTGACTCACTATCCAATTTAATATAGTCGAAAATTGATATGTAGCTTTGCTTCCCAACTGCCTGATATAAAGAAAACCCCTCATTTTCTATAATATGTACAAAACGTTTATGATCATCTGGATGTACCATTATATCTAAATCAGTATCTCCGTTTAATGCAGCACTTATATGTTCATTACTCTTCCAATGCAAATATTTAATATTCTCAGCATTAGATTTATCAAATATATTTTCAAGCACATACAACATGGCTTCCTCCTGCTTATGATGAATATACTATTAATCGATATAACTCTAAATACTTTTCTACACTTACAGATAAATCATACCTCTCACGTAATTTATTAATATCCATATTCTTTTTTTTTTCATGTATAACTATATCGTTCATGCATTTTTGAATCTCCTCAATATTATATGGATCAAAAGTTAATATATCTTCATTCTCAAATAATTCCATAAAAACTTGAATTCGAGAGATCATCGCAGGTACCCCTAAAACCAATGCCTCCATCAATGCATTGCAAAAACCTTCATGGAATGATGCCATAATGAACGCATCAAATCGGTGCAACAAACTGTATACATAATCTTTTGGCAGTAAACCAGTCATAACAACATGTTTTTTCAATAATTCACTTGATTGAATTAAATATTTTATTTTACTTTTTTCCGGACCATCGCCAACCAATAATAATCGATACTTTTTTTCTTTAGGCGCACTTTTCAAAAATCTTTCAAATGCTTCCAATACATTCTCGTGATTTTTGACTTTCACAAAACGTCCAACTAAGCCAAAAAGAAATTCATCATAACTAATTTCAAATTGTTGCATAACTATATCAGATTTTTCACTTTTCGCATTTTGAATGACCTTACTGTCCACCCCATTGTAGATGACTGTTCTTGGAATGTTTTTAATTTTTTTCTTTTGCCAAGATTTTAATCCATCTAGCGTAGACTGTGAGTTTCCAACAATTGCATCACAATATTTTAATGTATACCCTATTATTAAATTCTGACATAGTGAAAAGCTATTATGATTTGCATGCACAGTATGAATAATTATTGAACTTTTGTTGTCTTTGGCAACCCAACGAGCCCATGCTCCAGACAAAGTTTGATGAGTATGAATTACCTCATATTGACTTTTTTTGATGTTATCATGAAGTTTTAATAATCCTAAAATAATATTTTTCTGTCCATCGCAGGCAATAATATTACATTTGGGTGCAACAACTTTAGCAATTCCTTCTGCGGATTTTAAAGAATCGTACAATGAAATCACTGTAATTTCAGCATCATGAGAAATTTTATTGGCCATTTCTAATGGTATTGATGTATGTGTTAATTTGTTTAGTACATATAAAATTCTCACGTTTGTCCTCCTTTTATTAACTCACTAATCACTGGTTTCGATTCAAATGTCATAAAACATTCATGTTTTCACACTTTTTTCTACGTTTATAGCTATCATTATCAAAATAAAAAATTATTATAAGAAGCCACAAAAAAGGATGGTAGAATGTTGATATTACAGAAAAATGAAGTATTCCTGCAATGAAACTGAATAGATATATGTTTCTTGACTCATTCTTTGATTTCATAAGTCTTATAAAAATAAGAACAAGAAATATTAAAACTGGTAATATTCCGATTAATCCAGTTTCAACTGTTAAAAACATGTACCAATTAGTTGAACTTCCGTATCCTGAAAGAGTAGTACTACCTAATCCACTTCCAAATATTGGTTTATCTTTAATGCTATCGAGCCCGCGTTCCCAACGAGAAAGTCTATCACTCACTGAGCCAACTTGAGTATTTAATGACATCTTGCTTAAAATTGGATTAATAAACGCTTCAAATTTATTAATTATTTCTAGATTAAATGCCAAAGTTATCATTATAAATAGTAAAATAGGTATCAGGTTAATTACCCTTTTCAATCTAATTTTTTTTCTACTAATTCGATGCAAATTAAGAAGACTTACAATCAAAAACGATAGAATAAAAAATACAATACCCGCTGATGAAAATGTAGTTATAAATGCTACTGTGACTATAATTGATAATATTAATTTCTTATATTTCTTAATTCTTTCCTTTTTCCATAGGTACCATAATCCAATGGGGCCTAATGTATTAAAATAAAAAGCTGCAACTCCTGGTTCTGTTGCAAACCCATAAGACCGAGGAAATATCCCTCCGTAAATAGCAGTATTCATTCTACTCCGAGGTAAAAAATCTTGAATGTTTATCCCTAAATAATAGTTTAAGCTAAATTCTAAAATAATAAATATCCCAAGAAAAATTATAGCAATCATGTTAACTTTTAAGAGCTCATTAATGTTTATATTTTTATATATAGCTCCCTTTAAAATAAGATATTCAAATATAAAAATCAAAAAATACGCACCAATATAATTGACTGTTTTAGCGTTTGGGTTTATAAATCCCGAAAAAATCAATGAAGCAATGAATATTAAAACAAACAAATCCTCGCCCTTATAGGTCAGTTTAGACACTTTAGCATTCCTTAGTATCTGTAAAAAAAACAGAAAAGAAATACATAAAGTTAGAACTACATGTAACGGGAACCATTCACCCAAAGAGAACACATCTGTCCAACTAATTGTAAATATATATATTAGTATTAAAATGTATAAAACTCTATTTATCATAAAATTTCCTGCTGACTTTGTAAACTATTTGAATAAAATTTCCTGTTATATATAATGATTACATTCAAATGCTCTTTTTTTAAATTTCCTTCAAATAAGCATCTATTACTATTTGGCGATCAAACTCTCTCTGAACTTTCTTTCTTCCGGCTAATCCCATCTGTTTCTTAGCTTTATAATCTAGCTCTAAAAATTTCTTCACCTTGACAGTTAAGTCTGTTGCACTACCAGTTTCAAACAAGTATCCTGTTACACCATCATCAATCACATCTTTTGAGCCATTTATTTTAGATGCTATACACACTCTTCCCATAGCCGCTGACTCTAATAAAACATTAGGTACTCCTTCTCCGCCATGAGATGGCAAAATTGTACAATGGCATTTTTCTAACCACGGCTTTATATCTTTTTGAAATCCGATGTAATTAATAATACCTTTAGAATGATACTCATCAATAATAGGCTTGTAGCTCACTTCCTCAATAAATCCGGCTACATGAAACTTTGTATTTGAATAACTTTCCTTAATGGTCTTAGCAGTCTGAAGATATTGATCCATGCCTTTTAACTCCATAACTCTACCAATATAAATAAAGTTAATAATATGATCTGCAGGCAACTCGCATACAGCATACTGCTCTAGATTAACTCCAGAACCAGGAAGTATATCATAATTACCATTCACCATTTTATTGACAACAAAGTAATCCTTATCCCCATTATTTTGAAAGAATACCTTGTGTGACCTTTTCAATGAGATCCGGTATAGAATTCTTGCTATAACACTAATTAGATTCTTTTTTAAAAAAATACCCCCAGTTCCTGTTATATTGCTAATTTGCTTATGTTTAGTTAAATTAGAAGCTATACAACCGTAAATATTAGGCTTAATAGTATAAGAAAAAATAATATCAGGTTTAATCACTTTCATTATTTTTATATAATTAACAATTAGTCCAAAGTCACGAATAGGGTTAATTCCTCTGCGATCCATTGGAGTCTCTATAATTTTGCATCCCAAATCACTAAAGAAGGTGTCTTCATTTGCTTTTGGCATTGAGATAAAGACATCATTTCCTTCATCAACCAACCGCTGAATTAATTCTTTTCTGAAGTAATATAGTGTTATAAAATGATTCGATAAAATCAATATCCGTTTCCCCATGTTTGTCTTCACCATACTATCTTAGGAGATATTCCTTCACTTTCCTGTCCGGTATGACCCGTAATCCCTGTAACTAATAGCATTTGTACACCTCTATTGTTCTATTGCCACCCAACTTATGCTACCTCTTTGGCACTTGTCATCTTTTCCCTTCCTATCCCACCTTCAACAACCCCATCACACTTTACAACACTTACAATAGTCCCAAAGAAACACTTCACATCCATCCCAAAACTCAGCTTCTGCACATACTCTCCATCCAACTTCGCCTTAACTGAAATAGACAGCTCATCCCTGCCATTGATCTGCGCCCATCCGGTGAGTCCGGGCATAATATTATTAGCCCCGTATTTATCTCTCTCTATCATCAAATCATATTGATTCCAAAGAGCAGGCCTAGGCCCAACAATACTCATTTCACCTTTAAAAATATTAATAATCTGTGGCAGCTCATCTAAACTTGTCCTTCTAAGAAATCTTCCGCTCTTCGTTATAAACATATCCGGATTTTTCAACATGTGAGTTGGTATCTCACTTGGAGTGTCTGTTCTCATAGTTCTAAACTTCAGCATATTAAACAGCTCCTTATTTTTTCCCACTCGCTTTTGTCTAAAGAAGACCGGCCCTTTTGAATCTAACTTAATAACTATGGCTGTTACCAGAAAAACTGGCCAGAATATAAGCATCGCTGTTAAAGAAAAAATAAAGTCTATAGCTCTCTTAGCTGTTGGGTAAAGTTTCATGGAACCACCCCTTCTAAGTTTTTGCTGCAGTCTTAATTCACACCAATCAACGTTACTTATTTCTCCTTCAAAAAGCTCAAAAGCCCTGAAATGTTTTCACTTCAGGACTCCATTTCGAATAATTACCACTTATTATGATACTTTGACTGCTTTTTACAAAATAAATATTTTTTACTAAATTCCAATTCGCTATTCCCCAAAAAATTCCTTCCTATTTTGACAAAAAACCTCAAACTTTGGCAAAATTTCTTAATTTGTGGACATCAAAACCCAGCGTTTCTCGCGAATCGCTGGGTTTTTGATTCCTGCTTTATTTACTTACGAAATTTTCTTTGTCCTCTTGGGTCTTTTACTATGAGACCTGGAGCTCCTGTTCCTTTCGCCTCTGGCATAAGATGCTTTTGGGCCGCGCCTATCATCGCGCTTATCATATGACTGCTTCTTTTGCCGCAGCGGAACCGGTTCCGTTAGGGTAACCGGTGTGGCATCAGGTTCTTTTGACAAAAGTTTCAAGGCCGCAGATAATAAAGTAACAGAATCATTATCTTCAAGAAGACTTTCTGCCAGCTCCTTATATGGACGGATACCGCCCTGATCAATAGTGTGCTTCAACTTATTAACTGCCAATTGCTGCTGGCTTTCTAGGGCTTCATTCACAGTAGGAATAGGCTTGCGCACTATTCTCCTTTTTGTGATTTGCTCAATTAACCTTAAATGGTTCATCTCTCTGGGAGTTACAAAGGTAACAGCTATACCGCTTTTACCGGCTCTCCCGGTTCGCCCAATCCGGTGGACATAACTCTCCGGGTCCTGAGGTATATCAAAGTTATAGACATGGGTAATATCCGTGATATCCAGCCCTCTGGCAGCCACATCGGTGGCCACAAGTATTTCTGTAACACTTTTCTTGAAATTACGGATTACACTGTCCCGCTTCCCCTGGTTGAGGTCACCATGAATCCCTTCAGCGGAATAACCCCGTTTGTTAAGCCCTTCGGAAATCTCATCCACCCTTTTTTTAGTCCGGCCAAATATGATAACCCGCTGGGACGACTGAATATCAAGCAAACGGCAGAGCACATCAAATTTTTGTTTTTCCTGAACCTCAATGTAATTTTGCTCCGTGTTTGGCACAGTTACTTCCTTAGTCTCTATACTGACATGTTTTGGGTTAATCATAAACTGCCGGGCTAAGTTCTCAATTGCTTTAGGCATTGTGGCTGAAAAGAGCAATGTCTGCCGCTCTTTGGGAACTTCCTTCAGGATTGTTTCAATATCCTCTATAAACCCCATATTCAGCATCTCATCTGCTTCATCAAGAACCACCATAGATACATTCTGTAGTCTGATGGTTTTCCTTCTCATGTGATCCATCAGTCGCCCCGGTGTCCCCACAATTATCTGTGGCCTGTTTTTCAGTGCCCTAATCTGGCGGGTAATATCCTGCCCTCCATAAATCGGCAGAGCACGAACACCTTTATGCTGACCGATTTTATTGATTTCCTCAGCTACCTGAATAGCCAGTTCCCTCGTAGGTGCAACCACAAGCCCGTTTATATGCTGATTTTCGATATCTGCCTTCTCCACCAATGGAATCCCAAAGGCTGCTGTTTTACCTGTCCCGGTTTGAGCCTGACCAATAATGTCTCTGCCGGTCAGGGCAGGTACGATTGTTTGTTCCTGAATGGGTGTTGTTGTTTCAAAGCCCATTTCTGTTATAGCCTGGGTAATCGTCTGACTTAACCCCAGCTCGTAAAATGTACGCAATATTTAATACCTCTTTTCTTTTTTACTATAATTTACAATTTTACTTAAAGATATTTATTTTTCCTGCAATATTTATTTCTTCCTGCAGCAAAAAACAAGGACATTTCCCTTTAACCAGGAAAATGCCCTTCCTTGTCTAATTTGATATAATCTTACAGACCAACTACATTAGCTGCTTGTAAGCCGCGGTTGCCTTCAACTACGTCAAATTCTACATCCTGGCCTTCATTCAGAGTTTTGAAACCATCACTCTGAATTGCAGAGAAGTGAACAAAAACGTCGCCACCCTCGTTACTTTCAATAAAGCCAAAACCTTTTTCTGCATTAAACCATTTTACTTTACCTTGCATTTGTTATTGCCTCCTTTTAATAGATTGAATCAAAAAGCAGAATACCCAAAGACTTTTTGTCAAACCATTCAGGAGACCAAAATCATTCAAGTTAAATACTACTTCTTAACACTAAATAATAATATATCATAAACATTCTGGTATTGCAAGCATTTTATCTCATCTTCGGCTTACCCTTACTTCAACCTGTCCAGGGCGGTCATCAACCCATGTATCAATGCCTGCGGCTTGGGTGCGGGTCTTTGACAGTTGCAAAAGTAAAAATCTCCGAAAGCCTTGATACAGGCTTATTTTTTTATCTTTTTTCTTTTTTATATAGCGCACTTCCTCGCACTGTGTTATAATATAAGGGGAGGCGATGTCTATTATGAGACTGAAGGTAACCAAATCTAAGAATTCAGCTTCACTTTATGTAATTAAATCTGTCTATAACAGTAAAACTCAGTCAAATTCTTCCGTAATTGTTGAGAAGCTTGGAACCGAGGCAGAACTCAGAAAAAAATTAAATGGACAAGACCCTTATGAATGGGCAAAAAACTACATCGCTGAATTAAACCAAAAGGAAAAGGAACACAAACGAGATGTTATTGTTAAGTATTACCAATCCAAGTTGATTGATAGAGATAAACAACGTTCCTTTAACGGCGGTTATCTCTTCTTGCAACAACTTTATCATCAATTAGGTCTACACAGGATTTGCAAAGAAATCTCTAACAACTATAAGTTTACCTTTAATCTGGACTTTATTCTTTCAAGATTGATTTACGGCAGAATCTTATTCCCCTCGTCAAAACTTAATACCTATCAGGAATCAAAACGTTTATTGGAACAACCTAACTTCGAATTGCAGCATGTGTATAGAGCCTTAGAGGTAATTTCCAAAGAAATGGATTTTATACAATCTGAGCTTTACAAAAACAGCTTGTCTATTTCAAAGCGAAATGACCGTATTCTTTATTATGACTGCACAAATTACTTTTTTGAAATCGAACAGGAGGACGGTCTTAAACAATACGGTTTTGCCAAAGATCACAAACCAAACCCGATTGTTGAGATGGGCTTATTTATGGACGGAGATGGGATTCCTCTTGCTTTTAGTATTCATAGCGGCAATACCAATGAGCAAACGACCCTCAGACCTTTGGAAGAAAAAATCCTCAAAGACTTTGAACTATCAAAGTTTATTGTCTGCACAGATGCCGGACTTTCATCAACGGAAAATCGTAAATTCAACAATAAAAAAAACCGGGCATTCATTACAACCCAGTCTACCAAAAAGTTGAAAAAACATCTAAGAGAGTGGGCACTTGACCCTTCTGGATGGCGTCTTTCGGGCATCAACAAAACCTTTGACATTGGAATGCTCGCTCAGGATGAATTAACCTATGAAAAATACAAAGCCGAAACCTTTTTTAAGGAACGTTGGATTAAGGAAGATGGACTTGAGCAAAAACTTATTGTCACCTTTTCTTTAAAATATCGGGATTACCAGAGGCAGATAAGGAATAGACAGCTGGAACGTGCCATCAAACTAATTCAAACCAAGCCATCAGACATCAAGAAAAAAAGCCAAAATGACTTTAAACGTTTCATATCTCCCACCAACATTACAAATGATGGCGAAATAGCGGACAAAGTAATTTACAGCTTAAATGAACAAGCTATTGCTAATGAAGAAATGTTTGATGGATTTTATACAATATGCACAAACTTGGATGATGATGCTTCCACCATCACAAAGATCAATAACAGACGTTGGGAGATTGAAGAATCCTTTAGATTGATGAAAAGTGAGTTCAAAGCCAGACCTGTTTACTTAAGTAGAGATGACAGGATACAAGCACATTTCACTACCTGTTTTCTCGCATTGACCCTTTTTAGATATCTTGAAAAAAAACTTGGAGAACAATTTACGAGCCACAATATCATTACCGAATTAAGAGAAATGAACTTTTACTCGATTCCTGCCGAAGGCTATATACCTACCTATACCAGAACGGATTTTACAGATGCACTACATGAGGCATTCGGTTTTAGAACGGATTATCAAATTGTCAGTACAAAACTGATGAAAAAAATTTATAAAGACACTAAACTTTAAAAAAGTACGCACTTTTTCAAATATTAAAAAAGCTTGAAACGCCCTATTTATAAGGTGTTCCAAGCTTTTTGCGTCTCACAACTGTCAAAGACAGGATAATATATCATAAACATTCTGGTATTGCAAGCATTTTATCTCATCTTCGGCTTACCCTTACTTCAACCTGTCCAGGGCGGTCATCAACCCATGTATCAATGCCTGCGGCTTGGGTGGACAGCCGGGTATATATACATCTACTGGCAAAATATTATCTACTCCCCCTGAACTGGCGTAACTCTTGCCGCAAATCCCGCCGCTGCAGGCACAAGCACCTACAGCCACCACCAGCTTGGGGGCAGGTGTGGCATTAAATGTTTTTCGGGCGGCAATTTCAAGGTTCCTGGTTACCGGTCCAGTAACCATCAGAATATCAGCATGCCGTGGTGAGGCCACGAAACTAAAACCAAAGCGCTGGATATCATAAACAGGTCCTGTTAGCGCCACCATTTCCCAATCACAGGCATTGCACGAACCCGCATCAAGGTGACGAATATGTGCTGACCTGCCAAATATTTTGCTGACCTTTTCCCTGCATGCTGTTTCAGCCAGTTCATAGTTTGATCCTAAAAAAACTGCGCTATTTTCACAGGTATCCTGGCAGTAACCGCAAAAAATGCATTTCTTTGGGTCGATTGACCAATAATCCCCCGAATTATTAAGCTTAATAGCTCCGGTAGGACATTCTGCAGCACATTTACCGCACTTAGGACACTTTTCCTCCTGCCATTCGGGCATACCCCGGAAACCCGGGGGCAAAACCTCTTTTTCTTTAGGATATCCGGTAGTAATCACCCCGGTCTGAAAACTCTTTTTAAAAATCCTTAACATGTGTTTTCCCCCTACCTGTCAAGACAAGAATAACACAGCTCGAAGCTTTTATTAATAAGCGGGAAATCCGGTACGATATTCCCCGGTACAGTTGACGGAACAACCGGCCAATTGCAGTATGAAGCCGACCTTACCATATGTCTGAATATGGTCCCATCCTCCCCGGACATTACAAAATGGACATTTTCACCCCTGGCTGATTCAGTAATTCCAACCGCGTAACAAAAGGGGGCCATCTCCCCTAATGATTCCCAGATTTCGCCTGCCGGCATTAATTCTAGGGCCTGTCTGATTATTCCCATTGATTCAAACGTTTCATCAATCCTGATTTTAAACCTGGCTAATACGTCTCCCTCTTTATAAACAGGCACTCCAAAAAATACTCTGTCATAAGCGACATAAGGGTGGTCCCTTCTGGTATCACGGTTGATTCCCGCTGCCCTGGCAGCAGGTCCGACAGCATGCAGGTCAAGCGCGGTCTGCTGTTGAAGAATGCCTGTCCCTTCACAACGGTCAAGATATGATTCCGTGCTCAGCAAAATATCTGTCAGTTCTCTGAAATCCTTTTCAACATCCCGTAATGTACTAAGTATTGCCTCACAGTCATTTTCCCGAATATCACGTCTAACCCCTCCCGGAATATTGATACCGCGCAGAAACCTGCTGCCAAAAACCCTTTCATTTAACCTCATAATTTCTTCTTTGAGCCTCGCACCATGCATAGTGCCAAACGCAAACCCGGTCCCGGCACATATATTTCCGACATCACCGATATGATTATAGAGCCGTTCCAGTTCTAATCCAATTGTTCTGATAAAATTAGCCCTATCCGGCACTTTGGTGTTTGCCAGCTTTTCAACTGCCTGACAAAAGGCCGTGGAATGAGACAGGGAACATGCGCCGCAAATCCGTTCCGCAATTAAAAGGCCGTGGTTGGGGGTTGTCCCTTCACACAGTTTTTCCATCCCCCTATGTGTATAAAAAAACCTTGCTTCCAGGTTAATAACATTTTCCCCGACAGCACTGAACCTAAAGTGACCGGGCTCAATAATACCGGCATGGATAGGCCCCACCGGGATTTGGATAACACCTTCACCTTCTACTTTGTCAAAGGAAAAGTGCCCTTCATGCCTGGGAACCTCACTGTCCGGCTTAAAGTCCCGCCGCATCGGGAAAAGGTTTTGAGGCCAGTCTTTGTGCAGGACCAGTCTGCGGTTATCCGGATGACCTTCAGGCTTTAATCCGAATAAATCCTTTATTTCGCGTTCATACCAGTGCGCGGCCGGTACATCTTTTGTAATCGAAGGGAATACCGGGTCATCTTCGCCAACAGATGTCCTAATTACCACAATAAACTTATCCAAATAACAAGCAAACGTATAATATAACATAAAACTGCCGTTAATGGTTCTTTCATCAGTAGCAGTTAATTGAATCAGTGAAAAGCCCAAATTATTGTTCAATTTGGCCGCAATACATATTATATTTGACTTTTCAGTTTGAAAATGCACTTCCCCTGGATAAGAAACAGAAGGTTTAGATATCATCCGCCCTCCAAAGGCTTCCATAAGGTATGTCACAAATTGCTCCGGTTGGGTGAAACGATGGCTGCCCTGTGCTGTCATTAATAAATTCCCCCTGCCATAACTAAGACAACTTGTCTCAGAATGTTATCGATAAACGAGGGTATATACATACCCATTACTGTTACTATAATCAATGGAAGCACAACCATTACCGCAGACCATTTCCCGAGTTCCCCCGGTGCTGTTCGTCCTTGCGGGGAGCCCAGGGCCATTCCGCTGACAGCATAAACAATACCGGCAAATACTAATGTAATAAACACTAACATTAAACCTGCAGCCATATATCTTCCCTGAGCAAAGCCCGAACTTAAAATGCTGAATTCGCTTAAGAAAATACTAAAAGGCGGCGCCCCGGCAATAGCAAGTCCGCCAATAACCATGGCAGTCCCGGTTATAGGCATTACCTTAATTACACCTTTAATTTTAGCTATTTTTTTTGTCTTATATTTTTGAGTTATATTGCCTGCCGCAAAAAACAGGGATGTCTTTGTCATTGCATGATTAAACATATGCAGGAAAGCCCCATACAGTCCCAGTTTGCCCCCTAACCCTATAGCCGCTGTAATAATTCCTATATGTTCGATACTGGAATAGGCCAGGAGCCGTTTCAAGTCATGCTGCACAATAATAAACGGCAAAGATACGGCAATCGAAAACAATCCGAAAATAAGCAGTAAATTTGATGAGAAATTCGGCCCCACAGAACCGGATACAATTAAATGAAACCTGATTATTCCGTACAAAGCACAGTTTAGCAATACCCCCGAAAGCATGGCACTGACAGGAGAAGGTGCCTGACTGTGCGCATCCGGCAACCAAGTGTGCATAGGAGCCAGACCTGCTTTAGTGCCATACCCGACCAGAATAAATATAAAGGCAAGTTTAATTAGCTTAGGGTCCAGCTTGTCTGCTGCGAGGATTAAGGATTTCCAGTTTAAAGCACCGCTTCCCTCTCCCAGCAGCGGTATCGCGGCATAATATAAAAGTATTGTCCCAAAGAGCGCAAATACAATACCTACCGTACAAATTATAATATATTTCCAGGCCGCCTCCAGTGAGCTCTTTTTATCATAATATCCCACTAAAAGTGCTGATGCCAGGGTTGTCCCTTCAATAGCCACCCACATAACACCAAGATTATTCACAACCACTACGAGAAACATGGTAAAGATAAAAATATAAAACCAGAAATAATACCATTTCAAACGGCTTTCAGGGATTTCTCCCTGATTTATTTCATGCAAAGTGTACCCAACAGAATATAAGCTTGCAGCCAGTCCTATAATAGCCACAATACTGATAATAAAAGCCCCTAAAGCATCAATATATATAAACCCCAGGGCTTCAATTGTTCCTTGGCTAAAAACGCTGCCGGCCACCTGATAAGCCGCCGCGGCAATCAATACCCCGCCGCCTAAATTGAAAACTCCGATAATTTTTCTGTTATTAACCAGCAGACACATTATTGCTGTTATGATAGGCAAAAACAGTAAAGCTAGCGGCACTCTAATCATCCCCGTAAATTTTTTAAGTTTTCCGTATCAATGGTATCAAAGGTCCGGTTTATCCTGAAGGCCAGGATTCCCATGATTAAGACTCCAATTAAAACATCTAAAAATATCCCCAGCTCAATCACTAAAGGCATTCCATGGGTGGTACCCACCCCAGCCAAAAAAAGACCGTTCTCCATTATAATCAAGCCGATTATCTGCATTACTGCCAGTTTTCGAGTAATCATAACAAATAATCCTATTAGAATCATGGATATTGCCGCCGGTAAAGCTTCACTTATAATGCCTGAACTTGTTCCGATTATATTACCTGAAACCGAATATGCTATAATTATTAACCCGGCACAGGTGATAAAAGACATTTTTATATTTATATATGACCTGACTTCCCTGCGGGTACCAACCCTGCCCACCACTTTGTGCAGGATAAACGGAATAACTGCAGCCTTAAAAAATACTGTCAATAGTGCTGCTGCATAAATCTCTTTAATACCGGTAGCCCAGGCCAGCACCGCTGTAACCCCGGCTAATAGAACAGCCTGCCCGGCGACAACCTTAATAGCCGTATCCAGCCTGCGTCCACCCACAATCAAAAACGATGTCGCCAAGGTAAGGGGTATTAGCAGGTTTATTAAGAGTTCATGAACATTTACATTAGCCATCATCAACTGCCCCCAAACAAGAACTTGGTAATAAGGCCTAAAAATCCTAATAGGAAAGATCCCATAAGAAGCTCGGGAACTTTAAACAATCTCATTTTGGCAAACGATGTTTCTATAATCGCCATTGCTAATCCAATAATAATAACTTTGCCTAAATACGCCAGTAATCCAATTGCTAAACCATTAATACCTGTTCCGGCAGCAATACCCCAAGGGAAAAACAGGTTAGCCAGCAATGAAAATATCAGCAGTTGTTTTACGGAAGCCCCTAATGTCAATATGGCAAGCGGTTTACCGGAATATTCCAGCAGCATTCCTTCATGAATCATGGTCAGTTCAAGGTGGGTATCCGGGTTGTCGACCGGAATACGCCCCGTTTCAGCCAAGGCTACAATAAAAACCGCCCCGAAGGTCAGCAGGTGGGCCGGCGTATATGCTGCAATTCCGGCATTGTTTACACCGGATATGATTCCGCCAAGATTTGTGGTGCCTGCATTAATTGCCATAGTAAACAGTGCAAGCATCAGTGCCGGTTCAGCAAGTGACGAAATAGCCATTTCACGGCTGCTCGCCATTCCCCCGAAGGCGCTGCCGGCATCCAGACCGGCCAGGGTAAGGAAAAACCGCCCCAAAGCAAATAAATAAATTACCATGATAGCGTCTCCGGTATGACTTAGAAAACCTGCTGCAGATATTGTCGGAATCAGCGTAGCCGCTGCCAGTAATGCGCCAAAATATATGTAAGGTGTCACCCTAAAAATCCAGGATGCATGTTCAGATATTACCGATTCCTTTTGCATGTATTTGTATAAATCAAGGTACGGTTGAAAAATTCCCGGTCCCCTGCGGGTCTGAAAAACAGCCTTGAATTTCATGATTATCCCGGTAACAAGCGGGGCGGCCAAGACAATGATCATAACCTGAAGCAAACTGACAGCCAAAGCTTCTATCATTTGACTTCCTCCTATCTGGCAAAAATAAGTAACAGTACCAGCACAACAAATATATACGCCAAATACAAATGGATACTTCCTGATTGAAATATTTTGATTCTATTGGCAATCCTTATTAATATTTGTGTTATCGGGCCATAAATTGTTTCTTCAAACACAGGTTTAATAGAACCTCTATATTTTATAACCCTGGTAAAATACGGTTCGAGAATATATTCTTTTTGAATTTCACGCTTTGGCTGAAATATTTTGCGAAAAATAATAAGAATAGGTTTAGAAAAAGAAGTAGCACTGTATTCCATATTTGGGGAAAGAACCATCCCACAGTTCCATGTCTCATCTGTCCTAACCGTACCGCTTTTGCCAATGACCCTGAAAACAAAAAATATCAAAAAAACCGCAGCAGCCAAAATAATTACCAGGCTTATAGGAGAAATCCCGGTTACAGGTTTCATTTTAGTCAACACATTAACCCAGCCGTAACCCCCGAGGATTTGTGTTGTTCCAACTCCCAGCAGAGCTTTGCACACTGGGTTTAATAAGCTTATAACTATCAGCGGGGCCACACCAATAACAAAACAAAGCAGAGCCAGCAGGCCCATTGCCAGCCTCATGCTGACCGGAACTTCCCTGGCACTTTCCGCATTAGCACTTCTCGGCAAGGCCAAAAACTGGATTCCAAATGCTTTGACAAAACACGCAGCAGCTAATGCCCCGGTTAAAGCAAGGGCAGCTCCGCTTAGTGGGCCCAAAATATTCAATAAAGTTGATGTGCTTCCTGAACCCAACATTAATAGTGATTGAAATGTAAGCCATTCACTAACAAAACCGTTAAATGGCGGTATGGCTGAAATTGATATGGCACCAATCAGAAAGAAAAAACCTGTCCAAGGCATCTTTTTCAAGAGGCCGCCCAGCTTTTCGATATCCCTTGTCCTTGTTGCAAAATGGACCGAACCGGCGCCAAGAAAAAGCAATCCTTTAAATATAGCATGGTTAAATACGTGAAATAGTGCGGCTGTCAAACCTACCATAGCCATTTTATTATTACCATTGCCAATAAATATAAGGGACGCTCCCAACCCGATTAATATAATGCCAATGTTTTCAACACTGGAATAAGCAAATAAACGTTTAATATCGTGTTCCATCAAAGCGTACATAACACCTAATACTGCGGAAATACTTCCAATAACCAGGATAAGTACCCCCCACCAAACCGGTCCTCCACCCATCATTTCAATAACAACCTTTATAAATCCGTAAATTGCGGTTTTTATCATCACACCCGACATGATGGCAGAAACATTGCTTGGTGCAGCCGGGTGAGCCCTGGGCAGCCATATATGCAACGGAACTATGCCTGCTTTAGTTCCAAACCCAAGTGTTATCAAAAGAAATACTATGGTTTTAAGCTGCGACGGAAGCGCATGCCCTGCAGCCGCATACAGTAAAAAGTTGAAACTGCCGGCATATTTATATAGCAGCATAAATGCAGCAACAATGAACAATGTTCCGATATGAGTCATTACTATGTAAATAAAACCTGCTTTCCTTATATTTGGATCATGATGGTCATAAACCACCAGAAAATACGATGACAGTGACATTAGCTCCCAGAAAAACAGGAACATTAAAGCATTTTCACTGGCAACCAGAGTAATCATTGAAAATACAAACAGATTATATAACAACCCCAAAAAACCGATGTTGTGCTTTCCGATATACTCAGTAACATAGCCATAAGAATAAACCGATACAGAAAAACATACTACGCATATTACCGTGATAAAGAAAGCTGCCAGGGGTCCAATCGTGAATCCCAATGGTACATTTAATAACGACCAGGGCAAATTAAAATGTGCCGGACTTCCGGTCAATAATACCATTATTCCGAGCCCCATCCCGCTCAAAGATGAAATGTTTGCACAGGTAAATCCCATAATAATGCTTAATTTAGGCTTTCTATGCAATATAAAAGAAAGCAGACCCCCTACTAACGGGAGGCCTACTGTGATTAAAAACAGGCTTCGAGTTAAACTGGGCATATTACATGCGCCTCTTATTCTTATAAATTTTTGCAAGCTGCTTATATTTTAGCACTTTCGCAACCAATATTAAAACAGTATACTTGTTTAAATTATCATATATTGAGTTAAATTGTTGCTTAATATCATACTACAATAGTTTTTCTCGAATTATTAAATATTTTCTCTTTATTTCTCGTATTTTGTTTGGTATATAACAAAGTTAAACAAGTTTCCTCGACAATGTTTTTAAGACGAGTTATCGATTATGAATTATAATTTATAATTGTAATAATACTGGTTTTATTGAAAGTTGGTGCTAACTTGAATTCAAAAGCGGTTAATTTAATAAATTTAAACCTCCATCCTAAAAACGAAATAGATAATATGATGCTGTTTCTTTTTGAAATACTTGAAAATTCCTCTCAGCCATTTGCTTCAGGATTTTCAAATGGCAGCTTAATTTATTGCAACCAAGCATTCTGCGAGCTTATAGGTTATACCAAAGAGGAACTTTGCAATATATCATGGACAGATGATTTTGTCCCTCCTCAATGGCGAAAATATGAAGCTAATTTCATCGAAAAATTAAATAAAACAGGCAAACCTCAACGCTATGAAATAGAATATCTCTGCAAAGACGGCAAAATGGTTCCGGTTGAAATTTTGGTACATAGAGCATATGATACCAATTTAAGTGCTGTTTTTTACTACGGATATATTACTGATATTAGCGAACGCAAACAAATGCAGGAAGAACTCAGGAAGTGCCAGGAAGACAGGTTTGCTGTTGTTTTTAATGCCAGTCCATGTGGAATGTCAATTATCGATTTGAATGGAAGGTACATAGATGTAAACACCAGTTATGAAAGAATCACAGGATATACTAAGTGCGAAATTCTTGGCAAAACAATTTTCGACCTTGATTTTGCGGAACAAGAAGAGTTAGAGAATGTCATGGAAATTTTAAATAATAGTGATTCATTTCGAAATAATGAAGTAAAGATGAAGATTAAAAATGGAAATTTCCGTATGCTAAGTATTGCACTTAAAAAAATAAAATTCGGTGGAAAGGAATATATTCTAAGTATTTCTGATGATATTACTGAACAAAAAACATTAGAGCAAGAATTAAAAAACTCAAACGAATTATTTAAAAATGCTTTCAACTTAGCTCCTTTTCCCATGGCCATAACTTCAATTAAGGAAGCCAGAATCATAGAACTTAATCAAACCTTCCTTGAAACATTTGGTTATGACCGGGAAGAAGTTATTGGTGACACCGTATTCAACTTTAATTTTTGGGCTGATATAAAACTACGCAGTAAAGTAATGCAGGAATTAAAACACAAGGAATATTTTAAAAATTTCGAAGTAGTATTCCTAACAAAATCAGGTAATAAAAAAAATATATTGCTGTCCGGAAGATTAATAGCTTTTAATGGTGAATTATGTATACTGGGTCTAATGAATGATATCACTGACCTAAAACATGCCGAACAAGAACGGCAGATATTTCAAAAAGAAATGGCTCGCTTGGACTTCCTAAATGTAGTTGGTGAAATGGCTTCAGGGATTGGACATGAAATAAGAAACCCCATGACCAGTGTACGGGGATTTCTTCAATTACTCGCAAACAAAGAAACTGATAGTAAAAAATTAGAGTACTATGATTTAATGATCGGGGAGCTTGACAGAGCTAATCTAATAATTTCAGAATATCTCTCTTTATCAAAAGACAGGATTGTTGAACTGCAGCACTCTTCTCTAAATGAAATCATTATTGCTTTGTACCCTCTATTAAACTCTGATGCAATTAAACAAGATAAACATATTGCGCTTAACAAATCAGATTTACCCGATATCTTAATCAATGAAAAAGAAATTCGACAGCTCATTATAAACATTGTTAGAAATGCAATAGAAGCATCTCCACCAATGGGAATTATAACCATAAGTACCTCCGTGTATGATGGTGAGGTCATTTTGTCCATTCAAGATAAAGGAACTGGTATCCCACCTGAAATCTATGAAAAACTTGGCACACCGTTTGTAACTACTAAAGACAGCGGGACAGGTTTGGGTTTATCAATTTGCTATAGCATTGCCCATAGGCATAATGCCAAAATAGATGTAAAAACTGGTGAGACAGGGACTATTTTTTATATCAGGTTTAAGATTCCTGAACAGTAAGAATTACCTTACCTTCATCACCATCAACAGCAATCTTCTGACAGTCTTTTACTATGTTCATTACACCCTGCACGTTAACAACCGCCGGAATCCCATATTCTCGGGCCACAATTACGCCGTGAGACAGGTAACCACCGGTCTCCATCACAATACCGGATGCTTTAAGAAACAAAGGGGTCCAAGCCGGGTCAGTAGATGGTGCCGCCAATATGTCGCCGTTTTGCAGGCACAGACCTTCATTGGGACTAATTATCAGCCGCGCTTTGCCGCTCACCTGTCCGTTGGCTACCCCTAGACCGCCCCCCGGTGGTATCTTGAAACCATATTTGGCGTCCCAGGTTCCACCCCTTACCACCTGCAATCTCCGCTCACTTCGAACGCTTCTTCCGGCACAATATCCACAAACAAAATCGTGCGATTTCATAGATATTTTCGTGCGATTTGAGTATAATAGTATTGGAACATAAAATAGCAACACCATAGGAGGTCCAATCAAATGTTGATTACAGCTACTGAACTGAAAAACAACATCGGCAAATACCTTGCTCTCGCTGCCACACATGATATCTATATCACCAAGAACGGAAAAAGCATCGCCAAGCTGACAAGTGCCGCTGCCGATAAGGTCGCTCTGCTTGACAGTCTTGTCGGCATCGTCCCGGACGGGAACCTGACACTCAACGATATCAAGAAGGAGCGTTTAAAGAAACAATGAGAATACTGTTCGACACAAACATCATCCTTGACATATTGCTCAAGAGAGAACCATTCTTTGAAGCATCCTACGACGCTTTAAAGCAAGCGGCGGCAAACAACACCGAATGTCTCGTGTCTGCCGCCGCCGTCACCGACATCTTCTACCTGCTCCGCAAAGGATTAGGCGATACAGATAAAGCAAAAGAATATCTGGAACGCCTGATGCAGTTAATTATCATTGCCGACGTTCTAGCACTTGATATCCAAACCGCGCTATCCGACTCCATACCGAATTTTGAAGATGCAGTCGTTCACGCGGTTGCCGCTCGGAATAAGGTCGACTACATCCTGACACGAAACACAAAGGATTTTAAAGATGCAGCAGTTCCGGTAATCACACCGCAAAACTTCCTCAAGCTATAGTTAAATTTACCTAAAAATTTTCCAGAAAAATCCCGGTGGATTAATTTTTTCTGTGTTTTGCATGGAAACGGTTTGAGACGTTTTTCCCGTTTGCACCGTTAAAGTTGCAACATCTGTTCCTGGGGCGGCCGGTAATTTTATTGCCAGTGGATTAATGAAATAAGATACTTTCATGCCGGGATAACCAAAGACCTGAATAGGCTGGCTAACCTGCAAATCACTTTGACTGTGCCAGGGAGTAGTAATTTGACCAAAACCGTTTTCCGGTGGTGTCAGTGTATATGATTTAAACTGCGGCCGAACCTCGTCTAAAATCCGGGCATTGGCCTCCAGTGCGCTTTGCAGGTTTCGGTTGGCCTTCTTACTGCCCAACACGGCGGCAATAATATAATGCTTTTCACTTCCGTTTACTACGGGTGCGGCTGAGACAAAACACCCGCCGGCCTTCGTGGTGGAACCGGTCTTAATGCCCACAATCCCATGTTTACCCAACATCCAGTTTACATTGTACACCTTACCGGCTAAAGGGAGTGTCGCATCCGGCATGGCGACAATTTCACGAAATACAGGGTCCTGCATAGCTGCCTGGGCTATTTTGATTTGATCAACCGCATTACTCACAGTAGCCTCATTCGCCCCACTGGCATCAGCATAGTGGGTATTGGTCATACCAAGAGATTTGGCGGTATCATTCATTTTAGCAATAAATGCTTCATCTGACCCTGCAACCCAGCGTCCTAATGTATCGGCAATATTATTCCCGGACGGCAGCAGCAAACCTTCCAGAAGTTGTCTCTCAGTCAATTCCTCCCCAGCAGTAACCGGCAAGCGAGAGTAATTCTTTTCTATGGCTGACTGGTAACCTGCCACATCCTGATCTGTCATCGTCAAGGTCGGCCCATCCTCACCGGGTTGTAATGGATGTGCTTTTAAAACCAAATAAGCAGTCATTATTTTGGCTACACTGGCAATTGGAACCGGGTTCTGATCCGGCGAGGAAGCTATTACGCCAAAGGTATCAGTCCCAATAGCGGATTGAGCTTGATCCGGAAAGGCAACTGAAAATTGGCCGGGTAAAACAATGTTTTGTGCTGATGTTGTGGCATCAATATCTGGAATTGGACTATTGAAGCGGACAATGCCTATTATAGCTAACCCGATAATAAAGAGGATAATAACCAGAACAAAAATCGCTTTGGGATCAATAGACTTGTATAATTTTTGATTATCGGACATATCTACCAAACCTCCCGTCAAAATTAATTCGAAGGTATTTTTACCCTCAACCTCTTTTTATATTCTTTATTAAGAATAACCTCTCCATAGTAGGAAGATTCAACCTTTGCAATTAGAAAATTAAAGGAAAAGTAAATGTAACAAAAGCTGCCCAAAGTCCATAGACCGGCAAATACTTAGTAGTGGCATCTTGGATAGTTGAAGGTCCGGTTTTGTTTTGTAGAAAACGCATATATGAGAGCATAATCCAAATTAGATTAGCCCAGATAAGTATGTTTACTCCAAGAACAGCAAGTCTGTTAGGCGTAATCCCATAAGAAGAAAGCCTGAACACTATGGCTGATAAAGCCACACTGTCAATAATAAGAACAAGAACAATCAGGGCAAAATTAATATAATCAGAAATGCTCTTTTTCTCGTCTGTACCGCTTTCGGCAATGGAGAATATAGTGACGGCCAATACACTAAGGAGTATTCCGTTGAAAGATAAGAGAAAATCTCGGTCCAAGAATGGGTTTTTGCCAACCCAAATAACCATTATCATATAAACCAATAATGTAGCCAGTACAAGAGGACTAAAAATTTTGGCTATATATGGTGCAATATTTTTGGCAAGTTTAAGGTTCCTTGTTACCAGGTATGCTGCCACAATAGCAAGAGCGGCAGCGCCAAATAATACGACATTTTTAAAATAAAATTCTTCTATATCCATTCCGATAAATCCAAATAACTGCATGGTTAATGCCGCTAGCAGCATTCCGCTGATTGCCATGCTGGCGTAAAGTATGCAAAATTCCCCATTAAATTTAAGATAGGCTAGTCTTGCACTGCCTATGCCATATTCATTTCCTGTAAATGCAAGCCCTAATAATGTCCACAAGAAAATGGGAAGGTGTAGATATGCCAGGATAATACTATCTTTTTGCTCAAGTGGCAGCATATTAAGATAAAATACAGAAATTAGAAATAGCGATGCAAGTATGTAAAGAATATTTTTTTTAGGAGTATTATTAAATACAAAATAGACAGCAATAAAGGGAAGTACCCCAAAAACAAGATTAACAGGGGCTATTGCCTGCAATTCAACAAAATGCAAAATTATCCTGGTGCTTATCCCGGCCAGAATTGCTAAAATACCCATAGATAAGAAATCTTTCTGTAGCAAGAAAACTTTTTCATTATTTGCCGTCTCCTTGAAATGTAATCTTTCATACCAAACGGCAAGAACCTGCGAATCAGGGTTTTGTTCCCAGGCATAAGAAAATGACTTTACGAACGCTTCGGGTTCTTTTCTAAACCTTCTCTCCAACTCATGGGGATTATCAATATTTTCAATAATAATATTGTTAATATCCATAGTTATACCTCCCCTAATAATTGTCTTCGTCACATTTATATTCTAAAATATCTCCAGGCTGACATTCTAAAGCCTTGCAAATCGCCTCTAGAGTTGATAACCGAACCGCTTTTGCCTTTCCATTTTTTAATATAGAAAGGTTGGCCATTGTTATTCCAACCCTCTCTGAAAGTTCTGTTACACTCATTTTCCTTTTAGCCAGCATCACATCAATATTAATTATAATTGCCATGTTATTCACCTCAAACCGTTAAATCATTTTCTGTTTTTATGTCTATGGCTTCTTTTAAAAGTCTTTGCAAAACAGCAGCAAAGACTGCAATTACAGAAGAAGAAAAAATAATGATGAATGGGAGTGCAGGGCATAGAAAAACGGTATCGCCGCTGCATACATGCCGATTAAAACCGGATAGTGCAAATAATCGACAAATGAAGGCAGCCAAAATATATACAGAGCAACAACCGGAATTCCAATAAGAATAACAGCTATTTTTAAAAAAAATGTTGTTCCTCGTTTCATAAATAGCACCTCACTTATTAATTTACTAATTTAATTATAACACACTTTTATTGTTTTACAATAAATTATTATCAAATTTTAATATATTTTTATTGCAGTTTATTGATTTTGCTATTAGAAAGCAAAAAAACCTGCAATCATGCGTGTTCTCCTTTACGTAATTATCCTCTCATAAATAATACTTATTCCATATGTGGATACCATAGTGTTTTTTTATTAGTTATTAGTACTGTCCTATATTATAATTAGAATTGAATTAGTTCTCTTATGGAAAGCTACTATGGGCGAATGTTTACCCAAAAGGAGTATGTATATTGATTACAAAGGATATGACAATTCTTGATATTGTAAATAAATATCCTGAAACCATAGATGTGTTTCAAGCTTATGATAAAACATATTCAACTTGCATTTGCTGCACCTCGCTGTTTGAAACCCTGGAAAATACAGCTTCTATGCATAAGTTAGATTTGGTTAAATTGCTGTCTGATCTTAATAAAACGTTATAAAATTAATATTGAGGAGTGACGCACATGGAATCAAAAATTGTGGATGCACGTGGGATGGGCTGCCCAATACCAGTTATTAACACCAAAAAAGTACTGGAAGCAATTGATGAAGGGTCTGTAACTACCTTCGTAGATAATGAGGCGGCGAAAGATAATGTCATAGCCCTGGCCAATAGTATGGGGTGCGGGGTGGACATACAACACAAAGGAAATGAATACCATATTCAAATTACCAAGAAAGGCACAAATATAAACTTAGGTGAGCAACCGGCAGATACGGATAACACCACAATTGTTATTTCATCCTCAGAAATGGGCCGGGGAAGCTCGGAACTTGGTGATATATTAATGAAAAGCTTTATGTTCACTCTTGTCGAAAGTGAAAAAACGCCCCAAACCATATTATTTGTCAATGGCGGTGTTTATCTCACATGCGAAAATTCCCCGGTTCTGGATCATCTCGTTAGCCTTCAGAGTCGCGGGGTGG
This sequence comes from Phosphitispora sp. TUW77, assembly GCF_048453025.1. GTDB lineage: Bacteria > Bacillota > Thermincolia > Thermincolales > UBA2595 > Phosphitispora. The sequence goes on from NZ_CP156677.1 coordinate 2,461,708, forward strand.
AAATTCTGTCATGCGGCACCTGCCTAGAACACTTTAAATTGAAGGAAAAACTGGCCATAGGGCAGATAACTAATATGTATACTATTTATGAAAAAATGAATGCGGCGGATAAGGTTGTTTCACTGTAGACAGGTCTCTCCGCTTTGAATGCTACCTCTTAAATCTTTTTGAGACTCTACTGACGCTCCTGTAATTTATGCCAAACATGCATATCTAAGAAGCTGCCTGCAACATTAGCTTCCATTTCCTTAAACATCTTATACGGTACTGTAAATGTCAAAGTCTCTTTATCTACAGCCTTGCGCTGAGAAATATCAAAAAAGCCTATTACCCCCCGGGGATTATCTTTTTCTGCTTCGGCATACCCAAATAGTATTGATTGACATGCCGCCCCAAATGGCGCAGTAATGCTTTGATTCGTGCCCCGGCTGTAATCTGCCATCACCACTAAAGCAGATAACTGATCTGCGTTTGCAAAGAATACAATTAACTTTGGCTCATCTCGTTCCGTTACATGCTCCCAGGGTTTGAACACCACATATTCTGTTGGGACATCGGTAAACGGCAGTGAATTCACCCACTTTCCGGCTATTTCAGGATTCTTATAAAATCTTTCACCTTCTGCCCTAGCGGAGCCTGCACTACCAGTTTGGGCAGCCATTTCTTTGATACCCGTGGAAAGAAGACAATGAATCGGAAATCTTCCGTATTTATCTCCGAACCCCAGACCTGTTCCGCCCCCCGGACAGCCAAATGAATTTCGGTCAAAAAAGGCAACTTGGCCTTTCTTACTTGCGGCCACCAACATGGCAGCAACACACCCTCTCACACCTTCTTTAAAGTGCAGTCCATCAGCAGGCTTGTCATTAGTGAGAATTACCGCTACCGGTTGCATTTTTAATTTTAAAGCATTAATGAGTTGACTATTCATATATTTGGCACCTCCATTTTTATGTAAAACTCAGTATTAAATATCACCAAGCGGGATCGAACCGCTGACATCTTGAATGCCATTCAAGCGCTCTCGCGAATCATGCAACTTACGCACCCTTAATTTTCCTCGGTTAGGTTCATTAACACAGATTTCAAGGCTTCCAGACTTTTATACACCTCATCCAGCGAAATAAAATCTTTCAAGTTAAAGACATAAACGTTCTGCATCTTTATAAATTCACGCTTGAAATCTTCATTATCCATTGCCTGTGAAAGATAAGTAAATTCTATAAATGGCTTATTCGCTAATTCACTTCCTATGCGGTGATGTTCTTCATTTCTTTTGTAAGATATCATCTGTAACAACAACTTTGGGTTGCTGAGCATTGCCTGTATGCGTTCCTGCTGTAAAAGTACAACAATATCATAGAGATGTTTGGCCACATCAAAATACTCCTGCCGCTGATAATAGAATTCAGCGGCAAAGACCTTATCAACAAATATTCGTTCCAATTTAATGGTAATAATCGAAAAGCTGCATACATCGTAAACTGAGCCTAATATCTGTTTCTGTTCTTCTGTTGCCTGTTCATAAATGAGTGGAGCAATAGCCATCGGTTCAAAGGGCTCGCTAACAGTAAACGAAGTCGCTTCAATTTTCACTCGACCAAATCGCTGTAAAGTGTCATCAATATCCACATCAACAACAGACTTATAATGATAAATGCTTGTTCTGCTTCCTTTGCGGTTTTCATCATCGGGGTCCTCACTATCCCTTTGGAGTGATGAATATCCGTTTGCTGCCTTATCCAGCTGCTTTTTTGCCTGACTATTTGAGCAATTGTCTACTGCCACGGTTATGTCAATATCCTCTGAAAACCTTCGAATGCTTCCAAGTGCTTTATATAGAGCTGTACCGCCTTTAAAATAGGCTGGAATTTCTTTTTGTTTGTCGGCAAGCTCATTTAATAATAAAGTGACATAATAATCCTTTTCGAGAATATCAGCCCTGATGCTTGTCCTTCCGGCAACATCAAGAAGTAAAGTTTCAAAGGCAGGTTCATCCAAATGTAATTTCATTGCATCTCTATTGCCGCTATATCTGCAACTAGCAGCAAAACCTCCTTCTTATAATATTTCCTTGCCAAAACAATCAGCTTCATAAAATCAAGATTACTTTTCTTAATATAGTTGAAAATTACTTTTTCCGGGTGAGCAGCATCAATAACAGTATTATCTTTGTTTTCGATGGCATCCAAAAGCTGCAAATATTTATAATTATCCGCTGTTACGTTGACAGGCGGTTTTCTTATTGCTACATTCAAATTTTTATCCACTCTGCTGCCATTACGCTGATAAAGATTTGTCGCAAAATACTTATTCTTTGCAATTTGAGTGGTCAAGCCAATCTTGTTCAGGAAAGACGGACCAGTTTCATAACCAATAATTTCATTGTTTGGATTCACATATGTTTTGATGGCTACACTAATTGGATTCAGCTTAGTCTTGCCAAATACCGTATGTTGCGCTTTGTAGTAGACACCTTTTTGGAATCTCTCCAAATCTTGATGGTCAGCAATACGTTTCAGGTTTACATTTGCTATTTTTTTAGCCTGGGTTATATCAATGTTAAATTCCCGCACAAGATTATTTGCAATCTCATTCGTGTAGATTGGTACCCCAAATGGCAGGCGATTTATATTATCTGTGATATATTTACCATATCCAAGATGTTCCATTACATCACCTCGTTTTGTTATTAATATGTGATATTTGCATTTATTTTATACAGTTATAATAACACATCCCGCTTGCATATGTAAACGGGATTATATCTCCAGCGGATTTATTTTTTAAGGCTCTAAAATAACATTCATCGCCCTTTTTTTGCTCCCAATAATACAGAAGCTGCCATGTTGAGCGGGTCTTCGGCAATTTCCCACAGTTCGAACGTGGTGTCATACAGGTATGATGTAAATTCCTTATCATCAATGACGCCCTCATAATCCGGGTGTTCAACTGAACAAGGCCAGTAATAATAACGACCCTTTGTAAGTCCAAAGACATTCGAAGCCTATCCAAAATAGCGTCATATTCTTCATAGCTATTATAGCCGTAAGGGTAAAGACTTTCTCCATCAGGCATCAGTTCTTGAAGATCATTCAATTCTGGCGGATAACTGAAAACTTCTCCGCTGTTTTCACGACAGAACGGTAGCAGATTGTATTTCTCATGCATTTTCGGGATGTATGGCATTTTCACCACCTCGTAAAATTTTATGACCGTAAATTCGATTATCGATAATTTTAAACGCCTCGCGGGTACTGTCTTGAATAACCCATAAGTAGTACCATTTATTTTAGATATGATAATTATACCATGTTTTTTTGAAAAAACTGTAAAGATTATATTTTAGGAGCATTCCTGCAATGAAATAAAATAAGGAATTTTTCGGAAAAAGAAGCTTAAAATTCTTTGTCGTCTAAATTTAATTTGTAAAACACAAACACCAAAAAGAAAAACGCCAAGATAGTGATTGGCGTGACGTTAAATATTTTATGCTACAGTTGCATACCCATCTCGCTGTCCAGCTTTGGTATCGGTATGTGCAAAAGTCGCATGATTTCCTTTTGTGACTCGATTACCCGCTCTGCAATAAACTGTTCAAAAGATTTATCATCTCTATGGGCCTTTTCAAGAAGTTCAATATATTCATGCCTAAGCACCGGCGGAATTACAGCCAATAAGTATCCGTCCTGTATCAGGGCCGTGTTCATAATAAGTCTGGCAATTCTTCCATTTCCATCTTTAAACGGATGGATAAAGACAAATTTTTTATGGAGCTGTGCCGCAAACGTTACTGGGTGTAACTTATCTCTTTCGGTTACAATCCAATGAAATAGTCCATCCATTTCTGCCTTTATCCGCTTTGTTTCTGTTACAGGATATTTAGAACCACTGATAAACACATCCATGTCACGGTATTTTCCTGCATATTCCTTTTCTATACTATCGTAGAACATTTGATGCATCGTAAGGATATCTTTTTCTGTGATAGTTCTATCTTTAAGCAATGTAAACATGAAATCATAGGCTTTAGCGTGACCAATTGCCTCAAAGGTATAACGCAAGGGCTTGCCTCCAACAGTCAATCCATCCTCTAGCAGCACTTTGGTTTCAGTTTCCGTAAGGGTATTCCCTTCAAGAGCATTGGATGACCAAGTGAGGCCAATACGATAGTAATCTTTGAGTTGTGTCAGCATCTGACCCTCGAAGGGTCTGCGCTCATCTATGGCAACTTTATATACGTCAAGTAATCTGTATAAATCCATTTATTCACCTTTTTCATTCTATAGTTTATCATTTAATTATATCACAGAATCTTCCATCCAGCTACTAAAATTGGCTATTCCTTCCACAGAAAAGCTTGACTTTTATTCCTAGACTCTTGCAGTTCTTCTTACAAAAGCCAGCCGTAATCCTGCCTGCAGTCCACCACATAATCCACATAAACCGCATCTCTCTTCACCTGATAAATAAGAAGATAGTGTTTGCCCATCAGGAGCTTCCTGTACTTAGCGTCAGGAATAAAAGGATCGGAAAGCCAATGGTTTCGCTCCGGAAATTCCTTCAGAGATTTTGCTTTCTCACTGAACTCAGCGATGAGATCCAATGCGGCTTTTTCACTAACTTGCGCCAGAAAGCGTGAATGAGATACCAGCATCTGAGTCGCTTCATCAGAGATAATCACCGTATACTTTTTACCGGCGCTTTCCATTCAATACCTCCTTGACCGCTTCCTTCATCATGTAAGATACCTCATCAATGGAACAACCGCTTTTGCCGCTTAACCGGCTTTCCTCAACGGCGATCAGATTTTCTCTGAGGCGCAGCATGCTTTCGCGTCTTGCAAAAGCTTCAATATCCATCACCACCAAGTCACCTTCACCGTTTCTGGTCAGGTACACCGGCTCTCCAGACTTCTTGCACAACTCTGAAATCTCACTGTAATTTTTTCGAATTGCAGCTGATGGCTTTATGTTAATCATCTTGACCACTCCTTTTAATGTAGCAGTATTTTATCCTTATTGTATTCTCATTATACTACATTAAAGCGGTCTTGTAAATTTATGCTGCCTTGATCAATGGCAGCAAAAAACCCTGCAATCATGTAGATTACAAGGTTTGTTTTCATTGGTGGAGACAAGCGGGATCAAACCGCTGACCTCTTGAATGCCATTCAAGTGCTCTCGCGAATCATGCAACTTACGCACCCTCTTCATCTCACCAACCACTCATAATCTTGCCTGCAATCAACAATATAGTCAATATACACAATCTGGTCCTTGATTTGATACAAAACCAAATACCATTTCTCCACGAACATCTTATGATATTTATTAAGCGGTATAAATTCGGCATTTAAAAACGGATACCTCTCCGGCAGTTGGTGAAGAGAACGGATTGCATCCATCAGTTGATTTTTGACTTCGCGAGCAACGGAAGGATTTTTTTGCGCCATAAACTGAACATGACCCGCCAGCATTTGACGGGCACGATCTGAAACAATCACCTTATATTGTGGTTTTCTTTCCATGCTCTACCTCATCGATAATATCTTCCAGATATTTATTCAATTCGTCCGGCGTAACTCCTGCACGTCCTGCCATTCGGTCTTCTTCAACGGCCAACAGTTCTTCCCGCAGCTTCAACATTTTTTCCCGTCGGGCAAAAGCCTCTATATCCATAACTACAAGATCGCCCTCACCATTTTTGGTAAGATACACAGGCTCACCAGAAGACTTGCACAATGCGGCAATTTCATTGTAATTCTGCCTGATGCTGGCGGACGGTTTAATCTGCATGGTATCAGCTCCTTATAGTAACATTTTAATAATATTATACCCCTTTAATGCTATTTAATCAATAATATCTGTGCTCTTGATGCCCTCATTAATTACTTCATCGCCCTTTTTTGCTCCCAATAATACAGAAGCTGCCATGTTGAGCGGGTCTTCGGCAATTTCCCACAGTTCGGGCGTGGTGTCATACAGGTATGATGTAAATTCCTCATCATCAATGACGCCCTCATAATCCGGGTGTTCAACTGAACAGGGCCAGTAATAATAACGACCCTTTGTAAGTCCAAAAACATTCGAAGTGTTTTCTCCGAGATATTTCAAAACCGACCAGTTCTCTTTTACGTTCATCTGATGTATGGTCTCTTTTAATGCGGTTAATTTCTCTCCCAGCGCGTTGAGGTTTTGCCTGTCAGTACCGTAAGTTGAGATGTACCTATCCAAAATAGCGTCATATTCTTCATAGCTATTATAACCGTAAGGGTAAAGACTTTCTCCATCAGGCATCAGTTCTTGAAGATCATTCAATTCTGGCGGATAACTGAAAACTTCTCCGCTGTTTTCACGACAGAACGGTAGCAGATTGTATTTCTCATGCATTTTCGGGATGTATGGCATTTTCACCACCTCATAAAATTTAATGACCGTAAATTCGATTATCGATAGTTTTAAATGCCTCGCGGGTACTGTCTTGAATAACCCATAAGTATTACCATTTATTTTAGATATGATAATTATATCATTTTTTGAAAAAACTGTAAATTGCTCCAGATTTTCTGCGCCGTCGACGGAGAATTCTAACCTTGCTCCGGACGCAAGGAAAATCTTCCGCAACACCTTGCCAGATTTCCGTACATCTTCGAGAGGCCTACTGGAGGAAAAACAAAAAAATCCAAGGTGCGAAGCCTTGAACATAAAGCATCTCGAATTTCCGAGAGCGTTAATTATATTTTGGGAGGTTGAGTTAAATCCAATAATTCTCACGCACAAAAAACCCTGCAATCATGTAGATTACAAGGTTTGTTTTCATTGGTGGAGACAAGCGGGATCGAACCGCTGACCTCTTGAATGCCATTCAAGCGCTCTCCCAGCTGAGCTATGCCCCCACATATCAGGTTGTTTTCATTAACGCATTTATTATTTTAGCAAGAAACCCGTGTCTTGTCAAAGATTTTCGCACTTTTGTCAACAATTCTTTGTGGAAAATTTACCTGTTTTCCCCTTTTAGCTTTTGCTCAGCCAGCCTGGGCCTAAGTATCGCAAAATAAACGACCAAGGCTAACAAAGCGAATACCGTGGAACTTCCATACATCAGCGAGTATCCGGCCCGCTCCGAAATAGCCCCCAGAATAACAGCTCCCAGGCCAATTCCCATGTCCATTGCCGAAGCAAACGTAGCATTAGCAGCACCCCTTCTTTCAGGCACAACAAATGAGATTACCAGTGCACTGAGTATGGGATGTACCGCGCCAAAACCAATGCTATACAAGATAGCTGCCAATAAAAAACCTGTCATAGAAGATGCGTTCATAAGTATCAACAGCGCTGTAGCAATAAATAGAATCCCCGGAACCAGAAGCCGCCCAGCTCCGTACTTGTCAGCCATTCTGCCCATTACAGGCCTGCTGAACAATAATACTAGGGCATAAACCGTAAAGAAAGGACCGATATTTTCAATCCCTCTAAAATCTGCGTAAGGCTTCATAAATGTAACAATACCTCCATAACTTAAAGAGGCAAAAAACATGACCAGTGAAGGAGGAACTGAGCTCTTTTCAAAAAGTACACCTTTAGTTTTAGTTCCACCTGCGACCTCAGTGCTGCCTTCACCCATTTTGCCGGAAATACCATCATAATTTATAAAAAGCCCGATTAGCAGACCGGCAACAGCAAACAATGCCGAAACCAGAAACAACAGCTTGAAAGAATAATTATTAATTATTGCTAATCCCAATGCCGGGCCAATTGACATAGCAATTGTTGAGGACATCCCGTAATATCCCATGCCCTCTCCGCGCCTGGCAGCCGGAATGATATCAGATGCGACTGTTCCGGAAGCAGTTGTGGTTACCCCCCAGCCCAGCCCGTGGACTATTCTCAAGGCAAGAAGCATCCATACCAGGTAAGCCCAAGTAAAGCTGACAGCCGAAACAATAAAGATAGCTATACCTGCAATCATTACTGCCTTTCTCCCTTTACTGTCCAGAAGGCTGCCGGAAAACGGCCGCACCAATACAGCGGCAAAAGTGAACAGGCCCACAATCAGGCCGGCAACCGTTTCACTGCCCCCTATTGATTTGGCATAAACCGGCAGGGTCGGCAGCAGGACATACATTGAGGTGAACATAAGAAAATTAACTAAAACTATCAGCATAAAAGGCCTGGTCCAAATATCCGGCTGAACCGCAGATTTATCGCTGTTCAAATAAACCACTCCACTATGTAATTTTACTGATTGAGAGGAATGCTTCCACCAGGACCGTGAGGATTGGATGACCCGTAAACTGTTCCGTTTACCCCATTCATCCCGTTCATTCCGTTCATTCCATTCATCCCGTTCATTCCACCATCTGCTGCGGACATGCCTTCCATTCCCAGGCCGGTAATTTTCCAGCCGTTCTGGTCTTTTTCCAGAGTAATTGTCATATTAATCTCAGCCATACTGGAAACTCCTGTTTCAAACTTAACCGGAACACTGGCAGTTGGCCCCACTACTTCCCCTTTTTGCACAGTAAAGCTTTTAAACATCATACCATTGATTTTTTTCTCATTTACATACTCCTCTTTACTCTTTGGCCAATCCTTAAGATATCCATAAGCCACATCAGGGTTGCCGTCCTGAAGGGCCTGATAATAATTCTGTACCACTCCCTCCGGAGAATCCGGAGCAAAACCATTCTTTGAGCCAGAGCATCCCGCAGCCAAAAACATGAGTATCCCCAAACATATAACGATTACTTTTTTCAATCATCATCCCTCCTTCTAACAATAGTAAGTTATTTCTGTATGAAGTGTTTTATCCCTTTTTTTATTAAACATTTTTCTACATAAATTATTGTATATATGCTTTCCTGAAAGTAAAATGAGACTGCCCCATTTACCGGACTAAATCACGCAGTCCCAGCACTTATGTGACAGTCTTGCTTTATATAACATTGCTTTATAAAATATGGTTTTACTACTATTTCTTACAGCAATTCCAAAAGCTCATCAAGGTCCGAACTTAACGCCTTTAATGCCTTGATGCGTTCTTCCTGAATTTCACAAATGCTGTCAAAGCTCTGTGAAGCACCGGCGTAATTCATGGTACGCTTATGCAATCTCAGTCTCACGGTTTCCTTCCTGATTAAACCATATGTCCCTGCCAGTTGGGCCCTGTCATCTCTTAAAAGTTCCAGCTTTTCCCTGATCTCTGCAATTTTTTCTTCGGTAAGGGCCTCCGGGTCTCGTCTTAACTTTTTTAACTCATTCTTAATCTGACGCATTTTATCACGGATTTCATCCTTCAGCTCAGTCAGCTCGGATTGGTTTGCACGTGCCAGTTGTGCCCTTTCCCGCATCATGTTCCGGCTTTGACCGGAATCCCTGATTTCTTTGTCCTGCCCGTTACCTATGCCGTATTGTCCGTTACCTTGGGCAGCATATGCTATGGTTCCAAAAGCAAGCATCAGCAAGGCCAGGATAGCAGAAATAATCTTTTTCATTTTAAATACCTCCTTATTCAACTTCCAGGTCACCGGTTGAAATTGAATCCAGGTTCTCTAATGACTCCACCAGGGTATCAATCTCTTTATCCATCTCATTAACCAGTACCTGCCCGGAACCTGCTGAAATATGATTTTCACTCTTCATTACAAGGCCCTCATCAGATAAATTATCCGGCAGAATCTTTTCTGATGTATCCTGACCTGCCGGAACTTGCGGCAGTTGTCCATGGACCCCTGTACTTCCAATCTCAGCATTATTACTCCCCATATCCCCCGATCCATTCCAAACATCGTTCTGCTCAACATTACTCCCGCCTGGAACGGTTTTATCATCCGGCAAGTCGCCGTGCTTACACCCTGCAGCTACTAGAAAAATTGGAAATAAAATAAAAATAAGCAGCTTTTTCAGATCAACCATCCCCTTAATATCGACCTTACTGTGCGGGCGTCCACGTTCTCTTAACTATATATTACACAAAAATTTTTACATAGGAATGAAAGAATTGTAAACAGTTTGTTAATTTTCATTGAGGCAGTATGATCTCAAAAACTGTGCCGTTCCCGGCACTGCTTCGTGCCGTAATACTCCCTCCATGCAGTTCAATAAGATTTTTCACTATGCTTAAGCCTAATCCCGATCCACCTGCAGATGAATCCCGCGACTTGTCAACCCGATAAAATTTCTCAAAAATGAACGACAATTCAGCATCAGGGATTCCGATCCCACTATCTTTTACCAATATTTTAACTTCACTGCCATAAAGCTTAGCTTCAACCTCTATTTTGCCATTATCCGGGGTGTACCTGGAAGCATTACTAAGAAGATTGATAAGAACCTGTTTTAACCTGTCAGGATCAGCCTTAAGGGACAAGTTTTCCGGGGTAACAGTTACTATAGAGGTAAAGCCTTCCTTCCCTGAAGAACGGCGAATTGTTAGGATACTGTCATCTATTAGCTTACGAAGCTGAATCTCCTTTTTATTGAGCTTAATTACACCTGCTTCCAGCTTGGTCAGGTCCAATAAGTCATTGGTTAGCCTTGTCAGCCTATTTGTCTCCTCAAATGCCAGTCTAAGATACTTTTCCTGATCGTCATCACAAATTACCCCATCAAGAATCCCCTGGATAAAACCACGTACAGAGCTCAGCGGAGTACGCAGTTCATGTGAGACTCCTGCAATAAACTCCTTCCTCATCCTATCAGTTTCAGCAAGCCTATTTTTCATATAATTAAATGAACGGGTAAGTTGTCCTATTTCATCATCGGCCATTCCGTGGACATCAGGTACTGCCTCTCCCCTGGCAATCTGTTCTGCCATCCGGCTCAACTCAATAACCGGCCTGGAAATCCTGCGAGAAGTAATCCAAACAAGAATCAGGCCAACGACAAGGGCAATCGCGGCAGTTATCCAAATTACCTCATATACCTTGCGGAGAGCCTGAGCTACTTCATAAACCGGTGAAAAGAGGAGAATCGCTCCCTTGCTTTCTGCAGACCCCGTCGGAATCCCTACTACAACCACGTATGAGTTCAATTCACTGGCGTACTGCTGTCTCTTGATTACCTTTTCACCATCCAAAACCCTTTTCAGAATTGTTTCCAGGTCATCTTCAAGACCGGTATCAGCAATTGCGGCCCCTGAATTGTGACCATCTACTATAATAATCCGGGAATTAGTCACCCTTCCAATCACATTTATCTGCTTCTCAAGTTCTTCTTTCGTTAAATCACCCCTGCGGTACCTAATGAGCTGGGTCTCTACCTGTCTACCGGTGTTTGTCAGGTCCTTCTGCTTGTTGTTAAAAAAATATACCTTCAGATACTGTGACATTAAAACTGACAGTAACCCGACAATTATTGTCATTATTAAAATATAAGTTACTAACAGCCTGCGGAAAACCCCGCTTTTCATTTTTTGCCCACCCCTGTCAATCAGTTTCAAGCTTATAACCTACTCCCCAAACAGTGCTGATTTGCCACTTTGGGTCTGCCGCAAATTTCTCTCTGAGCCTTTTGATATGAACATCGACTGTTCTGGTTTCACCCATATAATCATATCCCCATACCTTTTCCAAAAGCTTTTCTCTTGTAAAGACAATATTGGGGTTTCTAAGCAGAAAAGCCAGTAGTTGGATTTCTTTAGGTTTGAGATTAACCTTTTTACCCCGGAAGTTAACTGTATAACTGGTCAGGTTAACCTCCAGGTTACCCAGCCTCAGGACCTCCTGACTTTGGTCTGCAGGACCGTTTTGCCCTGTGTCTGTTTGATCCAAACCTGCCCCGGTCAAACCTGCCTGCCCGGAAACCGAACTATCCGCAGTCCGGCGCAGCAGGGCCCTGATTCTGGCTAAAACCTCCTTGGGGTCAAAAGGTTTGACAACATAATCATCAGCACCTATGTCCAACCCGCTAACCTTGTCCTCGGTGGTATCCCGTGCAGTTAATAAAAGAATAGGCACACTGCTCACAGCCCGTATCATTTTACATACTTCCCACCCGTTAATAATAGGAAGCATTATATCCAAAACCACCAGGTCAGGCTTTTCTTCCCTAAACCTGTCTAGCGCCTCACTGCCATTCCTGGCAAAAATGGCATGAAATCCTTCTTTGCTTAAATAGAGCCTGATTATCTCACATATATTGGCATCATCATCAACCACCAGGATTTTAGGAACCATATTTTCCACCTCTTTTTAGATAGTCGCCCCTAAAATTGTCATTTTATACTGATATTCGCTTCCGCAACGCAAAATTCCTTTGCCTGCAGAACTGGCAAGGGTATGTAAATACCACCCTTCAGGAAGAAAAAATCATCTTGTTATGTCACAATCAGATACTATTTATTAATACAATAAAACAGAATGTATTTAAACTATGTTAATTTTTGAGGGAGGTTTGGTTATGTATTCTAAAGGTCATACGGGAGGTCCGGGAATGTGCCCGGTATGCGGAGGACTGCATGCTCCCGAACATTGCCCTTATATGCAGCCGGCCAGACCGCCGGCACCCGGTGCCGGGGGAGCATCAGGGGAAATGGGTGGTATGATGCCTGGCATGGAAATGGGAGAAATGATTGAACAACTGAAGAAACACCATGAAATGCTCAAAGATATTTATACAAAAGTTAACGAAATCCACAGCATGTGCAAGGAAATGTACCTGAAAATAGCCAAAGGCTAAGTCTTAGAAAAAGGTCTCTTACCAAGACCCTGCACAATCTCTTGAATAACTGTAGGGTCTTTTTCTTTTTCACTAACATCAGCAAGGGCTTGTGAAGCCAAGGGCCCGCCTATTTTGCCTAAAGCCCAGGCAGCAAGCCCCCTCAGCACAGGCCTTGGATCTGACCTTAAAATGTCAATAAGCTCAGGAATGGTATCCCTGGCACCAAGGTTGCCTGCCGCAATCACGGCATTCCTCTGTATGGGGGTCCTCCCCCTCCAAGCTGCTGATATATGTCCGAAACGTTTCCTAAATTCCTTGTTGGATAAGGCTAGAATTTCTTTTAAAACAGGATATGCCTCATCATAGCTGTAAGAAAATTCCTGCATATCATTATCATGCCCAGATTTCTTGTTATATGGACAGACCTGCTGGCAGATGTCACATCCATATAAGGAAATGCCCATGATTTCACGTATTTCAGGGTCAGGCATAAAGCTGCCCAGGGTTAAACAGGCCAGGCATCTATCTATATTCAAGTCTTCCCCTTCCCTGATGGCATTGGTAGGACAAGCTGCAACACATGCGTTACAGGAACCGCAGTTATTATTCAAAGACCGGTCAGGTGGGAACGGGATATCTGTGATTAATTCCCCAAGGCAGACCCAGGAACCGAATTCCGGGGTGACTAAAAGTGTATTCCTGCCAAACCACCCCAATCCTGCCTTTACCGCAAAAGCCTTTTCAAGAAGTTCACCGGTATCAACCATATGAACCGACCTGGCCGCAGGGACTAAAAACATAATGTAATCTCTTATCTTCTGAAGTTTATCTGAAATCACCTCATGATAATCCATACCCCTCGATATAAAGCTGAAACTGCCCCTGCTTAGAGCTGTTCCTTCCTCAGAAGAAATGGCGGATTCAGGAATAGTGGCTGTCCCTGGATAAGCCACTGCAATAGAAATAACTGATTTGGCCCCAGGGAGGTGAAGTGAAGGGGAAATTCTCTTGTCCGGGTCGCCCTCATTTATCGCATGCTTATACCCAGCCTCCCAACGTCGTCTCACCAGAGGCAGATGTTCTGTAAGCGCTTCCGCATCAGTAAAACCAATCTTATCAACACCTATGGAATAGGCGTAATGTTTCACTTGCTCCTTTAATGCAGCCAAATCCCCATTTATCACCTTGGTTTTCACCTGCCAAAAATCTTAATATTATCCAACACTGACATCCAGAATCATCATGAGAATAAAGCCGAGCATCGTACACATTGTTGCAAGGTCTGTATTATTACTTCTTTGGGACTCAGGTATAATTTCCTCAACAATAACATACAGCATTGCACCTGCCGCAAAACCAAGAGCATATGGCATGACAGCCTGGGAAGCAGATACAATCAGGGCCCCAATGACCCCGGCAATAGGTTCAACAAGCCCTGAAAACTGACCGTACACAAAGCTTTTAAAACGGGAAAACCCTTCCCGGCGCAAAGATAAGGAGACTGCCAGACCTTCCGGGATATTCTGAATCCCTACCCCAATGGCCAGAGCAACCGCTCCAGTAAAAGTTGCTGAACCAAAGTCAGTCGCGATTGAGCCAAAAGCAATACCAACTGCAAGCCCCTCCGGAATATGGTGCAGGGTAATGGCAAGAATCAATAAGGTACTGCGCTGCCATGATGTCTTTATTCCTTCAGCTTTGTTTGCTGGCATACCCAGGTGCAAGTGTGGGAGAATCTTGTCAATACCAAGGAGAAAAATCCCTCCGGCAAGAAAACCTATAGAAACCGGGAACCAATGAGGAACATTCAGGTTCATTGACATCTCTAAGGCAGGAGCCAGCAGCGACCAATAACTGGCTGCTATCATAACCCCTGCCGCAAACCCCAGCATTCCATCAAGTGTCTTTCTGTTAATATCCTTGGCCACAAACACGGCAGCTGCTCCCAATATTACCATAAACCATGTAAAACATGTGGCTGCCAGTGCCTGAAACACCGGACTAAGGTTACGCACAAATTCTAATATATCTGCCATTATATCCCCCATACCGTTCAAGCTGATAATGATTCTTATAATTATAATCTGACAACATATAACATTATCACGACCGGACCAATTTTTCAACTGTTTATCCTTTAAAACAAGCTTAAAAAAATGCCTATTGAAAGAACAAGAACGGGATCAGTGATTCCACAATATTCTATAGATTCACTATCCCGTTCTAGCATTATTTGTTTTGTCCGGTTCTTAGCAAGGGGTAAATATTATTTCACCTTTTCCCGCGGCCTGACCAAGAGACTAATACACCAGATTCCGGCCAAACCAACAATAACATAAATAATTCTGCTTAATAAAGAGTCAGTTCCGCCAAAAAGACCGGCCACCAGGTCATACTTAAACAATCCCACAAGCAGCCAGTTTAAGGCTCCAATAATTACCAGCACCAGTGAAATTCTATCCAAGACCATTAACCAAACACCTCACTTTTGAAAATTTTTTTTCAGGTCTTAGTATATCCCAATTCACAAAATTCATTCCAATATATCTAGACAGCTTTCCTCAAATTGGAATGGCTTTTCTGGCAATTAAGCCTGGCTACAGATTAAGGAACACGTTATAATTATTAATAGAACATTGGTCTGTTTGCAGCTGAAATTACAGCAAGGGAGAAGGGAACCTATGAAAACACTATTATTTGCAATGATTACAGGATTATTGATTGTTTCCGCTCTGGGTTATTCCGGCATTGAAGACCGGAATTATAATACTGAAACATCTCAGACCGAAGTGCCTTCGAGCTACTCATCTTTTGCCGAAGCCGGCGACAGTCAACAAGTATTTACAGTTGATGCTGATGAAGTTATGAATAAAGTCAATACAGCCCTTGACAAAAAGTTCCCCGGAGAATGGACGGTTTCAAACACTATCCTGCAAAAAGGGGCTTATGTGGAAAACGGCAACTACGGCATAGTAGATGAAATAACTAAAATATATCCGGAAAGCATTGTTTCATTGTTTGTTAACCAGAAAAGGATATCAGGCACAATTAAAGGAGAGGATGGTAAACGGGTACTGGAAGGCTACCCCGTCTCGGAAGCAGTTAGCCAAACCATGAAATCTGGAAAGGCTTCGGTAATTTCCGCCGGCAGCGTTGGCTCAACCAGCTACCAGAAGATTTATTTGCCTGTAAAGTCAAAAGAAGAAACTATTGCCGTATTAACAATTTCTATTGCACAATAATGTTACCACTTTTAATGAAGGGGATTTAGTCCATCAGGGCTAGTCCCCTTCGCTGTAGCACGGAAATACCTCCTGAAACATATAGTGTAAAAAACATAAACTTTATGTAAAGGTGGTAATTATGCACGGTCCATATAAAATTATCCGCAGCGGGCATAAAGACAACATTTGGATACTCCCGGGAAATTTAATGACTCAATTAAAATTAAAAGAAAACCTACTAGTAACCCTCAAGTGCGGTTCAGCCATCACCAAAGTCCATGTCCTTAAATCCCGTGAAACCTCTTCGTCTCAAACCTGGCTGGAACTCTCTTCACCTGCTATGGATGCCTTGAAAATTCCTGATAATGCAACACTTCTGATAAAACCTGAAAGCCCTAGGGTTTTCAGGATGGGGCCGGTAATAGGTGTGCTTACTTTTGCCGGGCATGTCCCTAATGCCCTTAAATTCTACAAAGCTTATGCACGAGCTGCCAGGAACTGTGGAATGCTTTATGTATTTAAAGGCAAAAGCATTGATGTGCAAAACCAGGTTATAGAAGGTTATTATTATAGTAATAGAGAAAACCGGTGGATAGAGGCCAGCTTTCCCTTCCCGGATGCAGTTATTGACAAGTGTTATCCCAATGCGTATATCAGCCATGCCCGGTTGGAAAAAATAATCGGCAAAAATAAAATCTTCAACAAAAAGACTATGATAGATAAAATAGATTTTCGTAATGCGCTTGTCAATGACCCTGTATTAAAAACACACTTGCCAAAAACAGATGCATTTACCGATGCCTCTCAACTGACTTCTATGCTGAAAACATTCGGGGAAGTATTTTTAAAACCTCTCAATGGCATGAAAGGATTAGGCATTGTAACAATTAAGCCTGCCCGTCCCGGGCTGTCCGGGACACTGGAATGCACCTATGCCAACCATGATCAAAACATTAGCATTCTCATTAACTCTCCTGATGAAATCCATAATATCCTGTTAAAAGCAGCAGGACGAAAAAGACCATACCTGATTCAACAAGGAATCAAGCGGATGGAATATAAGGGAGGACCTTTTTCCATCAGGTCATGGGCTATGAAAAACGGCAGTGGACAGTGGGTGATTCCGGGAATGTTTGCCAAGGGCTCATTTGGCAACAGTTTCCTAACAAACTTCACTGCCGGGGCAAGTCTTATTCCTCTTCAAGAACTTTTAGCATACCTGATTCCTTTGGTACCTTATACAAAAGAAAGTTTTATGAATCTCCTCAAAGAGATAACCCTGAAATCAGCTGAAGTGCTTGACAAAAAATTTGGCCCTCTAGGCGAACTGGGTTTTGATATAGTATTTGACAATTATGGAAAACCATGGATTATTGAAGCAAACGGCAATCCCGGTGTTATCCCTATTTTCATTCAAAAAGAATACCCCTTATGGCCTGTCCTTCTTTATAAGTATCCGGTAGATTATGCCGCCCACCTGGCAGGCTTTTAATTAAAAAGCAAGGGTAGCTGTATTCCGGGAAGCTAGCAAACTGCCGCTCCGCAAAATATCAGATAAGTATATTAATTTCCTTGCATATGCAAACCTGATTTTGGTAAAATACTGTTATCTGATAGTTTGAGGAGGTGTAAAAAATGGCAGCAAACCCAATAGTTACTTTCGAAACTGCGAATAATCAAACAATAATAATAGAGTTATTTCCGGAAATTGCCCCGAACACGGTAAAGAACTTTATTTCCCTCGTGAACAGCGGATTTTATGATGGTCTTACTTTTCATAGGGTTATTCCCGGTTTCATGATTCAAGGCGGCTGTCCCCAGGGAACCGGAACCGGTGGTCCCGGTTATTCAATTAAAGGGGAATTCAACTCCAATAAACATGTTAATAATTTAAAACATGAAAGAGGAGTTCTTTCCATGGCCAGGACTATGAATCCAAACTCTGCAGGTTCACAGTTTTTCATCATGGTAAAAGACTCCCCACACCTGGACGGAGATTATGCCGCTTTCGGTAAAGTCACTGAAGGAATGGATGAAGTTGACAGGATTGTTAATACAGACCGGGATTTCAGAGATATGCCCGTTGTAGAACAAATAATTAAAAAAGCAACTGTGGATACCTTTGGCGTGAATTACGATGAACCGGAAAAAGCATAAACGCGGCAAAAATACAAGTGGCAGGAACATACCTGCCACTTTTCATCTAATATGAAGACCCGCCGTCAAAAGTCGTCAAAGACTTATATAGCTCGGGCCGGCGGTCCCGGAAAATACCCCATTCTATTCTCTCCGCCTCAAGCCGATCAAGGTCAAATTCCGCTGTCAATACTGTTTCCTCTTCTCTGCTTGCCTCTGATAGCTTCTGTCCCTGGGGACCTGCTATAAACGAAGACCCATAAAACGTTATTTTAGAGTCCTCCATTATTTCGGTACCCACCCGGTTAGCCGCAATCACCGGAATAAGATTAGCCGCCGCATGGCCCAGCATACAAGTCTGCCAATGATCCCGTGAGTCGATTGTTGGGTCACATGGTTCCGACCCAATGGCTGTCGGATACAACAGAATTTCCGCACCCATAAGAGCCATAACCCTGGCTGCTTCAGGAAACCACTGATCCCAGCATATTCCTATACCTATTCTTCCATGGTGGGTCTGCCATACCCTAAAACCGGTATCTCCCGGGCTAAAATAGAATTTCTCCTCATAGCCCGGTCCATCAGGAATATGACTTTTTCGGTAAATACCCAGCACTGTGCCATTGGCATCAATTACCGCAACTGAATTAAATAGGGCATTATGTTTCTTTTCATAAAAACTGACCGGGATCACAACCGACAAATCCCTGGCCACATTACGGAACCACTGTACCGCCCGGTTTTTTTCAGGTTCGGCAGCATATTTATAGTACTCAGGGTTTTGCTTCTGACAAAAATACGGTGTTTCCAATAACTCCGGCAGTAGAATAATCTGAGCTCCACGAGCTGCGGCCTCTCTAACCAACTGCTCTGCCCTGACGATATTTTCCCCGATTTCTTCAGTACATCTCATCTGTACAGCGGCAACTTTCACCTGGCGCATCATTCATCCCCTCCCATCAGTATGACTGGTGGCTTGCCCAACCTGGCCGTGCCAGTGGCATCTGCTGAGTAATACAGTGGACATTACCGCCCTCTTTCACTAGCGGAATACCATCTATTGTGATAACTTTCCGTTCCGGAAATATGTCTCTGAATATTTGTTCGGCGATTTTATCAGTTTCAGCGGATTTCCCGCCAAATACCGGTAAAATGATTCCTCCGTTAACAAAATAAAAATTAATATAACTCAAGGTCAATCTTTTATCCATATAATATTCCGGGACCGGCTGGGGTATCTGGATTATTTCCAGGCTGCGCCCCCGGGCATCTGCAGACTTTTGCAAAACCCCGAGATTTTCCCTTGTTGTAGCATAGTTTGAATCGTTCGGATCATTACATACCTGCATAAGCACCACTCCCGGCCTGACAAAACAGACCGCGTTATCTATATGACCGTCTGTCTCATCACCGGCTAAACCCTTATTCAGCCAAATAACAGTTTCAATGCCTAGGTACTGTTTAAGTACGGCGGTAATTTCCTTCTTGGTCATTCCCTTGTTCCTGTTAGGGTTTAATAAGCATTCCTGAGTAGTCAGCAAACTACCTTCCCCGTCTACATGAATAGATCCGCCTTCTAAGACAATTGGTGCATTAAAAATTGGGATTTGCTCTCTCTCCAAGAGCTTAAGCGGTACAGAGTCATCAAGATCACAAGGCAGATACCTGCCTCCCCATGCATTGAATTTCCAGTTAATGCCGGCAATTTGACCACTGTCATTAATTACGAAAGTTGGACCATTATCCCTGAACCAAGAATCGTTATGGAGCATTTCAACCAGTTCTACCTCTGGCCCACACAGCTTTGAGGCTTGATTCATATCTTCCGGATTTACCAGCATGGTAACCGGCTCAAAGCCAGCTATAGCCCTAGCTGCATCAGCATATCCCCGGCATACTTCAGCATAATTTTCGGGCCGGCACATTGATGATTTTACTGGCCATTCTATAAAAGTTCGCACATGGACAGCCCACTCCGGAGGCATTTTGAATTTCTGTTCTGCCGGGTACATTTTACACCTCATTTTAATGTATATTATTTTGACATAGCTTATGTTACCTCCTGGCACAACCATTGTCAAGTATCTTACACACCGAAACAAAAGCCTTCATATATTATTATTGTGAAACAGTATTATTGAAAAATATTTTAATATATTTTATTTTAAGGTGGTTGATATGGGAAAAAAATACAACCTGTGCCGAGCCGGCGATATAGGAAAGGACCTTTACTTACCCTCAGAATTAATGAATACTTACGGACTAAATGAAGGTGACACCATTAAATTAAGATGTGGTTCAGCATCTATACCGGTAAGAGCCTTAGCACTTAACTCCATGGAATCTTCACACGATCAGGAGATTCGCCTGTCAGATACTGCTTTTAGTGCACTTAATATCCCGGAAGGGATTTTTTTAGCTGTTCAATCTGCCGGGATTCGTGAACTGCGCCTAGGTCCACTTATCGGCATCCTTACCTTTGCCAAACATCTTCCCTCTCGTTTGGACTATTACAACAAATATGTCTTTACCAAAAAAAACAAAGGACTTATTTGTATATTTTCAGGCCATGATATTGATGTATCCCGGAACACCATCAGGGGATATCACTATGACTATGCTGCCAAATCATGGAAACAAGGGTTGTTCCCATTTCCCGATGTAGTGATGGACCGCTGTTATCCCAGTTCGAAAAAAAACCACAGCCTCCTTAGCAAGGTTATGGGCGCCGGCAAAATATTTAATAATACAACCCGCATTACTAAAACAGATTTTTTCAAAACCGTTCGTGAAGATAAATTTCTTCAGAAATACTTGCCAACAACAGAATTATTAAAATCCTCCTCAGACTTAGAGCGTTTCCTGCCTAAATTCGGCAGTGTTTACCTAAAACCGGTTGACTCCATGAAAGGTAAGGGCATTGTTATGGTGACCTCCACCAATAACAAACTTGAATGCAGGTATAACCTAAATGGAACCGATACCATTACCTCCATTCCCTCTCACAAGCAGCTTCCGGAAATACTTTTTACCGCTGCAGGAGAGAAAAGAAATTATATCATGCAGCAGGCCATACATTGTATGGAATACGGCGGAGGCCCTTTTTCCTTCCGCACCTGTCCCATGAAAGACGAAACCAACACATGGCTGCTGCCGGGAATGGTTGTTATTGGAACAATGGGTAAAAGTCATGTGACTAACTATGCATCAGGAGGGCGGCGTATTCCCCTAAAAAACTTGTTCAATTCCATCCTGCCCCGGCTTCAATGTAATAAAGATGATTTCATGCTTCTGCTAAAAGAAATTACCCTGAAAACAGCCTTACTGCTTGACCGAAATTTTGGTCCACTGGGTGAACTTGGGGTGGATATAATTCTTGACCAAAACGGCCACCCATGGCTTTTGGAAGCAAACGCCAATCCTGCCAGAACTCCGGCATTTATCCAGACCGAATACCCTTCATGGCGAAAACAGGTTTATGAATACATTATTGGCTATGCTAATTACCTGGCCGGTTTCTGAGCTCTATTTAAAAGGGGAATGTCCCATAAGTGGGGCTTGTTGACAAAAATGGCTAGGAACTAATTTCCCTAGCCATTTTCTCATTATAGTTCGTATTTTATTTGAAATGCATGTGTGTTTCTTACGTAATTCCCGCTGTTTTATTGCCTTTATATATCTTTTTATGTTTATAACTAACGCCGATAAGAGGCATTGTTCCAAAACATTGGCGATGCCTCTTCTTCTTGCTTTTGAAAGATTGTGGTTTTCTTTTAAAATACCATTTGTTCCTTCGCACCACATTCGCCTAAGCTTTCGAATCCGCGTATATTCAACCGATCCTTGCCTTGTATGGGTCTTATCTGCATAATCTTGATGGAAGGGGCGTGTTACACTTTTTCGCCTATCACTTTTAGACAAACATTGTTCTTTTAGTAGACATGCTTTACATTCTCTGGTCCTAGCGGCATATACTTTAGTCTTTTTTTGCTTAATATGAGATAGATAGAGAAATTTGCCTTCTGGGCATATATAAACATCTTTATTTCTATTATACGCAAACTTATCTATAGTAAAACTCTCTGTTTTACTGAGCCTTGCAAAACCAGGAATATACCCTTCAATTCCCAATTTGTCTAATCCATAATGAACATTCATATAGTCGTAACCTTTATCTGCACCAACTTTCCGAATGTTTAAGCCAAGCCGTTCTTGCTGTGATTTTAGCCGGTCTATGTAAGGTTCACTGTCGTCAACATTGCCGGGAGTTACATAAACATCCGTAATTATGCCGTGTTTAGCATCTATACTCATATGGTCTAAGTAGTGGAAGCCCTTTGGTTTTTCAGGCCGGTTCAGATAGCCACTTTCCGGGTCTGTTTTACTCCTAACGATTTGTTTTGTTTTCGGGGCAGTATTTGGTTCTTTTCCTCGTTTCTTGCCTTTATAGTGGGGATTACTATGCATGGCACATAATATTTCAAAGCTAGCAACTATCCAGTGGGCTTAAGTAGAAGCCCACTAATTTTTTGACACAAAGAAAGGAACCATGCCCATAAGTAATTACTTATGACACGGTTCCCTCTTCTGTCTTTTTGTCTAAATGCAACTTTATTTTATGGGGACAACGTTAGCCGCCTGTGGCCCACGGTTGCCCTCAACAATATTAAACTTAACATCCTGTCCCTCTTCCAGTGTTTTGAAACCTTCAGTCTCGATAGCTGAGAAGTGGACAAAAACATCTCCTCCTTCATTGCTTTCAATAAAACCAAAACCTTTCTCCGGATTGAACCATTTTACTTTTCCTTGCATTAATGCAGGCCTCCCTTTATCTTTCTGTTTTTACCATTGTATTAACATCATATAGTATTATCCTAAATACAAAAAATAATTCTGAGATTTTAATAATTTGTTGCTTTGTTAACTGTTTTTACCTTATTGAATTGATATATTTGTCTTTTAATAAACGGTTTTTCTATAAAACAATACGATAATGTAGAAATAGCAATTGTAGTGGTACCTGCAATCAATAGTAAGAGAAATAATTTATCCTGGTGCAATCCTATAGCATTATTAAATACCTTGCCTATTGGATTATGCCATAAATAAATCCCATAACTGATAGTCCCTAAAAACCCCAAGGGTTTCCAGCTTAATGCCTTGGAAGTTATAGTGCCTTTATTGCATAAACTGAGTAATACCATCGCTGCTGCTAAGCTGAGAAAAGTGTTGAAGTTTAACAATGGAATATAACCATAAACACCTGAACCAAACCAATATTTAGCGGAACCGTACTTTATAAAAAACCACATGCCCAGAACAAGCATTCCAAAACCTAATAGTCCTAACATTGAAAATAAGTATTTATTTGAAAATATATTTTTATCTCTGTAATTAATCCATAGTGAAGCCGCTGCCATACCCAAAGCAAATTGCTGAATAACTCCCGGTAATTGTCTGCTCACCCAAAACTGAATATAATATGAATCATCCCATCCCGGATTGAACAGATATAAAGCTGAAGCTTTGTAAATATAAGAAATCAATAATGCTCCGGTTAACCCATATATCCATCTTTTGCCAACAAACAACTTGTAAATAAAAGGCAGTAAAATATAAAATAACATTTCCAGACCTAAGGTCCAAGTTACTCCATTAATCGTCCGTATTGATTTATCCAATACAAAGTTTTGACCAAAAACCAAGCTAATTAAAACCAATTTCAATTTATCCCATTGCATGATAAATGCCGGTGTAAATAATGTAACGATTATAAATAAATTAAAATAATACAAAGGTAAAATTCTTCTAAAACGTCGAGAAAAATAATCCTTTATTAAAATAGGTTCTCTTCTCTGATAAAGACTGGCAAAAGGCAAAAAAAGAACAAAGCCGCTTATTGTAAAAAAGATGTCGACTCCAATCGAACCGGCATTTGCAATAAATGACCCTGTGAATTTTGGACTGCCTGCGAATACATAATAGTGAAACAGCATGACCAACAATGCGGCTACAGCCCTTAGGCCGTCTATACCGGTGATATAACCCCTATCGCTGTTCTGCATGTAATCCTCCGCTTAATAAGGTTTAGCTTGCGTTTTTGCATAAGAAAGCAATAGATTTATTATACTAATAACTCTATTGCTTGTCAATATATTCCAATAGCCTTAGGAAAGTCCCGGAATATAAAAGGAAAAAACATCTCACTATAGAACTGATACAAAAAAACGGGAGGTAAATGGGAGGTGAAATCATGCCGGTAATTATTTTTGAAGGCCCCAAAATGACAAAAGAACAAAAAGAGGCATTAGTGAAAGAGTTTGCTAACTCTGCCAGTCAAATTACCAAAATAGCTCCTGAAGCGTTTGTTACTTTAATAAAAGAATCAGACCCTGAAAATGTCGGAGTAGGTACCATTCTTTTAGCAGACAGAGTTAAAAAATAAGCTGCTATCAATATCATTAAAAACGCCCGCAAGGTTAACTCCATAATCTGACCGTGCGGGTTCTTTATTTATTTTTCATTTATTTAACCCATACCTCACAGCCCTGGAACGGGTTGGCTGTACCAATAAATAATTTGCCGTCACTTGTAGAAAGTATGTTTCTAGTTCCGTAATTATACGAATTACCAAAACCATCTTTTGTGATTTTTTGCCAATGTATGCCGTCTTTTGATTTCCACAGGTCAAAACCGAAATTCTTTTTAACCCCGTTAATAAACGCTTTTGCCACAAGCTCCACCATTGTGTCTACCGGAAATAAGCTTAATCTTGTATCAATATGGCATAAGTATTTTAAGTAATCTAAGAGCAATTCTATGTAATTATTAATATCGATGTTGGAATTAGGACTAATTACAGATAAAAGTTCCGGAATGATAACTGACCAATCAAAGCTTCCCACATATAGCTCTCCTTTGAAAGGTGTAACCTGCCAACAATAAGCATCTGTCAGATTCCCAAAACCGGAAGGATATTTGCTCAACGGTTTCTCTCTCGTGCCTGTTGTAGGCTGAGTTGGAATTATTGGGTCTCCTCCAACTACAATTTCCCATTTGTCATTGGCATTAACCCTTACTATATCAAACCCTTTTGGCGGAATTAAATCGTTTCCCGGTCCCAAACCCCTAATCACAAAGGCCGCAGTGCCTACATAAATATAATTATTGAAAACATCCATGTCAATCGGAAATTGATTCAGCGCATCACCGGCTCCCCTATCTACTACCAATACCCATTGATCTTTTTTGGCCTTTAATCCTTTTGTACGCCAAAGCTCAAAACCTGTAGGCAAACTAGTCCCGACATATAAATGATTATTCCAGCTCAGTAAAGAATCTATGTTTCCCCTAGGGTTCAGGTTTGGATTACCTGCCAAGTCCACCTTGGCCCACCCATATTTTTCGGGATCTAGACTCACATATAACATAGTCTTAATCTCAGCAATTTCATTTAGCGGCAAGACACCCATAAACAGTTTTCCATTATGAACTGCCATTGACCTTGTTGTGCCAATAATACCGGTCTGCAAAGGTTTCCAGTTAATACCGTCTGTTGACTTTAAAATTATAATTCCCTTTGTTCTAGATACTCCGCCGGCATATAAAGCCGTTTGGCCATCCAGGGTAGTAAAAGGAATCATAAAGCGAAAACCATTGATACCCAAATCCGGCGGAGACTTATAAACTCGGGTCCATCCCTGGGACCCGTCTTTTTTATACCTCCAAATCTCGGCATTCATATCTAAGTTTTGTGGAATTAACATAGGTGGTATCGGCAAGTTGCCAAATAACCCTGATTCTAAAACAATAAGTAAGACATTACGAGCAGTCCCAACATATATATATTCCTTAAATTCAGCCATCGACCAGGCATAACTGTTCTGTTTGGCATTATCCGGATTTGCACAATCAAAGCCATTACATGGAGTTATTTTTTTAAACTGATTATCCTTTGATACTGCCGGCATTTTTTTCATAATAACCCCACCTCTAAATAGTATTTACTTCATTTTATGTTTACTAGAATACAGATGTGTTCCTCTTACCAAATTATAATATAAAAAAACCCAATCCCGTTTAGGACTGGGTTTTCTTATAATTTAGCAGAGTTGTTTTACTCCCTGTAAGGATCTACGTGTACAGTTACTCTAGTACATTTGAATTCATCGGCCATATCTTTTTTAAAGCACCCGATAATTTCATGTATTTCGGCTACGGTAAGATTAGAGTCAACCGTAATATGAAAATCAATATGCTTCATATTCCCGGATTTCCTGGTCTTAAGCTTGTGAAAATCCATGATTTTATCACTGTATTTATTTATGATTTCTTCTATTTGAACTTCTTCCTCATCTGTCAATTTGGTATCCATAAGAAAGTTAAGGGCATTTTTACAAAGTTCCCAGGCTTCTTTAATTATAAGCAGAGCCACCAGTATAGCCACAATCGGGTCAAGAATATTAAGTCCGGTAACTTTTATCAGCACCAGTCCGACTGCTACCCCAAAAGATGTGTAAACATCTGTTTTCAGGTGCAGGGCATCCGCCTCCAAGGCCATCGAATCCTCTTCCCTGGCAACCTGATACAACTTTCTTGAAACCAGAATATTTATCAGTGATGCCCCAATCATTACTGCAATGGCCAAACTGGCCTGTTCAACTTCAGTAGGAGCATTGATTTTTTCTACAGCTTCCTTAATAATCATTGCAGCAGCAACAAAAATTAACAGTCCCTCCGCGATACAGGATAAATTTTCGATTTTACCATGACCGTACGGGTGCTCCCGGTCAGCAGGCTTTGATGAGTGTCTGACAGAAAAGAATGCAATAAATGATGCTACCAGATCCATTCCCGAATGGATGGCCTCCGAAATAATGCTGATTGAACCACTTAAAACACCTGCAATAAGCTTAAAAATTATCAATATAGTGTTAGATATAATTGATAACAAAGCAACTTTGACCTTTCTGTCCCATGAATTCATTATTAAAACCTCCTATATATTATGTAACTTTTTTATGCAGAAAGGATAAAATTTATACTTTCTTATCTGCTTAAAAAAACATCTGTGGAACATAATACTGTCCCACAGATGTGTCAAAGTTCCACCTGCTGCCGTGGTTACGGCCCAGCCCCATGACCTTCGCAAAGGTTCATCGCCTGCTCAGTTTTGAAAACTATTTCAACTTCAAATTATTGGATTCATTTTAGCATGTGTTCAAGCTATTTGTCAATGTCTTTGATAGCTAACGATTGAACATTGCGCATAAACCCAATAACTTTTTCAGGGTCCTTGTGTCCTGGTATCTCTTCAACACCGGACAAAACATCAACAGCATACGGATGTGTCTGCTGAACCAATGGCAGGATATTAGCCTGATTTAGTCCACCCGCCAGGATTACAGGTAAAATACTCTCTTGCTGGATAATGCGAAACGTTGCTAGGTCAGGCGTAACTCCTGTCCCTCCCGGTCTGGATGGAGTATAAGAATCCACCAGGATAGCTGACACACCTGTTTTGGCCAACTCCCGGGCAGCCATCACCGGGTTTGTAATTTCAAAATCACACTTCCCCTCACCATCTAGGCGCAACGCCTTGATTGTCTTAATTCCCCGTAATTTTAACTGACAGGCAATTTCTCTCACTTCCTGCAGCGTTTCTTTATAATGAAGCTGCACCACATTAGGGCAGGTTTCAGTAACTATATCCAAAATTTTTTCAATTGACCCGCCGGTGACCACACAGGTGCTTACAAATGGGGGTGCCTGCTGAATAAGTTCCCCTGCTTCAACTTTTGTCAGGTTCCACGGAACTGTTACCGGGTACTCAACAACAAAACCAAACATATGTACTCCGGCATGGATACAGAGACCTACATCTTTCGGATTCATCAAGCCACATATTTTCACCCGAATCAAAGGCATCACCCCATAGTCTGACTAAGTTCAAGATACATTTCTACAGGATCCGGAGCCCGAAGGATAGCAGTACCCACTAAAACCCCATGTGCACCT
This sequence comes from Phosphitispora sp. TUW77, assembly GCF_048453025.1. Taxonomy (GTDB): domain Bacteria; phylum Bacillota; class Thermincolia; order Thermincolales; family UBA2595; genus Phosphitispora. Next base: position 2,489,747 of record NZ_CP156677.1, read on the forward strand.
GCTGCCACAGCACGCAACACATCTCCGGGAGCAGCCAGCGAACTTTCGCTGACCAGGAAAACATCCTGGCGTGCTAAACCGGACAGCTTCTCGGTAGTATTTACACTGCCGTCATCCATCTCCCATTCTACTATATTACGATTGTTAATACCTAAGAAGGTCAGCTCCAACCTATTAACAGCAATAATTTCCGCTTCATTATGGGTTTCCACCAAGGGTTCCAAACCCATCACCAACGCCTCTTCCACAAGTTTAGAAAGTTGGTCCTCTTCCAGCATTGATGCAATCAACAAAACCCCACTGGCTCCTATATTCGCACTCTCCAATAAATGTTCCCGAGTAGTGATAAAATCCTTGCGTAAAATTGGCACTGAAACAGTCTGAGCAATCTGGCGCAGTAATTCCGGGGAACCTCCAAAATGATCTGCCTCGGTTACCACTGAAATGACAGGCGCACCTGCTGCCGCCAATCTCCTGGCGATAGCAACAGGATCTCTGCCCAGCATCAAGTCGCCCTCTCCTGGAGACTTACATTTAATATCAGGAATAACCGGTATCTTCCCGGACCGGTATCTGTGCCATAACGCTGCAGTACATTTGGTGCATGATTTATTACTTTCACCTTTTTTCTCCGGGTTCATATTGTTTCTTATTTTTTCCTGCTGCATCTTAAAACTCCTTGTAATCTTGTGAAGCAGTAATCAATTGATTAAGTTTATTCTGGGCTGCACCGCTGTCAATAATTTCACTGGCCAGCTTAATCCCGTCTGCTAAGGAATCTGCTTTACCGCCTATCATCAGGGCAGCTCCGGCATTCAGGACAACTGCCTGACGCCGTGGCCCATTATCCTTAGCTGAAAAGACATCCCTAATCATTGTTGCATTCTCCTCTGGAGTTCCTGTGGCTATGTCTGCCAAAGCACACCGAGATAAGCCAAAGTCCTCAGGAGTAATTACATAGCTGATAATTTCTCCATTCTTCAGTTCATTAATCCTTGTTTTGCCCAGAAGGGAAATTTCATCCAAACCATCTTCACCATGGACAAAGAGCGCCCTCTGATAACCTAAAGAAGAGGCAACATGGGAAACAGTATCCAATAGCACCGGTTTATAAACACCTAAGACGTGCCTGGTAGCTTTGGAAGGGTTAATCAAAGGTCCAATAATGGTGTAAAAGATGGTCTTAATCCCCAGATCTTTTTCAGGTGGGAGTACCTTACCCATTACCGGATGAAACAAAGGAGCATAAAGAAAGGCAATCCCGATGTCTTCAATAAGCTTCTCGACACCCCGGGGAGATTGATTTATTTCTACACCCAGAGATTCCAAAACATCAGCACTTCCAGATAGACTAGAGATAGATCGGCTGCCGTGTTTGGCTACCGGAATGCCGGCAGCCGCTGCTACAAAAGCTACTGAAGTGGAAATATTAAAGGTACTAAGCCCCCCGCCGGTTCCGCAGGTATCCATGAGTTCATCATCCACCTTCGGGGAAATCTTGATGCAATTGTCACGCATAGCCTGGGCAATAGCTGTAATTTCTGTCAGCGTTGGTCCCTTCATTAAAAGAGCCACCTGAAAACCCGCAATCTGTACATCACTCAGCTCATTCTTTTTAATGGCAGCAATCAAGCTATAAGCTTCTTCTGCAGTTAAATCTTCCTTTGCTGTTAGTTTCTGCAAAACATTTTTAATCATCTCAATCTCTCCTCATCTCAATAAATAATGTACCTACATAAAAAACGCTTGGATTGGGTACTGTATACTGTCGTGTCTTTTGTGTTCAGGTCCATACACAGTGTAACAAAGCCATGCCACCCTTTAAATGAAATTTTCTACAGAAAATTCAGGAGGTTTATTATGGATTTAACAAAAAAAGCATGGATTAATGGACTCTTTTTGGTAATCACTCTGGTCATCAATACCCTGGGTGCTTTAGGACTAATCAATGGGCTCTCGCAAAAGCAAATTTCTGATATGTATGTCACCCTTATAACACCAAGCCCTGCCACTTTCAGTATTTGGAGCCTTATCTACTCCTTACTGCTCATTTCTGTGATTATAATGATAGTAAAAATAGGTGACCCATATTATTATAGCGCTGTAAATCAGATTACTGCCCTTTTTAGAATTTCCTGCATCTTTAATATTGCATGGACTGTTGCTTTCTCCTATATGCAGATTGAACTGTCCGTACTCTTTATTTTAGGATTTGTAATTACATTGTCCTTGATTTGCCGGAAGCTCTTGAAGATTCAAGACGGGAAACGCTGGCTGTTGCCTTTGAGTTTTGGAATCTATACAGGCTGGTTATTTATAGCAACTGTCGTTAACATAGCTGCAGCGCTCGTCAAGTTGAAATGGAACGGTTTTGGAATCGCTGATGATATCTGGGCAATGATTATCCTTATAATCGCAGTTCTCTTGGTAATTGCGATACTCTCAAAAAACCGCAATGCTGCATTCCCAATACCTGTGGCATGGGCTTATTTCGGAATCTATCAATATTTAAAAGCACCGGAAGGGTTTAAGGGACAATTTGGTCTTCTGCAGATCATAGCACTTGCAGGAACGACTGCTCTGATAGGTGTGTCTATAATTCAGCTTTATCGAAACCATTTTACACTGCTTCCTAAATCTTCTGATTAGGCAACCTTTCAAGACCCTTCACTGAAAGGATTTTTTCTCACTGCCAAATTAAACAGGTAAGGATATTCGACATTTAAGTATTTCAAATAATTAACCCATTCTATGATTATTAACCTATATGCCCGTACAACATCCAGTGATAAATGGTCCAGGTCGGCAGGGGAAAGAGCCGTTAGATCCCTACTTTGAAGTTCATCTGCCACATGAAAAACCGCCCAAAGCATATCAGTAAAGGAATCGTGCTCCATTAAGCTTGAATTTTCCAGCATTCCAATCATAAAGGATTTTTTCTCAATCAGAACAGGTCCCAGGCTTGCTAATTTATCTAGTGTTAGACCAATTTTGAAATCAAATTCGTTAATCTTCTTTATTAAAATATTTGTGTTTTTTTTGTTTAATTCTGTTATATCAATTATCTGACTGAAGCGATCATGATTTTCATTAAGTTTGGACAGCGCATATATTATTGACGTACCTATTTCTGAAAAGAAGGCGCTTATAATAACATTAACTTTTTTTAAATTCCGCCTCCTTTCCATCATGTTCAATAATTTATTTAATACCAGAGTTACAACCAGAGCCTGAATCGGTACAAAAGCTAAATCCTGAAAAAAGTAAAAGCAAGTATCCCCAGGTTTTTGAAACAACTTAATCTGCAAAAAGTAAATAAAGCCAGATAATATTGATAATATAACCACTAAGAAAGCCGAATTTATTACCCGTCTGATAACTCTTACACCACCTTGTTTTTTATATTTATTTTATGCGTTTTCAACAATGCTGCGGCAGGAAATATAATTCGCTTTTCCTGAGCGTTTTGCTGCATATAGGCGACTATCGGCTATTCTAATAACATCGTCTATACTTTCGTTGTTATATATAGTTATGCCAGCGCTTATAGTAACCTTTTTATCATGAAAAAATTCATTATGCTGAAGAGAACTGCTTAACCGGTCATATAAGTTCTCGCCACCGGTTACGTCAGTGGCGGGCAGCAGAATTAAAAACTCATCGCCGCCGTACCTTCCGGCATAATCGTTTGCATGAATATTGTTTTTTATAATCTTCGATAGTTCTTTTATGACCGCATCCCCATACAAATGGCCTTTTGTATCATTTGCCTTTTTAAAATCATCAATATCCAACAGTATAATTGACAATTTAGTACTGTGTTTTTTTGCACGTTCCATTTCAACAATAAGGATGTCTAAGATTGCTTTGAGTGTATATCTTTTATTTTTAGTACAAACATATTAAAAGACATTAAATAAACAATAAATGTGAAAACTACGGTGTTGGTTTCCGAGAATTGGGAATCAGCTAGCTCTGGTAAATGACCTCATCTCCCGCACCCAGAGTACAGAAGGAGAGAGGTTAGGCTGCTATTAAGCAGCTAAAAGCGTAATCGTTCATTAGCGTTTAATTTAGTTCCACCGTGTTAACGGGCTTATAGGTTATATTAATTCGGTTCCTTCTTGCAGCAATTGAACGTAATTATAATAAGAGAATCTCTTGTTACGTTGATTCTGATCAATTTGTCTCATTAAACCTGATTCAGTGAATTCTGTTACCAAATTATTTGCAGTCGGATAAGAGATACCAACCATATCTGCTACCATATTTATAGTTACAATGGGTTGCTCAAACAACCTCTCCAATAATTTAAGACCATTCGAAGGGTTTCTGGTTTGTGAATTTATTAGTTGACTATGTTCCTCTTTCAATTTTAATATCTTTTTTGCTGTTATAATTGATTCATCAGAAACTTGAGCAATACCTTTTAAAAAGAATCTTATCCAACTTTCCCAGTCACCTTTTAAACGGATATCCATTAGTCTATCATAATATTCTGTACGATTTTTTTTAAAGTAGTAACTCAAATATAATAAAGGTTTGCTTAGTATTTCTTTATAACATAACCAAAAGGTGATGAGCAATCGACCTACTCTACCGTTACCATCAAGGAAAGGATGTATTGTCTCAAACTGAGCATGAATTAAGCCTATTTTAATTAAGTCAGGGATTCTTAACTCTTTGTCATGTATAAATTTTTCTAGCTCATTCATTGCTTTAATCATTTCCGGTACCGGTGGAGGAACAAAAGTAGCTTTAGCCAAAGTACACCCCACTGGCCCTATCCAGTTTTGAGAACGTCTAAATTCACCTGGATCTCTTTCGCCCCCTCGCACCCCTTGCAATAATACTTGGTGAATCTCCTTTATCAATCGTAAACATATTGGTAATTCTTCCAGTCTTATTAGACCATGATTCATTGCTTTTACATAATTAACAACTTCTTCGATAGGCTTTTCTTTACTTTTATCTTTAGTTTCATCTACATCTAATACATCAATCAGGGATGCTTGGGTTCCCTCGATTTGCGAACTCAAAACTGCTTCTTTTTTTACATACATAGCTACAAATAAATCGGGATTAGGTAAAATTTGTGTTATTCCATCTAGCCTTCCAAGAGATCGATCAGCTTGGGATAATAAATCTATCATTTCTACATCAATATTTAGAGGAGGCTCTGGAGGCAAAGTATTTGGAATGAAAGCAACATAATCTTCTCTCTGTCTAATAAAGGATCCCGCCCTATCTCGCATCAATTTAATTTCACCATTCCTTTTATATTTTTATCAGAATTCAGGAATATATAAAATAAATATTTAACTTAATATCTTCATTTTTTTTAAAATCTTTGCCTTCTTTAAATTAAAGTTTAATCGTTATTAAATTTCAATAGAATATAACTTAGTTCGAAGCGTTATTATCAAAATTATTGCCTTGTTTTTTTAATAACTCGATTAAAATTTAATCGTTATTAAATTTCAATAGAATATAACTTAGTTCGAAGCGTTATTATCAAAATTATTGCCTTGTTTTTTTAATAACTCGATTAAAGTTTAATCGTTATTAAAATTTCAATAGAATATAACTTTATCTTAGGGGCTCTTATTTCAGTTTTTGTGCTTCTTTTAAATAACTTGTTATAGCTCATTCGAAATTTGAAACCATATTTTCATCATGACCTAAAGTACTATGTTTTAAAATATGTTATTCAAAATTATAACCAATTTCTTAATAATATAACGGTTTATTAAATTAAATTTAGTATTTTTTACATTAACTGACTTGTTATTAAAATTTTAGTCCAATAATCTTAGTAAGTCAATCCATTTGCCTCAATTACTTCTACTTTCTTGTAGTCACACAGTGTCCGTAATATCTTTCCAATATCGTTTTTGATTTTATCGTGTATCACCCGCCTTCGATATTCGGAGCAAATACTATGTAATATTTGCAATTCCATTGGATATGTGCTAAACTTTCAGTATCCATTTGGATAATCTACCTCCTTTGCTACAAGTGCGGTTGGCGAACCTGCACTATTTTACTAAACGGAGGTAGATTTTCTACTCATAGCTAAAGCTTTTTGGAACCACCTGCAAAGCAGGTGGTTTTCGCTTATACAAAAAAACCGCTCTCGCAAAACCTGCGAAAGCGGCTTAATTACTGGGTTTATTCACGATATTAAAACCACCCACGGACAAATCTCATTTTATCAATAGATGGTAGATTATTTGGCTAATCTACTACAAAATGATACAATGCACACCCCTTCTAGCAAGCCGTTAAAAGATTGCCGAAAGGCGTTAAAAGATAGGGTTAGCCGTTAAAATATCAAACCTTTTTGTTGTTTCAGTCAAAATCAGTGTAGTGCTTCTCCGGCTTCCTCCACTAATAAATGCATCATTGTTCCCTGTGCATTCTTCCTTTAAAATACCGCACATCAACCACTTGATCGAGTCGAAGCGCCCAAAAGGTTGCCTGGATATACTTGCCATGACTATCCCATTCGTTTTCCCGTGGAGAGGAAACGTCAAATATCTTTTCCCATGATTTTCGTTTCACCTGCAATTGCTCTTGGGGCGGCAAACTCTCAAACCATTTATCCTCGGCTTCGTATTCCTGTTCGTTTGAACAATCTCCATAGTAACTATTATTCAGGACGATATGCCACATATCCTCATTGCTGAGCAACACATCATTGTCAGGCACTTCCAATTCTATACAGATCTGATTACCGCTGTAACTGCGGAACTCCGCTCGGCGTAGGTCGGGTTTCTGATGTTTCCACTCCACGGTATGCCATGCCCAAAACGGATACTTCACACCAGTAGGTGGCGGCCCAACTCGTAATGCCATTTGCTCCGCAAGCCAATTGTAGGCAGGTCCAAAGCCACATTCGATAACCAATTCAGACTGCAAAGGGTCGCAATAGACAATCTTTTCGATTTTCAATTTTTCATACAGCCTTTCCGGCTGAACCGACCACAAACGCATAAACTCACCTAGCCCTATAATAATTCTTTAATCTGAAGTATTTGTTCTGATGAAATTACGCTGGCTGGTTTTATACCCTTCCAAGCATTTTATTTTATTGATCCAAATCCATATTTCTTGAACACCGCCAGCAGCTTTTTCCAGTGTGGTGGATAATCATTGCTGCCGTACTTTCGTAGCTTCTTGCCCTTGTCAAACTCAATAGTTAGTTCCCATTGAGTACCGTCAAGGACATTTTTATCAACATAGCGCTGCTTCCAGTCAATGATGTAACAACGAAAGAGGTCTTGCAGAAAACTCATCCACTCGTCGAAGGAAAACTCCTTTTCGTATTTTACTAATTCCGGATTGCAATAAGGCGGACAGTATCGTGCAACAATCGCAAACTCTTTTTTCATAATTGTCAAGTTGTGATAACCCTCATGGAAGCCGCCAAGAGAAAAATAAATTTGGTTTACCCGCATTTCCATTTCATACGTTGGTCTATCAAAGTCTCTTTTGCATTCGTTGCAGTGGTGTGTAGGGTCGCACTCAGTAATGCAGCACCCGCCAAGCACAACTTCGCCTTTAGCCATTTCATCTTCCAACTCAGGACTCCATGCTGGCATACCCCTCAATATGGTAGCTGTGTTCCGTGACCCGCATCGTGGACAAATTCTTCTTGCCATATGCTATACCTCCATGAAATTCTACACCAATTACTTACTCTTCCGTATCTCTAATATCAGGGACATATTGTATATTCGCCCCAACTCTTGCTTTGCCCGATTCAATAATTGTGTGTTCCAGTCGTTCAACTTCGCTCCTCGTCAGTTCAAGCGTGGTGTGGAATTCGATTTTATAATTCCTTAAGGAACAAATGAATTTATTTTTGTTATCTACATCTTGAAAAATTGAGATTGATTCGCATACCGCTAACAACGGAAATTCATCACTTTCAATATGTGCATCGTTTTCTACTATGTACTGCACATTTGTAAAGCCACGTCGGGGCTTATCTTCAGTGTCAGGGATCAGCCAATCGCGTCCATTCTTTTTTGCATGTCTTAATTTCCCACGTCTTATCCATTGTCTTACCGTAACAGGTTCTACGTTAAGCATAGCGGCATATTGCTCGACTGTAATGTAATTGCATTCAACCTTGATTAAAGTATGTTCCACGGTTGATGTCATGCCACTAATTTCGTCATTCTCAACTTTAATCTCACTAGCCTGACATAGATTCAACTCCATGCTATTCCCTAAAAGCTCATATTCATAGAACCACCATAGTTCTGTTAAAACCGGAAGTTTGCATTTTTTTACTGCCGCATAAAATTTTTCGCAAAGTTTTACTCTGTTTTTTACAACTTCATTTGAATACACAGCCTCTTCATTCAATTTTTCGTGTTCAATAAATAACTCTAATGACTTTAAAACATCTTCACGCGTAAACAGATGGCTTTCACGGAATAGGTCTTCTTTAATGTCCATAAAAAAAGCCTCCAAATAAATAGTTTTGACATTATTGTAGCGCAACGTTACAATAATGTCAAACTGCTGAGAAGCCATTTTAAGAAACGACTGCTCAAATCCAAAATTATCTCTCTAATAGAAAAACCTATAGCAAAGGTTATTAAACCACGCTATAGATTCGGTTTTATTGTTGCCCTAAGATTCAATATCTGTGCCGTCTTTGAAGTTAAAAACGAGCCAACCATCAAGCAAAACAATGACCTTATCAACCCTGAAACCTTTCATAGAATTGTTTCACCCATGTATGTACCACACTCTTGCGAATCAAGATTTCAATCTTCGTCTATCCAGTCCTCCTCAACTAATTCATCTACCATATTTTCCAATTCTTCTAAATCATAATCATAGAGTTTCAATTCCTTGTTTTTAGTTTTATATTTCGAAGCAGGGTTGCTTTTTAATACGTTGTTTTCAATTAATCTACTAATCGCTTTAGAAACATCAGACTTACTCATCTTCATCTCATGTTTGAGATCTTTTTGACTAACTTTTCTATAATTTTCAAAACTTAAATATGGTAACAGATATAATAATACTTTAAAATCTTTAGCCTTTAACTCCAATAATCCTACGTACTGCAAAAACAAAAATAGCTTTCTTTTAGAAACCAAAAATACCACCTCGGCAATATGAGTTTCATATTTTGCAACTTCCCGGAAACTATTGACAAACTTTTATGAAACAGCTAGAATAAATATACCACAAATTACTTAATTTAGAAAGTGAGGTTTTAACATTTGTTTAATACACGTTTACTCAAACCAAACCCTAGTTTTACTTCACATCCAGAAATCAAAGATGTGAAATTTAACAAAAAATTTAAGATAGACGCTGAAAAGAAATTTCTAATACAGTACATAGGCATTAAGCTAAAAAATAATATCAAAAAGATTGCTGAAATAAAATTTGAGGATGGTACTATAGTTGAATTTTTAATTGTGGGGGATTTAGTAGTTTCAGATAATGAAAATGTTGTAATTAATACACAAAAGAATCTGTATTTCCCTCAAACAATTAAAAAAATAACTCAAATCAAAACTAAAATACTCATAGGCAAACTTAAAATAAAATCTTCTCCAGAAATATTGATTAAGGTTAATGATGAAATAATACATGAGAAATGTTTTAAACTATCAAAAAAATTGGACCTACTTCACAGGAAAAGGACTTATAAAAAATTAGCATTAGAGGCGAAAGATCAATATGAAGAAAATCAAGAATATTACATAGCTATATAACCAAAAAACCGTTTGTAGGCTTTATCCTTCAATATCAGTTCCATCCTTAAAACTAAAAATCAGCTTCCCTTCCGGCGTCGCCGTGACTTTCTCTACCGCTACCGTCCACAACTCTTCGTCAAATTCATCTATGGCCAGCGGGCGGGATTCAAGGTTCCGAATAAAAGCATCGAGAATCAGTGACTTGTTGTGCTGTTCCCAGCGCAGTGTTTCAAGTTCAGCAACCCGCTCGCTGGCCTTTCTATGCCGCTGCATATAGCCGCTGTGCCTTTCATGAAAATCTTCCTGCCTAACGGCGACGCGAGCATTTTCATAAATTGTTTGTCTAGTGAGTTCAGAAACAACCTCGATTTCGCGATGTAGCCCGGCAATCTCCGCTTCAATAGCCGATCTGTCACATAAGACCTCTCTGGCAAGGCGGCAATTAGCAAGCAACTCATCCCGGCCAGCCATAAGCTTGTTAAACGCCTTCAAAAATCCTTGTTTCACCTCGTCTTCTGTAACATGTATGGCCTGACACGGCTTATCTTTTCTGTACTTTTCATTGCATCGCCATATAGTTCGTCGGTACTTGGTATTTGATCCCCAGACCTTGGAGCCGTAAAATCCTCCACATTCACCGCAGATAATTTTCGCCGAAAATGGGCTGCTGCAACTGCATGGCCTGCCCAATTTTTTGCGCCGCTCCATTTCAGCCTGCACCGCATCGAACTCTTCAGGCTCAATAATAGCTGGGTGGCTGTTTTGGACATAGTATTGTGGAACTTCGCCCTCATTAATTTTGGTGGTTTTTGTGAGGAAATCAACCGTGAAGCGTTTCTGCAGAAGAGCATCGCCCTTATATTTTTCGTTTGTCAGAATACTTTTCACCGTGGCGACTTGCCACGTCTTCTTCCCTGCTGGAGAAGGGATGCCCTGACTGACGAGGTGTTTCGCGATTGCCGACGGCGTTTTCCCTTCCATGAAAAGCCGAAATATCATCCGCACGATTTGGGCTTCAGATTCTACAATCTTTGGCAGCCCGTCCTCGCCCTTTTCGTATCCTAAGAATTGAGCATAGGGAAGGCTAACCTTGCCATCTGCCATGCGCTTGCGCTGTCCCCAAGTGACGTTCTCGGAGATGGAGCGGCTTTCCTCCTGTGCAAGACTTGACATAATTGTAATGAGCAGTTCACCCTTGCTGTCTAGCGTATAGATGTTTTCCTTCTCAAAGTAGATCTCCACGCCTTTTTCCTTAAGCTGACGAACTGTAACCAGTGAGTCAACGGTATTTCTTGCAAAGCGGCTAACCGACTTTGTAATTATTAAATCAATTTTTCCGGCTAGAGCATCTGCAACCATTTGCTTGAAACCATCGCGCCTCTTTGTATTTGTGGCGCTGATTCCTTCGTCTGTATAGACCCGGACAAACTCCCAATCTTTATGCTCCTTAATGTATTTAGTGTAGTAATCCACCTGCGCCTCATAGCTGGTAAGCTGTTCCTCGCTGTCTGTGGAAACCCTGGCATAAGCTGCTGTCCTTCGTTTAGCAGCCAGCGGCGAACCCTGAGCAGAGTGCTGGCAGATTCTCGCAGGAATCATTCTAACATTTGCCATCCTGAGAGCCTCCTTTCGCTTTCATGCAAGCCCTCTGACGCATCTCTTCTGTCCAGCTTTCACGGCGTGATTTGTCCTGCCAGACCTTTTCAACAGTTCGTCCATCAGAAAACACAAATACCAGCCGGTTGAACTCAGGTACCAGGATTTGAGTAATCTCCTCCTTAAAGATTCCAGTATCAAATTCATTACGACCGAGAACTTCCGCGCTTATATTATAAAGCATGGGTTCCGGAATTTGTTTGGCGTGACAACTGGCCTTGCCTTTCTCCAAATAAGTTGAGCACTGCCAGACCGATTTTCCATCTCTGAATTTCCGCTTGTAACTTTTGCCACAGTTTTCACACCGGATGATGCTGCTAAAAGGATACCGGTTTTTACTGGTGTCCTTCGTCTTGAAACGCAAGCGCCGCTTTCCCATGATCTCCTGCGCTTTCTCAAAGGTAGCTGTATCGATAATGGCGGGATGCGTCCCCTCGGCGTAATACTGCGGAAGCTGGCCCTTGTTCCTGACCTCTTTTTTGTTTAGATGGTCTTCCACAAACTTTTTTTGCAGGAGTGCGTTACCGGTGTATTTCTCATTTTTAATGATTACGGCAACACGCTCGCCGTCCCATTTTCCTCCGAAAACGGTCGGAACCTTCATCTCTCTTAACTTTCGGGCAATTAGTGAACCACCCATACCGCTGATATAGTCCTTAAAAATCATTCGGACAATCTCAGCCTGCTCAGGATCGATTTCTATCACACCTTTTCTAATGCGGTACCCAAACATAAAATTCAGCCCTGCTAATTCGCCATTCTCAAAACGCTTTCGGATACGCCATTTGCAGTTTTCGCTGGCTGATAGGCTTTCTTCCTGGGCGTAGGATGCCAGAATGGTCAGCATAAGCTCACCGTCTCCGCTGATGGAGTGGATATTCTGTTCCTCAAAATATACATCTACCCCGAGCAATTTTAAATCTCGTACAGTTTCAAGAAGGGTAACCGTATTGCGAGCAAAGCGTGAAATTGATTTAGTGACGATTCGGTCAATCCTACCGTTCTTGCAGTCAGAAAGCATGCGCTGAAACTCCGGCCGTTTATCCTTCGTCCCTGTGAGAGCTTCGTCTGCATACACTCCTGCATACTCCCAATCCGGTCGCTGCTGTATCAGATTACTGTAATAGCTAACCTGGGCGGCAAGGGATTGAAGCATTGTATCTTTATCGCTAGAAACTCGGGCATAGGCAGCAACCTTTAACCTTTCAGGAAGTGACGGACCTGACCGCGATAATTTCGTTATAATCCTTTCCATAAAGACCTCCTTTCCATAGACATATTCGCTCTAAACGCCTATAACATCAAGCATTTTAGCGATATATACTGAAAGAAGAAAGGCCGTATTTTTTAGCGATAATTGTCACCATTTTCAGCAGTTCATCCTCGCAAATAATCCCCTCTACAACCCATTTTTTGAAAACTGCCATCGTGGCTTTGTAATGAATGATGGCCAATTCCTTACTCATGCCGCACCTTCTTTGACTTGCCGTAGCAGGCGCGGGAACAATATTTCCGTTTTCTATTTCCGTAGCTTTCAAAAGCTTCTCGGCAGTGTGCACAGACCAATTCATACACTGCTTTACGTGCGATAGCTTCGGGGTGGGCTTTCCACCATGCCATCCGGCACTTATCGGAACAGAAGCGTTTAGTTTTAGATTGTGGTGAAGCAGTTAGCACCTTTCCGCACTGATGGCACAAACGGCCTTCCCGTTTATCAGCATTTATGCCCGCAACACCGCCCAGACGGTTTCTACGACAGAATGATTTAACGGTATTTTCTGAGATTCCGAGCGTAGCAGCTATCACGGAATAGCTACAACCCTCGCTCCGCATTCGGATGATTTGTTCTTTCGGTGTTCGCACCATAGACATTACCTCCCACCGATATGCGAAAAATCGATGAGAATCGAACCCCATAAAAAAACCGCCCACAGAGCATGTTGCTCCGCAGGCGGTTTTCTTTCTTCTTACTTGGGAATTTTCAGTTTTTGACCTGGTTGAATGATATCACTGGTCAACCCGTTCAAGGCTTTGATTTCAGAATACCTAGCGCCATTTCTCAGCCTAGCTGCCGCAATCTTCCAGAGTGAGTCTCCCTTGACCACAGTGTAAATTCCGAAGTGGGCTTCGCCAACTATCAGCAACTTCTTGACATCCTCCCGGAAATAGTCCATGTTCTTACCGTGTTTCGGAAACCAGTGCATCACGTCGCTATGATTGCTGGCAATGCCAAGCTTGGCACCTTCGCTGTGGCAAATGATATCTTTTTCAGTGAGACTGAATTGCTTGCAGAGATACACACAGAGCTCCACAGCCTCGTCATATACTTTTTTGAAATAGTCAATACCCTTTAGACCGTCCTCGCAAATTTCAAATCCAATATGAGTGTTGTTCGCACTGCCTCCCGCGTGCCAACCTCGCATATCCCACGGCAGCGTCTGGTAGGTAGCAATGCTTCCGTCAGCCAGTTTGCCTATAAAGGCATGAACACAAACAGATATTCCACCTGGTTTCGCTGTGTTCCAGTTGCTACTGGAGGCTGGGCCAAGCAGCCCATCGTCCGGGCCGACATACCTTCGCAAATTAGGATTGTTCGCCCCGGTGGAGTGCACCATGATGCCTTTCGGCACGATTGTTTGGCAAGCCTTATAGCAGTTGTTTTTTGTCAAAAAGCACTTATACAAATTCATTTACTCATCCTCCCGTGTTTTCATCTGTTCCAGGATGCCTTTGAGCTTTTCTGGAACGGGCAGTCCTATCCTGCCGGCATTCTCTATGATGCTGATACCTTCATTTGAGATGTAGAAGAAAATAACAGCGGTTCGGAGCACGCTGCCATCGCCAATAATATGCTTATCCAATATGTGTCCAATACCAACGAGCATAAAAATAAGCATCTTCTTAAAGATGCCCCTAAACCCAACCTCACTCGACAGCTTTCTTTCTGCAGCCGCTGCCATGAGACCGGTCAAGTAGTCAATCACGACAAAAGCAACAAGGGCATAAAGAAAGCCATCCAAGCCCCCAAGAAACCAGCCGCTCCACGCACCAAGCGTGGTGAACGCTATCTGTACGCCATTCCAAATATCTTTCATAAACTTGTTCCTCCTTGCAATAAAAAAAGAGCCCTATGGCTCTCATTATGTTTGTTATTACATAGTGATAATGTAATTTGCGCCGTGCAAAAGATAATGATGACAATGCAGACTGCGCCACTCAGCAGATCATATCTAATTTCTTTCATATTCCCTCCTATGGCAATGTTACGCTTAAAGTGTATGTGACCTTCATGGTCTGGGTATCGTTTTTTGTTACTGGTGACGCTAAAACCGCACAAGTCCCAAGGGAAACGCGCCCAATAACTTTTGCAATCATACCCTGGGAATAATCGGCGAGGCCGCTGTCATAGCTGCTCTCATAAGGGCGTGGAATATTGGCCGTGGTATCAATTAACCAATGGGAACCATACTTAAGTATCTGGCCACTGAGTAAGGGCAGGTTTAGATTTTCTAACAGATTGCGTGTAGTTTCAATCCCGCTGTCGAAAAGATCAGAAATATTCAACTCAGTTCCATCTCCCCGCATAAGCCAGCCAGCGTTATTCACTACGCATCTTATACCGGATGCCCAGCCACTCGATACGTTCTTGTAATCTACAAAGGTACCGTCCATATTAAAACGATGGATGCTGTAGGTGCCGGAATAATAGTGCCCAATGTAAATATATGTCCCATCTGTGGTACACCAAGAACCGCTGTCTCTGTCGTAACCATTGCCATAACTCATATTTGTTTGTACTATGGTATTCGTCTGAGTTGACAAATCGAAGTAGGCTAGATAGTCATAAATGCCCCCGGCATCGTAGAGGTACCAAATTTTATTGTCATAGTATAATATGCCTTTATAGCCTGAGTACCAATTAAGCGTTCCAAGTGATGTCTCTATTCCGCTGGTTATGTCGAAGGAATATAAATGCTCATCGTCGGTGAAGTACAAAGTATCCCCGTTAATAGCTATTTCATCGATGCCGCTACGGAAGTGAACGGGGAGAAGCTGCAATTCTGGGTCATTGCTAGCGCTGTTTGCTCCTGTGGTCAACCTAGTAAATCCAACTGTTTGAAACGTTCCATTTGCAGCGTTTGTGGGCCAGTCAAAAACCAAAACCATAGCTTCATTTATAAAGTCAAAGTGCGATTCCTGGATGTTTATGGTTCCGCGTAACGTATCGGCCCCAACGTATCCGTCGATATTAGCCCATCCAATAATGTTGCCCGGAAGATTTAGTTCATCCGTGGCAACTGCTGCAGCGTTATCAGTTAAGGCGATGTGGCTTACAACATTTTCGGCGGGCATACCCACTGACTTCCCATTTTTATAGACGAATTCAGCAAATAGGCCTCCTGCCATAGCAAGCATCCAATGTTTCAAAGGATTCCCTATGAAGTTGTTTTCTTCTGTTTCTTTGACGCACTGACCGTCCTCAAAGAGCTGCAATTTCACATGCCCTTTCATCCGAGGAGCTACTACCAATTTATCATGGATCATTTACTACGACCTCCACTTCGTCCGAGATATTTATTTCTGCCACATCTAATGTTTCTGACGTTGCAACCTGCGTCGTGACCACCATTTCCACCACGACTTCGTCGGAAATTCCATCTGGGGTTGTTAGTGTTTCTTCTACATTTGCTTCCGGAACGTATATGACGTAATCGAACTTGGACATGGGACTCAAATTCTGCCTGTAAACAGCGTACGCATAAATTGTCAGATCATCATCAACAAAGATTTCTTCTCCCGCATACTCCGTTGTCGGTGTTCCTCCGTCCGTACTGTACATAATTATGGCTTCTTCCAAATCGCATGATAGGGCAACGTAAAAAACACTGCTATACGTTCCTGCGGCGACAGAAGCCTTTACCCTGGGCAAAGTCCCATGCGTGTGATTATACTTAGCACCAATTGCAAGTCCGGCGGCAAAGATTTTTAAGTCACCCGCTGTCCAAGCCATTTACGAAGTCACCTCCACGCTGAAGGACTTTCCGTCCGGCCATGTCATGGTGAGCACGTCATCGACTTCAGTGTAGTCAATCACAATATCCGTTTGGTCATCGCCTTCTGGTGTGATGGTTATTTGCTGGTTGGTCGTGTTGACGGATATATCTGCCCGCCGAGCCGTAACATCTACAAAGCCATCGTCTCTGATATATACACCGCCTACATCGTCCCCGTCGGCTGTTGTGTAGGACATCTCCATGCCTTCTAACGCTTTCTTGATTCTGCCTTTTCCGCTTTCTGATGTGATTCCGCTTCCGGCGCCTAGAACAATCTCTGGCACATAATTTGTACCGTCGTTTTCAAAGGACATTTCACTTTTTGTCAGCTCGTTATATAAATAGATATATACAGGATAATCCGTCTCTTCTGCAGAGGCTGCCGTGTGATTATTGTCTGTCCAGTACAATAGATTGCCATCCCGATTCTTCACCTGCTCGTAGTTTGCGCTGATTGCGCTAATGGTATAGACATCGTAAGAAACAAAGACCAAGTCACTGGCCCCAGTCAGTTTGTAGTACGAGTTGACGTTGATTGGTCTGTAAATACGACCCGATTGAAAGGCTGACCAAGCGTCCATAGACGCGCCTCCGGACATAGACATCTCGCCAGTATCATCATCCACCGAGATGCTGGAATAGTATATATCCGTCTGGTTGTCTGCTTTCATATCCCACTCGCCAGAGTTGCTGCGCGAAGCCCCGTAATTTGACGCAACCACGGCTGATATGAATTGCAGCACGTGTCCGGTAATACGAATGTAATTGACGTCTGAAAGGTCGTTGTTAAGGTAATTCTGAACCTTGGTTTCGGTTTCCAGTTGATCCACGGTCAACTCTGAGATATTGGCCTTTCCTGCGTAGAAATTAGGAGTAATCAGGGTAGAGATGGCATTGATAATAGTCGCGGACAATTCGCCATCAAAAACCAAAGTTGCAGTACCGGTATCAGGATCTACATCAAAATAAAGCTTATCCGTCCAAATGGTCCCGCCGCCGTCTCCGGTCTGAAACGCAAGATTTGTGCTATTCATATAGGCGCGAGCTTTCTTGTCGTTTCGGATAACTTCAAACCCGTAGACCGGACCGATCCGGCAGCCATTCATCAGCGCATCTTTGGATACAGCCTGTGTTTCAATACGATAAAGGTCATCTTCCAGGCTATTAACATAGTTTCCTATCTCAACTGAGACATTGTTCGGATTGTAGGGATCGTATGACTTGGCGACAACACGAAGTGAGATGTCGATATCCAGCGCGTCATAGTCGAGAGTGACGACATCGCCAAGGGCAAGCACAGCTCCTTTAAACACTCCACAAGCGTAGGAAATCGTAGGATTGCCTGATTTATCGAGATTTCTTTTGTCGACGGACTTGGAGATAACAGTCAGGTCTTTACCAACCGTCAGCGCTTTTGGTGATGCTAAACCACGCTGGGACAGTATCGAAATTGTGAAGCCGTCAAAAGCCACTTCACCGCCGAGGGAAGCGACAAACTGCATCAGAAGAGCGCGCCGGGAAGCGGATTCCTGCAAAGAAAACGTGGTTTGTTCAGTAAATTCTATTGTTCCGACTGAAAAGCCGGTGCCGCTCAAAATTGCAGAAAAGATCTCGGTGGGTGTTCCGGTCAATGCGAAATACTCCACATTGTAATCTGAGCTATTCAGCCTGTAACTGATATGCTCACATTCCACCGAGACCATTAATGTTCCGTCGCTCTGCTGTTCTTTTTTATACAGAGCAATGTCGAAGTAGTCGTTATCCAGTTCGATGACATTTGTATCGTTGATGTATGCTGCCAAACCGTTGCTAACACGGAAGGAGAAGCTAAGCATATTATCTGAATTTAATTTCTCATAACGAACAGCAGAGCTGGCAATCTGTATAACTGCCAGCTCTGTCAGAGTTTCATCCAGTATCTTAATCCTGCTCATACAGTCACCCCCAGGGCTCTTGAATATGCCTTGTTACGGTTATACTGCAGCCGGCTTGTCGCTCTTGTGATAACAGTGCCATCCAAGCTTAGTGGAATGCTGATACCAATTGAGGGCATAGCACTTGCAGAGCCTGACGCGGAGTAATTGACATCGGTATCAAAATCCACAGGAATAGCTTTCTGCATATCATCGGATACCTTGGACATAGTTTCACTGAAGCCAACACCGATGCCCTCAGCCATATTACCGCCGATACCCGCAAATAGGGTTGATGGCGAATGAATTCCAAGCAAGCCTTTTACGCTGCTGACAATACCGCTGAAGAAGCTGCTGACCTTGTTCGATATCCATTGACCCATGCTCTGGATTCCTTCCCACAGACCCTTGACTATGTTGACACCAATATTGAGCACAGAACCTACCGCGTTTCCAAGGCCCTTAACAATTGCGGAAATAATCTCCGGCATTTTGGCAACAAGCTGGGGAATTGCCTTGATCAGGCCAACTGCTAATTGGACGATCAGCTGTATGCCCATTTCTATAATGAGCGGCAGATTATTTGTGATGAAATCTATAATTGTGGAAATAATCTGCGGCAGTGCATCAATAAGCTGTGGCAGCGCATTCAATAGGCCCTCTGCAAGTCCCTGGATAAGGGTAAAAGCTGCAGCAAGGATCTGGTCCATATTGTCCAGCAATCCCTGGGCAATTGTAATAATCGCTCCAAACGCAGCAGGAATCAATTCCGGCAAGGCTGTGCCTATCCCTTCCACCAGTGCGGTTATGAGCTGAACAGCTGCAGCAATGAGCAGCGGCAGGTTGTCAATGAGCGCCTTAACTATAGTCATAATTGCATTAACAGCAGCAGGTATCAGCTCAGGAAGCAGGTTCAATAAAGTTTCCAGCACCTGGGTGAAAAGCCCTGTGACTGTGCTCAGCAAGGTTGGGAGCAGGTCGCCGATCGCTAAAAGAATCGCATCCATTGCCATAGGAAGGGCGGACACTATATTTTCAATTACGGGAACGATGTTTTTCACTACTGCTTGAAAAGCGTCCACGAGGTTCTGAGTCAGGTTCGTCATATCGGCATCGGCATTGCCGAGCCCTGCTGTAAAGGAGCCAAGCGCCGCCTGCAATAGGCCAAGGGAACCGGAGATGGTCTGTGTGGACTCGCGAGCAAAGTTTCCAGCGTACTGCTCCGTGTTCTCAAAGAACATTTGCATCGCAACCTTGGCTTTTTCCGCATTGGTCGCAGATGCCCAAGTGAAGTCCAGTCCCTTGGCAAGGGCATAGGCTTCAATGTTGGTGGCGTTCATTGCAACCCCGAGATTATCCATCATTGTAAAATTGCCTTTGGCCGCACCAGCAACAGAATCAAGCGCTGTCTGCATGTCGATGCCCATCACCGACGCCATGTCTGCTGCCCGCTGCATGGCCTTCTCAGTCAGTTCAAGGCTTTTCTGCTGTTCAACGCCGGAGCCTTGGAATAGTGCGCCCATCTTATTAGCGGTTGCCAGGTATTCGCTTTGAGATACGCCAAGGTTTTTATATGCGTCCTCGCCGGTTTTCTGAATTGAAGCTGCGTATTCGCCAAACACAGCTTCCGAACCGCCAAGGTTTTGCTCCAGCTCGCCGAACTGCTGCATTACTTCCTTGCCCAGCTTAAACGCAGCGGCTCCCGCAGCGATCGCAACTGTACCCATTGCTGCGCCGACACCCTTCAAGATATCGCCTAGTTTGTCAAATTTACCGCCGGAAATATTAGCTGCGTCACCGGCATCTTCTAGTTCGTCACCGAGCTTGTCCGCTTCATCGGCGGACTGCTCCAATTCACGCTCCATATCATTAAGCTCTGCTTTGGCGTTATTGAGCTGAACGGCCCATCTCTGGGTGCGGCGGTCGTTTTCGCCAAAGGAATCGGAGGCGTTCTGCAATGCTTTTTGTAAGGTTTCGATTTTATCCTTCTGTGCATCGATCTGCTTGGTAAGTACCTCGTTTTTGGCGGTGAGGGACTGGACGCTGTTTTCATTCTTATCAAACTCGGATTCGACCAGCTTCATCTCAGAACCGAGCACCTTAAAGGACTGATTGATATCAGCGAGGGCTCTCTTGAATTCCTTTTCACCCTCCACGCCGATTTTCAGACCGAAGTTATCCGCCATATTCTCACCACCTCCTTATATCCCATTTGGCATGATTTCATCGATGTAATACTCACATTTTGCTTTCGCAAGGCCATTAAACTGTTTGTAAACCTCCCATTGATCCAGCAGATGGCCAATCGGCATTAGCCAGACCTCCTGCTCAGAACGATGCAGGAGAGTTACACCATAAAAAATCAGTCGGGCAAATAACTCTTCGTCGCTTACCCGACCAGTGCGTTTTTTGAAGCTTCCTCCTCGCTTTCAACCTCGCGCTTCGTTCCTTTGTACATAGCCTCCATGATGGCGTTTTTGTAATCTGCAAGCTCAAAGGGAGAGGTCAACAGCTCGACTGACTCCACGGTAAGAAGGCTTTTCTTTTTGGAAGGACTCTGCAGGTTGTGCACCAGCACCGATTGATTGGCGAGCAGGGTAATGAGCCATACTACCTCGTCCAGGGCCATTTCAAAGTTTTCTGTTTTCATAAGCTTTTCGCCCAAATTTGAAAGACCGCCATATCTCTTGGCGATCTCTTTCGTTGCCTTCGTGGTTAGGACAAGAGAATATTCTTCTCCGCCAATGTTGATTAAAGCGGTTCTTTCGCTATCCATATATTATCCTCCTCAAGTCACGGCAAAGGCCGGTTCATATACAGCTGAAAACCAACTGGTGATTGTCGCCGCAAGAACATTGGGGTCATCTTCATTCACTTCGGCTTTCCACGGATGCTTGCTGTTGTCGTCAAGCTTATTGCGACGAAGAATTGTTCCTTCAATTGAGGGCGTGGAAAATGTAATGCTGTCACCCTTGGTTGCAAGATTCGTAGCAGGAATGCCAAATTTGACCCGGTAAAGCCAGAAGTAACGATACTTACCATTTGACTTTTTTGCCCGGAAGCCAATCGCGACTGGTAGTGGCTCATCCTCGCTGGCTGAAATAAGAACATAATTGTCGTCAATATTTGCACCAGTAAGCGACTCGGCGGCTGTTATACCGATGTCGTCAATCCCGAGTGTCAGCTTACCGGACTTAAATTCCTTCACAACCTCTGCCGCACTGTCATCAGCGTAAAGCGTTGCTTCGTTCAACTCAACGGCAAGATCAGCCGAGAGCGCTTTGGCAAGCGACACAGGTGTGCTATAGGTTTCGTTGCCTGATGTATCTTCCGTAATCGTTGCGTAAAACAGTTGGTCTAGGCCAATCGTAGCCATAGGTCAGTCCTCCAATCCATATTCTTTTGCCACATCAATGGCGTAATGATGGTAGCCGATATCGTTCTCATGGCCAATATACCGGCGGTCCGTGACGATAATTTCCAGGCTTATCAGCGAAGCCTCAATCTGTCTCTTTATCTGCGTGTAGCTGCCTTTTGTAAACAAAGATAGTCTCGCTTCTTGGGTTTCATATTCTGGCCGATTGTCAGCGTATAGTTCGTAGGTATCCACAAGAGGAGTAATAACCACATACTCTTCCGGAGCATTCCCGCTGAACACGCCCGTTTCCACTGGAATGCTCAGCCCATCCAGCAGGTTATTTAGTTCGATTAATAAGTTCATATTTTTGATATCTCCTTCTCCAGCTTGTCTGTCATTTCTGCGATACACGCTTTGCGTGAAGCTGATTTCGCTGGCTTCAAAAAGGGCTTGGCGGGTTGGCCCTGCTTGCCGTATTCGATGATATTAGCAATTTTCGCATTGGAGCCGCCATCACTCCTTGGCTCGGCAAAGCCAACCTTCACATTGAAATTGCCCTCCCGATCCTGCTTAGTAGGAGAGAGCCCTAAGGCTGAGGCCAGCTCCCCAGTGGACTCGGAGGGCTGCTTTGTATCGCGCCCAATTACCGATCGCAGGTTATCCCTGACCTTTTCAAGGACTACCTCACCGGCGGCCTCTAGTACCCTCGGGATGATCTCATCGGTTTTTTCAGCAAGCCTGGATACCTTCAAAAGAAATTCCTCCGGCATTTTCATGTCCACCTTAGCCACTGGAAATCACCCGCCTTGCCAACACCTCAGTGTAAAGCTTCCGGTCTCTGATATCCTCCACACTGGTGATTTCATACCGCTCCTCAGAACAGGTAATGAGCATTTCTGTGGTGATCTTAAGCTCTGGAATTGTCCTGAACCGAAAAAGAGCGGTCGCTTCAGAAAAAGCCGCCATATTGGCCCAGCGCTCATTGCCATGCCGAGCCTCCTTGTAGGCCCTAATGGAAGCGAGAATGCTATCGCCCTCACTGACAAAGCCTTCAGCGTCCTTCACCGGAGTCTTCGATATGATATTGATAAGGGTATTCATTTTCCCATAGCTCACACGCCCCACCTCCGATCCAGTCGAAGCAGCAGGTTCACTGTATTCCAAACCTGCTGACTCGCCTGCACGTTGTCTGAGAAAAAGCCGGCTGTCGAGCCATCCCTGCTTTCGTAGAAATGGCCTGACAGCATGATTACGGCTTGCTCGGTGGTAGGCAGCATGGAGCTTTCGGCATAATACCCTTCCGAAAGGTGCTGATAGCTTTCCGCATAGGAGATAGCTGCCTTGATATATCCCTCCAGCAGACTATCATCCCGGTCATGCTCCAGAATGAGGTTTGCTTTAACCTTTGGGAGCAGCTCATCAACAAGTGCCATGCTGCATCACCTCCGAATATTAGGATGCCGCCATCTGCAACAGCTGGATGCCTTCGGCCAGGATAACCTTGCCGTCCACACGCTCGGTAGCAAGGAAGCCGACTTGGCCATTTCCAGCATAGAGCTCATTGAGTCTCTGAACACTGCGGCCCATACGATCCGCAATCCAGTAGTTGGAGAAGTCCCCAAAGGCAATTGGCAATGCACCTGCTTCAACACCCGGCACGTAAGGCGAGGTATAGAGCGGATAGCCAATAAACCTGTCAGGCTGACCCTGCTGGACACTCGGCTGCCAGAGGTATGCGCCGTTGGAGTCCTTCAGCTTACGAAGTGCCGATACGGTCACATCCTTCATCAGAAAAACCGCATTCCTGCGGTACGGAGATTTCAGAGCATAGACGAGGTCAATGAGGTTGTCTACGGTAATGTTGGTTGTGCTACCTGCCGTAACTCCGATGGTTCCACCGCCAGACGCAAGGAAGATGCCCGAAGGCTGGCCTATGCCGGTACCTACGCAGAAGGCTTCCTCCTCAGCCACACCAAAGGCTCTGGCAAATTCCTGAGCGATGTAGGCTTCCAGATCAAACATGCTGTCCTGCAGGAGCTCTGTGGATACCTTGACCAGATCCGTCAGCTTAAAGGCATCAATGGTTTTCTGCGCAAAGGTCGGGCTGCTCTCCGTGTAAGCCGCATTTTCAGCGGTCCACTGTGCGGTGGTGTGCGTAGCTGCAATGGGGATTTTTCTCTCCGCTGAGGTAGTGATGACCTTCGCAAGGGAACGAATGACGTTGGCTTCCTCAAGGCCCATTACAATCTGGCGTTCAAATTCGGTCGGGACCAGATATCCTCCGTCCGCATCCACACCGGTGCTCAAAACGTTATGAAGAAGCGGCTTCCCGCGAAGCGCCTGACCGAAGTCCACCTTGTACTCGTCAGCGGCTCTGCCAGTCCTGAGCTTTCCGTCTTGCTGGTTAGGCTGGTTGATGATGGGATTGCTCGTGGCTTTTGAAAGCTCCAGGTCAATAGCGGCCTGTCTTTCCAAGCGCTCGACCTCTTTACCGAGAGCAACCACATCATTTTCCATCTTTTCGTAGACGGCAGTGTCCTCAGCAGACAGCAACCCATCGTTGCCACGCTTGGTGTCAAGGAACGCTTTTGCTGCGTCCCAGGCTTTAGCGCGTTTTTCGCGCAGTTCAAGAATCTTGCTCATAATTTGTTCCTCCTTTATTTAGTGAGAAATTAAAGAAAGCCGCTTTTCCAGCGACTCTACAGGGGTTCCTGTCTTCGGTTGTTTTACTTGCTTAGGTCGCACCTTCTCCAGCAGGGAATTGGTAACGGCCCTCCTTGAAAAAGCATAGGTCTCAGTGCCTGCTCGCTTTTTCTCGTCTTCCAAGATGCTGTCAGCAAACCCCAGCTCTATCGCCTTGTTGGCGTTTAGCCAGGTTTCTGCATCCATGAGGCGAGAAAGCTTTGCCCGAGAAAGGCTGGTTTTGATTTCATAGGCATTGATGATGCTTTCCTTAACCTCCGAGAGCATCTCAATGGCCTTTTGCATTTCCTCGCTATCGCCGATGGCGATGGTCAGCGGGTTGTGCACCATCATGAGTGCAGTCGGAGCCATGAGCACCTTTGTCCCTGCCATTGCAATAACAGAAGCGGCCGAGGCTGCGATGCCATCAATCTTGACCGTTACCTGACCCGAATAGTCCATCAGCATTGCGTAGATTTGACTTGCTGCCACACAGTCGCCACCGGGTGAGTTGAGCCAAATAACAATGTCACCCTGTCCGGCCTCAAGCTCTGTCTTGAAGGCTCTGGGGGTGACATCATCATCAAACCAGCTTTCCTCAGCAATTACGCCATCCAGGTAAAGAATGCGCTCTGTGCTTTCTGAGTCCTTGACCCAGTTCCAGAATTTCTTCATGTGTTTTCCTCCGTTTCTGTGTTCCTTATATAGGCCGCTCCGACATCGGCGAGCTTGACCATATTGCCGTTAACAAAATGAAGGTTACCGCCTTCTTCATCAGAAAGCAGATTCATATCCTCAAGGCTCCTCACATCGTTTACCGACAGAAAGCCATTTTGAATGCCTGTCGAATAACCCTGCATCCGGCTTTGGTAGTCACCTCGCAGAAGCCCGTCGAGATTGAACTTGACAATAACCAACGGTTTTTCTGAGGGCAGGATCAGCGACTGTTGGAGGGCCTGCTCCCAGCGAACCACCCAAGGGTCAAGGGTGTATTTCACAAACTCCAGCGACTGCTGCTCGATATTGGAAAAGCTGGACTTCTCAAGATCACCCACCATATGAGGCGGCACCCGGAAGATCCTAGCAATCTCGTTAAGCTGAAACTTGCGGGTTTCCAGAAACTGCGCCTGCTCGGGCGGAATGCCGATGGCCTGGAATTTCATACCCTCCTCAAGAACTGCAACCCGATTGGCATTGCTGCTGCCTTGGTAGGCACTGTTCCAGCTGTCCTTCACGCGCTGGATATCCTTGATTACACTAGGGTGCTCCAGCACACCGCCGGGATTGGCCCCGTTGGCGAAGAAGGTCGCCCCGTACTCCTCGGTAGCAAGCGCCATACCGATTGCATTTTTCGCCATCGCGATTGGGCTGTAGCCTATAAGCCCGTCAAATCCGAGGCCCGGTATATGGAGAACCTCCTCCTTTCGAAGCGTTATATAGCCGCCCCTCGGTTTCATGCCGCTTTCATCCTCATTCCGGTAATAGGTGTATATAAGCTCGCCTGCCTTGGAACGGCTGACCTCCATCTTGCTAGGAAGCAGCGGATAGAGTCCCACAACCTGACCACGACCATTGCGAATGACCTGCGCGTAAGCGTTACCCCATAGCAGCAAATGACTCATCAGGGTTTCCCTAAACACAAACGAGGTCATTTCCGGGTTTGGCTCATCATGCAGCAGGTAGTACAGCGGATGCTGTGCAATTCTTTCCTTGCCGCCATCAGCCTTGTATCGATAGACATGAAGCGGCAAACCTGCGACGGCTTCTGCGAGTATCCGAACACAAGAATACACCGCCGTGGTCTGCATGGCGGTGTACTCATTGACGGCTTTACCAGAAGTGGTGCTTCCGAACAGGAAGGACAACCCGCTGCTTAAAAGGTTCTTAGGCTTGTCTCTTGATCGAAACAGACCGCTAAATAGGTTCATAGGCTTCACCTCCAAAAAATAGGCATGAAAAAAGCACCTGTATATTTAACAGATGCTTTCTATTCGCTTAGCTTTATGCTATGCAGTAATTTTATATTTGGTTTTTAAGTTGTTGTACCAGCTATATTCGATATAACCTTCTTTTTGTAGCCTTCCAACCACGATGCCAGCATCGATTTCAACAGCTTTAGCAAATTGAACTATCGATGATTTAGAAAAATCTTTTTTTGCAATAAATGGCTCAAATTCCTTGCTTGGAATTAGCGTCTCCTTTGCAAATTCATCCGCGGCCGACTCATCTGCATCTGAAGTACCATTTGGCTGACCAATGTGCCCATAAATAATGTGGGCGATTTCATGGAAAAGACTAAACCAAAAACGGTCCGCATCTTTTCCGCGCACAGTCAGCCCCATGACAATTTTACTTCCATCATAGAATGTAGCGCCATGCAGAAATGACCCACCGATATGAGGAAGAAAAATTATCGCTATACCACAGTCGGCCAGCATACTGACTAGTTCACCGCAAAAAGTCTTCGGATTCTCCCGCGTCATCTTCCTGATATGCGGTATTATACTTGAAAGCTTATTTATATCTATGGGTTTCGTATCAACTTGCCTTGCCTCAAGCTTAGCTTTCTGCGCCCACGCATACAATGCGTAATCTGCTTTTTCGTGGTCAGCTAAGCGTCTGCAGGCTATGCCAGGAATTAAAGTGCCCTGAAGCAACCTAAGCTGAACCACCTCAAAGTATTTACGAAGATATATTACTTTTTCTGTACCTTTGCTTGTTTCCGGGACCCACCCGTTTTTTGACATCTCTTTGTAAGGGAACTTTTTTGCTAATTCTATATCTGCGTCCATCTCGTTCTCGGCGTTAGCCTTCGCCAACTTCTCACGATAGACGGACTCTAGCCTGCTCCAAAACTGTGCAGGAACCCCAAGCACCAGCTCAAGACGCATGGCCATATCAGGGGTTAACTGGACCTCACCATTGATGAGTCTGCTGATATGCTTTTCAGACATATCCATTCTCTGAGCAAACTCCTTCTGGCTCATTCCTCTGTCAACAAGCTGCTCCTTTATGGTCGCGCCTGGTGGTGATGCAATTATTGTACGGCTTCTCACCATCTGTGCTACCTCCTTTTTCATGTCACAGATTTAATGATAGTCAATGATTTCTATAACACGGACAATTTGAACCTTAGAACCTTTCATCTCAAATACGAGGCGGTAGGGCTGAATTAAGTCCATGGCATATTGTTTCTTTCTATCTCCTTTTAGTATATGGCAGCCACCGATTTTATATTGAATCAGCATTTCAACAGAATCCGCAGCCGTTATCTCATCTATTCGCTGATGTATCTTCGCCGCCATATTTTTTCCGTGTTTCTTTTCGGCCTCGTGAGCGTTTGTACACACCTTTTCGAGCCCACGGCTTTTGTACTCTATCTGCAACCCATCACCTCTTCTTGTCATTTACCTTTGAGGTAAATTAATTGTAGCATGAACAGATGATAAAGTCAATCTTTGAATTAACCTTAGAGGTAAATTGTTAAAAGATGAGGAGCCCCCGATCATCATATACCGAAGCTGAACTGTCGTTTCCACAGCGGATTGCTCGGTCAAGCGCCATAATAGTCGCTACCGCACCGTCAATTCTCTCAGTGGATTTTTCCTTATCTGGTTTTACATTGCCAGCCGGGTCGGTCTTGATGAAGATGTTATCCATCATCCATCGAAGGACTGGATGTCCACCATGGGAGATTTTCTCTTCCAACGTCAGTTTCATCAACTCCTTGGTGGGCGGGGACATATCCTTAAAGCCCTGCCCAAAAGGAACCACGGTAAAGCCGAGACCCTCGAGATTCTGTACCATCTGGACTGCACCCCAGCGGTCAAAGGCAATCTCCCGTAGGTTGTACCGTTCTCCCAGTTCCTCGATGAATTTTTCAATGTAGCCGTAGTGGACCACGTTACCCTCAGTGGTCATCAAAAAGCCCTGCTTCTCCCACAGGTCGTACTGTACATGGTCCCGACGCACTCGCAGGTCAATGTTGTCTTCTGGCATCCAGAAGTACGGAAGCACCTGAAACTTGTCACTATCGTCTAGTAGTGGAAATACCAGCACAAAGGCAGTAATATCGGTGGTTGAGGATAGGTCCAGGCCACCGTAGCAAACACGCCCCTCCAGCTCCTCCGGCGAAACAGGAAACGCACAGGCATCCCATTTTGCCATTGGCATCCAACGCACCGCCTGCTTGACCCATTGGTTTAGCCTGAGCTGCCGGAAGCTATTCTCCTCGGCAGGATTCTGCTTGGCTGATTCACAAGCCGCTTTTACCTTATCGATATTGACCGTAATTCCAAGGCTGGGATTGGCTTTCTTCCACACCTTGGGGTCTGTCCAGTCATCATCTTCAGTAGCGCCATAAATCACCGGATAGAAGGTGGGATCAGCTTTTCTGCCTTCCAGCAGGTCGAGGGCCTTTTGATGGGTTTCATAACAAATACTCTGGGTGTCCGTTCCGGCAGTAGTGATTAAAAAATATAGGGGCTGTGTCCTAGCGTCCCCAGAGCCCTTTGTCATAACATCAAAGAGCTTACGGTTAGGCTGGGTGTGCAACTCATCAAACACAACACCATGGATGTTGAAGCCATGCTTGGAATAAGCTTCTGCCGAAAGCACCTGATAGAAGCTGTTTGTCGGCAGATATATGATCCTTTTGGTTGAAGCCAGGATCTTGACTCTCCGATTGAGTGCCGGACACATGCGCACCATATCAGCTGCAACCTCAAAAACGATAGAAGCCTGCTGACGATCCGCAGCACAGCCGTATACTTCAGCGCGTTCCTCACTGTCGCCGCAGGTGAGTAGCAGGGCAATGGCTGCAGCCAGTTCGCTTTTTCCCATCTTCTTTGGAATCTCAACATAGGCAGTGTTGAACTGCCGGTAGCCGTTCGGCTTCATAATGCCGAATACATCCCGAACGATCTGCTCCTGCCAATCGATGAGCTCAAAGGGCTTACCGGCCCAGCTTCCCTTTGTATGAGAGAGAGCTTCGACAAATGCAACTGCATAGTCTGCCGCAGCCTGGTTGTATATGCTGCCTTCAGCCATGAAGGTTGTGGGTTTATATTTTTTCAGCTTGCGCATTGGCTTAGCACCTCTCCATTCTTGAAAATGGACATAAGAAAAGAGCCTCGAAACAGAAGCTCTTTCCGGTTATCCGTATATTCTCTTTATAGCTTTTTTACGATGTCCTCACCGTACACCACACCAAGGGTGGAGCCGGTGTCCCAGCTGCAGAAAATGGTTCCGGTATCATCGATGAAATCAACGGTGCCTTGGTCACCAGGCTTAAGCTTGGAATATGGGTCGTTCATCTGCACCAGCTCGACCCGGCTGCCTTTAGGATATTGCTCACGCAGGCGAGTGACAACCTCTCTTGAAGGAAAGCTATTCATGGCACACCTCGCAATCCGCATTTGCCTTTTCCGGGCGACCGTTCTTGAAGGCCGAGTTTCCGCTCAAGCTACGGAGTAGGATTTTCCGAGCCGTTTTGTACTCGTCGCCCACAAAGCCCAGCCGAATGAGGAACACCCGGAAGGCAAACTTCTCATTGTCGACTTCCTTCTCCCGAGCCGTGACCCGCTTCTGCTCCTTAGCTGCTGCACACAGCGCGCCGACAAATCGTGAGTAAGCTGCAACCTCATCACTGTCGACCGGGAGCTTGAACCAGGGAAATTTCAATGTACTCTCTGTCCTCTCAATGGGGAGGGACTCTGCCCCGATAGCCCTTTGGATAAGCTTAGCCTTGCTGGCAATCAGCTTTTCAAGGTTGGAGAGGCTTTCCTCAGTGAAGCCCTCCAGCGGCATTTCGATGGTTAGTAGGTCGGGGATTTCACCTTCCTCAAAATCAAAGCCTCTTTCCGAAAGACGCTCCATTACCATTTCGACCAGCTCGCCGCCTGTTTCAACCGGATAGCTGAGGGTTCCTTCCTTGTCGATGGAAAAGGGTCCGACTTCATAGGCAAAGGTCGGTGCTCCTTTGTAGCTCATGGCTTCACCGACAAGCTCACTTACTGCCGAAACCAGTTCCTTGCGCCTTGCACCTGTTACGTTATACTTTAATTCCATAATCATAAGCCTCCTTCGCTTCTTTGGTGAGTACATATATCACTCTGAAGCGGTGGAATAGCAAGTTGTATTTGAGCAATAAAAGCCTTTATTTTTCTACACTTTCCGCAACATTTACATCAGAGAAGCACAGCTTTTTACCCTCCCGAAGGAGAGAGATATTTTCTTGTGAGCCAACCTGCTCGATGTACCTTTTCACAATGACATCGCAGAACTTTTCCTCCAGTTCCACAGTAAAGCACACTCTGTCGGTCTGCTCACAGGCGATCAGTGTTGAACCGCTACCGCCAAAGGGGTCGAGCACAATACAGCCAGTCATGGAGCTGTTCACAATCGGATAGGCAATGAGTGGAACCGGCTTCATAGTGGGATGTTCGCCGTTCTTCTTAGGTTTTTCAAACTCCCAGATGGTGGTCTGTTTGCGGTCAGCATACCAGGCATGCTTGCCGGCCTTCTTCCACCCAAACAGGATCGGCTCATGCTGCCACTGGTACGGGAAGCGTCCAAGAACTAGTGACTGCTTCTTCCAGATGCAGGTGCCGGACAAATAAAAGCCGGCATCAGAGAAAGCTTTACGGAAATTAAGACCTTCCGTATCGGCATGGAAAACATAGATGCTGGCATCCTTGGCCATTGCTTTTTCAGTAAGGGCGAACGCATCAAACAAGAATTGATAAAACTTATCGTCGGCCATGTTGTCATTCTTGATTTTGCCGGCGCTACCTTCGTAGTTAACGTTATAGGGCGGGTCTGTGACAGTCAGATTTGCCTGCTTGCCGTCCATCAAAAGCTCGAAGGTTTCGGCCTTCGTGCTGTCACCGCAGACCAGGCGATGCTTACCTAACAGCCACAGGTCGCCAGACTTGGTGATGGCAGGCTTTTGAAGCTCGGCGTCTACGTCAAAATCGTCATCCTTAACCTCGTCCATGCCACCCATCAGTTTATTCAGCTCAGCAGCATCAAAACCGAGAAGGAAAATATCAAAATCTGCTCCCTGCAGATCAGAAAGCTCGATGGACAGGATTTCCGCATCCCAACCTGCGTTTAAGGCCAGCCGATTATCGGCAAGAATGTAGGCTCGCTTTTGAGCATCGGTTAGGTGCTCAACAAAAACGCAAGGCACCTCTGTGATGCCTTCCTCCTTGGCGGCCAGGATTCGACCATGGCCGGCGATGATATTCAGTTCTTTATCGACAATGACCGGATTGACAAAACCGAACTCCCGAAGGGATGCCCGAAGCTGACGGATCTGCTCCTTGCTATGGGTACGGGCATTTCTGGCATACGGCACCAGCCGTTCAATTTTTACTTTTTCAAAACGCTCTGTTGCGTTCATTTACCTTACCGTCCTTTCCGGCCCGATAATAGGGCTTCCATTATGTCGTCCTGCGGATTACTCACAAAGGCTGTGGTGCAGTTCTGCTTGACAATGTCAAAAATCTCATACCAGAGCAGGTTGGCCTGCTTCTGAAAGGATTGGCTCATCTGAACAAAGGGGCTGGTGATTGCACCTCCGGTTGTCGGATGCTTGCCCAGCAGGCCGTATAGGCTAATGGCTTCCTCACACTGAATGTAGCGGGTGAAAGCTTGTGCATAGGCTTCGATGAGTCTTGGATTCACAAACTTCTCGCAGCCTCGGTCCTTGAGCCATTTCCAGGTTTCAATAAAGAGCGCATCCGCGCCTAGTGGCTTACCGTCCTTTTGTCGGGAGCTGAGATAGTCGCTTGGCGGCGGTATGTCCTCGCCATTAAGCTCAGCACCTCCGTCTAGCTCCTCAACCTCCAGTAATGACTCCGGATGCAGGTCCGGTACCTCTAGGATCTTGGCGGCCTTGCCGTTTATAATTTTATCTGCTAGAGCTTGAGGCTTATCTCCGGCGCGAACACGCCTGCCGCCTCTGTTAGTTCCGTCTTTTGCCACGCGCCGTCACCTCCTCTTGCTGTGGCAGGGGTTAATCCCCCGTTTGAACCGTAATTTTTGCGCGCGTGACCCCCCGCCCGTTCACGAGTTAGAGGGTTACAGAGATTCAGACCGCCCCTCCGGGGTCACTTCCTCCGCCAGCGGCCTCCCGTGCGAGCGGTGATCTCCGAGTGACAGGAACTACATAGACTCATAAGGTTGTCCTCAGCGTTTGTGCCGCCTTCAGACAAAGGCTTGATATGGTGCACTTCCTGAGCATGGGTGATCTTACCGGACTTTTTACATTGCTCACACAATGGATGATCTGCTATGTAGCGGTCACGAATGCGTTTCCATGTCCTACCGTAGCGCTTCTTCGTGGCTGGGTCACGCTGGTATTTCTCGTATCTCGCGGCTTCCTGTTTCGCATGTTCCTCACAGAACCTACCGTCCGTCAGCTTAGAACAGCCTGGCTGGGAACACGGTCT
Source organism: Phosphitispora sp. TUW77 (assembly GCF_048453025.1). Classification (GTDB taxonomy): domain Bacteria; phylum Bacillota; class Thermincolia; order Thermincolales; family UBA2595; genus Phosphitispora. Next base: position 2,522,597 of record NZ_CP156677.1, read on the forward strand.
CTTTGGTCTCCTTGGCATAAAATCATCTCCGACAAAAACAAAAGCCCTCGCGGGAGTTCCCCGTGAAGGCTCGTGTTACGTTTTTCGATAATACCATTATACTTTGGGAATACTTTATTTTCATCTCAAAAAAATCTCACCTAGGATACATGAAATTTGCTTGTTGACTTCCTCATAGATTATTTATAAAATTAAAAAGCATTGACTGTCACCCATAAAATTTCATAAAAATATTTACAACCCACCTGAAAAGGTGTATTATATTATTAACAAATCCCACGGGCCTCTGTCATTAATTGACATGCACACTCAGTGGGCTTTTTGCTTATAAGGAGATAATTATGGATTCAGTAAAACCATTCCTATCAGTGGAAGATCAAGTAAAACTACTGAAAGATCGCGAATTAAACATTAATGATGGGCAATACGAGCAGGCAAAAGAGTTCTTTTTAAACAATAATTATTATCGAATAAGTGGATATTCTTTGACATTACGTCAAAATGACGCTTTTTTCAAAAGTGCATCACTGGAAACACTGATGCAAATATATGAAGCAGACCGCCGTATGCGCCACGTTATGTTATCAATTACCGAGATCGTTGAAACACGCATAAAATCAATGCTTGCCTATTTTCACTGTGAGAAATATGGTCCATTGGGTTACCTAGATATTAACAACTTCTCTTGTTCTAATAACGGTAACATCAAGCTATCAACAATAGCTAACTACTTACATATAACAAGAAAAGCCGATTCTCAGAAAAACATAATGTCAGATTCGGAACTATTTCTAAAGCATCACAGAGAAAACAAAAATAATGTTTTACCTTTTTGGGTATATGTGGAGATTTTAACTATATCCGATGTTTCAAAATTATATACTATGGTAGACGAAGACATACGCAGAACCATAGCTTATGAGCTAGGTTTTCGCTCTTCAAATAGACACTTGATTGTCGAAAATCTCTTACACTGTATTACTATTTTAAGAAACATTTGTGCTCATGGTGGCCGGTTGTATAATCGACTATTTACCAGGAAACCCTGGCTATCAAAAAAAGAAAAAGGTTTATTACGAGTTGAAAAGGGTAATATTATTTTTGATAAACTCTTTTCATATATTTTGGTACTTAAATCAATCACACTTCCCAAAGATTTTCAACTTGTTATCGATCATATAAATCAAATACAAGAACAATATCCTTTAGTTGATTTTAGGCATTACGGTTTCCCGGATAACTGGAAAGATGTTCTGTAGTATAATTCTAACGTTAACGCATATTAATAAATAACAGATCCTACGAGCTTAGATTAAGCGCAATACTGTAGGCCAACAAAAAGACCCGCTTAAATAGAGAAATCTATCTAAGTGGGTCTTTTTATATTCCGCTGGTCCATTTATCTACTTCCCATACAAAAGAAGCGCCAAATGATTTAGGGCTTTGTCCTTTCTTCGATATACCTGAGCCCTCTCCAAAAACAATTTTTCTCCAATGTTGTTAATAGCCTCTGTTTTGCGAACATCTTCAACAAAGAACTCTGTTAGTATGAATTGCTCGTCCTCTGTCAATGCGCCCCAAGCGGGCTTGAACCACTCCATATATTCCAATGCCTGGCGATAGCGTTCCTTAAGTACATTAATTTCATCAATACACGAAGCCAGCCGCTCCTCCGTTGCTTTTGGATTATTCGCCTTTGGCATTCCAGTCAGGATGGAACTTTTCGGTGATTCTATCTTTTCGTGGATAGCAGCGATATCCGTATCGGTGTGTTCAATGATATATTCCATATTGCTGTAATCCTTGAGCGCATTGATAGCCGCCAGCTTTTTATCTAAATACTGCCAAACAATATTCATCTCATCAAACCTCCTTCAGATTTGCTTTAACCGCCTCTATCAGCGCAGTCTGGGTTTTACCCTTCTTCTTCAGCGCCTGCATTACATTCTCGTCAATGGTATCCTTTGCGATGATGTGATGGATAACCACTGTTTCCTTTTGACCCTGCCGCCAGAGCCGGGCGTTGGTCTGTTGGTACAGCTCTAGGCTCCAGGTGAGGCCAAACCATACTAGCGTAGAACCTCCAGCCTGCAGGTTCAACCCGTGTCCGGCAGAAGCAGGATGGATTGCTGCAATGGGTATGCTGCCCGCATTCCACCGTCTGATAGACTCAGCACTGTCCAGTGTGTGGACAAGAAAGCGTTCTTGGATACGGGCAAGATCATGCTTAAACCAGTAAGCGATAAGGACCGGCTTTCCATTGGCGGCTTCTATTAAGTCTTCCAGTGCATCCAGCTTGCGGTCGTGAACATGTACAATGCCACCATTTTCATCATAGACAGCACCATTCGCCATCTGCAGGAGTTTGCCCGACAGGGCTGCCGCATTGACGGCATCTATCTCTTTATCCTTAAGTGAAACCACGAGGTCCCGTTTCAGGGTTTCCACGCATTCCAGTTCTCTTTCCGACAGCCTTACGGGAACCTCGTTCATCACCAATTCCGGGAGTTTCAAGTAATCGCAACCCTTCATACTGATGGTGATGTCGGATATCAGGCGGTAGATGGTTTCCTCTGCACCGGGCCTTGGCTTGTAGGAAAATACCATCTGCTGGTTGCGCTTATCCGGCACGAAGTAGGTATTCCGGTAATGACCGATGAAACGTCCTAGCCGTTGCCCCATATCCAGCAAACGGAACTCAGCCCATAGGTCCATCAGGCCGTTGGATGAGGGAGTCCCGGTAAGCCCCACGATTCGCCTGATCAATGGCCTTACTCTCAACATGCTTTTAAACCGCTTTGCCTGGTGGGATTTGAAGGAGGACAATTCATCGATGACCACCATGTCATAGTCAAAAGGAAGTCCGCTTCGATGAACGAGCCACTCCACATTTTCTCGGTTAATTAAATAAACCTGCGCTCTCTGCCGGAGAGCTGCTTTTCGCTGATCTTCTGATCCAATGGCGACCGCATAAGTCAACCCATGCAAATGCTCCCACTTTTCAATCTCAGCTGGCCAAGTGTCACGGGCCACACGAAGCGGAGCAATAACCAAAACCTTGCGCACAAGAAAGCTGTCCAATGTAAGATCGAAGACGGTTGACAGTGTAATCACGGTCTTACCCTCAACCCAAGCCCATATCCAGAAATATCGCCGCGACAGGCTTTTCAAGAAGGTAGTCCATCGCGAACTGCTGATACTCATGGGGTATGAACTTCATTAGGCATCACCTCCGTCCATAATTTGCGATAACATGGGCTGAATCTGTGCCATGCTGTCAATGCAATACACTCGAAACCCTAACGCTTCCAGTTGTCTTTTCCGCTTTATCTGCAAGGGGCGCAAAGTCTTTCCTGGTGCTTTCACCTCAACAAAGGCGATTCTACCTTCAGAAAAAAGTATTATTCGGTCAGGCATTCCATCGAACCCCGGTGATATGAGTTTAAGGGCAAGACCTCTAGCAGACTTGACAGCTGACACTAATTTTTGTTCAATGCATTTTTCTCTCATACATCCTCCGTCAACTTGCGTTCCCAATTCTCAAAAATCCCTACGCGCGTGCAAATACGCGTTTGCGAGTGTGATTACTGTCTTTTTCTAATAAATTATTTTTAATAGATATTTATGGAACATAAGAACACCCGATATTAAGTAGCCCATTTTATTAAGGCTACCGCCTGTTCCGATGAGGTGAACCAAAGTGGTTTTTTTGTTGCACCGGAACAGGTGATAACCGTTCCCAAACCCGTATCAGTTCCAAACGTTCCGAACTGTTTATGGTTTGGGTAGATAAACCCATTGTGGTCCATAAATCGGGATACGCTCTTTTTTTACAAGACCACTCCAACCGCCGATGCCCGCCATGATGGCTGATATTTCATTGCCATCCATTCTTCGCAAATTGGCGCGGTCCTTACCAAAGCACTCACACCAGATCTCCATGTTGGAAACTGAGGTGCGCTTTTTTACACCAACACGCTGGCTCTCTCCAAATTCTGTGCCGTTAATAAAGGCACGGCGCTCATAGATACCCATAGTGTCCCAGTCCTCAGGCAGGAGCATTTCAAGGAAATCCCGAACCAAACCCTCGCGTTCGTCAGACTCCATCGCTTCCCGCTGTTCCTCCTTAGCCAGTTTTTCAAGAGAAACATCAAGATACAGTTTTTCATTAGCATTAACATAGGTGAGCGTCTCCGCCCAAACCTGCAGGACCTCATCCTGGGTAAGTTGCCATGACTGCTTTTTCCCGTTACCGGGTGTTTTCACCGGCCAAAACCGGCGGTTACCCGTGGCATCCCGCAAATAACCTTTTTCTGCATTGGTGGTGCCGAAAAAGACGCATTGCCTTAGGTGCGGTGTCGCCCTACGTCCAAAGCTAGCACGATAGATATCGTTCTGCCGGGAAAGAAAGCTGCGGAGAGTTTCCACCTCAGCTTTCTTCAGCCCGGCCAGCTCACCAATTTCTAGTATCCAATAGCCCTGCAGCTTTTCTGCAGCGGTCTTGTCTTTGGTATCCGAAAGACTTAACGAATCGGAAAACCACTCGCCGCCTAGCTTGGCAATGAGAGTGCTTTTCCCTACTCCCTGGGGGCCGTTTAAAACCAGCATAGAATCGAACTTGATACCAGGTTTCAAAACACGGGCAATGGCAGCACAAAGCGTCTTTCGGGTCACAGCCCGCACATAAGGGTTGTCGGTCGCGCCAAGATAATCAATCAACAGCGTGTCTACACAAGGAACTTGGTCCCATTCCGGCAGAGCAGCTATAAATTCGCGAATAGGATGGTAGGAACGGTCATCGGCCACCTTCGCCACGGCAATGTCGTAATTCCGGGCGGAGAAAGCACCATAATGGGCATCGATATAAGTGATCAACTGTGCATCATCCGCATCCCGCCAGAACTTGGCCGGGTGCGCCCAGGGGACCTCCCCCTTGATTTCCAGACTGTCCGATAGCTGGTTGAACACAATACTTTTGAGGTTTGGGTCGTTTTCCAGAATCAGTGTTAGGTTCCGGAGGGTATTTTTCACTGCCCCTGTTTTCTCAAGTTCAAGCTGCTTCTGCCAGTCCTCATCTGAAAAATCGCTTTCCGCCTGCATACGGCGTTCCTCGGCAAATTGTTCTTTTACGCGCTCATCCTTTACGGCAAGATCAGCCATAGCTTTGAAAGAGGGCCGCTTGCCGGGGGGTGTATTATCGGAGGTTCTATCGTCTAAGTCACGGAAATGGTGTACACGAACAAGGTCAAAAGTGTTAAGCAGCATACCGCAGGCCGGGTCGGTGGCGTGGTGGCTAAATGCGAACTTGCCGTCATAGAGAACCAACCCCGCGGAGGAGTCGGCAGGGATATAGTCATAGCGTCCGTTTATTGCACTTGGCTCATAAACATCCGGGAGAAAGGTATCAATGGCTTCTTCTAGGGTGTACGCCCTACAAAATGCGCCTACTATGCCTTCTTTGGTAAGCGGGTCTGCTTGCTTGGTGATTTGCCGCCGCACCACCTCCGACTGCCTGGAAGACACTGGCCACATGGAGGTATCACGCCAATCTGCATATCGGGAAAGATAACTGTCAGGATCAAGCAGTGTTCCGTCTTTTTCTCTGAAAATAAATTCTCCGTCTGATGAAGTTGATGGCCAGTACATTAACCGTGACGGTTCATAAGTAGTATCATCGAACAGGTCGATGCCGAGCTCCTTGGCCACCATGCGCCCCAGTGCCGGGTACTCATCTTCGCTGACTTCACGGGCAAGCGGGACAAGGAGCCGCAGGCGCGGCGATTCCGGCGTATGTTTATGGGTGGAATAGATGCAGCACTTGAAGTCATACAGCGCTTCAATCTGTTCCCAGATACCTGGCTTAGCATAATCCATATCGAGGGTGAGTATGGAGCGACAGAGGACATAACCTGTCCTACGCTTTCCTTCACGGAGAGCACCGCCTACGAATCCTCCCACGTCCTTTATGGAATCCTGCTGGGCGCGGCTCATCTTGCGGAACTCTGATACGGTCTCAGTTGTGCGGATGGTTGACCTTACGCGGGCGGTAAAATCCTTCCATGCAATGTCTTTATTCTTCCACTTTTTATCCATACGGCTGTTGCCAACCGCTATCTTCATTCTGCTTCAACCTCCTCACAGCGGTCGGTAAAACGGCGGATAGGAATGCCGCGTTTCTGTGCTCTGGCAATCTCCTGTTCCATGCCACTAGATATATGGCGACCGAATACCCACAGCTCATCACACTTACCAAGCCAAACCTTGCCGAAGAACAGCCCGAGCTCTCGCTCGGAAGGATCATCTTCATCCAGCACCTGTGGGTACAGCAGGTGGGGCGCAAAGGGAACTGCGCCTTTAACCACCGCAAACCGCATGTACCGAATGGCTCTCATCGTGTTCCCCGCAGTTTCCCCTGCGAATGGAGAGCAGATAAACACGCAGGGTTTTGGTGCTTTTACCTTTTCCTCCCGTGCTACTGCAGCCAGTGCTTCGGCGGCTGTTGGATCGGGATAGTGTTCCGCATTAAACTTGTCCATTGCCGCAACCTCCGTCGAGAAAGTAATTAACAAAATACTGCTGCCCCTTACCCGTGACCTTGGTGGTCTTAGAAATGGTGACATGGCCATCAAAGTGCGTGATAGCGGTCTCTTTAACCTTGAACAAACCGAGTTCCATCGCTTTCTGGGTTGGCGCGTTGTAATCGGTCCCTTTGCGTTTGATCAGGAACCCATCCTGACGCAGCCGCTCGAATAAACGGTTCTGGCCAATCTCAATGCCATTACCCTTCAGGATTTTCGCCAGTTCCCCAATGAGAATCGTTCCATCCGACACTGACACTGCATCGGCAAAGACCACTTTAGGTCTGTCGACTACAGCCTGAAGCTGGAGGCGTTCTTTCGCCTGACGTTCCTCTTTCAGCGCTGTCAGCACCTTGATCCAGGCGTCAGGGTCGTTCATGATCTCTTCCAGCTTGTTTGGGGTGATGTAGGCCCCGTGCCGGTGGATGGATGGCAGGACTTCGTGGGTGACCCAGCGCTTGAACTTTTTTGCTTCCGGCTTATCAGAGCGCAGGATAACATTGTAAAGACCGCTCTCACTGACAATGAGCGTTTCCTGTTGCCTGCCGATTGAATCGGTGAGATGAGTCTGGCTCACTTCATCTTTATCAAGCCGCTCGGCTACTCTGGCTGGCGTTGTCAGTTCCAACACCCCGCATATGTCCTTTAGCACCCACCACGGGCTCCCATCCTTTAAAACTGTCCTGACTGTACTTCCCTCGTAGTTGAAAATGGTTAATTCGTTCATATTGAACCTCCTGCATATAGTTGTAGAGCGGGAAAAACTTGCCCTCAGCTATAAGCGAAAAAAGGGGATTACTCGAACCCCCAAAATTTAGTCCTTTTTGTAAAACCTGCACTCAAACCCGTCGGCACGAAGCATGAGCCCTTTAGCCCAGGACGGTGTTTTGCTCATGATAGAGCAAACATCCTGAACTGGTACTCCAGCCGATGCTTCAATTACCACCTCGTCGTGGACATGCATCACAATTCTGTGACCCGCTTGATCTAACAGCCTCATGGCATAGCAGAGAATATCCCTTGAGATGGCCTGTACGATATTCTCCACAAACTTTGGACCGTAGCTTTCGATGCGCTCCCATTTCTTAGTTGCGCCCACGCCCTCGTAGGTCACCGACTCGCTGCCGAAACTGTTTAACCCCATTCTGGGTTTTACATAGGCGAGCCGCCTATCGGACGGGAGCCGGATGAATAGTATTCCGCTGCAATATTCAAACCGGATTCTATGGGTTTCTGTTGTGGTCCGCTCCTTGACCGCCGTTTTCACGGCGCGGTCAACATCCCACCAAAACCGCACGATCTTTGGGTTAGCGAGACGCCATGCAGACACCAATGGCTGGAGTTCGTCCTCTGTAAGCCCCATATCCAAAGCGCCCATCGCTTTAAGCGCGCCGACAGAGCCGCCGTAACCAAGGGCCAATTCCGCGATCTTACCCTTCTGCCTTAGCAGGCTTCCCTTGGTGACTTCCTCAATAGGAACCCGAAACATCTGCGAAGCCGATGCTTCATAAATCTTGCCATGGCTGGCGAACACTTCATTTCGCCAGGTTTCTCCAGCAAGCCAGGCAATGACTCTCGCCTCAATGGCGCTGAAATCAGCCACTATCAACTTGCATTCCTCTGATGGGACAAATGCGGTACGGATTAGTTCTGACAGCACGCCTGGCACGGAATCATACAGGATTTCCAGTATCTCAAACTGACCGGAGCGCACGAGGTTTCGCGCCGGTTCCAGATCTGGCAGATGGTTCTGGGGAAGGTTTTGCACCTGAATCAGCCTGCCCGCGAACCGTCCAGTTCGGTTGGCACCGTAAAACTGCAACAGACCTCGTGCCCGTCCATCAGAGCAGGCGGCGTTTTCCATAGCCGTGTATTTCTTCACGCTGGATTTGGCGAGTGATTGCCTGAGTTCCAGCACCCGCCCCAGCTTATTGGGTGCGGTTTTCAGCAGCTCTTTAACCGCGGCCTTGTCAAGAGAGTCGGTTTCCAAACCATGGTCAGCAAGCCAGTTCTTCATCTGTGCTACCGAATTGGGGTTTTCCAACTCCGTCAGTTCTCGCATAATCCGGACCAGTTCAGTGCGCGATTTTTCATCGCATTTAATAGCCTGCTGTACCAGTTCCCTGTCCAGCAAGATTCCCCGGTCGTTGATTTGCTGGTCGAGGATGTAATTTTGCCATTCGTCCTCCAGCACGGGAAACTTATGCAGCCGTGCCTGTATCGCCATTTCCGTTTCCACATCACGTGCATTGTAGGCTTTAAACCGTTCCCATTTGTCAGGGGAATGTTCAGGCAGGTTGCGGGTACGTCCCCCGTTTGCCTTAGTGGGCTTACAGGGCAGGCAGAAATAGCGAATCAGGTCTTTGCCTTCTGTCAGCTTCTGTTTATCCGCTCCTGTGACCAGGGCAGCACCCTCCAGTGAAAGTGGCAGTCCTAAATTCGCCGCCCACACCATCGTGCAACGCCATGACGCGGGTTCCAGCCACGTGCCAAGATAGCGTGACAGACAGATCCGTTCAAATTGTGCATTGTATGCCCACTTCATGACATTCTCATCAAGAAGTGCTTGGCGGATTTCTCCCGGCAGCTTTTCACCGCTTGCCAAGTCAATCACCCGTACCGGGCTGCCGTCAGTGGAGTATCCGAATAATAAAACTTCAAAATCTGGTGATTCAACATACTTATATGCACCGCATTTATTAAGGTCGAAGCCGCTGTAAGTTTCTATATCTATACTGAGATTTTTCATGCGCCCTCCTGACAAAAAACGGGGCGGGAGAAAACCTACTCTCGCCGCCCGCATTTTTGCTTCTCCTGTTATGATAAGAAATCGTCGTCCACGTCCGTGGCAAAATCGTCGGCAGCGTTGTTCCTACCGCCTAGGGGCTCACCGTCGCGAATTTTCTGAATGTTGCCCAGACCACAAGCGATTCCCTTGTTGCCGTTCGAATTGAAGGCATAGAAGTTAATGCTTACCCTCGCGTACACGCCAGAGTATACCTCCGAGCGCTCAAGGACAGGATTGACCTGCCTGTCCACAACCTGCGGTGCGGTATTGCTATTGGCATTGACAAAATAGCTGTCTGCGTATGCCTCGTCGTCGGGACGGTCGATATCGCCATCACGGAGTGGCAGTTTAAGAGCTGCCCTATTCGGTACCTTGCCGCCGAATTTACCTTTGCCTTCCTCGATAGCGGCATCCACGGCGGCATTGATAGCGGCGATGGTTTTGGTATCGCTTTTGGGGATAATTAGGCTGACACTGTATTTTTCCGCACCACCGTTGATGGATTTCGGTTCCCAGACGTTGGCGTAGGAAAGTCGGACAATGCCGGTGATTACTTTGGTGGGGTTCTTCCCAGGAGTGGAATTTGTTCTATTTGCTGTATTTGACATAGTTTTTATACCTCCGTAAAATCATTTTTTGCGTTTGATGTACTTATCGCCGGACGCTTGTCCGAATTAGGAACCAGCGTCGGCTTGCCTGGCGGCTTTATAACCAAACCACCGAGAATTTCATTAAACTTGGCTCTGCCCATCAATTTTTCCATCTCGGTGATTGTGATGATACTTTGCTTGTAAATGTCGCTGTATCCGGCTGCCTTTGCCGCTTCCGCAACACTATCTTCATTGCTATACTTGCGGTTGGAGCGCCCCTCTACAACCTTAAAGCCTGGCCACTGTTTACCGTGGTTCACGGCAGCATCTGTGGCGTAAGCTATGATTTCGTTCGCCCAACTAGTCAGATCGCCGATGGAAGAGAGAATCTCCGCGATTTCCTCATCCGAGAGCAAGGGTGGCAAAGCGAACTCAAGTGCTGCAAGCTTCAGCTTGGCTTCGGCCCGTGCGCGACACTTAACTGCCGCTCGACAGAACTGACACCATTCACCGGGGATATGTTCTCCCTCGCCTGCAAACGCCATCTGCGCCGCAGGCTTGAGGGTCTCCTCAGCCCAGTTGTATAGGCTTTCTTTAGACACCGTATGCGTACTGATGTTTTCCCAGCGTGGCTGGTAGATAGTCATGGCCACCGCGCTGATGTCGTAAATGCCATCAAACATTTCCAGCGCGCCAAGGGCGTACAGCTTCATCTGGGGGTTACCCTCTACATTCACTAAAACTCCTTGACCGTACTTGAAATCAATGATATGAAGCGTTCCGTCGGCGATAATCAAACAGTCACCGGTACCAAAACCGTCCGGCACGTACTTTGAAAAATCTAGACGCTGCTCGATCAGGACAAGTGGGTCGTTACAGGTTTGTTTCGCCCGTTCGATGATTTCCAGGACAAACTCCACATAACCATCGGTGTAAGCATCCATCTCGTCGGAGTCATATTGTGAAACTGGTTTCTTCGAACGTCTTTTCAACGCCCGGCGCAGCTTATGTTCGCAGAGCGCATGCGCTGCAGTTCCTTCGGCAGCAGCCTCACCGCTATTGTCGTCAAAATCCAGTTCCAGCCTCGCCGATGGAGTACAATTCATCCAGCGATGTGCGCCAGAGGCTGATAGAATGGCATGTTTCCTCATTTCAATGCCTCTGCATCGGCTAATAGCGCAGCATATTTTGCTGGGTCAATTTCACTCAGCTTTGATGCGCCGTACTTTTCCAGCAGCGAGCGAACCTCAGCCGTAAACCCGTCATGGCTTTTCTCAGCCAGTACGGCTCGGACTTCCTCCAGCGTGACGGCCTTTACCGCTGGCTTTTTTTCTTTTGAGGGTGCGGGTGTTTCTGGCTGAACTGTTTCAGCAGGCTCATTTAATGCAACCGCTTCAGCAATAGCCTGAACGCTGTCAGCGAGCAACCGCAGGTCAGACACCACGTCCAGAAGCAGCTTGGTTTTGCTCATGTTCCGTGCCTCCTTCCTTAATTTCTTTAATTTCCACTGTCTCTACCGAATCACCGGGCGTTATCACGATGACACCCATTTTTTCGCCAAACAACAGATCAAGCAGTTTGCTCCGGAGAGTTCGCGACCCGCTTTTCAGCACTGGTCTTCGGATACCGCCAGGTTTGGTCACGTTGACGGTGACCTTGTGTTTAAGGTTCATTTGTTATCTCCTTTCCGGGGGCAATTCCCTGCCCCTCACCAATAAGCGAAAAAGAGGGTTCATCCGAACCCCCTTTTTTTCAGGAAACAATCTTTCTTAATTTTTCATGCATCTTTTTCAGCCGATTACGAATGGCGGCCTCGGTCACTCCTTCCTCGGCGGCAATGCTTGTGTTGGTGCGGCGCTGAACATAGACCTTTTCATAAAGATTGAGTTGCGCAGGAGTGAGGTTGTCCATAGCACGTGTAAGCTTTAGAAGGCGCTCCTCATGTTCTGCAACTTCCATATCTAATAGGAGGAGTTGAAGCGGGTCGGATTTCAAATCTGCAAAAGGGTCAGCTTTTTTCTTAACAGTAATCACATCATCAAAAGTGCTGGGGGTGTCTTGTTCCAAAGGATTGGTTTTTTTGTTTGGGGTTACGTTAGATGAGTAAAGAAGGTCGGCATTTCCTTTGCCATTCGGAAGGGCTTCCTCGCTTAACTTTTTGGCTTGCTTTTGCTTCTTTGGTCGGTGATTAGGCGTTGTGCGGTACTGGTACCGGCGTTGCTCGTCCACTTCCAGGTCATCCATAGAGTGCAGCAGGCCGATGTCCGCTTCGGTTACGCCGTTTTCACCTGGATTGATAACAATTTTTGTGCCTTCAGCAGTGTAGTAAATATAGTTGATTCGGTTCTTTTTACTGGTTTTATACTGTCTTGTCATGGCTTGGCTCCTTTCATTTTGAAAAGAGCCTGCCAAGTAGCTAAAAAACCAGAAAAGAGCCTGACACATAGCTTTGAAGCTACTTGTCAGGCTCGTATGTCACATTCGCATCGTGCTCTGTACAGAACAATAACTTACATCTTCCAAATTCCAATATTTGATTTGCATTTCTTGCATTTCAGATAATAATCTGCTCGTCGCCTATTAATTAACGGACTTCCACGTCCAGCGATTACCTTCATTTTCGTTGTAACCGTATTTTCGGTATCAGCAATCCGGGAGTCACACACACCGGACATTTTAATTGCATTTTCATAAGCCATCCTCTCCTTACATCATTTTTAAAATAAAAACGCCGAAGCCGACCTCCATTCCTATGGAAGATCAACTCCGGCATTATGTTCTCGGATTTACGGAACTGAGCTCGGTAGTTATCCAGCTAATGCTTTGAGTATCTGATATAATGCATTGCTAAGCAAAATTCGTTTTTGTCCACTTTTAAGTTTCACTTCTAAGAACACCTTTTTTTCGTCCTTCACCAAATCAAAAAGTCTGTCATTAGATTCGTTACGAATTTCTATACGATTGTTAAACAACGCTCTACCTCCTCAACTCCTACAGAACTACGTCGGGTAATGGTTCATTCTCATTATCTTTTGCATTTGCTACTATCTGACGTACAGAAGTAATTTCATCTTCTCCCATCAAATCTCCCAATACCATATAAGAAATTACCAAACCAGCACTTCTGACAGAGTCTTTGCCAGTAATCATTTTCTTATTAGCACTTCCTATGATTAATATATTGAACCAGAGCTTGTTATCAAATGACCAATCGATTTTATTTAATTTTTGTACAACCTCAGTCCATTCAACACCTTTAGCTTTCGCCATACGAGCGACATGAGCAAGGGCCATCTGAGTAATTGGCTTCATTAACAAATTCTCTTCTCGCAGCCCAGAAACCGGCCTGTCCTGCTTAGTAAGGTTCAAGTATTCCTTGAAGGCGTCTAATCCTTCCAACGCTTTACTCCAGAAATTAGCAACTTCTTGGTATGATTCATCCACTACTTTTCCTACCGGAAACATCTTGCTTGAAAACTTATCATCACGTAACAGGGCCTGACAAATTGTATATAAAGCACTTAGTGTGGTGAGCTGCTTACTACGTTTAGAAAGCGTATTACTTTTCCAGTTAACAAGATCAATCCCACCAATAGGTGCTAAAGGCTCCCCTTCTTTCAAGAGCTTTCTGGATATCACGGCAAAAATATCATCATCACTTGTAATAATATTATCACTACGGCTAGTTTGCTTTGCATACTTATTGACCTTGTTAAATATCTTGCGGATTTTCATATTGTCTTTATGCTCGACCAGAATGACACTGATTTCTTCATCAGCCAGCTCCGGATGCGGTGTTAAGTTTTTCCAGGACGAAGCAATGTTTGTTCCTGCAGGAAGACCCATGAGCCCTTTTATCGCAACCTTTAAGCTCAAAAGTCTATGCTGTCCATCAAGTGCGATTAGACGTTCTTTACCTGGTAGTGTAAGGAATCCCATATCCTTCATTGGTGTTTGATATGCAGCTGGTAAATCTTTAACTATATTCGTAACCGGTTCAAATACGATATTTTCATAGCCCGAATAAATATCAATTATAAGACTTCCAAAAAATTTATCTGGGTCTTCTATGACATATGGTACAATCTCTGTCACAACCCTATTAACCTCTAACGAACGCTGCATTTTTTCGTCTGCTGTCATTTCCTCCCATTCCGGCATTTCCATTGCAAATCCTATACTGTCGATTAATTGTCCTGCCGACATCTTTGCTATATAGTAATCCGTGCTTCCCAACTTGGCTTTAATACATCCTATTGTTGCCAAAACGGTACCCCCTTGTTTTTCATTTTCACCTCGTTTAACATTTATGTTTTTTATTTTATCCGGCGTTTTCTATTTTGTCAATATACCAGTACAATAAATTTTAAAAAAACATTTTCACAATAAAAAAACAAGGGTAAAATACCCTTGCTTCGTGTTTTCCAAAAACATGTTCAAAGAAAGTCTTTCAACTTTTTTAACCTGATAGGATTTCTTAACTTTCCTAATGCCTTAGCCTCTATCTGACGGATTCTTTCACGTGTTACTCCGTACATCCCGCCAACCTCCTCTAAGGTCTTCTCTTCCGTGCCACCTAAACCATACCGTGCTATTAATATTTCACGCTCCCGATCTTTTAAATCTCCGAGCAAATCAACGACGTAATCTTTCAACAAATCTCCTGCTACCATTTCAAATAAATCATCTCTCGCAACTAAGTCCTTAGGAACCTCGACCTCGCATTCTTCTTGACGTTTTTCATATTCATCAATGTTTTCCAAAAACAAATCTAACGATTCCAATGGTATGCAGGCTTCTATTACATCCTCTGCTTGCTCATTGGTACACCCGAGTTTATTGCAAATCATATCCAAAAGCTTTCTGCATTGACCAATGTCTTCACACTCCAAACATCCTCTTTCTTTTATCATAGGATACATGGTGTAGTACCCTTCCTTTTTATGAACAGGATAGTAGATAAGCGGTCTTTTCGTCGGAGATTCTCGGCCTAGCAACTGCTGCATCCATAGTGCAGCGTATGATCCAAATGCACCTAACTTGTCCGGATCATATTTATCTACAGCATTGATTAACCCAAGGCAAGCACAGCTAATGGAATCCGCTATGTCTAAATCAAGAACTTCTGTTCTTTGCAAAGCAATTTTTTCAGCCATGCGTAGATGCATCTCTATCATACGATTGCGCGCATGCCGATTTCCTTCCACCACCTGATATTTTAATTGAGCTATCTCTCGATATTGCGGTGGAATAATTGACCTCGCTTCATTTATAAATGGTTCAAGTGTTTCATCTAAACTTATTACCCTATCAAAAATCGTTTCGTAATCGCCGTGTGCAAAATCATCGAATTCGCCGTCTTCAGACATTCTGCTCATTGATGGTTTCTCATCATAAATTATGATTCCCTTTGTGGTTATCGAATTCGAAAGCCAATCAACATCTTGAATAGGAAGTCCGAAATTTTCAGAGCTTTCTATAATGTCATCGAACGTAATATATCCCTGCCGTTGGGAGAGTTCTATTAAGTTTGATAAGGCTTCCTCCCTATTACCATCCATTGATTACTCCTTAACTACTTAGCGCATAATACTAGGATGTCATCGCTTGTTATTTCAGAATTAAAACGTTCCTGAAACTCCTCTACAAAATCATACAATTTCACAACATATTCATCTGGATTCGTAGCACCTTCAATAAGCTTTTCATAGAGCACATCAATACCGCCCCTTACATAACTGTCGAAGCGTTCTTCATCTGCCGAATCTGTACCCATTGTTCTAAATGCTTTGTCAATTCGCTTGTGAACATCAGACTCATACTCAGCATCTAGAAGCATTATTAATCTGAAATTGAACATTAGCTCATCAGAAGAATAAATAACTCTATCACCCATTACATTTTGTGAGTATACCTGGTCCGTTTCCGGGTTCTTCGTGTTATCGAGTTCTGCCGTTCTTCCATAAAGAAATCCAATCAATGGAGCATTCGTATAAATATCGACGTTTCTGTCAAATAATTTTGCCTTACTGACCTCATCGAATACACTAGTTAATTGATCCACGCGAAGAGCATGTCTTCCGCGAAAACGATATTGTTTATTAAACATGTCTCTTCCCCCTTAAATTAATGTCGTCTCAAACTCATTTTTCTTTTCAAAACGATGTCTAGTACCTATCCTGCTACCCATATATTCCTCTGCCAACTCACCATCAGTATCTTTAATAAAAATGATTACCTGTTCAGCAGTTTCCGGTAGAGCATCACAAACAGTCTTAATTCTTCGCTTATCAAATGCGGAAAGTGGCGCATCCATTACCAACGGATATGGTTCCGATGTTAGTAGTTTCGAATCTTCATCAGAAGCATTTCTGTTCTCACGAGCCATCTTAATTATACCTGTAATAAACGCAAAAATTACAGATATACTCTGAGCAGTTGATGTTTCTACATCTCCCTCATAATCAGTTACATATACTGAAATATGATATCTAGAATCAATAGTCAAATACAATCCGCCCTCATAAATTTGCTTGAAAATATCATTGATAGTCTCTTGCAGCTTATTACGAATTTCTTCCTCGCTCTTATTGTAGATTTCCAGCAGTTCCTTATATATTCGTTCTGCATATGCCTTGTAAATTTCGATTTTCTTATTCTTATCATCAAGCAACGTTAGATTTCGTCTTTCTGTATCATTACGCTCCATGTCACTCAACAAGCGGCCTCGCTCGATATTTTTACTATCGCGTTCCTGGTTTCCCCTTCGAATTGCATCATCGCAAAGCTTAATCTCATTATTGATTGCTCTGACTTTTTCTCGGACGTCTCCGCCGCTTAACTTTCCATCTATGGTATGGAGATCATCCGTTAAATCAAACAGCTCATCATCCTGGTTGCTAACTATAGCAAGGTTTTCTTTAGTAGCGGAGTATAAATCGGTGTCTTTCCCACACCTAATTCGACAATCCTTCTTAAATTGGCTAACCGTCACACCCACTGAGTGCGGAGGCAAATAATCAATTAACTCCCTCACCTTATTATATGGAACGGATCCCTCGTCCAAGTGAGTTCCACAGATACAAACCTTTCTCTTTAACAGATATTCTATCGTTTTAGAATGCATCTCCGGAATATCTTTCCCTGAGAAATCTTCCTGAGCCAAAACTTCTAAAGCCCTTTTGATTAATGACAGTGGGAAGAATGCACTCATCCCTGCATTAAAATCTTTACAGATTGTTTTATATACATTGGAACGGGCTTTCTTCGTGTTCTCTATCTTTTGTTGAAGCTTTTCTTTCTGCTTTTGCAATTCTTCCCCTTCAGCATATAATTTTATTTCTTCCGTCTTATCCGCCTTGCGATTTTGCGCAGAAGTGATTTCGGAGTCAAGTTCCTCCATGCGAGCATCAATTTTGGCTATCTTCTCTTTACATTCATCGATTCTTCTTGTGTACTCCTGAATCTTTACATTACTCTTGGAATCAAAGCTATTCTCATAACTTCCGACAACACCATATTTGCTATTAGGATTAAAATGCCCAATAGCGCTAATCATAGCATTTAATCCCAACAAACCTTTCACGGCTTCGGCAAAATCAGTGGCCTTTTTACCAGAAGAGATGTCTTTACTCATTTTCTCGATTCGCTCACCATCAAAAAAGAAATAACGAGATAATTCCTTGGGTAGAATACTTTTTACTTCGCTCTCACATTGAGATTTTTTAACATAGGAAGTATTTCCGTTAGCATCCTTCATCGCAATGTCAAATACAGTATTGGCACTGGTCAATTTATTAGAGTATTCCTTTCGATAAACTTGTTCACGTATCAATGTATATTCCACTTCTCCGTGGCGAAGCGTCAATGTCACCTGAACTTTCTCTTCTTCTCCTGGTTTCATTTCTGCCGACACCACTTTATTCAGCATAACCCTGTCCGAAAACTCGGTCTCACCATACAGGCACCAGAAGAAGGCCTGAGCAAACGTAGTTTTACCTGTGCCGTTTTCACCAATAATTATTGTTACATTCTTACCATTTTCGCCACTAGCAAAGTCGATAGACTCATTACGAAATTGCCGGAAGTTTTCCAGCTTTATTGATTTAAGCAGCATTTAACTTCCTCCTCAATTCTTTTCTTAATCTTATCGACCATTTGCTGATCATTAAACGTTCGCTTTTTCAGATTAACATTTTCCTGAATGATAATCCACTTTTTTAGTCTTTCAACTACTTTCTCGTCGATTTTAATTTCTTGTCCTTCCATGCTAAAACTCACCTTCTTCCACAATGGTAGCATCCACAATGTGATAAGTTTCTTCTATGTCCCAGATTAAATTGTTTGCCTCCATCGAATTTAGCGACAGCCGTCCAAACTCTTTAATTCTAGTCAATTCATTCTTAACTAATGATTTATCTCTCTGTGCTTGTTCCTCCGTGAGCGATGATACTGCGTCAAGTGGCCTCGGTAGTGTTACAAAATCAAATATTTCTGCAAAATCTTTGTTCGGTGCTTTTCTAAGGACTCGTCCTCGCCTTTGAATATATTCCTTCGGATTTGTTGTACTTGCCAATATAAATGCAGTGCGAATGCCAGGAATGTTAACACCTTCATCCAAACACTTTATTGCCACAATCGCTTGTAATCGATCTCCTCGTTGAAACTGTTCCTTTATAATCGCTCTTTGCTCCATATTTTCCTGGGAAGTAAATTGAGCAACGCTCATGCCAAGTTCTTTACCAAGGATTCTTGTTACAGCTTCTATTTGTCTGATATCTCCTTCATCTGTTTCTGTAAAGTCTGCATGCTCATCTAATACATTTGTAGCACCACAATACACAAGTAGATTATTGTCATCTGTAAATGAGCTCATTGTCTCTCTTAAAGCATCTAATTTCCCAGATGCTCCGGCTACAATTCGTGCTCGTTTTAATGCAAGTATCTCGCCATATTTGCTAAGCTTATACTTCCCTTTCTTATCTTTGATCAAATGCTTAGACATCTCACAAGATAACTGTTCGTATGCTTGAAGTTCTTCTTCTGTCAAATAAACCACTACCGGATGATACTTATATGGTGTTAATTTCTTTTCCTGAATTGCTCTATCCAAAGGATATTCAATGCACTTCTTGCCAAAGAATTGATATAAAGCGGCGGTTCCTTCCTCATCTCGGTGACGCTCAAGTGTAGCTGATAACGCTAATCTGTATGTAAATCTCTCATCGAGCAACTTTGATAAGCTTTTTGCTCCAAAATTATGGGCTTCGTCAACAACTAGAAGCAATGACCCCGTAATTTTGGTTATTTGGTCTTGAACAAAGCTACTGGTAAAAGTTGCATTGGTACAAATAAAACAAAAAAATCTCTTATCTTTTCTAAGTTTCTTATCCCTTACTGCTTTGGTCAATCGTTTTTTCCAATCCTTCTGAGAAGAACTACTATATCCGATTATTGGGTTTATCCTAAACTTCACAATGTCTTCAACCCACTGTTCTACTAGATGCTGATAGGGGCATACAATAATGACTGCCAAATCATCATCCAGATCTTCTGATATTTTTGATATCGCTCCTAATCCTGTAAAAGTCTTCCCTGTACCGGTAGCCATATCAAAGATTCCACGATAATTATCCCCAATCCATACTGTTATTGCATCCTTTTGGTAATCGTGCAGTTCTATGTCTCTTGGAATTCTTGCACCAGGGGTAGTCCCATAAGCCCCCATGTCTTCTCGAAAGACGCTCCCGGTTGAGTAACTCCGATTTGCAAACTGTTCCTCATCCAAATCATAATTTGGCTCTGATCTTTTATATTTATCAATTAGAGCCTGTGATATTTTAGGAAACTCTATGACTCTTATATTAGGCTCACAATCATTCCATATAGAATAGAATGCGTTTTCCTTGGATAGGACTCGTTCTTTTTCTTTATCATCCCAATTGCGGTAAACATCGATTGTTTCATAATTGATAGACATCCCTGTTGCGGATTCATTCATTGACCCCGAAAAAGCCACCTTGTTTCCTTCGGAATCTTCAATAATGCCCATTTTTTCATGATACATACCAATGCCATTTTTGTTTTCAGTATACGCTATCCTGATATCCAGAATTCCGTCGGCAATCAAAGTAGCCAGAAGATTCAAACGCTCCCGTGAGTAATAGTCCGTATGCTCATCTGATAATTGGTTCAATAAAGCTCGTTCTATTACATTTTCTCTACTCTCGTATCCTTTCTTGATTGCTTCAATATCCTCAGCCGACAAGTATGGTGATGCTACAATCTTAATCTTTCCACCATTCTTAGCTAAGACTGCAATTCCTTTCGATATCTCGACCAGCGACGAGGAAGAAAAGAAGCCTACGGCACGCTTATAAAACACTGCTTCTTTTAGCAGCGGAACATAGAAATCTTGTACAACATTATCAATTAGAGAACGATATTCATCTTTAATTTTATGGTTCCGTAAACTCAATGCGCCATTTTCCTTCCTATAAATTTTCTTCTATATATTCCAAAGCATCTTGTAGTTGATTGAAATCATCTTCAGTAGTAAAGTAATTGACACTAAAACGAATAGTTCCTGCCGGATAAGTATTCAAAAATTGATGTGCCAGTGGAGCGCAATGTAACCCCGTACGAACTGCGATTCCTCGTTTATCGAAAATAGCACCCGCACTATCACTGCTTATCCCCTTAATTAGGCAGGAAACAATTCCTACGTACTTTCTATCATCTCTATTACCAATAAGCTGAATAAAAGAAAAGCCCGATAGCAATTCAATTAATCTCTGTCTGTTCTCTTCCTCTTTCTCCCACATCTTTTCAAAAGACTGTTCCTGCTGCCAACGTAAGGCTGCATAAAGCCCTGCGAGTCCAGAAATATTCAATGTTCCCATTTCATATTTCTCAGGCAAGCTCTCTGGCATATCTTGATTTTGAGATTCGAGCCCCGTTCCGCCAAAAAGCACAGATGGTAGTTTGATCTCAGGATTCATTACAAACCCCGAAATCCCAGTCGGTCCATATAATGTCTTGTGTCCGGCAAACACTGCAAAATCAAATACGGATAATCCTACGTTGCAATCCACTAGTCCGGCAGTTTGTGCCATGTCAACTAGGGTGATTGCATTATAAGTCTTTGCCAAAGTAAATATATCTGTGACTGGCGCTATCAATCCACATACATTGCTTGCATGACTTACTATGACTAAATCGGGTTTAATCGAATCAAATTGATACCGAATTCTTTCAAGGTCATATTCTAATTCTGGAGAAACCACAAGTTGAGAAACCTTGATTTTTCCTTGCTTTTCAAAATGATGCAAAGTTCTGGTAACGGCATTATGCTCAAAAGGACTAATATAGATATTTATAGCCCCAGTCTCTAAAACTCCCTGAATAATAATATTCAAAGCAATCGTAGCTGTAGGCTCGAAAACCACCTGCTTTGCCGGACAGCGTAAAATATTTTGAATCTCAGTCCGAGTGTCAGCTATCAGTTTTCCTGCGCTTTCAGCCAATTCGTAATGGCCACGTCCTGCGTTGGCTCCGCTTTTTCTATAAAATTTATCCATGAACGAATACACGCACTCTGGCTTGGGATATGTAGTTGCCGCATTATCAAAATACGCCAGTACGAACACCTCCTAGCACAGCTTCTTCAATACTTCCATCAGGATTTGTCGTTTTTCTTGTTCTGAAATAGACTGTCCCATTTCATCCAGCGAAGACGTTATAGTATTGAAAAGTAGTTTGCCTCGTTTACTATATTCAACCTTGTCAAACCGCTTTGTTGTGGCAACACCATTATCGTCTACAAATGTCACTTGATAAGTGTCAGTCATATTATCGGATTTTCCATCGTGATGATTTGACTCCGCTGTGTTCTTGTACTTCTGTAAACTTCTGATGAATTGTTTCACGATATCTTCAGACCAGTCTTCAATGCGTAAATCTGTAGTGGCCTTAGCTAACCTAACAATAAAAAGATTTTCATCGTTGGTAACCGTTCTAAATATTCCTAAGCATTTATCTGTTCCATCTGCAAATAATTGCTCAAAGACACTTGCATCTAAGGTTTCACACCAATCTTTAATAACCGATGATACAGAAATTCTTTTCAACTTGTCTCGATTAGAAGACAATGAAAACAATTCTTTCACTTCTTCGATTAGCGTTTTCTTTAATCGGTCTAACAGTTCATCATAAAATGATTTGGCAGCCTGGATATTTTCAGCCAATCCTATATTAAAATTATCTGCATAACTAAATGCTTCCGGCAGTTTTTGAAACAGTAGTTCGTGACTACCAATGTTCTGTTTTAACAATTTTATAAAACCAGCAAAACGCTTATCGGTGGTTTCATTCTTATATGGTTTTTTAACTTCCTTTGTGTATTTTGGAAGTGACATATACCATCGTTTCATTGCATTAACAACGTAATCGTAAGAATTTACCGTTTTCTCTGCTTCAATTACATTGTCTTTGAAAATTTCTTCCAAGCGACCTATGAATGCTTCCTTTTCTGGATTCCAATCTAGATAGAATAACGAAAAGCATTCCGGTTTCGCATTAATCTGCAAAATCACATCTGGCGAAAGCGGCACTTGTCCATATTTATCTTTGATAATTATTTCTTTTTTGAATTCGTGGAAAACAGCTGACAAGTAAATCGGAATAACACCTTTTCGCAAGCCAATGTGGTAATTAGGGGAACACAATCTCGTGTATAGGTCGGCAAATCCAACTTCATTCTCTTGACGGGCCTGTTTAATAAAGTCAGCTATCACTTTCAGCATATTGCTGATGAGAGGATCATCAGGCTGTAAATTAATGCTGGTCATCCCTTCATTCTCTACTAAAACCCCCGTCCTAATCAGAGTGCTTCTCATAATTGAAACTTCCTGCCCAGTTCCAGTTAACCCAAGATTGTGTTCTAACTCGTTTCTTAGCAAGCCAGCAATGATTTTATTCCTACTATTGCTAGCAACTGAAGATATCTCGGATTTGTTCACTGCTTCATTATTAATGATTGGTGTATCCGCAAAAATATTTTCACATATTCCTGACATCAATCCGGTGAGAGCCGCCTTTCTCACTATTTGCTGCTCTTCACCATTATAAATATAGGTTGCTTTTAACTCTTCAGGATGCGTAAAGGTATTAATATAAGCCGTAATTATTTCTCTTAGGTCCTCATAAACCACTTCATATTCATCGAACAGTACACGATCATCAATTGCTTTGTCCCTAAGCGTGGAAATGGCGTTGTACTCCCTTACAGTTTCTTCAATCTTGGTATATTTTTTCGGAAGAATGAAAATATACCGCGCACAACCCCTACTGGTTTTAAGCAAGGTTTCTTTGATGGATTGTATACTTTCTTTGCTCTTTGGAATAATTCCATAAACAACTCCATCAGCTTCAATGTTTTCACTTTTAACATCCCAGCTTATGTCTTCTTTAACCTCAGACTCATCGATAAATTGGAATGAAAAGAAACGTGTCATTTCTTTCATATCGTTATAACGATTGGGATATAGATAATTATCAAAATTAGTCGAGTTCAGTGTATCTTTGATGATGACACTACTCATCTGACTTTCTACCGTGTCTTTTATTCTTTGTTGAATGTTAACTCCCGAAGTCTGCTTTAATCGTAGGTAATCATTGCTTCGCTTAAGATAAATCACATATTCTTTTTCTATGAGATTGTTAATTGCATTTTCAACATCTTTTACAGAGTAGCTTGTCGAAAAAATTCCCACTACTTCATCTTTAGTAGGCTTTAGCTTTTCGAACTGTTCCAGAATGTAGATAAGCGACAAAGTTTTAACGATCTTACCCTCTAGAGAACCCTGCTGTAATTTATCAAGAATCACCGTCGTCAACATATAAAGTTCGTGGAGATTCCCAGAGTATACTTCTTTCTTAAACAATGGCTCAAAATAATCATAAATCAAATCCGGTGTGATGACATGAAAATCGGCTTCTTTTTGCTTTTCAAGAAAAGCCGGCAATGTTGAAACCCCATTTGCCGACAAGAAGGTAAACAGCGTTCGTTCATTCTGAGCAACACGCTCTGAAAGTGGAGGCAAAACGAACGTTGAAATAGGATGAAGCGGATAACAATCATAAATCGTTTTTGATGCTTCTTCTTTTCCACCCTCTGCGAATATTTGATGCTTAGTATACAGGTGAATTAAATTATCGAATTTACCTTTATGATTTAAACAGAATTTATCCCATTTACTCGACTCTTTCTGAATAACCGAAGCAATAATCTCATAAGTCTGTGAGAAATTATTATTTAAATGAATATGGGAAAAACGTTCAGACACACCACGCCAACCATCAACTTTTTGTTTCGGCAGTGTGTCTATGTAATTTGCTATTTCCTTATGAGATATCAGCATTAAATGAAGTTGCTTTTCACCGCTTCTATTGCATTTTTCTGCAAAATCCTGAAGCATCTTTGTATCACTGACAGATGCTTCTGAAATATTCGCCTCTAGGAACTTGCTAAATTCGTCATACACGACATAAATCCCTGTATAACCCTTTACTTTTAGTTCTTTTACAACTCCCTCATACAGTTCTACCACATCAAATCCTAAAAACGGATTAAACATACTACCCGCCGTTAACGATGGATATATACGTTCAAATTGCTCATAAGTTTCTATATTAAAGTCTTCTAAGTTAGAAATGAATTTGCTAACCGGAATTTCTATAGCCTTACCAAATGCATTATATGTATCTGGAAACTCATTTTTCCATCGTTCAATAACCGCCACTGCAGCTTTATTATTCGTTTCCGGCATGACATTCATCAAATCATTTTCTACAAGCGTTCTCTGTAAGGCAAGCATAAATGCCTGCGGCAAACTGGTGTTGCTGCCAGTAATCACTACCGGCAATAGTTTTATTTCGCTTTCATAATAATTTTGGATATACTGATAAAGCTTTTCGTTCTGTTTTATTTTAGGAAGAGTCTTCTCAAATAGTTTTAAATCCCTTTTCATCAGCATTGACAATATCATTAACACTATATGTGACTTGCCTTTACCATAAGCCCCAATTAAAACCCTGGAGCGCTCCGTTGAAGTAGGTCTACTACTCAACAATATGTCTTCTAAGAGGCTTATCGCCGATTTAGTCGGTATAAAATTTTTAAGTTTGTCCTCATTGTTCAGGTCGTACGCAATGTTAACTGAATACTGAAAACCTGATGAGACTGAAATCATTTTGCTCATGCCTCTATCTCCTAGTTCCTATCATCTAAGGTCGCGTAATAGTTATTCACACATTCTTGGAATGTGTAAATATGATTCAAATGAATAACATCCAATCCCGCAGTTCTGATAATTTTTATTTCGCCCTTTTTTTCTATTGAATGCAATATATCAAGCATTGTTATTGCATCTAGATTAAAAACCCGACCTATATTCTTGGGGGCTGTCAATAACTCATTTAAAGCAATTTCAACTCTACCTTCTGCTTGATCCATAATGACAGCAAGTACCACCCACGGATTAAATGAATTTGCCGAAGGTGTTGCTTTACGGTAGGTTTTTTCTTTCTTGTTGAGTATATCAATTAAGCCTAATTCCCCAAACGGACAGTCTATGTTATTCTCAGGTGATATCCTGTTGGGATTCGTTTTATAACGTGGCAAGTATGTATTTACAATACATGCAAAATCATCATTTAACGATCTGATTGCTACGGAATCTTCATCGTGCATCATCACATAGCCCTGCAACGCGGTAACAAAATCCTCTTTCGAAAATTCCGACATAGCAAAATCATTGAAGAAATAATACCAAGCAGTTGCTTCTTCTTTATTCGTTACCAGCTTGTAATGCAATAAATACAGCGTACCTAGTTCTTCTATATATCTATCATTTTCGTAAACTGCAGTACCAAGTTCGGTAAAAATCTGGTTGCGCCTTCCTCTATTCTGTTCTTCTGTTAACCCAAACACTTGTAACCAGTACCTTAATGCTTTCACCATGTTGGCTCCGATGCCAAGCACATCCATAGGATTTTCATTTTTATCTACAAAAACGTCCTGTTTTGCCTGAACATGCTTCATTCCTTTGCTCAGCCAACCTTTACGAATAAAAAATGTGTCATGGGCTCTAAACTTCATTGACATTGAGATGCCTC
This sequence comes from Phosphitispora sp. TUW77, assembly GCF_048453025.1. Classification (GTDB taxonomy): domain Bacteria; phylum Bacillota; class Thermincolia; order Thermincolales; family UBA2595; genus Phosphitispora. The sequence continues at coordinate 2,548,729 of NZ_CP156677.1, forward strand.
CAAGTACATTACTTTGTCCTTAAATATTTGTCCATCATACATCCACCGTCCAAATATTTAGCGGTAACACAAATTTTACACCGAACGCATTTGTCCGGATTTATGTAATAACTGTCACCTACTATAGAAATCGCACCCGCTTTACATAATGACTCACACTTCAAGCACTTTCTGCAGGCATTGAATTTTCTTATTTGATAGCCTATCATCCTTTGTAAATCATCATGATCTGCCACATTCATTGTTTTAACTTTAACCGCATTGTCATATCCATCTTGCGAAAACGGCTGCACTGATATTATTGGCACTTTAGCACTATAGTCTAAGATGGGGGTTTCGTTAAGCAGTTTCTTACCTAACTCCGGTGCAAGAATACCAAATGGAACGAACATTCTAACCAACTCATCGTCAAATGGTCGCACCAAACGATATATCTTTGCATGATCCTCGGCAGTACAACTTGTAAATTTGAGTTTAACATCGCCAGCCGCTGCTAATCCGTTACCGCCCTGGCGAGCCTTCCACTTTCCAGTGTCTACATATTCTTCTGCATCAAGCTTTCCAATACGTTTTGCGAAGGCTACTAAAAACTCTCTCCATTCCTTAAAACGTTCAGTCATATAAATTCTTGATAAAAATTGTGCCCTTTGGTTATTGTTAGGGCAGCACCAGCATCCAACTCTATCGTACCCAAGTCGATATGCCTCGTTAAAATCAATCTTCTCGGAAAGAATGTATAACCAAATATCAATATCTCTCCAGAAAAAAATCGGAGATGCAACAGTCTGTTTCTGAATCTTCACAGATTCAGCATCATCTTCGATACGGTTATACTTACTTCTATTGACCGATTCTGACTTCCTGACTCCATAAAATGTTAGAATCGCTTGGTTTCTGTATAAACTATTCAGGACTCGAGTAATTGGCCCGGTCTTAAACATCGAACAACACCATCTGAGCAGTCTTGCTGGAGGCCCAATATCCTCACAGACAGAATAGAAATCCTGCTCATAGTTTTTCGCTACTTTAAAAATTGCATATGGATGGCTTTTTCTATATCTTGTTGCATATTCTGTAGTTGCCGGAAACTCTAACGTGGTATCTCCAAAAATATGTACCAAACTTGGATTACTCATAGCCTTAATTACAACATCCGCCGTTACCGTAGAATCCTTTCCGCCCGAAAATGATAACACTATTCTTTCTTCATCAAATTTCTCAGCAGCCTGTTTTACAAAGGAAAACGCTTCATCCTTTAAATAATTCAATCGGTCTTTGTTAGCCTCGATAAATTTCTGAACATTCTCATCAAAATATTTATAATCATTTTGGTCTTTATACTTCTCTAACTGCCTAGATAAAGCATCGGTATCTGCCGTCTGAAACAATTTATTAGCTAGAGCTACTGATTTTCCGTCGATATAATACCTGTTATTTGCGGCCCATACAGAACTCCGCATGTATTCATTTGGGTTTTTCCCGAGCAACAATTCTAACAGTAAACGTTCTTCTGGAAACACTGGCCTAAGATCTTTGGCCAAGTATTTAATTCTATTGCCACACAATGGACAGCTGTGTTTATCGACCTGATTCCCCTCTTTAATAACTGGTATTCCACAATTCTTACACCAATAGATTTCAACAGGAGTATCCTCTTCGGTAGCAGTGCCACAAACCAGACATACCTTTTCATTTGTTTCTATATTGCAGGATTTGCACCACACCTTTTCCCAGCTCCTAACACAATATCAACACTATCAGAGTCCATTCTTCAGGATTTATCTTCAGGTGCTATTTCAATGACATCCTCTATTTTGCAGTCTAACGCATGGCAGATTTTTCTCAACACTTGGGTTGATACATCTTCGCCTTTTCCCATCTTAGCCATCGCATTTGTGGATATGCCAGCCATCTCTCGCAAATCTTTCTTCATCAAATTTTTATCAATTAGTAGCTTCCACAATTTTTTGTAATTAACTACCATTGCACCCGCCCCTTGGATACATCTAAATAACTTGACCATATAATAAACCATTGTCATCTTACCATCTATTTCCTTAATGGTCAATATTATTTTGAGTTTTGCAATTTTTATTGTGTTTTAGATGTTGTTATAAAGACCCACGAGAACTGACATAGCACTTATTATTAATATTTCGCCAAATAGAGCATTTTCCCTGTGAGTTTTTTGACAATCATTCGTCAAAATTCGACACCGCCTTGCCCTCTTGCACACCCCTTAAAAATAAAATGCACACCCCCCAATCTTTTAACGGCTTACCTAGTTCAAATGACCATTTAGCCAGCGCAATCAAAATGTTCCACTCCAAAAACTCTCCGCCAAACACAAAAAACCGCTCTCGCAAAACCTGCGAAAGCGGCTTAATTACTGGGTTTATTCACGATATTAAAACCACCAACGATAAACTGCATTTTATCAATAGATGGTAGATTATTTGGTGGAGGTGAGGGGAATCGAACCCCTGTCCGAAAGAGAACCCACACAAGCTTCTCCGAGCGCAGTCAGGTAATTTAAATTTCGCTCACCGGCCGCCTACCGACAGGCTGTCAGGTCACTATCTCGATAAATCTCGCGTCACCCCTCCGAGAATTGGGGATCGGCCAGCTCTGGTAAATGACCTCATCTCCCGCACCCAGAGCACAGAAGGAGAGAGGTTAGGCTGCTATTAAGCAGCTAAAGCGTAATCGTTATTAGCGTTTAATTTAGTTCCACCGTGTTAACGGGCTTGTGGGACCCCGGCTCGCTGCTTATGCTCATTCTTCCCCCGTCGAAACCAGTACACCCCCATAAAATAGTTGGCAGTTAGCAGTTAAGAGTTAGTAGTTTAAGAGCTCATAGTTTATAGCATAGTTAGATACCTGCTGATAGTTAACTGGTAGTAACACTTTTTGGTTTTTGTAAAGATTTAATTAAACCATTGAGCATCCGGGCAACTTCAATACATTTATCTTCAAGATAAAGAAATTTCTCTTCTGAACCGCTAACTGCTAACTGTACTTCTGCCTCTCCCGGAACGCCTTTTCCATTTCACGCTTGGCGTCACGGGCGGCCATATCATCACGCTTGTCATACAGCTTCTTGCCTTTGGCCAAGGCAAGCTGCACCTTGGCTTTCCCGTTTTTAAAATACATCTTTAACGGAACCAGGGTAAGTCCCTTTTCCTGGACCCTGCCAATCAGCTTGCGAATTTCATGCTTATGCATCAGTAGCTTTCGGGTCCGCACCGGGTCATGGTTAAACCTGTTACCCTGCTCATATGGACTAATATGGGCGTTATATAAAAATACCTCCCCATTATCGACCCTGGCAAAGCTGTCCTTGAGGTTAGCACGCCCTGCCCTGAGGGACTTAACTTCAGTTCCAGCCAGAACAATTCCGGCCTCATAAGTCTCCTCAATATGAAAGTCATGGCGGGCTTTACGGTTATCAGTTATTATTTTAATATTTTCAGCCATTATTGACACCTCTATAAGCCTGACACCTGTACATACAAAATTAGAAGCTGCCGGATAAAGCAACCCTCTTGAAAAAAGCAGCTATTGCCACAGCAAGAGGGTAAAGGTTACTTTTACTGTTTGCTTTACATTTAATGCATTTATCATTATAACATATTAAACTCCACTGTCAAGGGACATCAAGGTCATCATTATATTGTCCTTATTTCTCTTATCGTTCTTATCATTTATGACAAAATTTAATTTTTTATTAATTATTTTATTAAATTTATTTAATTTGTTTTGGGCATATGCTACAATTACTTTAAAATCAATTTGAGATGTCAAAATTTCTCATGGTTAAATATCCATGAAATAATATTAATAAAAAGGAGAGACAACTATGAAAGTATCAGAAATCTTAAAAAACAAGAAAAAGCCAACTCTTTCATTTGAGTATTTTCCAGGACGAACAGAAAAAGGTATTGAAACATTAAACAAAACAATTGACGCTCTTGATGATTTAAAGCCTGATTTTGTGTCAGTAACATTCGGAGCAGGAGGTTCAACAAGAGAAGGTTCCTATGATTTGGTTAAAAAAATAAAAGAAGAAAAACAATCTGAAATAATAGCATATTTAACTTGTTATGGCTTGAGTCAAGATGATATTACAGATATCTTAGACTCATACAAAGACCTTGGCATTGAAAACATTTTAGCACTTCGTGGAGATGCTGGTAAAAATGGAGTAGATACTAAAATGCCTGAGGATAGTTTCACTTATGCATATGAACTTGTTAACTTCATTCGTAAAAAATATGACTTTTGTTTAGGAGTCGCCGGATATCCAGAGGGGCATATAGAAGCACCTGACTTAGAAACCGATATCAAATATCTGAAAAACAAGGTTGATCAGGGTGCTGACTATATTATTGCCAATTTTTCCTATGATAATGCACACTTTTTAAATTTCATTGACCTTTGTAAAAAACACGATATTAATGTACCTATATTAATAGGAATAATGCCTGTTTACAGCATAAAAATGCTTGAAATACTTACAAAAAATTGTGGTGCTGAAATACCCGAAAAATTAAGCAAAGGCATTTCTGAATTGCCTAATGATGACAAAGAAGCACTAGTTAAGTTTGGAATTGAATATGCAACCCAACAATGTGAAGAACTTCTGAAAGAAGGGATAGATGGATTACATATATACACCATGGATAATAGTAAATCAACAGTAGGACTTATAAATAATTTAAGAGAGAAGGGTTTTTTAACTGTTAAGTAAGCCGGCAATAGAATAGATCGATTCTGAACCGCCAAAATCTGCATCCACTAAATAAAAATGCACCCACTTATGTTCGAAAAACATAGGTGGTGCATTTTTTATGGTAGAAAATATTAAAGAAAATCAAGCTTAATTTCAATGGTTACTCTTGCCAGGCCAGCTTCTCTGCCAGCTCAAAATCTAACTGTCTTTCATCAAGGTTCACATTTTCCAGCCTCACCCGCACACTGTCCCCAATACGGAACTGTTTGCCTGTATGAACCCCTGTCAGAGCCAATCTGGCTTCATCAAATTCATAAAAATCATCAATAAGGTTAGTCACATGCACCAAGCCCTCTACCAAATTATCCAGCTCAACAAAGAAGCCAAAAGAAGTAACACTGGAAATTACAGCATCAAACTCCTCCCCAACCTTATCCTTCATAAATTCAACCTTTTTTAAATCAACACTTTCCCGTTCAGCTTCAACGGCAATTCGCTCCCTCTCCGAAGACTGGATAGCGGCATCTGCCGCAAATGATGCCAGCTTATTTTTTCTTTTATCGGAAAGCCTGCCTTTTGCCAGGATTTCCTTAATAATCCGGTGAATCACCAGGTCCGGATAACGCCTGATTGGTGATGTGAAATGGGAGTAATACTCCGCCGCCAGCCCAAAGTGCCCAACATTCTCTTCGCTGTATCTGGCAAGCTTCATTGTCCTCAGCATTACTTTACTGATAACCCTTTCCTCAGGCCTGCCCTGCACCTTGTTAAGCACTTCCTGAAATGCACCGGGATGTATTTTGTTAAACCCCTTTATGCTAAGGCCAAAGGTAAATAAAAACCGGTTTAAGTTTGACAGCTTCTCACCATCAGGTGTTTCATGAATCCGGTATAAAAAAGGTACCTGGACATTATAAAAATGCTCAGCCACAGTTTCATTGGTAACCAGCATAAACTCCTCAATAATCTGGTCGGCAATAGATCGATCAAATTTGTTTATTTCCACCGGAAGGCCAATATTATCAAGCTTTACCTTAACCTCTGGAAAATCAAAATCAATAGCCCCCCTACGCAGCCTGCGTGCCCTCAGAATAAGGCACAGTTTTTCCATTTCTCTGAATGTCTCCACAAGATAATCATATTTTTTGATTAATTCTCCATCCCTGTCAACCAAAATCTTTTTGACATCCCCGTAAGTCATTCGCTCATTAATGTTAATTACTGATTCGGTAATTTCATGGTTAAGTACCCTGCCCTGGCCATCAATTTCCATAAACACAGACATTGCCAGCCTATCAACCCTTGGGTTTAAGCTGCATATGCCGTTCGAAAGTTCGGGTGGCAGCATCGGAATAACCCGGTCAATCAAATAAACACTGGTTCCTCTTTTATATGCCTCCCTGTCCAAAGCGCTTCCCGGAATTACATATGCTCCCACATCCGCAATATGTACACCCAGCCGGTAATTACCACTGGACAGTACCTCAAGTGATACGGCATCATCCAAGTCTTTGGCATCAGCCCCATCAATAGTAACCATCTGCAAATCCCTTAGGTTTCGCCTGCCGGAGGTCTGCTCTTCCGTTACCTGCATAGAAATATTTCCAACTTCATTCATAACCGGTTTGGGAAATTGCTGAGGCAAACCATACTTCCAGATAATTGACTCAATATCTGTGCCAGGGTCACCTTTATGCCCGATAATCCTGACAACCTTTCCCTCAGGGTTCCTGCGCTTTTCGGGCCATTTGGTTAGTTCCACAACAACCTTGTCCCCTGTAACCGCACCTTTTTCGTGCCCATTAGCAATAAATACATCCCGGCTGATCCGATTCTCATCAGTTGTTACAAAACCATACCTTTTACCCTTTTCAAAAGTCCCTACAATTTGGGTATTGGCCCTCTCAAGAACCCTGATTATTTCACCTTCCTGCCTGGGGCCATTATGTCCCAGAAGGCGGGCCACAACCTTGTCGTTATGCATAGCACTGTTCATGTTTTCAGCACTAATATAAATATCCGGTAATCCGAGCGTATCCTGAATCAGAAAACCGAACCCGTTCGAATGTCCCTGGAGCTTACCCACAGCAAGGTTCATTTTTTCAGGAACACCGTATTTCAGTTTTCGGGTACAGATAACCTTGCCATCTTTCTCAAGCTCCATAAGGGACTTCATAAATTCATCCATATCCCTGAATTCCATTGCCCTGTACAACTCATCAGCAGCCAGCGGACGGTAAGCCGCCTTTCTCATAAAATCAAGAATCTCTTTATCAAAATCCTCATATTCCGGTTTTTCTTCTGTTGCTATACGTTCCTTTGTTGCTATACGTTCTTTCAATTAAATTTCACCTGCTTCTTATCATATTAAAACATTTCTCTTTGCTAATCCCATTTAACCATATTTTATCCAATTATGCCAGTCTGCAAACAGTTTGTACAAAAAACAAAAAACCGGTTCCCGGACCGGCTTTGTGCATCCACATATGTGACATTCGTGAAGTCACTTTTCTACTTTACCAGACTTGTACTCAATAACAAAGAGGTAATCAAAAAACCAATGGCAAAACCGGTAGATAGCTTGCTAAGGAAACTATCCATTCCCTTTTTCTTGCCGAAAAATGTTTCGGCACCACCAGCTATGGCCCCGGATAAACCGGCACTTTTTCCTGACTGAAGCAGCACAGTAACTATAATTCCAATAGCAAGTATAATATGGATTATGGTTATAAATAATTTCACTAGATACACCTCCCGAAGACTAACATATTGATTTTAGCATATTTTGTCCTTGAAGGCAATAAAAAATACAAGCAGGTAAGCTTTTTACACTCACCTGCTTGAAATCAAAATTGAATGCTTTTAAAACAAGTTCCCGAAAACACTGAAGTTAGCTACAATAGGGGCAAGAATAAGTGAAATAGTACCCATAACCTTAATCAGCGGGTTCATAGCAGGTCCTGCAGTGTCCTTGAAGGGGTCACCCACAGTATCACCTACAACGGCAGCCTTGTGAGCATCACTACCCTTGCCGCCAAGTTTTCCTGTTTCGATATACTTCTTAGCATTATCCCATGCACCACCTGCATTAGCCATAAACAAGGCCATCAGAACACCTGATGCCGTACCGCCTGCCAGGACCGCGCCAAGAGCCAGCGGGCCAAGAACAAAGCCTACTACCACCGGGGTGCCAATAGCTACAAAACCGGGGGCAACCATCTGCCTGATTGCGGCTCGTGTACTGATATCTACACACTTGGCATAATCAGGCTTAGCTTTACCTTCCATAATTCCGGGAATCTCACGGAACTGGCGGCGCACTTCTGCAATCATTTCAAAAGCAGCCTTACCGACAGCTTCCATAGCAAAGGAAGCAACTAAGAAAGGCACTGTCGCCCCAATAAATAAGCCTATGATAACAATCGGATCCAGGATATTGATTTTTGTCAGGCCTGCCGATTCCGCGTAAGCGGTAAACAGGGCCAATGCTGTCAAGGCAGCGGAGCCAATGGCAAATCCTTTGGCAACAGCAGCAGTAGTATTACCGACAGCATCAAGTTTATCAGTGTTTTTACGTACTTCAGGGCCAAGCTCAGCCATTTCTGCAATACCACCGGCATTATCAGCAACAGGGCCGAAAGAGTCTATAGCTACAACCATACCGGCTGTTGACAGCATACCCATGGCAGCCATGGCAATACCATAAATACCAAGGCCGTCCATACCGGCTTCAGCAAAGAAATATGAAACCCAAATAGCAATTACAATTACGAGGACTGGATATACAGTTGATTTCAAGCCGACAGCCAGACCTTTGATCAGGTTAGTAGCAGCTCCGGTCTCGGATGCTTCCGCAATTTCCTGTGCCGGACGCTTGTGATAAGAAGTATAAAGCTCGGTAATATAACCGATAGCAACATTGGTTAATAAGCCTGCAATAATGCCGATAAAAATGCCTAACGCGATTTCCCCAAACATGGCTTTAGCAAGAAAAAAACCGGCTATAGCAGTAATAATGTTGGTTCCCCACAGGCCCATATTAAGTGCTGTTTGCGGGTTAGAATCCTCACTGCTCATTCTTACAAACGAAGTGGCAATAATAGAAGCAATAATACCGATAGCGCCAATTAAAAGCGGGAACAAAATGCCCTGCATCTGCAGCCCTGCATCCTTAAGGACACTGCCTCCGATAACCATGGCTGCAATACTCGTGGCAGCATATGATTCGAAAAGGTCGGCTCCCATACCTGCTGTGTCTCCGACATTGTCACCGACGTTGTCGGCAATAACGGCCGGGTTGCGCGGGTCATCTTCCGGAATACCGGCTTCAACTTTTCCCACCAGGTCAGCGCCTACGTCGGCAGCCTTAGTATAAATACCCCCGCCGATCCTGGCAAAGAGCGCAACAGCACTTGCGCCAAACGCGAAACTGTTAATAACTGCAGGGATTTTAAAGGCTAGGTACAATCCGGAAACACCGGCCAAACCAAGTCCGGCAACAGACAAGCCCATAACGGCACCGGCACGGAAGGAAATGGTCAAAGCCTTACGGATACCTGTTCTGGCAGCATTAGTAGTCCTTGCATTGGCTTTGGTTGTACTAACCATACCGGCATATCCGGCAAAAGCTGAAGCCACAGCACCAACCAAGAAGGATACCGGAAGCGCCAGCTTACCGGATAATCCTTGTACCTGTGCGGCAGCTTCGGGGTCACCGTGAGTAAACAATTGAATAGGAACAAAAAATAATACAATAAAAATAATTACAACAATAGGCGCCAGAGTTTTGTACTGACGGTTCAGGAACGCCATAGCGCCTTCGAAAATAGCATCAGACAGTTCCTTCATCCTCGTGGTGCCCATACTCTCTTTCAGCACGCTTCTCAGGAACAGAAACGCAACTATCAGTGAAATTATACCTGCTCCGAAGGACAGCCATGCCAAAGTAATATCGGGATTACTTAAACTCATTTAGTCTCTCTCCTCTTCCCATTTTTTTGGGTTTTCTTGGCCGGACCTTTCATCACCCCCCGGTCAGGATAACCCATAATGGTAAATTATACTATACGACGAATTAAAATACAATGTAAATCACGGTTAATATACTGTTAATATAATAAAGATTTATACACTTTTAATATTATAAAATGCCTCTGTGCCGCCATATCCGGCAATATCAGCCAGCTCTTCCTCAATCCTCAGCAGTTGGTTGTATTTGGCCACCCTGTCTGTCCTGGACGGAGCCCCTGTCTTGATTTGCCCGGCATTGGCAGCAACGGCAATATCCGCAATGGTGGCATCTTCCGTCTCACCGGAGCGATGTGAAACAACAGCCGTATAACCGGCACGTTTGGCCATCTCTATAGCATCAAAAGTTTCTGTCAGGGTACCGATCTGGTTTACTTTTATCAGGATTGAGTTGGCAGTATCTGTCTCAATCCCCTTGGCCAGGCGTTCAGTATTTGTCACAAAAAGGTCATCACCTACCAGCTGAACCTTTTTCCCCAACCTTGCTGTCAGCTTCTGCCATCCTTCCCAATCATCCTCGGAAAGCCCGTCTTCGATCGAAATAATAGGGTACTTGCCGGAAATCTCTTCATAAAAATCTATCATTTCATCTGCTGTCTTAACAGTGCCCTCTCCCTCAAGATGGTATTTCCCCTCTTTATAGAGCTCGGTGGCCGCTACATCCAGAGCCAGCATGATATCTTCACCGGGCTTGTACCCTGCCCTGGAAACAGCATCCATAATTACTTCAAGGGCCTCTTCATTTGACTTCAGGTTTGGCGCAAAACCACCTTCATCTCCCACAGCCGTATTTAACCCTTTGCCTTTAAGTACGGCTTTCAGATGGTGAAAAATTTCGGCACACATCCTCAGGGCCTCTGCAAAGTTAAGCGCCCCCACAGGCATAACCATAAACTCCTGAATATCAACATTATTGTCTGCATGCTTCCCACCATTAAGAATGTTCATCATTGGCACCGGCAATACCTTGGCATTAATGCCTCCCAAGTACTTGTAAAGAGGCATTTCCAGACTGCTGGCTGCAGCTTTGGCAACAGCCATGGAAACTCCCAAAATAGCATTGGCACCCAAATTACCTTTGTTTGGAGTTCCGTCCAGGTCAATCATAATCCTGTCAACCTCAACCTGATCCATAGCGTCTAATCCGATAAGCTCAGGAGCAATAACGGTATTCACGTTCTCAACAGCCTTGAGGACACCTTTGCCCATATAGCGGTCATTTTGCTCATCCCTCAATTCAACCGCCTCATAAGCGCCAGTTGATGCACCGGACGGAACAGCTGCCCGTCCCATAGTGCCGTCTTCCAGAAAGACTTCCACCTCTACAGTAGGATTGCCGCGGGAGTCTAAAATTTCCCTGGCGAAAACATCAGCAATAATTGTCATTTTCATAACCTCCATTTTAATAACACCATCTCTATTAACTGTCAACTACTAATAAATTAACGATTCTCCAGTCATCTCTGCGGGCTTCTCAAGGCCAAGCAATCCCAGTATGGTTGGGGCTACATCCTCGAGCCTTCCAAGCTTCATACCGGCTTTCCGGTTTGCATTGTCAACATAGATTAAAGGAACACTGTTTATAGTATGAGCGGTATGCGGCTGTTCAGTCTCAGCAGCGGTCATTTGTTCTACATTCCCATGATCTGCTGTTATTAGGACAATACCGTTCTTCTTTTTTATAGTTTCAACTATTCTGGACATACAGTCATCAATTACCTCAACCGCTTTTATTGCCGCATCCATGATACCTGTATGGCCAACCATATCTGGATTGGCAAAATTAAGTATAATAACATCGTGCTTTTCAGCTTCAATTTCGTTTAAAACCGCCTCGGTAACCTCATAAGCACTCATTTCAGGCTTAAGGTCATATGTCGGCACTTTAGGTGAGGGAATCAAAATCCTCTCTTCTCCCTGATTTGGAGGCTCAACTCCCCCATTAAAGAAGAATGTAACATGGGCATACTTTTCGGTTTCCGCTATTCTAAGCTGTCTGATTCCTTTTTTGCTCAAGTACTCACCAAGGGTATTTTCCAGAACTTGCGGCTTAAAGGCTACCGGGGCCTCTATTGTTTTGTCATACTGAGTCATGCACACAAAATGTACCTGCGGGCAGCCCTGTTTTCTTGTGAAACCGGAAAAATCATCGTCAATAAATGCACGTGTAATCTCCCTGGCCCTGTCAGGACGAAAATTATAAAAGATAACCGTATCCCCGTCTTTGATAGTGGCAACCGGTTCTCCGGTCTTCTTGATAATCACTGTCGGAAATATAAATTCATCTGTGTCACCTTTTTCGTATGACCTGGCAACTGCTCCTGACGCCAGGGTAGCCTTTTCTCCTTCTCCATAAACCATAGCGTTATATGCCTTTTCAACCCGGTCCCACCTCTTGTCCCGGTCCATAGCATAATAACGCCCTATGGCAGTAGCAATAGCACCAAGGCCCAGTTCAATAAATTTGTTTTGCAGGGCATCTATATATTCCCTGGCATTAGCAGGAGGAACATCTCGCCCGTCAAGAATTGCATGAACATAAACATTCTGCAGCCCTTGCTGTTTAGCAATTTCCAGAAGGGCAAAAAGATGGCTGATATGACTGTGCACTCCGCCATCGGAAAGCAAACCCACCAGATGCAGGGCATTGTCATTATTCTTGGCATTATTGACACCCTCAAGGAGAACCCCGTTTGTAAAAAAGTCCCCTTCGCGAATAGCTTTTGTAATGCGGGTAAGGTCTTGGTAAACCACTCGCCCTGAGCCTATATTAAGGTGTCCCACTTCCGAATTGCCCATTTGTCCTTCAGGCAGACCCACGTCTTCACCACATGCACTCAGTAAAGTATGCGGATATGTCTCCAAAAGTTCATTATAATAAGGGGTATGAGCCTGTTTGAGAGCATTTCCCTTTTCCCCTTCACTTATTCCCCATCCGTCTAAAATCATCAGCATCAATGGTTTTCCAACAGCCGGCACAATATCACATCCTTCTCAATCAACAAAGTTATATGCCGAACCTGCTGCAATCGTCTTTTAATCTTTATATTTTACTATAGAGGCAAATACTTTTGCATCAAGGCTGGCTCCGCCGACCAGGGCACCGTCAATATCGGGCTGTCGCATTAAGTCGGCAATATTTTCCGGCTTGATGCTTCCACCATACAGTATGCGCACCCTGTCGGCAGCCTCTTTCCCATACATATCGGCAATCAACTGCCTAATAAAACTTACTACCTTCTGGGCATCCTTATCTGATGCGGTTTTTCCCGTACCGATAGCCCAAACCGGCTCATAGGCAACAACCAAGGTTGCTGCTTGTTCCTTATCAATTCCTAACAATCCAGCTTCAACCTGCTTTCTGATGACATCCTCGGTAATTCCCTTTTCCCTGTCCTCCAGCTTTTCACCAACACAAACTATTGGTATAAGCTCATAACCGAGTGCAGCCTGCAGCTTTTTATTAACCGTCTCATCTGTTTCCCCGAAATACTCACGGCGTTCCGAATGACCAATAATTACATAACTGCATCCCATATCCTGCAGCATTTTCGGAGAAATCTCACCGGTAAAAGCTCCCTTTTCTTCCCAGTACATGTTTTGGGCACCGAAGGAAATTATTGACCCTACCCCAGCCTCTATTGCCGCATCCAGTGCTAAAAAGGACGGGCAAACTACAACCTCTCTATCAATCACATCATCAACCAGCATTCCCAATTCACTAACCAATAAAATAGCCTCTTCAATAGTTTTATTCATTTTCCAGTTACCAGCTATTAATGGCTTACGCAAACCTGCCACCTCCTCATCACTGTTACATAACTGCCACTTTTCCCAAAGCCTTAATTCCCGGCAATTCCTTGCCTTCCAAAAACTCCAGTGAGGCCCCGCCGCCTGTTGATATATGGCTGATTTTCTGAGCCACACCCATCTTCTTAACTGCGGCAACCGAATCACCACCGCCAACTATTGATATGCCATCAGATTCACCAACTGCTTTAGCCAAAGCTTCTGTGCCTTTGGCAAAGGACGCTATCTCAAATACTCCCATAGGACCATTCCAAATAATGGTACCGGAATCTCTTGCAGCATCGGCAAATATCCTGGAACTCTCAGGTCCAATATCAACTGCAGACCATCCTCCCGGAACCTTATCTACACTTACAACCATGTAAGGTGAATCTGCTGAAATACTTTCCGCTGCTGTCAGGTCAACCGGAAGCAGTAATTTGATATTTTTTTCTTCAGCCTTTTCAATAATTTTTTTAACTAGTCCAACCTTGTCTTCCTCTACCAACGAATTCCCCATGTCATAACCCTGAGCCCTCAGAAAGGTATTAGCCATACCCCCTCCGATAATCAGAGTATCCACCTTGTCAAGGAGATTCTCAAGAACCCCAATCTTGTCGGAGACCTTTGCACCCCCGACAATAGCAGCAAATGGTCTTACCGGATTCCGTAACGCCTTGCCTAGGTGTTCAATTTCTTTTTCCATAAGGAATCCCACGGCGCCAGGAAGCATATTTGCAATACCTGCAGTTGAAGCATGAGCCCTATGAGCTGTACCAAAAGCGTCATTTACAAATATATCAGCCAGTGCCGCTAACTCCCTGACAAAGCCCGGGTCATTTTTCTCTTCACCCGCATGAAACCTGAGATTTTCCAGAAGCGCTACATCCCCGTTGTTCATCTTAGCAATCACTTTTCGAGGTTCTTCACCGACACAGTCCCGGACAAAAACCACTCTTTGGCCGAGAATTTCTTCAAGCCTCTTAGCTGCGGGAGCCAGAGAAAATTTTTCAACAGCCTGGCCCTTTGGCCGTCCCAGGTGTGAAGCCAGGATTAGTTTGGCACCGTGCTCTATAAGATACTTTATCGTAGGAACAGCCGCCCTGATTTTGGTATCATCCGTAATTGCCCTATCTTCATTGAGAGGTACATTAAAATCTACTCTGACAAATACTCTTTTCCCTTGTACGTTCATTTCTTTGATTGTTTTAACCTGCATTAATACTTTACCTCCCTATTCCTATCAAATTTTTAATATTTTATAACCCCTTGCCGATAATATAACCAATAAGATCGACTACCCTGTTGGAATAACCCCATTCGTTGTCATACCACGAAAGCACCTTTACCATATTGCCTTCTATAACCATAGTAGAGAGAGCATCTACAATAGATGAATGGGAATTCCCGTTAAAATCCTTAGAAACCAGGGGCTCCTCACAGTATTCTAATATCCCCTTTAGTTCATTTTCAGCCGCGGCTTTAAAAAATGCATTAACTTCCTCTGCACTGGTTGGCACTGCAAGCTCAGCAACTAAATCTACAACTGAAACATTAGGGGTTGGCACCCTGATAGCAAAACCATTTAGCTTACCTTTTAATTCCGGCAAAACCAATGCCACTGCTTTGGCAGCTCCGGTTGTGGTAGGAATCATAGACATTCCGGCCGCCCTTGCCCGGCGAAGGTCTTTGTGGGGAAGGTCCAGAATCTGCTGATCATTAGTATAAGCATGAATAGTTGTCATCAGGCCCTTAACGATTCCGAATTTTTCGTGCAAAATCTTGGCAAAGGGCGCCAAACAGTTCGTAGTACAAGATGCATTTGAAATAATATGATGCTTAGCCGGATCATACTTTTCTTCATTAACACCCATTACTATGGTAATATCCTCTTCCTTTGCAGGTGCTGATATTATTACTTTGGCAGCTCCTGCATCTAAATGCCTGGCAGCATCGGCACGCTTGGTAAACCTCCCTGTTGATTCCACAACAACCTGGACCCCCAATTCTTTCCAAGGCAGTTGACCAGGATCCTTCTCAGCAGTAATTTTTATTTCTCTGCCATTAACTAATATGGTTCCTTCCCCTGCTTTAACATCTGCCGGAAATATCCCGTGTACCGAATCATATTTCAGAAGATGAGCAAGCGTTTTAGCATCTGTAAGGTCATTTACAGCAATGATGTCAATTTCAGGGTTATTTAATGCTGCTCTGAAAACCAACCTTCCAATACGTCCAAATCCATTGATTCCTACTTTAATACTCATATAATCTCCTCCTCAATTAATTTCAACTTCATTCAACTGTTCCAGCATGGCTCTTCCAGCACCTTCGTCCGTCACCAGAACAGTTTCGCTGCCGCTGGAACAAACCGCCAGGATTGCCGCCGCCTTTTTTCTGCCACCGGCAACTCCGATTACATGGTCAATCTTTTTAAGGTCATTAAGACGTATCCCCAGACTGTGTATTGTCCAGATTATGGTTCCGTTTTTAGCAAAATAATGCCCGAAGGCCTCCCCCACAGAACCGGAATCTATCAGCCACTTTGTCTTTTCAGGAGAATCGTCCCGATTGGCTGAAATTTCCCTGGCATTGCCGATTCCATGTACAAGAATATCGGCAGATTTAATAGTCTTAATAATATCTTTTATATGGGGGTCTCTGTTTAAAGAATTCATAGCATCTTCACCGATATTGTCCGGAACATGGAGCAACCGGTACTGGGCCTTTAACCTTTTGGCAATTTTTGCCGCAATGGTATTTGCCTGAATCTCTACTTCCTCCCCTAAACCTCCCCGGGCAGGAACAAGCAACAGGTCCCTGGGATTGTACGATATCGGCACGGCATTAGCCACCTCTCCGACCGTAGTTCCACCTGTTACCGCGATAATACTGCCTTCTTTCAGTACTCCCAGCAAATGGCGCGATGCAACCCTGCCAAGTTCCTTTTTTACAGATTCGTCCGAATCCGAATCTCCCGGAACAACTATTGCCTGTTTCAAGCCCAGGCGCTCTCTTAAACTGTTTTCAATATCAACCAAGCCTCTCAGGTCTTTTATGAAGTCTGAGAGCTCATGAATCATCAGTTCCCCGTCACCAGTAAGTTTTACACCTGATAAATCACCTTCCAAAAGGCCCTGCCCCTTTAGAAAATCAAGTTCCGAACGGACAATTCGTTCACCAAGCCTAAGGTCATGTGCCAAAACGCGCCTGCCAACAGGCTGTGAATGAGATACATGTCGCAGTATAGTATATCTTCTTTCAATAAGTTCTATTAATTCAGGAACTATCTTTTGCTGCAGGGTTATAATATCTTTCATCAGGTTCTCCAGCCTCCCGCAGCGGGTCACTTAATGTCCCGCTACATAATTATATGTCCCGGTAAGCCAATAAAGAAGCCCATTTTTTGCCTAATTCGATATATTGTTCTACGTTTTTAAATAAAATCCTTTTTTCAAACAAAAATTATTTCTGACTATATTATTTTTTGTACCTTCTCCTTTGAGAAGTCGGTAAAATACCAATTTCATCCCGGTATTTGGCTACAGTACGCCTGGAAATATTGACTCCCTTTGCCTGAATGTTCTCTGCGATTCTCTGGTCACTCATAGGTTTATACTGGTCTTCTGCCTCCACCAATTCCTTAATTAATTTTTTCACAGCCTCTGCAGAAGTTGATGTTCCATAAATGTTGGAGACACCGCTGGAAAAGAAAAACTTCATCTCAAATAAGCCTCGCGGAGTCTGCATATACTTTCCGGCAGTAGCCCTGCTTACTGTGGATTCGTGTATATCCAAGGTTTCAGCCACATTTCTCAGGTTCATGCTTTTCAAGTACTTTACTCCCCTGTCAAAAAAGTCCCGCTGGTAATCTACTATACAGCGGGAAACCTTATAAAGCATTTCCCGGCGCTGTTCAATACTTCTTATCAACCATACGGCAGAGTTAAGCTTTTCCTCAACATATTTACGGCTTTCCTGGTCAGTATTGTTTCCCCTCACTATATTTTTATATGCGTCACTAACTGACAGACGTGGGGCTGAAACATCATTTACAAGGATTATATATTCATTATCCACCTTTTCCACAACAACATCAGGAGTAATGTACCGGGTTCTGTCAGCAGGTGAAAATATCCTCCCCGGCTTAGGCTCAAGTAATTTCAGAAGGTCCAACGCCTCCTGAACCCGATGCAGCTGAACACCAAGTTTTTTAGCAACTTTCATGATTTTTCCGGCAGCAATTTCATGCAGGTAATTGGTGATAATTTCCTTAAGCAACTTATTTTTAAGTTCAAGCTGGACATACTGAATCAACAAGCACTCCTCAAGGTTCCTGGCCCCAATTCCAGGAGGCTCCATGCCCTGAATAATTTCGAGGACCTTTTCAGCTATATTATTAGGAACACTGCATTTGACCGCAGCCTCCTCCACGGAACAATGCAGATATCCATTATCATCAATGTTTCCGATAAAGAATTCCCCCACTAATTTTTCTTCCACATTCAAGGGGCTGAATGCCAGTTGAAACATTAAGTACCCTTGCAGGGTCGGAAATTCCGCAATAATATTTTCGAAACGCGGGGGTTCCTCCTGATAGCTGGGTGTAAAGTCATTCAAGCTACCGGCTTTATCATTAAAATACTGATCCCAGTCAATATCCACTTTTTCCATTTGGTCTGCCAATTCCTGTTCGGTAGATTTCTCATTTTGGGTGTCAGCCGCAGCATCGGCGACATCAACCGTATCTGCAGCAGATTCAGCAATTTCCAACAATGGGTTCTCCACCAATTCATTTTCAATAAGCTCTGTAAGTTCAACGGTCGATAACTGCAAAATTTTTATTGCCAGCCTAAGTTCAGGAGTCATTATAAGCTTTTGTGTTTGCTCCTGGTAGAGCCCAAACCCCATACGCATAAATGCCACTCCCTAATCAATTAATACGTTAAGTATAGTTTCTGCAACCCCAGCTATTTTCCCTTTTTCGGTTAATATAATATTATGCGAGTAAAATATGTCCTTATTCAGCTTTCATGCTTTCTCTAATTTTTTCTGCAATTTCCTGTATTCTCCTCATCCGGTGGTTTACTCCTGATTTTCCTATTTTGGGTTCCAGCATCTCTCCAAGTTCCTTAAGACTGATATCAGGATAAGTGAGGCGGTATTCTGCTATTGACCTAAGAATGTCAGGCAGCTTAGACAGGCCAATTACCCTGTCAATCAGCCTGATATCCTCAACCTGCCTGACAGCGGCATTAACGGTTTTATTAAGATTAGCAGTTTCACAATTAACCAGGCGGTTAACTTGATTTCTGACGTCTTTATAAATCCTAACATTTTCAAAATTTAGCAAAGCCCCGTGAGCTCCCATCAAGTTAAGCAGCTTAATGATATCCTCACTGCCCTTTAAGTAAACAACATCCCAGTTTTTCCTCTTGTTAATTCCTGCCGCCAGTTTATACCGTTTCAGAATACTGCATAATACCTGGCTAAATTCTTCGTTATTAACAAGTATCTCTAGATGGTAGTTCCCCTCAGGGTCACTCACTGAACCACCGCCGAGAAAAATCCCTCGAAGATACGACCTCCGGCAGCATTCCTTTTTTAACAGGTCAGGTTTAATGTCATCCGAAAGCCGACCCTTGTCATCAAGCATTCCAAGGGCATGGAGTACTGTAACTACATCATCCTGGGTCAGCATCCTAACCAAATAGATATTGTTCTTTTTTAACTTATTTTTCTTTTTAATTAGGATGTCTGTTTTGACTGCAAAGAGATTTTTCAAATATGTAATTAATTTACGGGCAACTGCTGCGCTTTCTGTAATCAGATGCAATGAAATCCGGTGCCGGCCGCTTATCTGAATGAGTCCGTCCATTTTGACCAAGGCAGCCAGTTCAGCAGTCTGGCAGCAACGTTTTTGAGCCAAAATACGAGCCAATTCATTTTTGGTATCTGTGGAAAAAGACATCCTGACGCCCCTCCGGTCTTAGTTATAACCTTTTAGTAAAATTATAACATACTGTAACAAAATCGAACAGTTAAGGCCCAACTGTATAAACAATGTACAGTCAGGCCTTGTCTAAAGTCACTAGTCAGTTTGGGGTGTCAACCGCTGGATTATTTCTCCGATTTCGTCTAAATCCTCAGTTACTGGTCTGCCTTTCCTCACATTATCTGCCAGTTCCTTAATCCTTGCTGTAGTATCCGGATCAGATGAAACATATGCCCTGACTATACGGGCATCAGCCTCTGCTTTTTCGGCAACTCTGTTCTTGATATTGCTTATACCCGGTTCCTGTTGGTCCTTATCAATATCAATCCCTATCAATGCAACATTACCAACTACTACCGAATATGATTTTTCAACTCCCTGAACAGACATGGCAATTTTATTAATGTCTGCAGCTAAATCTTTTGTCTCAGCAGTGCTTTTTGGGGTGCTCGGAAGGGGTTTTTTCTGGGTCGTACAGCCACCCAATACAATTATAGCAACCAGTAAAACCACAGCCGGAAATATTCTGCTTTTTATTTTAGCCAATTTGTCTCACCTCCTCCTTATCAGTATTAGTCTGCCTCCGGAGGAGCTTTTTATGCGCAAATGTTCACATGCCTTTGACCTTCTGCCTAACATGAAACAGCCCGGGCAGCAAAGATTTTTCCTGGCCCAGCCCCAAATCGCCGATAAGACCCATCACAGATTCGGCCAGTTTAACCGGGTCATGGCGTACCAAGTCACTCTCAAACACCAGGTCCTTCTTTATTGACCTTACTTTCATTTCTTCGATCTGCTTCATGTCTGCCTTAACCGGAACAGCGCCGTCCTTTTGATATTTCCGCAGAAGTTTCCGGGGAATTTCCTGGACATTAACAATAGCATAATCAATCAGCCCTGACCCGGCATGGCGGTGAATGGCCCTAATATGGTCTGAAGCTGTATAACCTTCGGTCTCACCCGGCTGTGTCATGATATTGCATGCATAAACCGTCACTGCCGGGGAAGCAGCTATAGCCTCCGCCATCCCCCGGATTAAAAGGTTCGGGATAACACTGGTATACAGGCTTCCCGGGCCAAGAACGATCAGATCGGCATCGGCTATGGCCTGGAATGCCTCCGGAACAGGATCACAATCACCCGGTTTCAGAAATACCCGCTTAATCTTTTTGCCTGTGCGCGGTATTTTCGATTCACCCTCAATAATACTGCCATCCTCAAGTTCAGCACACAAGCTGCAGTTCTTCAGTGTAGCAGGCAAAACCTGACCCCTGACTGCTAATACCTTGCTCATCTCCCTTACTGCTGTCCCAAAATCCCCTACAACCTGGGTCATTGCAGTCAGCAGCAGGTTTCCCATACTATGTCCCGCTAAGCCATAACCATTGGAAAACCGGTGCTGAAACAGGTCTTCCATCAATGTCTCCTTGTCTGCCAGGGCAACTAGGCAGTTCCTGATATCGCCCGGAGGCAGTATTCCAAATTCTCCGGCCAATTTTCCTGAACTGCCACCATCGTCAGCAACAGTAACGATAGCTGTAATATTGCTGGTGAATTTTTTCATTCCCCGCAGCAGCGCCGACAGGCCGGTCCCACCGCCAACCACAACAACCTTAGGACCCCGCTTCAGATAATGTTTGCGATAAATAATGTCGGCAACATCTTCCTCTTTCCCTGGGGCCAGTGCCCTAATTATAGAATGCAGGGTATTCCGTGTCCCTATACATACCATAAAAGCTCCTACCGCAAGAAGAAGGAGCCCTGTTTCCAGAGGAGAGCCCCGTAGGATGTGATCTAATTTATTTGTTACCAGTATTATCCCGATGCCAAAACAGAATGCCCCCGCAAAAGCCAGGGCCATCCAACGCTTAACACACAAACCAGGGTACAGCCATTTAAATCTATGCATTAATTACACCCCTGACATGTTTTTCTCCAGGTCACGGTGTCTCTTATTAACCATATAATTACTGGTTTTCAGGAATTTATACAGCTTATTGACAAGAGTAACCGAACGGTGCTGCCCGCCTGTACAGCCGATGGCTATAACTAAGCTGGTTTTCCCTTCATTGATATAATGGGGAATCAGAAATTCGATTAGTCCTGAAAATTTCTTCATGAAAGTCTTACTAACAGGAGAATCAAACACGTACTCCTGAACCTCAATATCATTACCGGTCAGAGGTCTCAATTCTTTAATATAATGCGGATTAGGCAAGAACCTGACATCAAATACAAGGTCTGCATCCATAGGAATGCCATACTTGTAGCCAAAAGACATTACATCTATATTAAGATTATATTCCTCATTATCCAATCCATAGAGCAGGGTTATTTGTTCCTTGAGCTGCTTGTTGGTAAGATTAGAAGTATCTATTACCTTGCTGGCTTTCCCCTTCATTTCCTCAAGCTTAAGCCGCTCTTCTCTGATACCATCCAGGACCCTGCCTTGGGCTCCCAAAGGATGACGCCTCCGAGACTCTTTGAACCTCCTCACCAGGGTCTCGTCAGATGCATCCAGAAAAAGAATTTCACACCTGATGCCCAGTGATTTAAGATTCTCCAGGGAATCATAAACAGCATCAAAAAATCCGCCACCCCTGATATCAACTACTAATGCTATTTTATTTATTTTCCCTTCCGATTGTGCACAAAGTTCCGCAAATTTGGGAATCAGCGTAGGGGGAAGATTATCCACACAAAAGAACCCAAGGTCTTCCAGACACTGAATGGCCTGGGTTTTCCCTGCTCCGGACAGCCCTGTAACAATTACAAATTTGATTTCATTCATTTCTCCACCCCATAATACCGGTTACTAATTATTTCGCCGGGAAAACCGTTTTTCCTTCAAAACCGCATTTAATACTCTCTCCTCAGGTACCCCAAACTTTTCTAAGACAACGGCTCCCTCCTGCAATTCCCCAATTGATGCAGGAAAATGAGCATCACTGCAAACAACGAAATTGACCCCTGTTTTCATCGCTGTTCTCACAATGTCGTCTTTGTCATAGTGATGGCCTGTATTAATTTCAATAGCCGTATCACTGGCAGCACAGGCTGCAGATAATTCACTTATGTCAACCGGCATTTTCAGATTCGGATGGCTGATAAAGTCGACCTCATGCCTGAACACTGCTTCCTTAAGGGCTTTAGTATTGCTAATACGGGCTTTTTCGCGAACCCCCCTGCTGATACCTGCCAACTGGTTAATTCCTACTACCGACCAGAGCCCTTCCAGCGAAGCAGGGACTACGTAAGGGTGTAAACCGACAATCAGGATATCCAGCTTGTCCCAGACCTCCCGTGGAATATCTATAGAACCGTCACTGCTTGTAATATCTGCTTCTGCTCCCACCTTCAAGGTAAGTCCGGGATATCTTTTGGCAACATCCCTGACCTCATCAATAATTTGAAAATATGTTCCACCGTCTTTTACCCCAGTCCCGATATTTCCCGGTCCATGGTCAGTTATAGCCAGCTCGCTCAGCCCTATGGCCAGAGCCGCCTCTGCATTTTCGGCAATTGTACCCTTTCCGTCACTGTATTTGGAATGAGTGTGCCAATCAGCAAAAAATTCCACAAAAAACACCTCTTTTAATTAACCTCTAACACAAGTTTCGCAGCCCCTACAAATCCGGCATCATTCCCCAGTTGAGCGGCTGCTATCCGGACAATACTGCCTGCAGTCTCCAGACAGTTATCCCTGGCAGCCCGGCAGAGGGGGTCTAAAAACAAATGCCCGGCTCCGGAAACACCGCCTCCAATGACAATAGTATCCGGGTTAAGTATGTTAATAATATTACCCAGCCCAATTCCCAGGTAATATGCTGACTTTTCAGCTATTTCAAGTGCCAGCCGGTCTCCGTCCCTGGCAGCCATAATAATATCCTTGGCTTCCAGGTTCTCCTCCTTGGAAAGTACGGTCTTTATGCCACTGTCCATTGCTTCCCGAGCCATCCTGACCATAGCGGTTGCCGAAGTAAGGGTTTCCAGGCAGCCCCGGCGGCCGCAACTGCACTGTGGCCCGTCAGACTCAATAACAACATGACCCAGTTCTCCGGCTGCCCCGCTTGCACCCGTATACAACTGCCCATTGAGGATAATGCCACTGCCTATGCCTGTCCCTATGGTCACCATAACCATGTTTACTGAACCTCGCCCGGCACCGCGCCAGTGTTCACCCAAAGCAGCTACATTAGCGTCATTTTCCAGAAAAATAGGCAAACCGGTATTCCTGTAGAGGTATTTAGCTAAAGGCACATTTCTCCAGTAGAGGTTTGGAGCAAAAATAACCTCTCCTTTTTCACGCTCAGGCTGTCCGGGAACACCTATACCTACACCGGCAACTCGATTACCTGTGCGTCTCGCCAAATCTTCAAGTTCTGTTATCATTCCGCCAATCCTGTTGACAACAGCTTCAGGCCCCGCATCTGACAAGGTGGGAGTCTCCTTTTTTTCGATAATTTCGCCGTTTAGGTCCAGCAAGGCTCCCTTTATGTTTGTGCCTCCCAGGTCAATTCCAATCACACATTCATTATTCAATGGCATCACCTTTATTGGTTTTCTTCCTTCTCAGGTAAGTCACCACTTTCTCCACAGAAGTGTTTAACACCTGTTCCTCACTGATGCCTGCCGCTATCACCGTCTCCACGGCAAGGTCAAACATGCCTACATCTGCAGCAAAGTGAGCATCACTCCCTATAACCACAGGGCCACCATATGCTGCAATCATCCGTGCTATGCTGGAGCAGTTGTCGTAACTGCCCCTGCGGCTGCCGCAAAATGAACTGTTATTTATCTCCAGAGGGATTCCTTTTTCAGCCGCTTTACTGACTACTGCCTCATAATTCAACGGAAATTCTGGATTGCCTGGATGGACAATAATATCCACAATGGGGTTTTCCATGAGATTGAGCATGGCCCTGGTACAATCCTCCATATCTGAAGATTTAAAACATCCGGTGTGAAAGCCTGCCAGAACTATATCCAGCCTCTCCAGATAATACTTATCCAGGTCAAGGTCTCCTTTGTCATTAATGATATTGGCCTCAACGCCTTTGAGAACCATGACCCCTCCAATTTCCGCAGGCAGTACCCTCAAGTTTCCAAAATGGTAATGATGAGGGGCTCCGGGCATCGCCGGCCCGTGGTCAGTAATAGCTACCATTTGCAGGCCCCTTTCCTTGGCTGCAGCTGCTATTTCTCCTATAGTACTGTAAGCATGTCCGCTCGCAACAGAATGTATATGTAAGTCCGCTTTGAGTTCTAGTTTAATAACAATTCACCTCAACTTTCAGCCAGTTTTCCCTTCAGGTAGTCAATATTTTTCACTGGCGTTGGGTCAATGCCATACAAGGCAGCCAGGTAAACACTGACATAATCCCCTATATATGTTAGAGAAAACAACCTGGACAGGCGCCCTTCGCCCTGGGACCACACTTCGGCGACCCCGCCGACCACGCCTTTGACAATATCTTTACTGATATCCATACGTTTCTGTACCCGGGGATGGTCTTCGCTATCCCTAAGAATTACAATTTCCAGCTGTCCCAAGAGTGCGGCAGGTTCTTCAAAACCTACAATCTCATTATGATTTAGTTCAGGGAAAACATTCCAATAAGCTGGAGCCTTCCCATTTTCATTTACCTGGCCCTTCCACCTCATGGCAACTACCTCGGTACCACCACCGGCCCCCCAGATTATAGGTATTTTCCGGTAAAATCTGGCTGCTATTTGTTTGGCAATATTCTGCTTAACCGGGGTTTCAGGTCTTAGCTGTTCCCTGAGTGACCTGAGAATGCGCGTCAATTCTTCCAGTTCAACTGCCAGACCGCTGATTAAGCCTAGTTTTTCCAATACTGTAAGTGTAGGAATCAAGAGGTAGCCGGTCGCGGCCCTGGGAGATATCCCGGCAGGTACAACTATCACCGGATAACCGTCTGCCTCAGCCATCTGGCGTAGTTTCCCCCCATTGGTAAGGGCCACTATCCTGGCTCCCTTCTCCCTTGCCTGGATATAAGCACTTATGGTTTCCTCTGTATTCCCGGAGTAACTCACGGCAAACAGCAAGGTTTTGCTGTCTACAAATGCGGGCAGGTTATAGTCACGATTAACAATTACAGGTATCACTAGTTTATTAGTCACATAAAGGCGCAGGAAATCACCCCCGATAGCTGATCCTCCCAGGCCTGTGACAACTATGTTGGAAACATTGGCGGCATAATCGGAAGGCATCTCAATTTTCCTTCCTATTGCCAAGGCTTCCTCACACTGTTCCGGCATTTGCCACAATGCATCCAGCATTCCACCGGGGTCATTGGCTTTAACAGTTTCAAGATTGTTCAAGTCATTTAGGTTATTCATAAGTTTTTTCCCCCTTTGTTCGGTACGCTCATGAGTATATCTTCAACATAAGCACGAAGTACTTCGGCAACACTCCATGCCTGGGAAAAACAGCCCCTGGGGAGATGCGGGGGGTCTCCGTCAAACACCTCGGATATCGAACCGACACCATGTTCCCTCAAGTGGGCCTTAAAAGGGGCAATAAACCGTTCCGCAATTACCTTGCTTTCATGTGAATAGTCATGAACCTTACGGAAGGCAGTTATAAACGGACCAGCCAGCCAGCCCCACCCAGTTCCCCTGTGATAAGCCGAATCCCTCCGCACAACATCACCCTGGTATTTCCCGTGATATTCGCTATCAGTAGGTGCTAAACTTCTCAGCCCATAGGAGAAATAGAGCTCACGCCATACTGTGTTTACCACATGGACCTGTTTCCCATGATCCAGTGGCGAGAACGGGAGGGATACCGCAAAAATCTGGTTGGGCCGGATTGATTCATCCCTGCTGCTGCCGTTAACCAGATCATAAAGGCGTTTTTTTTCGGGATTCCAGAACCGGTTTATAAAATTATTCCTCACTACTGCAGCCAAGCTATCAAGATCATTATTATTATCACGATATTTTCCGGCCAGCCTAGTTATTACTTGAAGAGCATTATACCAGAGAGCATTAATTTCCACCGGTTTACCGTGTCTTGGGGTTACTACCCAGTCACCAATTTTAGCATCCATCCAAGTAAGCTGCTGTCCTTGTTCCCCAGCAAAAATCAGACCGTCATCATCCATACCGATATTAAAATCCGTACCCTGGCGATAATTTCTGATAATTTCCCTGAGTACCGGGTAAATCTCTTTTTTGATGAACTCATGGTCCCCGGTATATTGAAGGTACTTGTAAACAGAGTGAAAAAACCACAATGAGGCATCAACCGTATTATATAACGGCGCTCCCCCCTGGTCGGGAAACATGTTGGGAATAAGACCGCCGGCACAGTAGTTGGCAAAAGTCTGCAGAATCTCCCTGGCCTCTGCAAACCTCCCGGTTACCAAGGTTAACCCCGGTAGAGCTATCATTGTATCCCGGCCCCAATCGGTAAACCATGGGTATCCGGCAATCACAGTCCCGGCCCCCGTTGACTCTCTCCGGACAATAAATGTATCTGCAGCGAGGACAAGCCGGTTAACAAACTCCTCATGAAATCCCAGTTCTTCAACAAGTGCGGCAAGGCGGCGTTCGGCGCTCACCTGTTCCAGAAGCGGATTAGAGATATCTCTTTCTCCTGCCACCGCAGCAATTATACTAAATGATTCTCCGTTAGATACCTCAATTTCAAAATTACCCGGCATATAATGGTCTTCCCAGGGGTTCAGCCCTCGTTCTTCCTCCTGGGCATAAAACATCCCCTCAAACCAGTACCCCGGTCCTCTGTTATATAATGCCCGGTCTGAATATAGCCGTAGTTTTGGCGCTCCCTGATAGGCCTCAATGACAACAGACCGCTGATCTGTTTCCTGGCTGAAAGGCCAATCGTTTTTTTGCATGGTATGGTGATAATGGCGGCAATTAACAAAAGGGGTTACCCTAACCCTTACCGCGGCATTGCTGCCTGTATACATAGTATATCTAATAATAGTAATATTTGCGTCACGAACCATAAAGACCGTTTTTTCCAGAATTATATTTTTAAATGCATAAATATATGTGGGAAAAGGCCGTAATTCAAAACCCTGCAGATGATTATGCCCTTCCGGATATACACCTGTCCCCGTCTGATTGCAGCCTAACAAATAAGTTTCTCCTTCCAGCTCCACTTCTTCCTCAAGTTTGGCTAAGAGCAGGGTCCTCTCAACAGGAGGTTTCAGAGATGCAAAGAGCAGCCCATGATACTTGCTGGTGTTTGAGCCAACAACAGTTGATGATGCAAAACCACCCAATCCGTTAGCAACCAGCCACTGCCTGCCAACATTGCTGGCATAATCACCCAGTTCATGACAACCAATAATCATCATTCGCCCTCCTATCAGAGTCAAACCTGACCCGTGTTAATTTACCAGCCTAAATGTAAAGCCTGCCCGGAAGATGCAAACATATCCACAAGAAGTAAAAACATAGCATGGGACCATGCAAGGGGCACAACCCAGGCAGTCTGTCCGGTATTGCGGTCCACTTGTTCTGGAAGAAAGCCGAGTGAGGTCCGGCGCCCCAGAGTCCAGTGGACAATCCCGGCAGCTTTTTCCCAGCTCCCCCTAGACCCATGGTACATACCCAGCCATAGTGTCGCTAATACCCAGGGGTTGCCCCCAATATATCCGTCGGTTGCATATCTCTTGATACCGCCTACACCATGGTTTACCAGAGCATTCTCCAGGTGTTCCACTGTTTTAACCATTTTAGTATCTTCGGGCAGGAGCATTCCAAAAGGCACCGACAACCCCAAAAGACTGGCATCAGCTGTATCATCTCCAAAGTACTCATAGGAAATATATCCCTTGGAACCAACTACTTCTCTGACCCTTAACCCGTTATCTTTTCTATATTTAAATTCGTCCCGCCTGACTGCCATCCATCCGGACCTGATAAATCTATCCAGCCCCGAATCCCAAAAATATTTCACCATTTTCTCCCTAAAGACCTTTGCCGTTTCCAGCCACTTAAGAGCTAAATCAAATTCTCCAAACGTTTTGGCCAGTAATCCTGCTGACTTAAGTCCGCCATAGACAGCGGCACATGAATAGGCATGCTCGCCGAAGCGTTCTTCCCAAAGGTCCCATGACTTTAAGGAAAAATCTGATTCATCAGTCGCCCACTTCTGTAAAAACTCTGCCGCCCGCATTACTGCAGGCCAAACTTCCCCCAAAAAATCGTTATCCCATGTTTCTTTACAATACTGATAAATTCCCCATATCACTGCTCCCGTCGAATCAATCTGGTCCCCCCAGCCTGGGGCCAACTGCCCGGAGGTATACTGTCTCTGGGGCCATTCACCGGAAGGATTCTGATTCCTTGCTGCCCATAGGTAGAAATCCCTGGCATAACCTGGATATCCCGCCTTTAGCATGGCATGGGCTATAATGGCCGCATCCCGCCCCCAAACATATGCATAACCGCCGCTCCGAGTATAATGTTCATCAAATTCCGGTGCCGCAATAATTCCCCCGGTATCCCGGTTCATCAAAAGCCGGCATACCATTATCGAGCGCAGGTACAATTTTATCACTTCAGGACCGATACCTGGAGGAATATATGCCTGCCCCAGATAATGTTCCCAAAACTTTGTCGTTTCTTGCAGTAAATTGTTCCACCCGCAGTTCCGGGCATATATTATTTTACCCTCTGCCTCCTGCCTATTATGCCCGGCAGTGATAAAGACCGCCAAATTCACGGCCTGCCCTGGTTCCAGTACTTTTAGGTTCCAAGACTGGCAAGCATCAGGAGATAAAGCCACACTGTTGCCGTCAAAATTAACCGACAAAGCATAATTATTTTCTATGCCGCACTGGTATTTGTCAGTTTCCCTGTCACCGGCAATAGCAAGCCAGATGTCCTGACGATAATGAAATAAAATATCCCTGTCATTGTCAAACATCGTAGAATTATACTGTGTGCTCTCATTAATGTGCATGGATGTATAAACAATAAAAACCACCGGCAAGGGCCTGTCCGAACAGTTTTTTATCTCAAAACAGCGGCAGATAATATCCTGTTCAGGACAAGCAAAGTCAAGAAATTCAACCTCCAATCCGGCCCGGTTCGACCTTGCTGTTGTTTGCAAAATTCCCGTATTATCTAAATATTCCTGAGAATAAACCCAGTTCCCCTCATCGTCAAGCCTGACTGCCCGGTCGCCAAACGCCGGGGATAAAATCGCCGCCCAGGTATGGTTAATATGCTGGGCATTATCTATCTGCGGCCAGAAAAACCTTTGCAGCTCGCCTTTAGAACCAAGCGCCGCCAGTATTCTTCCATTTCCGATAATTGCATTATTAATTAGCGGTTTCACTATGCAGCCCCCTTCTAAAGCTTTACCTTCATTCTTTGCATAAACACTATAACCTTATCCAACATTTTCTCCCACCGGGTTGGCGTGATTTTTGAGGGCCCTACGGATTCTATTACTGCCTGCTGCCTCCGAGAAGCATCATAAGAGCCCAGCAGCTTTTCCTGCTTTCCTGGGTAAGCCAGGAGGTCAATAATATTAGGGTCATAATCCGTATCCGTACCTCCGCCAAATACCCAGCGTTCGACAGTGGTATTCACTTTTCGGAAATTGTCCGGTCCCAATCCGTCCTGAGAACCAATAATAACATAATAGCGCCAGTTATACGGGTCTCCTGGCAGCAGTCCTTTAGGTACGGTTACCCTTACGGTTCTGCCATCAGGCTGAAGCTTTGCCTTAACTCCGCTGTTCCTGCCCCCAGCTCCGGCATAATCACCGGCATGATATACAGCAGTCTTGTTAAAACTGACTGCCTTAATAAAATATTGCCACGGGTGGTGAGGGTCAAAAATAACATTGGCACCTTCTTTAAATGTCTCAATTCTGCCGTTGTCCGGGTCATCTGATATGTATATCTGTGCCATTGTATGGCTAAACCCTTCCGAGGCGCCCCAAGGATTGGTTACCCTGGGAAAAACCAAATCAAAATGATATAAATCCCTTATGGTGGAAACTGAAAACTTCTGCAAATCAAAATGTTCTTTCTTAGGGTCAAAAATTGAATCCGTAGGGTACTTATAAGTACCCGGCCCATAATCATCACCGGCAGGGTCTTCCAAAACGAAAATAACCCGCTCCCGGTTAAATTGTTTTTTTGCCTGGCCAACGGTAAAAGCAGCTATCCCAAGGCATGCCAATACGACAAAAAGCAGTATTGCCCCAATAATGACCAATATTCTACGTTTCCCTCCGCTCACTTCCGTATCCTCCTATAACCTACTCCAAAAAGCGCTCCAAAACTTTTGATACACCCATACCGGCGTACTGTATCATATCTAAGTCATTATAACTGTCCCCGAAAGCAATAATTTTCTCCCTTGGGATACCAAGACTCCGGGCCAAATTGTGAAGTGCATTTTTCTTGGTTGCCTGTGGGTGCATAAATTCTGCCAAATCGAAAGGCACCGGTGTTTCTGCCAGTGCCTCTTCGGAACGGGCGTTTTTCACCAATGCCCCCAGGTAGGTGATAATAGGGGCCTCTATTATTCCTAAATCAAGGGCAATCTGACGGGCCGAACGAAACATCCTGCCTGTTGCTATAGTAACCACACATCCCATTTCTAAAGCCTTCTTCAATGCCTTTACTGTTCTGGGAGAAACTTGCAGGTTATCATCCAACAGAGTATCATCAAGGTCAGCAGCAATAAGTCTGAATCCCGGCATAGGAAACCTCCGCAACAATTATTAGTATCTGCTTAAGCTTTAGTCATCAATAACAGCACGGCTTAATATACCACTAATAATAGTAATTATGATTGAGCCAAAAAATGCAGCCCAAAAACCGGAGACTGAAAAACCGTCTACTAAATATGCGGTTATCATGAGCATTACTGCATTTATTACCAATGTGAAGAGCCCGAGGGTGACAATGTTAAAAGGCAGAGTAAAAAACAAGATTACCGGTCGGATTATGGCATTCACAATACCCAGTATCAGGGCAGTAACTAAAGCTGCTCCGAATCCAGCCAGCCCAATTCCCGGTATCAGCCAGGCCGTCACCAGCAGCGCCAGCGCATTCAATACCCAACGTATAATCAAACCCTTCATTTTATAACCCCCTTCCATTTTACTTATATAATACCACAAAAATCAATTTTCTTCCTGCTGAAAAAATTCGTAAACCGCCTCCGCCACTGAACGGGTCATCCCCGGCACCTCTGCAAGCTGGTCAACTGCCGCATTTTTCAGGCTGGCCATAGACCGGAAGTGTTCTACCAAGGCCTTGCGTCTTTTGGGGCCAACGCCCGGAATATCATCCAGAACCGATTTTAAGGAGCGTTTTCCCCTCAGCTTGCGGTGATATATAATGGCAAACCGGTGGGCCTCATCCCTGATGCGCTGGACCAGATAAAGGCTTTCAGAATTGCTCGGGAGTATAACCGGGTCCGGACTGTCCCCACCAAACAGGTGCTCATGCTCCTTGGCGAGGCCGTATATGGCAATAGAATTAACATCTAGTTCCTTCATAACTTCCCGGGCAGCACTCAACTGTCCCTTGCCCCCGTCAATAATGACCAGATCAGGCATTTCGGCAAATTTGGCCTTTTCACTATCCAGCCTTCCTGCAGCAATTTCATCAATTTCTTTAGTTCCCCTGGCAAACCTCCTTCTGATAACCTCCTGCATGCTGGCAAAGTCATTGGGCCCTTCAACAGTTTTGATGCGAAAACGGCGATAGAGGTCGTTCCTTGGTTTCCCCCCCACAAAAACGACCATAGACCCAACCGGCTCTGTTCCTTGAATGTTTGAAATATCATAACACTCGATCCTCAAAGGAATCCTGGAAAGTCCCAGGTAATCCTTAAGCCCCAGGAGGGCTCCTTCCAGTTTGGTGCGGGCCTGTTCTTCCCGAGTGCGGTGCTGTACCAGTTCTTCTGCCGCATTCTTCTGGGCCATTTCAACCAGCCTGGCCTTTTCGCCACGTTGTGGAACCTTAATATAGACCCGGCCGGATTTCTTTTCCTCCAGCCACTTATTAATAACCCCGATCTCTGTCAATTCAACGGGAAGCAGTATATCCCTAGGCACATACTCTACCTGGATGTAATACTGTTTTACGAAAGATGTCAGGATTTCATTATCTGCCATTTCGGAGGTTTCATCAATGATGAAGTGTTCCCTACCCATCAGCTTGCCACCCCTGATGAAGAACACTGCCACAGCAGAAAGCTCGCCCTCCCTGGCTAGGGCAACAACATCCTGATCAACATGGTCAGCAGAAACTATCTTCTGTTTTTCAACAACCTTCTCAATATCCCTTATTCTGTCCCTTAGCTCCGCTGCCTGCTCAAAATCCAGATTTTCCGCAGCATCCGCCATCCTTACAGAGAGGGTTTTTACCAACTCCTCATGCCTGCCCTCAAGAAAAAGGCAAACATTTTTTATCATTTCCAGGTACTTTTCCCTGCCGACCTCTCCCTGGCAGGGAGCAAGACAGCGCTTGATATGATAATTAAGACAGGGTCTTTTCTGTCTATTAAGCGACTTCTGACGGCACTGCCTTAAAGGAAATACCTTTTTCAGCAACCTAAGGGTTTCCCTTAGCGCTCCGGCATCTGTGTAAGGGCCGTAATAGCGGGACCCGTCCCGGATTACCTTCCTGGTTATAAATACCCTGGGATAATCCTCACTCAGAGTTACCTTCACATAAGGATAGCTCTTATCATCAGCTAATCTCACATTATACCTGGGGCGGTGTTTCTTAATCAAGTTGCATTCCAGAATTAGGGCCTCAACTTCAGAGTCGGTAAGGATATATTCAATATCAGCTACCTGGCTTACAAGATTGGTTACCTTTGGGCTATGATTCCGGGATATCTGGAAATAAGACCTGACCCGGTTTTTCAGGGATAAGGCCTTACCTACATAGATTATTGCCCCAGAACTATTTTTCATGATATAAACTCCCGGAGCCTGGGGCAAGTACTTAAGCTTATCCGCCAAATCCATTTTGTTCACACCCCATTAACCACTAAGGTTTTTTCCCGCTCCAACATCTGTTTCAAAAACTGCCCCGTATATGATTCGGGCACAGAGGCGACTTCTTCCGGAGTTCCCGAAGCTACCAAGGTCCCTCCCCTGTCACCGCCTTCAGGTCCTAAGTCAATCAAGTAATCTGCAGTCTTGATGACATCAAGGTTATGCTCAATTACCAATACCGTATCCCCTGCTTCCACCAAGCGGTTCAGAACACCAAGGAGCTTGTGAATATCAGCTATGTGCAGTCCCGTTGTAGGCTCATCAAGGATATAGAGAGTTTTTCCATTGCTCCTCCGGCTCAGTTCTGTAGCCAGTTTGACGCGTTGGGCCTCACCGCCCGACAAGGTTGTTGCCGGCTGGCCCAGCCTGATATAACCCAGCCCGACATCCTGAATGGTTTTCAACTTGCGATATATTTTAGGAATGTTTTTGAAGAAGTCCGCAGCTTCATCAACTATCATGTCCAGGACATCTGAAATAGTTTTGCCCTTATATTTTACTTCCAGGGTCTCTCTGTTATATCGTTTACCCTTACATACTTCACAGGGGACATAAACATCAGGGAGAAAATGCATCTCAATCTTGATAATCCCATCACCACGGCATGCCTCACAGCGCCCGCCCCTGACATTGAAACTGAACCGCCCCGGCTTATACCCGCGCATCTTGGCTTCCTGAATCTGGGAAAATATCTCTCTGATTCCGTCAAATACCCCGGTGTAAGTAGCCGGGTTAGAACGCGGAGTCCGCCCAATAGGTGACTGGTCTATATTGATTACCTTGTCCAGATATTTCAGTCCCCTGATTTCTAAATGGCCCCCTGGCTTGGCCTTGGCTCCGTGCAGGTCATGGGCCAGTTTCTTATACAAAATCTCGTTAACCAAAGTACTCTTCCCACTCCCGGAAACGCCCGTCACACATACAAATACCCCAAGGGGAATACTTACATCTATATTTTTCAAGTTATTCTCACTGGCATTAACAATCTCCAGCCAGTTGCCATTTGGTTTACTCCTGGACAAAGGTACAGGAATCCTCTTTTTACCGCTAAGGTACTGCCCAGTTACTGAATTTTTCTCAGCAATAATGTCCCTCAGGGTTCCTTCGGCAACTATATGTCCCCCATTCTCACCGGCACCTGGTCCGATATCGATGATATGATCCGCAGCCAACATAGTCTCCTCATCATGTTCGACAACGATAAGGGTGTTTCCCAGGTCACGCAGGTGTTCCAGGGTTTGAATCAATCTCCTGTTATCCCTCTGATGTAAGCCGATACTAGGCTCATCAAGAATATAGAGTACTCCTACGAGACTGGAACCAATCTGGGTAGCCAGTCTGATACGCTGGGATTCCCCACCTGACAATGTCCCTGCCGCCCTATCAAGGGTCAAATAGTCCAATCCCACATTGACCAAAAAACCTAGCCGCTCTTTAATTTCTTTCATAACCTGGCGGCTGATAATACTCTCGCGTTCGGAAAACACTAAACCATTAAAAAATTCAAGGGCTTCCTGTACCGTCAGCCTAGTAACCTCATATATCGATTTGTCCCCGACTTTTACCGCCAATGTTTCCGGCTTCAGCCTGGCGCCTTTACACTCAGGACAAGGATGTGTACTCATATATGACTCAATTTCTTCTCTCATCCACTCGGAGTTTGTCTCTTTATGCCTGCGGGAAAGGTTGTTGACAATGCCCTCAAATGGAGCGTTAAAAAACTGGCTTCTCCCCTCTTTTTCATAACGGTAATTTATTTTTGTATTTCCCGTGCCGAATAAAATAGCATTTAACTGATTTTCCGTAAGTTCACAAATAGGTGTATAAACATCAAAACCATAGGCCTTTCCCAAGCTCTCAAGTGACTGGAAATACCAAGCAGCATTGGAGCTCCAC
The DNA here is from genome assembly GCF_048453025.1 of Phosphitispora sp. TUW77. Lineage (GTDB taxonomy): Bacteria > Bacillota > Thermincolia > Thermincolales > UBA2595 > Phosphitispora. Next base: position 2,584,210 of record NZ_CP156677.1, read on the forward strand.
GGTACCAAAGCACCCTGAACAATGGATTTAGTCCTGTCAGGAATAACCAGGTCAGGGTCTATCTCCATTTTGGTGCCTAATCCACTGCATTCAGGGCAGGCTCCATACGGGTTGTTAAAAGAGAACATTCTTGGGGATATTTCTTCCATACTGATACCACATTCGGCACATGCGAAGTTCTGGCTGAAAACCAATTCCTCCCCGCCGATAACGTTAACCAAGACTGTTCCACCCGACAATTTGAGGGCCAGTTCCAAAGAATCAGCCAACCGGGTTCCCCCGTCGGGACGAATTATAATCCGGTCAATAACTGCCTCAATGGAGTGTTTTTTGTTCTTATCCAGCTTAATATCATCAGCAACCTCAAATATTTCCCCATCTACGCGTACCCGCACATAACCGTTTTTACGGATATCTTCAAAAACTTTGGCATGCTCACCTTTACGGCCTTTCACCAATGGTGCCAGTACCTGGATTTTTGTCCCCTCAGGCAGCCCCAGCAAATTATCGACAATCTGTTCAACTGTTTGTTGGGATATCGGCCTGCCGCACTGTGGGCAGTGAGGATGGCCAATTCTGGCAAAGAGCAGCCTCAGGTAATCATAAATCTCCGTCACAGTTCCTACCGTGGAACGCGGATTACGGCTGGTAGTCCTCTGGTCAATTGAAATTGCCGGAGACAAACCTTCAATGTAGTCCACATCAGGTTTGTCCATTTGGCCCAAGAACTGCCTGGCATAAGCCGAAAGAGACTCCACATACCTCCTCTGTCCCTCAGCATATATGGTGTCAAAAGCCAGGGACGATTTCCCGGACCCGCTGAGGCCGGTAATCACCACAAACTTGTCCCTGGGAATAGCTGCATCAATGTTTTTTAGGTTGTGCACCCTAGCTCCTTTGACGATTATTTTGTCTTTGGCCATGTTTACTATTCCCCCCTTGCCTGCGCCCTAAGCTCAATAATCAGATCCCTCAGCTGTGCCGCTTTTTCGAATTCCAGATGCTTTGCCGCTTCCCGCATGTCTTTTTCCAAACCGGCAATAAATTTATTCAGTTCACGGCGTGACATTTTCTCTGTCCTGGGCCCATCCGTCCGGTAAACCGCTTCCGTCTCAGCCGCCCTGGTGGCTTCAATTACATCCCGGACCGCTTTCTTAATAGTCTGTGGAGTAATATTATGTTTTATGTTATGCTCCGTCTGTATCCGGCGCCGGCGGTTTGTCTCATTAAGAGCCTTAGACATGGACTCTGTAATTATATCACCATACATGATAACCTGCCCTCCGGCATTTCGCGCAGCCCGGCCGATAGTCTGTATCAGCGAGCGCTCCGCCCGAAGGAACCCTTCCTTATCGGCATCAAGAATAGCCACCAGTGACACCTCGGGAATATCGAGGCCCTCCCGGAGCAGGTTAATCCCCACCAGAACGTCAAACACCCCCAGGCGCAATTCCCTGATAATCTCCATCCGTTCCAGTGTTTTAATATCTGAATGCAAGTACCTTACCTTAATTCCTACTTCCTTTAGATAATCTGTCAAGTCTTCCGCCATTTTCTTGGTCAGGGTAGTTACCAGCACCCGCTCAGTCTTTTCCACACGAACCTTGACCTCCTCTATAAGGTCATCAATCTGACCCTTAACAGGCCTGATATGAACCTCAGGGTCAAGAAGCCCGGTAGGTCTGATAATTTGTTCCACAACTTGCTGGCTGTGCTCCAGCTCATAAGCCCCAGGAGTTGCCGAAGTATATATAATCTGGTTTATATGGCCCTCAAACTCCTTAAACATCAAGGGCCTGTTATCCAAAGCAGAAGGCAGCCGGAATCCGTGCTCAATCAGAGCGGCTTTCCTTGAACGATCACCTTCATACATACCCCGGACCTGGGGAAGAGTAACGTGTGATTCATCAACAATAATCAGGTAATCCTCCGGAAAATAGTCCAAGAGAGTATAGGGGGATTCCCCCTGTTTCCTCCCGGTAATGTGTCGTGAATAGTTTTCTATTCCGGAACAATATCCCATCTCCCGCATCATTTCTATGTCAAAATTAGTCCTCTGTTCAAGGCGCTGTGCTTCCAGAAGTTTTCCCTGCTCCTTGAGCTGGGCCAGCCTCCATTCCAGCTCCTTCTCAATATCCGCGACAGCTTTGTCCAGCTTTTCCCTTGAGGTGGCAAAATGGCTGGCAGGGAAAATGGACACATGGCTTCTTTCTCCCAGGACTTCTCCTGTAAGGGTGTCTATTTCCAATATCCTATCTACCTCATCACCAAAAAAATCTACTCTGATAGCCTGTTCACCATGTGATGCCGGAAAAATCTCAACAATGTCACCTCTTACCCTGAAGGTTCCCCGGACAAAATTCATATCATTCCTGGTGTATTGAATACTTACCAGTTTTCGCAGCATTGTATCTCTGCCAATTTCAGCTCCCTTACGTACGGACACTACCAGGTCCCGGTATTCTGCCGGGTCACCCAAGCCGTAAATACAGGATACACTGGCAACAATAATAACATCACGTCGTTCAAAAAGAGCTGCTGTGGCCGAGTGCCTGAGCTTATCTATCTCTTCATTGATTGAAGCATCTTTTTCGATATATGTGTCGGTCTGAGGGATATATGCCTCAGGCTGATAATAGTCATAATAACTCACAAAGTATTCCACTGCATTATCTGGGAAAAACTCCTTGAACTCCCCACATAATTGAGCAGCCAGTGTTTTGTTATGGGCAATGACAAGGGTAGGCTTCTTTACCTGTGCAATCACATTAGCCATGGTAAAGGTCTTGCCCGAACCGGTAACTCCAAGCAAAGTCTGGTGTTTCCGGCCTTCCTGAAGTCCCCTGACCAGCCTGTCTATAGCCTGCGGCTGGTCCCCGGCAGGTTTATATTCTGATTGAAGTTTAAACTCCATAATTGCTCCTCCATATTGGTTCTGTAACATTATATTATAGCATATTTAGCCATAATGAAAAACAGCCGGGCCTGCCCTAAATTCGCTCTTTAACAGTCCCGGCTCTTATATACTCCAACGATTATCAGTGATTTACCGCTCAAAACATCCTCCGCTTGACTAATATTAGAGTGGCTAAAAACGTTCCCCCCAAGGAAATCAAAATAATCAGCAGAAAAGCATATGGGTTTGTGGTATCAAAACCAAAGGGCAGTTTGACATTCATCCCAAAAAAGCTTGCTACCATAGTCGGAATAGAGAGAACAATTGTAACTGAGGTCAGAAATTTCATCACAATGTTTAGGTTGTTCGAAATAACTGAAGCAAAAGCATCCATCATACCCGTGAGAATATTGCTGTATATATGAGCCATTTCTATAGCCTGCTTATTTTCAATAATAGCATCCTCCATTATTTCCTCATCCTCGGGGTACATCTTCAGCCATTTGGATTTAAGCAGTTTCTGCATTACAGCCTCATTTGACCTGAGTGAAGTGTTAAAGTATACCAAACTCTTTTCAAGGCTCAACAGGGAAAAGAGTTCCTGGTTTTTCATTGACTTGTGCAGCCTTCTCTCAATCTGATCAGTCTTCCTGCTAATTTGCTTCAGGTATCTCAGGTAATAAACAGCTATCCGATAAAGAAGCTGCAAGATAAACCGGGTTTTCTTAAAAGTAAAGAAACCCTTAACCCTGTTATTGGCGAAATCATTTATGATAGGATTTTCTTTAAGGCAGACAGTAACAAAATAGTTGTCCTCCACAACTATCATGCCAAGAGGAATGGTATCAAAAGTAGATGTCTCCTCATCAGTGTTGAAGACAGGGATGTCAACAATTATCAATAGGGTTCCATCTTCTTTTTCAATCCTGGATTTTTCTTCCTCATCAAGGGGGTCCCTGATAAAGTCGGACTCGATTCCCAGCTTTTCAGAAATGAAATGTATTTCCTGTTCGGTAGGGTCTACCAGATTCACCCAGCATCCCTTTGTAATTATGTCTGTCTCACAAAAATTCCCGGACACATCTGAATTATAAATGGTGATCACCACTCCCACTCCTTTCTGCTTCTGCTTCTTCCTTTCTTCCTATCTTCCAAAAAGCGGTTATTACTTATAAGTAGTAAACTATTGATAATTAGGGGTACACTAATCTGTGTAAATCTAAATCATTCTTATAAATGGTGATAATATATGCTGCAAAAAACATCTGCAACCGGAACCCGAAATACTCTTTTCAATTACATAGCCGGTAAAAACCGCCTTGGTTTCCGGGATATCATTGAAGAACTGCAGCCTTATGATATAGCGGAAGCATACCAAAAAACGCCGGGAAATTTAAGGAATGAATTTCTTTCATTCCTGGACTTGAAAGAGACCGCAGTTTTAATACAGGAACTGGAAACCTCAGTACAACTGGATATCCTTAACCGTCTGGGGACTGAAGTATCCTCCAGGGTAATGGACTTAATGGAAAATGACGACCTGGCAGATTTGCTCAATGAACTCTCCCACAACAAAAGTCAGGAATTCCTCGCTTTCATGCGGCAGGAAGAGTCGCAAAACGTCAAAAATCTGATGAAATATCCTCCTGAAACCGCGGGAGGCATTATGACAAACCGTTATGTATGGATCCGGAATACTTATACGGTAAGAAAAGCAGTTGATAAACTCAAAGACTTTGCCGAAATAGCGGAAAATATTTACTATCTTTATGTACTCAATGAAGACAACCGGTTAACCGGTGTGGTGTCATACCGCGACCTGCTCCTTGCCGATCTGGAAGACAATATTAATAATATTATGTTCAGCCGAATTATTTCTGTCACCGTTGACACTGATCAGGAAGAAGTGGCCCGCTTATTCGAAAAATATGATTTTGTTGCCCTGCCTGTCATTGATGTACATGGCCGCCTCCTCGGAATAGTGACTGTTGACGATGTTGTTGATGTGCTGATTCAGGAAGCCAATGAAGACATCGGCAAACTCTCTGCTTCAGACAAAGCAATAGATTTTAATACCCGGGCAGTGACTGCATCCTTTCTAAGGCTGCCTTGGCTGATTATGCTGCTTTTTATTGGACTAATATCAGGAACTATAATTAGCAATTTTCAAGACGCCCTGCAAAAAGCAGTGTCTCTTGCCTTTTTTATGCCAATGATTGCCGGAATGACAGGAAATACCGGAACCCAATCACTGGCCGTGGTAGTCCGCGGGCTGGCTGCCGATGATATTGACCGCAGAGCAGTTTTTCGGCTGGTAACCCGTGAACTGGGAGTCGGAGTCACAATTGGGAGCATTTGCGGACTGCTGATTGCAGTGTTAGCATATATCTGGCAAAGGAACCTTTTTCTTGGCTTTGTTGTAGGCAGTTCCCTGTTCCTAACTCTGATTATCGGAACACTTGCCGGAACAGTAATCCCCCTGCTGCTGTATTACTTCAAAATTGACCCGGCCATTGCTTCAGGGCCCCTGATTACAACTCTTAATGATATTTTTTCCTTAAGTATTTATTTTGGTACTGCCTCTGCGTTTATATTATACTTACAGTAATCAGTAACCGGGAAACAAAAAACCTCCCCTGAAAAATTACCCGGGGAGGTTCCTCATGTCATCCGCAAATATTCACATTGCAATAATAGGAATATTTCTCAATTCAAAAGACACAAAGACCCCTTGGCAGGATTTTTTTTCATTGTATTTTCGATGCTGTTTTTTATCAACTTTTTAGTACTGCAACTAGGCGCAACATCCATAAAAATCACCCCAAATAAAAAAATCTTCCAAAAGGGAAGATGTATTAAACGAAATAAAAAAACTAACACATCGGTCTCCCTCGTACGAGCTTTGGCACATACACAGCTAAAACCTTATGGTTCAGCCACATTAGGTAAAACCTTAATCCGGCAGTACCTGTTAACCCATTGGCGTCTCTCGACATTTCCGGGCAGTGGCGTATGATCTGTGCAGAAGCCTCACCTAACGAAGCTTGATGCTAAATGTAATTTATGTTTTCAGTATATGTTAATAGCTGCAAAATGTCAACGAATTTCATTATTCGGTTACACTTAACCCCGCCACCGAAGTGACGGGGTTAAGCATGACGAAAAAAACTAGTTAATTGGTTTAACTTATCTGCAGTAATCTGCCATTTGCTAAAACCCTGTATACACCTGAAATCCTGTCATTACGAAGCACAAATTCTATATAGCAGTTTTTACAAAAATACGTTTGCAGAGTAGAGTCTTTTCTGTGAATAGTATGAAGCACACCAAGCCACTTATCACTTTCGCACCTAGGACATTTCACCGGCATCGTCTCCTATTGATTTTTTCGCGGGCATTTTCTTGGATCATTTTACAGAGCCCCTAATTAACATTATATAGATTAAATGTGAACAAAATGTGGCAAAAAAGTAAACATTCTTTAATAAGTTAATTTATATGCCTTTTTTGTTTCTCCCAATTTTCTCTGCAATTCGGGAAATAATACTCTGGCTGACAAACTCCGTATATGTGTATTCATCACCTTCAGGAACAGGAATTATCCCCGCAGGCTGATACGGTTTCAGCTCCATGATTACCCTCTGCCACTTCTTTTTACTATGTGTAATAAATTCTATTTCCAGCAGGCGCGCCCCGCTTCCCAAAGCAGCCTCGATATCCAGCTTACTGTTAACCGGCTGCCCGTTTATTGTATAAATAACATCTCCTGAACGAATACCTGCAGCCTGTACTGCTGTATTGGGTACAGCCTCCAGTAAACGCACCCCTCTCAAAGGAGGGACAAAAATAGGCTTCCCCTTAAACTCAATGTGCTGTCCAACATATATCACTATTTCATGCCCAAGGGGGGCAAAAACCGCAGCCAGGTACTCAATGTCCTGAAAACGCGATGCCAATACTGCAAGGCCCAGTAAAATAAAGCTGTATATCCCCAAATTACGCGCCGAAAGCTTGCTTTTCTCAACCGGAGTATGAGCCAAGGCCAGGTCGCCGTATCCGAGTCCAGCTACAAAAGGGAAGAGTACCCCTGACATGCCCAAGATAAAATTGTTTCCCGACTGAATTAGGGGCCACCAGTCAGGCATTAACGGCAATAAGGTAAGACCTGATGCCTCAGACAAAAAAGCAACCGCCACAATCGGAAGAGGCCAAAATTTTTGCAGGGTGAAACCTCCAACAATTTGACCTGACGGCTTTTTCATGTACATGGGCGAAGCACCTGCATGACCACTGAAATATATGAGCATACTTTCTACCAGGTGCAGGATAGCTACCAGCCCCATCAACTGGGGAACGTCAACCGCAGGGATACCTAGCATTAGGTTGCTTAAAGCAACTATGCCTCCAGCATATGAAAAACAAAGGAACCTTGGGTTTATCAGCATTAGGATAAGGGCCAGAGGCCAAATATAGCTTATTGCCAATCCTGTTAGATTGATTCCTGCTAATATCAGGAGAATGCTTCCCAAGAGTCCGCCTATGAATCCATACCACGTAGCAGAAAGGGTATCCCGGAATACTGTATTGCCACTAATGCCAAAAAGGTTTTCCCTGGATTTGGCAATTCTACGGTATTGAAAAGCTACGAGGACCAGGACCACCCAAAAAAGAGGATTCTGCAGCGCACTTGTTAATTCTCCGGCTATTAGCTTGAAAAAACAGAGCACTTCATTCATTAATATACCCCTTATTCAATCTACAGTGCTTCTTAATCATCAGTGCTGCTTAATCAAAGAGCCACGAAATCTCCATCGTGGCCCTTAAGTCTACTTTGTCTTCTGCTCAATAATTTGAATTGCCTTTTCAAGCTGGACATCAGTTTCAACATCTTCAGCCTGTTCCATCTCAATATGTGGTTCAATACCCTTTTTGTTAATATCATTTCTGTTAGGTGTAAGGTACTTACCGGTTGTCAGTTTAAGACCTGCGTTATTCTGCAGTTCATAAAGTGACTGGACCACACCCTTGCCAAATGTCTTGGTTCCAACCAAGGTACCGGCTTGAGTATCCTTAATTGCTCCGGCAACAATTTCGGAAGCACTGGCACTATTACCATCAACCAAAACCACCAGAGGTAAATTAAGGTAGCGGTTGTCTGCCTCGTATGTTTCTTCTTCAGCGGACCGGTAAGTAATATAAACTATTGGTCCTTCAGGAACAAACATATCGGCAACCTTGACAGCAGCCTCCAGTTCCCCGCCGGGGTTTCCTCTCAAGTCCAGGATTATCCCTTTTACCTTTCCACTGTTCTGTTCTTTAATGGAAACCCCCAAATCAGACAGAGTTTTCTGAAGCTCGACTGCGGTATTCAAACTGAATTGAACAATACTGACATAAGCAATATCCGTATCCTGGAGTATCTCTCCTTCAACAGTCGGAACCCTGATAATTTCCCGTGAAATAATAAAATCATGCATCTTGTTATCCGACTTCCGGTATACAGTCAGCTTAACTTCTGTGCCCACCGGACCCCGCATCATGTTAACTGCCGAATCCATGTCCATATCCTTGGTGTCTTTCCCATCAATTTTAAAAATAATATCCCCGGCCTTAAGGCCTTCATTGTAAGCCGGAGTATCCTTAATAGGCTTCACTACTACGATATGTTCCTCATTCTGACCAACCAGTATTCCGATTCCGCCGAAACTTCCCCTAACCTGCTCGGTCAGTTCCTGGTACATCTTTGGCGGCATATAAATTGAATAAGGGTCCCCCAGTGAGTCAACAACACCTTTTATGGCTCCGTCAATCATATCCGCTGGCTCGGCTGTTTCCAGATAATGCTTTTGTACCAAAGAAATAACCCGGGTTAGTGTGCCCAGGTTATCATAGTCTGTTATCAAGGCACCGGTCACAAATCCACCTGAAATAACTGCAAGAACAAGCAATACCCCAACAACACCAACCAGTACCCTGCGCCGCTCTGACAAAAATACCACCTACCCAACTACATTTTATACACACTTAAATATATGTATAATAGTACAATATTATTAGAAAAAAAACAACAACAGGAATTATTTGAAAGACGCAGTATTATAAATAGCTATGCGGGTTGACCGGAGAACCGGCTTTCCTAACGGTAAAATGAAGGTGTGGACCGGTACTCCATCCAGTACTGCCTATTTTTCCGATCGTCGCACCCTTGCTAACTTCCTGGCCGTCAGACACTAACTGAGACGAAAGGTGGGCATACATTGTGGTTATTCCTGCACCATGGTCCAGCACTACTACTTTGCCATAACCGTTTTGCCAGCCTACATAAATGACAGTCCCACTATCTGCGGCTTTTACCGCTGTCCCGGTAGGTGCGGGTATATCAATGCCATCATGGAACCTGCGTGTTTTCAGGATAGGATGCATCCTCCAGCCATACTCGGAACTTATCCTCGAATATCCCGGTACGGGCCAAATAAGCTGTCCGGTGCCCTTAGCCTTTGAATTGGCAGACTTCCGCCTGATCAGCTCATCCAGGGCTTTGGATTCTTTCTCCATTTCATCCAGAGCTTCTTTTAATGCTTCCTGGGTAGACTTAATTTGATCAAGCTTTTCCTCCCGGTTATCCTTAATAGCTTCCAGGCTGGACTGCTGTTTGGACTTTTTCGTTTCCAGATTCCTGATTTCATTTAATTTTATTTCAAGGTCAGCTTTTTTATTGGAAATATCCCGCCGCTCATCTTCAATGGTATTAACCAGTTCAGTATCCTGCTTCACTATTCGGCTTAAAAATTCTGACCTGGTTACAAAATCAGAAAAACTGTTAGCGTTCATTAAAACTTCCATGTAGTTCACTTGTCCGTTCATATATATATCCTTAACCCTCACATTAAGGATTGCAGTACGCTCCTCCAGCCTCTCTTCTGCATTCTTTAAATCAAGCTTCACCTTCTCAACCTGTTCACTTACTTCTGCAATCCTCATATGCAAGATACCAATCTCATTTTCCACTTTATCAATTGACTTGTCCAGGTTAGACAACTCCTGTAATACAGCCTTTTCCTTTTGTTTTTCTGTTTTAATCTGCTTCTGCGTTCGGGACATTTCCTGCTGTTTCTGTTTTTGCTCCTTAATCAGGTCATCCAGCTCACCGGCAAATGACGGTATAATAGAACCCGCCAATAGTATACATAAAGTCATCATGACTGCAAAAATCCGGCCTTTTTTAGATATTCGTTTCACCGGGTTCCCTCCTTTTGCTCTAAGTACGCTCTCGGAAATTCGAGATGCTTTATGTTCAAGGCTTCGCGCCTTGGACTTTTTGTTTTTCCTTCCACAGTAGGCTACGGATATGACCGTGGAATCTGGTGAGGTGTTGCACAAGATTTTCCTTGCGAAGGCATCTTGAGGATTTTTACCGAAGTCTCCGCTAAGCGAAGCCATGGACCGGAACCACGGATGGTGAAGCCGCCGTTGAGGCAGGATGCCGAATTGGCGGTTTAGTCCATGGCTTCGCCAGGAGCAAGGTTAGAATCCTCCGATGCCGGAGCGGAAAATCGGTGCAATGCTTTACCAGATTAACCTATGGTCATTTCCGAGAGCCTACTCTAAATCCTCAAAAACTTACGCATTGAGATACTGCTCCCAACAGCACCAATAAACATACCGGCTCCAAGCATGGAAGTGCCCAGCATCAACAAGAACTGCGGGTCTGTTTGCAGCCCAAAGACAGCATAATTAAAATTGTTCTGAATGTAATCAGTAAAAGAAACATAACTTACACTTACTACCAAGACTGCAAGCAAGGCCCCGGTAAAACCAAGCACCATTCCCTCAAGCAGAAAAGGCCACCTGATAAACCAGTTGGTAGCACCTAGTATTTTCATAATCTCAATCTCTTTTCTCCTATTGAAGACAGTCAACCTAATAGTTGTAGCAATTAAAAAAATAGCAGCCAGACCTAGAAGGACTATAACCGTTATGCCTACTATACGCACCCAGTTAATAACTGCAAAAAGCTTTTCCACAAAGTTTTTTCCATAATCAACCTTCTCAACCTGTTTAAAGCCCTGAAGGCTTTCGGCTACCTTGACCACGTCCTCAGGTGCGATGGTATTTATTACATACAGGTGAGGCAGAGGATTGTTTCCACCTAGGGCATCTATCATGTTCTGCTCGGCCCCCAATTCTTTCCTGAACTCTTTAAGGGCCTGATCCTTGCTTTTGAACTTTACCTTTGAAATTCCCGGCAGTTTGGCTATATCTTCATTTAGCACCCGGGCATCTGCTTCAGCTACATCATCCTTGAGATAAGCAATAATTTCTACGTTTGATTCTAACCTTGTGGCTAGGTAATTGGCATTCATCACACTTATCAGGGATACTCCGAATATAATCAGGGATACGGCAACAGTACCTATGGAGGCCAGACCCATCCAGTTATTACGGTACAAGGATTTGCAGGCTTCACGGATGAAATAGCCAAATGTCCTAATCCTCATAGCCGTATCCACCTCTTTCCTCATCCCTGACAATCCTGCCCTTTTCCAAAGCAACAACCCTTTTTCTCATTGAATCCACAATTTCTTTAGCATGTGTAGCCATAACTATGGTTGTCCCGCACTTGTTTATTTCCTGAAGCAGGGTTACAATTTCCCATGATGTATCTGGATCAAGATTCCCGGTAGGTTCATCAGCAATTACCAATGGCGGGTTATTAACAATAGCCCGGGCAATAGCTACCCTCTGCTGCTCACCGCCTGACAACTCAGATGGGATGGCACTAGCCTTATGGGTTAGCCCGACCATTTCAAGTGCTTCAGGAACTGCTCTCTTAATTTCCTTTCTGGATGCTTCTATCACTTCAAGGGCAAAAGAAACATTCTCGGCAACTGTTTTGCCTTGCAGCAGCCGGAAGTCCTGAAAGATAACACCTATTGCCCTTCTAATGTATGGTATTTCACGCTGTTTATAACGTGAAATGTTTTTTCTGTTAAAGAGAATTTGGCCCCTTGATGGCTGTTCTTCCCGAAAAATCAACTTTGTCATTGTTGACTTACCGGCGCCGCTGGGACCTACCAAAAAAACAAATTCACCTTTTTCTATCCTCATAGTAATATCTGTCAAAGCTTTGGTGCCATTTGGATATACCTTGGAGACATTAATCATATTTATCATTTAAAAATTAACACCCCTAATAAATATTGTTTCGACAATAGTGCGTTTGCTGGACTGTAACATGAGCTTCAAATAAACACTCAAATATAGTTAATTTTTTCGACATTATATCTTAAATTCCTCTTTTAAAGTGCAGAAATAATAGGATTTTAAAGGGTGCTTTACCAAAACATTACAGGAAAAAGTCACGGTCTTATTCCTCTAAGCTGGAAAGGGGTAGATATGTTCCGGAAGAACGAGTCTGACGTCCGTTTGTCGGTTCCTGCACAGCAGGAACCGGTAACAAACTGAGTCGTAGCCGTTCTGGAGGAATATATCTACCCCTTAAATGCTTTTGTGGTCAAATGACGGGACTGTCCCTTAACTATCCGTTCTTCCTATCCAATGCTTTTTTAACCGCAGTAACAATATCTGCCGGCATCAGGCCATACTTCTGAAGCAGTTCAGCCGGTTTACCTGACTCACCAAAGGTATCCCTGACCCCTATCATTTCCTGGGGGACCGGTTCAGACTGCACCAGAACCTCAGCTACAGCACTGCCAAGCCCTCCTATAATACTGTGCTCTTCTGCGGTAACGATTGCCCCGGTTTCCCGCGCAGCCTTTATAACGGTATCCCTGTCAATTGGTTTAATTGTATGCATATTAATTATACGGGTGCTGATATTTTCAGCGGCCAGCATCTCAGCAGCCTCGACTGCATGGCCTACCATTAGACCACAGGCAATAATGGTAATATCACTGCCTTCTTTCACAGTAACTGCTTTGCCTACTTCAAACTGGTAGTTTTCATCAAAGACCGCAGGCAAGCCAAGCCTGCCAAGCCTTAGGTAAACAGGTCCGTTTATCTCCACTGCTGCCTCTACCGCTTTTTCAGTCTCAACTGCATCTGCGGGTACAATCACTGTCAAATTAGGCAGTGTTCGCATCAAGGAAATATCCTCAATAGACTGGTGTGATGCCCCATCCTCACCTACACTGATTCCTGCATGAGTGGCCGCAATCTTAACATTCAGCTTGGGATATGCTATAGAATTACGAATTTGTTCAAAAGCTCTTCCGGTGGCAAAAACCGCAAAGGAACTGGCGAACGGTATTTTACCTGCTGCTGCCAATCCGGCAGCTGTCCCCAGCATATTCTGCTCAGCTACTCCCATATCGAAAAACCGATCAGGGAATACCGCGGCAAAATCCGCTGTTTTTGTTGATTTGGAAAGGTCGGCATCAAGAACCACAATGTTGCTGTTCACCGCTCCCATTCGAGCCAAGGCTTTTCCATAAGCCTCACGTGTCGCTACTTTTTTACTCACCGGCTTCCCCTCCTAACTCTGCCAAAGCCTGACTGGTCTGCTCAGCATTTGGAGTGCTGCCATGCCAACCTACCTGATTCTCCATGAATGATACTCCTTTTCCTTTGACAGTATTGGCTGCAATCATAACAGGTTTGCCTTTAATTTCCCTGGCCTTGGCAAGTGCTTCTATAATTTGCTTCATATTATGACCATCTATTTCCTCAACATGCCATCCAAAGGCACGCCATTTATCAGCAACAGGTTCCGGTGACATTATTTCAGCTACAGGCCCGTCAATCTGCAGTCCATTATGGTCTAAAAAAGCAACCAGGTTATCAAGCTTATAATGGGATGCCGCCATAGCAGCCTCCCAAACCTGACCCTCCTGGATTTCCCCATCACCCAGGATAACATACACCCTGTAATCAAGCTTGTCCAGCTTACCGGCAATAGCTATCCCGTTAGCAACAGAAAGTCCCTGACCTAGGGAACCGGTTGACATCTCAACTCCAGGAAGATGTTTCATGCTGGGATGCCCCTGCAGCCTGCTGCCGGTCTTCCTAAGAGTCATAAGTTCATCCTTGGGGAAAAACCCCAGTTCAGCCAAGGCAGCATACAAGACAGGCGCGGCATGACCCTTGCTGAGCACAAAGCGGTCCCTGTCCGGCCAATCCGGCTGCTGTGGATCTATCTTCATTTCATTAAAGAAAAGGGCAGCAACAATATCGGCGGCAGAAAGGGAACCCCCAGGATGCCCTGACCCGGCTTCTCCCAGCATTCTTACAATATCCTGCCGCAATTTACAGGCCTTCACCTCTAAACCCTGCACTACAGAACTATCCATTATTTCTGTCAACTCCTTCTTGGTTTGTGGTTGTCTCACACTCTTCTTTTAAAACCTTCGCCCAAAACTTCATGAACATCGGTCAGGATAACAAATGCCTTTTCATCAATACTATGTACCAATTCCTTCAATATTGATATTTCAGCCCTGGTGACAACTGAAAAAACAACATCCCGGTTAGTGCCGGTATACATCCCTTTGCCCTTTAAAGTAGTAACACCCCGGTCCATACGGTTCAGGATTGCCTCAGATACAGCCTCAGGATTATCGGATATAATCAGAGCTGCCTTGGCATAACCAAATCCTTCCTGAACAATGTCAATTACCCTTGAGGTAAGAAAAACTGTAAGCAGAGCATAGAGGGCCAATTCCGCACTCCTGAAGGTAATTCCGGCTGCAATTATAACAGAAGCGTCAATCATAAAAAGAACAACACCAACACTCATTTTCATATAGTTATTGATAATTGCGGCAGCCAAATCAGTCCCCCCGGTTGTGCCCCTGTTACGGAAAACAATACCGATACCGATTCCTGCAAATATACCTCCATATATCGAAGCAAGCAGAGGGTCTCTGGTAGGAATAGGCAAAACTGGGGCCAGAAGATCAACTGCCAGGGAAATAGTTGCTGTCCCAAATAAAGACCTGACGCCAAATCCCATTCCCATTTTTCTCACGCCGGCAAGAAAAAGGGGCACGTTTATGATGAACATCGTCAAGCCCACCGGAAAACGCGCCTTATAATAAACGATAGTAGCAATCCCGCTTACCCCGCCGGCAGCAATCTTATTGGGCACAAGAAACATATCCAGTCCAACTGCGGTAATTGTAACACCTATTAATATGAAAAAATATTCGCGAAATACCCTTAGTTTCAATGGAGCCTCCCCCAAAGCATGCTACTATTATAATCCCTCGGGAGCGCCAGTTTTAACCATATATTAATTTACCGGCGTTTCGCCTGTAACTGAAGGTAACCTGAAATAAACAAGTCAATGTTCCCATTCGTAACTGACTCAACATTACCTATCTCAACTCCTGTGCGATGATCCTTCACAAGGGTATACGGCTGGAAAATGTACGACCTTATCTGACTTCCCCAAGCAATATCCTGCTGTTCTCCCCGGATAGCACTAAGCTCCTCCTCCTTCTGTTTCAGCTGAAGGTCCAAAAGTCTTGCATGAAGAAGCTTCATCGCTTTAAGACGGTTTGCATGCTGGGACCGTTCATTCTGGCACTGGACAACAATCCCTGTAGGCAGGTGTGTTATCCGTACAGCAGAATCGGTTTTATTAACATGCTGCCCGCCAGCACCGCCGGAACGATAAGTATCAATCTTAAGGTCCCCCGTATCTATAACCACCTGGTTATCATCTTCAACCTCCGGCAGCACATCAACTGAAGCAAATGAAGTATGCCTTCTGCCCGACGCATCAAAAGGCGATATTCTTACCAGCCGGTGTACACCTTTTTCAGATTTGAGGTATCCATAAACATTCTCACCGGTAATAAGCAGGGAAGCGCTTTTAACACCGGCTTCATCCCCTGGCAGGAAGTCAAGTGTTTCCACACCATAATGCCGTTCACCGGCCCACCTGGTATACATGCGCAGCAGCATTTCTACCCAATCCTGGGCTTCAGTGCCTCCTGCGCCGGCATGCAGTGAAATAACCGCATTAGCCCGGTCGTATGGACCGCTTAACAACAGAACCAGTTCCATTTCACTGAGTACAGCTTCCAGTTCTTCCATATCCCTGGTTACTTCCTTTTCCAGGGATTCATCCCCTTCTTCCATGCTTAATTGCCAAAGAACATTAACATCATCATACCTTTGTAATACCTGAATATAATCATTTATCTGGGTTTGCAAACGGTTAATTTCCTGCATCACTTTTTGGGCGGCTTCCGGTTCGTCCCAAAAACCATCTTTAGTAGTGCATGCCTCCAATTCAGCAGTCTTTTTTAATTTTTCATCAAAGTCAAAGAGAAACCCTCAAATCTTCGATGCGCTTTCCAAGTATTTCCATGTCTTTTTTCAAGTCAGCCAGCACGCGCATACCCCCAAATCCTTTTTATAGCTGTTTTATTTCTCAACCTATATAATTATACTTTCCCCTGAAATTTTTGTCAAAATTATTATACCTTTTGTGAATTGGCCATCTCCCTGGCTGTATGGAAGTTTCCCTCTATAGTTGCCCCTATCCCAAAACCATAGCGGACATCAAAGCCGGTCCGGTTTTTAATAGCGGCCCTAATCCTGTTAATCATTTTATTTATGATTTTATCTTCCTTTACTTTCGTTATAATAGCATATTCATCCCCGCCAACCAAGCTCACCATATCTTTTTCCCGGTGGAAATCCTGTACCCGAACAACAGAACGAATAGTATTCAATACCTCTTTTTTTACGGATTGTACTTTATATTCACTGTTATTGCTAACAAAAGCCCCAAAACTCCTGATGTCCAACAGAATAACTGTTTCCCTGCCACCCAAGCTGTTTCCCAACAGGGAAATGCGTGGGTCGGATGTGCCGGTCATACCTATCACCAGGTCTTTTACCAGTTCATCTTCCATTTTCTCCGGTTCACCTGTAAAACAAACCCGACCTTCAAACTTTCTTTCGATAGCACACAACTGGTCAATAACCGCCACGACCTGGACCAGTGTACTGCCGCTTACAGCATATTGTCCCGGTTTATAATGCAGGATGTCTTCATAAATTACACCTGGCAGAAAAAGTCCTCTTGCAATTAGTTTAACTGTCTCGGGCAAAATTTTAACATGATGATGCAGCGCTATGGCTTCAAGGATATCGTCTTTTAGGTTATACGTCTCTCCAATTACCAATCCACGCTCTATATGGTCATGCAGAGGGGTATTGAATTCCACCCAGGAAGGAATGCCATAGTTTTTTAACCTTCTAGGCACCTTTATTTGTTTTACTTTCCGGTCACAAAACCCCGTATCATCAACTTCTTCACCTTTGCCACTGTCATGGAACAAAACCGCCGTCAAGAGTGTTTCCCTGCTGATGCCAAGCTCCTGAAGACAGTTTTCTCTAACCTTCATAGCAAGTTCACACATCCGGACAACATGGTGCAGCTGATTTTCTCCAAGACAAACAACATCAGCCAAGCGGAACAATTCTTGAATTTCAAATACTCTGTTAATGACCGGCATTATCTGCGGGCTAATAAGACTGTGCATTACTTTCAGCATCAACTCACGGCTGCACATCGGCGAATGACAATCATCATCTCCCCTCGCACATTCAACTATCTCTCCATGACACATAAATTTTAGCTGCAATAGACCGCAGCCTCCCTTCATAAAAAACACAATTCCTGCATCAGAAAAAGGATGCCTTTGATATTATATCATGACATCCCCGTTGTCTAAATATTTATACCCTGTCTCCAGTTTATCCTTTTCCAGGCTCAGCAATATTAAACACGCTCTTCAGTACAACTATATCAACCCGGCGGTTTTTGACCCTGTTCTGTTCTGAGGTGTTAGCAACTATCGGTCGGAATTCGCCATAACCTGTAGCAGATAAAACTTCAGGTTTAAGACCAACCTGAGTTACCAAATACCTGACCACATTGGTGGCCCGTGTCGTTGAAAGTTCCCAGTTGGAAGGATAACGGCTCGTATTTATGGGAAGGTTGCAGGTATGTCCTTCTATACGTATATTATTCGGCATCTTTATCAGGACCTGTCCAACATCTGCAACTACTTTCCTAGCTTCCGGTGTCAAGTCCGCAGACCCAATACTAAAAAGCAACGCTTCCTTCAGACTAATCACCAGCCCGCGTTCTTCCTGACCCACCTCAACTTGTCCCTCAAGGCCTTTTTCCTTGATATATTTTTTCAGTTTTTCCAGCGCATCTTCCATATTAGCCGCCTCGGTCTTTGCGGCGGCAGCCTGTTCGGTATCCACTATCAGCGGGCCTTGGGCTTCACCAATAAAATAACCGCTCTTTTCCCCAAGCAAGGCCTGACTCATGGAAGATGATAACTGGGCAAATTTCTTTGCATTCACATTACTGATAGTATACATCAGAACAAAAAATATCATAAGAAGGGTAATCAGGTCAGCATATGTAATGAGCCATCTTTCATGATTGGGCGCCTTTTCCGGCTCGCTTCTGCGTCTGCCCATGCAATCACCCCTATTCCTTCACAGCTATAGTTTCCTGGCGTACTTTTGCTGCCAAGAAGGCTTTTAGTTTTTCCTTCACAATACTCGGGTTGTCACCGGCCTGGATGGAAAGTATGCCTTCAAGGGCGATTTCCATAATAAACCGCTCCTGCTTACTCTTTAGTTTTAACTTATGTCCAATAGGCAGCCAGGCTGCGTTTGCAAAACACACACCATAAAGTGTTGCAATAAAAGCTACGGCAATAGATGGTCCTAAAGAATCTGGGTCAGTCAAATTACCCAGAACGTGAACCAGCCCCATAACTGTTCCGATAATACCCATGGTAGGTGAATACCCACCTGCAGCTTCAAAGATATCAGCCCCTATTTTATGCCTTTGGTCAGTAAATTCTATTTGGGTCTCCAGAATATCCCTAACCAAGGCCGGGTCAGTGCCATCCACCACAAGCTGTATTCCCTGCTTGAGAAACTCGTCATCAATAGTGGCAGTTTCCCGTTCCAGACTCAGCAATCCCTCACGTCTAGCCTTTTCAGCAAAGCTGCTTAAAATGGCGATAAGCTCCTGCACCTCATATTTCTTTTCGGTAAAAGTGATTTTAAACAGTTGGGGAACCTGTTTAATATCTTCCATCGAAAAGCTGGCTATAGTAGCTCCTGCAGTACCACCAAACACAATCATAGCTGCAGTCGGTTCCAGGAGAGAAGTAAAATGACCTCCCTCAAGCATAAAGCCGCCTATAAGCATTCCAAATCCAAGTACAAGTCCTAAAATCGATGCTAAATCCACGCTTGGCCCACCTTCTTAAAACAATTATTTCATATATTAATTAGCCGTTTTTTCAACTTTTCCTGCAAAAATTGTGGATTATTTGACATTTTTTTTAAATATATGAAGCTTTACTAAATGCCGCAGCACTTTTTATATTTTTTCCCGCTTCCACAAGGACACGGGTCATTTCTTCCGACCTGGTTTTCCGCTTTGCGAGGCTGCTTCGGACTATTATCTCCATTGTATCTATTCTCTGTAACATTCTGCTGCTGAGGTGCAGGTTCCTTGACCACATTTACCCGGAAAATATAGCGCACGACATCTTCCTGGATAGATGATATCATGTTCTGGAACATCTCATATCCCTCAAACTTGTACTCAACCAAGGGGTCTTTCTGTCCATATGCCCGCAGCCCTATACCCTGCCGCAGCTGGTCCATTGCATCCAAGTGGTCCATCCACTTTTCATCGACTATTTTAAGCAGAATCACCTTTTCAATATGCCTGGTGTTTTCTTCCCCAAGCTCCTGTTCGCGGGCATCGTACGTATCCATTGACTTTTGATATAACAGGTCTTTAATCCCTGCCCTGCCCATATCTGTCAGTTCCCCGGCAGTCAGCTCATGATGGGGCAGGTATAAGTCCTTCGCATGGTCAAGCAGTCCCTGTAAATCCCATTCCTCAGGATGTACCCCCGGATTACAGTATATGTCCAGGGCGCCGTCTATCAATATGTGAATCATCTGGTTAATAGTTTCTCTAAGGTTTTCTTCAAGAAGCACTTGTCGCCGCTGTTCATAAATTACTTCCCGCTGTTTATTCATTACATCATCATATTCCAAAACATGTTTTCTAATATCAAAATTCCTGTTCTCCACCCTTTTCTGGGCAGTCTCTATTGACTTAGTAATCAAGGAATGTTCGATTGGAATATCTTCTTCCATCCCCAGCTTATCCATCAGGCTGCTGATATTATCAGAGCCAAAAAGACGCATCAGATCATCTTCCATAGAAATATAAAACTTAGTTGAACCGGGGTCACCCTGGCGTCCGGCACGCCCGCGAAGCTGATTATCAATACGCCGGCTCTCATGGCGCTCTGTGCCTATAATATGCAGTCCGCCAAGAGAGACTACTTTTTCATGTTCTCTATCGATTTCCTCTTTAATTGTTTTAAAAAGGCTTTCAAACTCCTCCCGGTCTGCCTGTACGTCATCACTCTTCTTTGCCTGGGTCTGTGTCAGAAACTCAGGGTTGCCGCCAAGGAGAATATCGGTACCACGACCAGCCATATTAGTGGCTATAGTAACCGCACCGAAGCGACCGGCCTGGGCCACAATTTCCGCTTCTTTATCATGATACTTGGCATTTAGGACTTTATGAGGGATGCCCCGTTTCTTCAGCATAAGACTTAATTCTTCAGATTTTTCAATAGAAATAGTTCCTACAAGTACAGGCTGACCTTTAACATGCAGTTGCTCTATTTCGTCAACTGCAGCATTGAACTTAGCCTTCTCGGTCTTAAATATAACATCAGGCAAATCTTTTCTTATCATAGGCTTATTGGTGGGGATAACCACAACATCAAGCCCGTAGATTTTACGGAACTCATCCTCTTCTGTTATAGCAGTACCTGTCATTCCTGCTAGCTTCTCATACATCCGGAAATAATTCTGGAACGTAATGGTAGCCAGGGTCTGAGACTCACGTTCAATTTTGACACCCTCTTTTGCTTCAATAGCCTGGTGCAGGCCTTCACTGTAACGGCGGCCTAACATTAGTCGCCCGGTAAACTCATCTACAATAATTACTTCACCGTCTTTGACCACATAATCCCTATCCCTTTTCATCAGGGCATGGGCCTTAAGCGCCTGGTTCAGATGGTGTGTAAGTTCGATATGTTCATCTTCGTATAGATTCTGCACCCCCAAGAACTGCTCAACGGCGGCCACACCATCCTCAGTGAGGATAACGGTATGAGCCTTTTCATCAACCGTGAAATGTTGGTCCTTTTTCAGTCTTGGCACTATTTTTGCCATTCTATAATAGAGGTCGGCAGCTTTAGCAGACTGCCCTGATATAATCAGCGGGGTCCTAGCCTCGTCAATCAGAATACTGTCCACCTCATCAACGATAGCATAATATAAATCCCTCTGGACCATATTCTCTTTTTGAACCACCATATTATCCCTGAGGTAATCAAACCCGAACTCATTATTGGTTCCATATACAATATCAGAGTTGTAAGCCGCAATTTTTTCATCATAGTCCAGCCCGTGAACTATCAGACCTACAGAAAGTCCCAGGAACTTAAAAATTTGTCCCATCCATTCACTATCCCTTGTGGCCAGGTAATCGTTTACGGTAATAATATGAACTCCACGCCCGGTAAGAGCGTTAAGATAGGCCGGCAATGTGGCTACAAGGGTTTTACCTTCTCCTGTCTTCATTTCAGATATCCTGCCCTGATGAAGGACTATACCGCCTATAAGCTGAACATCAAAATGACGCATTCCAAGCACCCTTTTTGAAGCTTCCCTAACTACGGCAAATGCTTCCGGCAGGATGTCATCAAGATCAGTGCCATTAGCCAGTCTATTCTTGAATTCCTCTGTTTTTCCCTGCAGCTCGGGGTTTGTCAGTCTCTCTATCTCCGGCTCAAGATGATTTATTTCATCAACGGTTTTCTGGAGCTTTTTGATAATCTTAGCATTGTCATCAAACAGCTTCTTCACAAACCCTAACATAAAAACACCCCTTTTTAAAAATAAACAAAAGAGACCTGTGCGGCCTCACTAAAACACAGTTATTTACATTTTAGATTTTAACACTTTTATCAAGAGAGTTCAAGCCACGGGCAAATTAGGAATACCGGCAATTTTAGGGAGGTTATTGAGTTTTACCCCGTAACCCTTTTATTATAAGGGCCATAATTCCTGCATTTATTAAAATATCCCCTATGCTAATCAACTGATGCTGGTACGGCAATTTTATATAAAATATGTCTGCCAAGAAAGGCAATAACGTTTCTCCTGATATTAAGCCGTGGGTCCCGCCCTTTCCGGAGGCCAAAAATTCTGCCATATGTGCCGGAATCACATCGAAACGCACCGGCATCTGACCGTTATTCAGCACTATAACGGCAAAATTCAGCAAAGTTCCGGCAATAATTATCTGCATCCCTGGTATATTGCGGTTTTTGATAAGGGCAAATAAAAGGATAAGGTAAGAAATGTTATGCAGATAAGAATATCCGCCAAAATCCCACCTGGGCGCCCCAAAATCAATGCCTACTTGAATTAAGTAGGCCAATATAATAAAATATATAAATCTGAAATTTAACTGACTAAGGCGGCTAAAACGTCCTCCGGTTACTAATCCAATAATTAATGCAATAATTATTAATTCAAAAAACATTAAATTTCCCCTCGCTTAAGAAGTACTGTTTTAAACTTTTCAATTAAGTTAGGGTCAAACTGAGCGCCAGCAAGTCTCTCAATCTCCTCAACCGCCTGCTGTGGAGTTTTAGCCTGTCTAAAAGGGCGGTCAGTGGTCATGGCATCATAAGCATCTGCCAAGGCCAGAAACCGTGACACAAGGGGAATGTTCTCACCTCGCAGCCCATTAGGATATCCTGTACCATTATACCTCTCATGGTGGTGCATCACTATCGGGGCCCTTGAAGAAAGAAATTTTATTTTCTGCAAAATCTCAGCCCCAATAACAGCATGTTGTTTAACAGCCTCATACTCCTCATAAGAAAGTGTTCCCGACTTGTTCAGTATTTCATCGGAAACCCCTATTTTCCCTGCATCATGAAGGAGGGCAACATACAGAAGCTTTTGGAGGTCCTTTTCCGAAAAGCCGGACTCTTTTGCCAGCGCCAGGGTCAGCTCCGCCACCCGTTCTGAATGTCCCTTCATATGCGGGTCCTTTGCCTCTATGGCATTGGCAAGTGTCTTCACTGTTTTGAGGTAGCTTTGTCGTATGTTCAAGGACAACCTGAATGCATGGCTAACCAGCATGACCGGAACAAAAAAAAGAAGGAGAACAAATAACTGTGATTCTAAAATACTATACCTGATAACATATACTAGAAGATATGTTAGGAATGCTAAGGCAAAATAATTAATTCCAATTGTCTTTATTGCCGAAAACCAATTGGCTGAAAAAGAACCTCCTGTATGCAGCATCCCTTCAGCAGCTATGTATATAGTATATACCAAAAAATATACCACTGATGCAATAACAGATGCAGCAACCGGATGAAAATCCAGCAGGTAAACTATACCTGCCACCCCTGTAATCAAAGCCATCTGAGAAGCCAGTTTAACTATACTACCAAAAGATTCATTCCGCCCCAGAAGTTTCGCGAAAAATACAGCCAAAAAAGTTGTTATAAATCTCGTTATTATTGCTGTAGGAACCCCATAAAGAGCAATCAGCACCAGATCTAAAATAAATGCTACCGAAAAATACGTACCCTGTGACAACCTCACAGGCATCAACTGTGCTATAAAAGACAGCATAGCATAAATAGCCACTGGTGAAAGCAATTGTTCATTTACATGAAATATACTAATTAATACAACTAACAATCCACAAAGCATTGTAAAAAATGCAACTATTTTGTGCCCAATAAGAGACCCTTTATAAACAGCTCCTGTTTCCATGGCCCCTCCCTTATCCTAGACTATCTTCCGCTTATTCAGTCCATTATTTCTCAACAACTGATGCGGTCGCAAAAAACGTACCACAAGCCTCTTCTGCCGGCTTCCCGCTCCGTAAATCCAAAAAAACCTCTACAAGTTCAGGGTCAAAATGCGTCCCTGAACAGCGCCTAACTTCTTCCAGAGCCTCTTCGGAAGTCATCTTGGTTCGATAAGCCCTGTCTGACGTCATAGCATCAAAAGAATCTGCCAATGTGATTATCCTGGCGCCCAACGGTATCGCCTTGCCTTTTAAACCGTCAGGATAGCCTGTCCCGTCGTATTTCTCGTGATGGCTCCTTACAAAATGTGTAAAAGAACCGAGGTAAGTAAGTTCCTTTAATATATGTTCCCCAATTACCGGGTGCATTTTAATCAAGTCAAACTCGCTGTCAGCCAACCTGCCCACCCTGGTTAATAGTTCATCACTTATGCCTATTTTACCTATATCATGTAAAAATGCCATATGGTGTACGGCTTCCACCTCATCTTCACGAAGTTTTAAGCGACGTGCCAGTTCAACAGCATAATTAGCCACCCGGTCGGAATGGCCCCTGGTATACCTGTCCTTGGCATCAAGAGCGTCAGCCAAAGCTTCCAGGGTATTGATATAAACCTCCCTAGTATCCATGTAGGATTTGAAAATGTAGCGGGCTAAAAGGAGAGGAGCAAAGAACAGGATTACTCCTAAAGGACCGGTGTAGGTGTAAGTTGTTGCCATTAATAATCGTAGAGGAGCCAGCATTATTAAGTTAGGTATTGCCCATCTCATATTCGTCAGCCATATGCCATACAACGATATTTTAAACTCCAGTGACATAATTAATGAAAATGCCGTACAATTTACTGCAAGATAAATAAATGTAGCTACAATATAGGGAAACACGTTTTCAAAACTATTATTATATCCAGAACCTTCTAAAAGTTGGTAAACTAGACCGGCAGTTCCCGTAGCCAAAACAAATTGTGCACAATTAAATGCTAATCTATGAATTTTACTTTTAGAGATACTTTCACTGGCAATATTAGCAAGCAACATAACCAAAACAGAAACTAGCGGTCCAAATAATACTATGCTGGCAAATGCTACAGCTTCGGTAACCGTAACCCTACCTCCTCGTGGAAGCTGAACAGGCATTGAATCAGCAAAAATTGCTAACACTGAAAAAAAGATACCTGCTTTAATCGTCTCAGCATTAATTTCTACGAAAGAAAATAACCAAAACAGCAAAGCTACAGCACAAAGTACAATAACCGAGATATATATTTTTACTATTGTGGGGGGGGAAGCATTCAATATAAACCCACCTTTTAAAAAAAACTGACCGACAGTAAATTACCTCGTAAGCTTAGTGGCTTAAACAGCTGTATTAATACTTGAACCCTGCACCACCTGCTAAAACTAAAGTAACAATAGCCATAGCGATCTTAACTAAAGTTGTTTTCATGTAAAGTAACCCCCCGTTCCGTCTCTGACTCAACCAGTAACCGCTATGCACCAGTTGGTACCTGGACTTCCGCTCGAGTGGGTTCCGCTCACTTGTTTGCACTTTTTTGGTCATGCTTTACTGAAAAACAATTCAAAACAAAGATCTGGCCTCTGTCGGTCCTTAAAATAACATAAATTTGAATTTAGGGGTACTATTCATTAAGCAGCAGCGCCATCCGCCTGTTAATAGCAGCAAGAGTTGCCTTAACGGCTGCTTCCCTTTCATCATTGTTTAAAAATGCGGATCCAATCAACCTCTCTTCTCCCACATTGGTTATTAGGGAAACAGCTATAGCAACAGCATCTTTTCCGGCAATCGAAAAGCGGCATATGTCATCTGTTACCATATTACAGGTCCCCTTCAAATAATTCTCTATAGCCAAAACAGTAGCCTGTGCAATAACTCTCAATTTATTGTTTACCGTGCTTGGCCCTAATGCAGTTCCGGAATATATTTCATCACCGATTTCAAGCTCAACCGTGGCCTCAGTTTTCCTGCCTCCTGAAACAACGGTAACAGCAGTTAGTTTAGGCCTTATTTCCTGCATCGGCCTGGTGCCCTCATCATCCTGCATCTGGGCAACACTTACCTTTTTATGGTCAATATTAATGCCAAATTGGGCCATAAAAGCCGATTCAATATCCCGCACAATTTGTTTGGGACTCCGGCCAGGGCCCGAAAGTACATGTATTTCAATTATCTCTCCAAACTCATTAGTAACAATTCGTGCGGAAATGACATCTTTTATCTGTTTAATAATTTCCTCATAATCTGCAAGCTTTCCTTCTACATAGCCATCTGAAGCCATAAAAACCCCCATATTTCTTTTCGAATTTTATACCTGCATTTGGAAATTTTATATTTCTTCTTTCTACTTTTAAGCAATTTTTCCTTCTTTTTCTTAGACATATAACTAAATATTTTCCGGAGTTTCTACTAATTTGTATATTTTTTTAAAATATTAAAGGGCTCCCCTGCGAACAGTGAGCCCTTTAATCAAGTTTTTAATTAATAATTTCTAGAACTCCGGCTCAATTAAGCCATAATTCCCATCCTTCCTAATATACAATACATTTACTTCTTCAGTTTCTGCATTAGAAAAAACAAAGAAGCTGTGACCCAACATGTTCATCTGCATAACTGCTTCCTCCACCGGCATGGGCTTAACAGCAAACCTTTTGGTCTTCTTTATTATAGGCTCTTCATAGCTCTCATCATTAGCGGCAGAAACTACTTTGCCTTCAACTCTAATTTTTTTACTAAACTTGCTCTTATATTTGTTAATCTGTTTTTCAAGTTTCTCAATTACCAGGTCAACTGAAGCATACATATCATCGGTTGCCTCTTCACCTCTAAGTATCATTCCATTAACGGGTATTGTCACTTCCACCTTATGAGTATCCTTCACAACTACCAAAGTAACCTGTGCCTCAGACAGATCAAGGTATTTCTCAAGTTTTACAAGTTTTTTTTCAACATAATCTTTTAAAGCATTCGTAACTTCAATATTCTTTCCCCTGACAATGATCTTCATAAATGCCCCTCCTCTCGGTCACTGTGTTTATTATTATTCTCGTAATACTGACAAAAATCCTTCCTGGTAAGGTAAAAGTTTGGAAATATATCCATCCCAAAACACCACTTAAAAACCCCAGGGAATTTTATCCCTGGGGTGAATTCGCATGGATTGTACTGTATTACAATTTTACGACATTAGCAGCCTGAGGCCCTCGTGCACCTTCCACGATTTCGAATTCAACACTCTGACCTTCAGCCAGGGTTTTAAATCCTTCTTCCTGAATGGCGGAAAAATGAACAAATACATCTCCTCCGTCTTCCCTTTCAATGAAGCCGAATCCTTTTTCCTGGTTGAACCATTTTACTTTACCCAACATTCTTTACATTCCCCCTAAAAATATCTCCGTGAGCCTAGGTAAACCCACTTCTTCATGCTAACACAGCAGCTAAAATTTGTCAAGACTATGAATTTCTACCGTGCATACACCAAATGTCGAAAAATTGCTGCTAAAAAACTGGCTGTGAATAATTTTCTCTGGGGATAATGTGGATAAGCCTGTTAGTAACCATTAAAATCAAGGGTTTGGCTGGGGATAATTTTGTGAATCCAAAAATTTCGTCATTTTTTCATGGTGTAATTGTCGAATATACACTAACAGCTGTTTACAATAATTTTACCAGATAAATGAAATAACCCGGAATTCTCCGGGTTATCGACAACTTAAATTATTTTCTGGTTTCAAAACAATCACGGCAGTAAACCGGTCTGTCATTCCTGGGAACAAAAGGAACCTGAGTTTCTGCTCCACAATCAGCACATATTACTGTGTGCATCTCCCTTGGCCTTCCATTATTTCTGCCCCCGGAACGCCTATTGGAACGACAAGATTTACACCTCTGGGGCTCATTTTCAAAACCCTTTTCGGCATAAAATTCCTGCTCCCCGGCAGTGAATACAAATTCATTGCCACATTCTTTACATACCAGTGTCTTGTCTTCGAACGACATAATAGAACCTCCCACTCCTTAGGTGATTCAACCTGGATCCCGTTTGCCACCCAATAAGGAGGCCCCAGTTGCAGGTTGTATTATGAATCAATTATATATTCAGATGAGTATTTTTGCAATAATTTTCATTAAATACAGTACCTTTTTCAAGATAATGCCAAATATTTTCGCATTTTTACTTCTTACTGTCAATAAAACGTGATTCCGGAAATTTTTCCGGTCGGTCAAGATATGTCTTCTGAATTTGGTGGTGCTGTTTTATTTTTTTCAACTCTGCCGCTAAATTATGCATATTTTTTTGAAGAGCCATTTCGTTAACATGATCAATTTCAATAATTTCTTTAATTATTTTTTGTATTAATTTTATCTGTTCAAAAAATTCTTTCCTTAGATCAGCATTAATTAAATCCTGAACCCTGTCAAGACTAAATTCTTTCAGATGGCAGATATTCATTACAGCCTCCTTATGTGGTCGAATATCCTCTTCCAATCTGGCAATATTGTTTATTATCAGAGCTCTTTCAGACATTATCTCATTAATTTGTTCAGGCAGAATATTAAGTTTATAAGTAATATCGCCGGTCACAGCACCATCATCATCATCATCTTTAGCTGAAACCTCAGAAACTATTTTTCCCAGCTTTTGTGACATTTGAAGCAGCTTAACATAAAAGTGACATTGCTGCTTAAAGCCGGTTACAATATGTTGGATATGATTGTTCAAAATTTTAACCTTCAATGTTCACACCACCCACAGCCGTCGTTGGCTGACTTGACTTGCATTTAATTGCAGCTTCTGCCCAGGCATCACGCATTTCTTGTACCTGCTGCGCAACTTGGTCAATAATCATGGGATCCTTTTTTATGTTTGCTTCTATGAGCATCCTGTTCCAAAAATCATAAATATCCCGCAAGTTAAAGGCTATTTCCCCTGTGCTCATATTAAGGCTGACAATAAATTCATTAATAATGTCCTGTGTTTTACAGATATACTTATTTGCTTCCTCTATGTTTTTTTGTTCAATAGCTTCCCTGGCAATCCGCAAAAATTTGAGAGCTCCATCATAAAGCATAATAACCAGGCGCTCAGGACTAGCAGTTTCCACAGATGTCTGTTTATAGGCATTGTAAGGATTACCTTGCATTAAAACTCCACTCCTTTTTTTGTATGGAATTTTTGTAATATTTTAAGTGCACATCTTTGGCATCCGTAACCATCTACCAAAATCTGCCCCTTTTTGCTCATGGCCGTGCGTTTTTCCCGGTCAGCACATAATTGAATGATTGCTGAAGCTAATTCAGGAACCGATACTTCATCTCCCATTCCCATGTTGATAACAGCGCCTTGAAGTGCCATTTCAGCAGCAGCAGCTTCCTGGTTATCCGCCTGAAGCAGGGTAACAGCCGGTGTACCTGTACACGACAACTCATATAAAGTTGTCCCCCCACCTGTAACCGCGAGGTCACATAACATCATCAGCGGAACCATTGTTTTAACATTGTGTAGTACTTCTACAGGCTTTTGTATCTTACCTGCAGATTCTACTATTTTGTGCAAATTATTAAATCCAGGACCAATGACAACTTTTACGTCAAAATCAAAAGGCAGCCGGTCCAGGGCTTGTAATATTTTGGGGGTCAGATTCAACGGGTCACTGCCTCCCACAGATACTAAAACATGTTTTACTTCATTATTTATGCTTCTATTACCTTTTTGGATAAATTCTTCACGGAGCAGAACATAATCAGTACCTAACAGAAATTCTGTATCTGACCTGCCGGGGCGGTAGTTAAGACATGGAGCATATATATTTCCGTTAATCACTATATCTGAGGGAAATACGATTCGATTAAGGTCATCTATGGAAACCACCACGTCAGCTGCATAACCGATTCGCTCCAAATAAGTCCGGTCAAACGAATAAGAATCAGTGATAACAATATTTATATCGTGTTTATGCAGAATATCATTAACTTCTTCGATTTCTTTCTCCGGTTTATTTTCCACTATTTCAATGACTTTATAGCTGTTTTCTGCAATTAGCCTGCTTACAGCACTGTTTTTAACACTAATAAAGATTATTTGTAAGTTTTCGATCTTTTCCATGGCCTTCGCCAGAGCCAGGCACCTCATTATATGACCCATCCCTATCTGGGGCCCGCCATCAGCACGAACAGCCACTTGTATTTTATCCCTTTTTTTCATTGGCTGCACCTTATCCATTCCGGATTATACTTTTTTCTGCTCAATATGAGCATTTATCCCGGCCAGCTCAGGCCTTTCATCAAACAGCCTGATTACATCAGTTATTTTGACAATATCACCGGGGCTGTACAAGGCTTCATATATTTCCTTTACCAGCATAAAGTCCTCAGGTGTATCAACCGTCAATCTGAGATCAGGCCTGTCCAAAGGAGGCTCTGCACACACATTTTTCAAGGTAAATTGTTCGGGATGGCGGTACATATAAAGGGTTACATGTTCCCTGTATGATTTTTCTGAAGCCAGCCTGCTAACCCGCTCCAGGGCTTCACTGGAAAACACCTCGGTATCAAGTCCCCTGGGATATGTCCGTTCAATTGTATTGCTGACATAGTCCACATCTGAAGAAAGGTAACAGTTGACCACTCTGTCTATGGTGACCGGGTCAATCAGGGGACAGTCACTGGTAACTCTGATAACGTTAGCGGCATTCACTTGCCGGGCAGCTCCAACGTACCTTTCCAAAACATCCTCCTCTGACCCGGCAAACCATGTAACCTCACATTTGTCAGCCAATTCGACAATCGGAATGCAATCACTATTTACCGTTGTCGCAATAACAATTTCATCTATTGCCCTTGCCAACCGTAAGCGATCTATCAGGTGCTCCAGAAGCGGCTTCCCGGCAATTTCCATAAGTACCTTTCCGGGTAAACGCGTGGAAGCAAACCTGGCCTGGACAATACACACTGTTTTTGGCACTTTTTCACCTCAAATCTTATCAATTATTCTCTTGTCTCAAATGTTATCCCATGTTATTGGGTCATTGGCTTTTATATCAACTGAGGCCTTCCGGCCAATAACTTTGTCCAAGTACCTGGGATGTAGCCCGACACCGGGACGCAATATTGCCAGCATCTCCCCGGTTATCTCCGTCCCCCTGGGAATATCTGTGACAGCAAAAATGCTTCTTCTGCCCCTCATATGGTGTATTTTTTCAGATTC
This sequence comes from Phosphitispora sp. TUW77, assembly GCF_048453025.1. Taxonomy (GTDB): domain Bacteria; phylum Bacillota; class Thermincolia; order Thermincolales; family UBA2595; genus Phosphitispora. The sequence goes on from NZ_CP156677.1 coordinate 2,615,282, forward strand.
AGCCAGTCTTTTTACAGGGCTGCCCACACACATTTCGGCTTCCCGGATACCTTTGACCATTGCTTTAAGTTCAACAGGATTCAGGGCAAACTTGTGGTCCGGTCCCTTCAAAGTTTTATCAATTGTAAAATGTTTTTCTATTACCCTGGCTCCCCAGGCAGCAGCCGCTATCGGTACAGTTATCCCCAATGTATGGTCGGAATACCCTACTGGGACTTGAAAAGCTATATTCAAAGTTTCCATAACTGCCAGATTAACCTCCTGCAATGGCATCGGATAACTGATGCCACAGTGCAGAAGAACTGCTTGCCGGTTTCCCGATTTATATACAGCGTCCAAAGCCTCTTCAATTTCTCCCAGTGAAGCCATCCCTGTTGAGAGAATAACCGGTTTTCCCTTTTTAGCAATATAGTTAAGGAAGGGCAAATCAACCAGCTCAAATGAAGCTATTTTGTAAGCCGGAACATTAAGCACCTCCATCTGCTCAACAGCATCATAATCAAAAGGAGTCGTGAGAAATATTATCCCTTTGCCAACTGCATATTCCATCAACTCGTGCTGCCACTCCCTGGGCAGTTCGAGGCCTTTATACAGCTCATAGAGAGTTTGTACTCCCTCGTACTCATTACCCAGTTTCATAATTTCATGAACGGTATTTGCTGCGATTTTATCTGCGGTAAAAGTCTGAAACTTAACCGCATCCGCACCGGCTTCAACTGCAACATCAATAAGCTGTTTTGCCTGACCAAGGTCCCGGTCATGGTTGCTGCCGGCCTCAGCAATGATGAAACAGGGAGAACCGGGGCCTATTGTTTTACTGCCGATAGTGATGTCGTTTACCATCATACGTCCTCCTTACCCCGTTTAAATGCTCAGATTCCACAACTCCAGCAAAATCGGTTTCAATTGGCTCAAAGCAGTTATATCATAATCGGCTTCATAAGTCAGACCTTTTTTTATTTCAAAACACATCCCGCCCGGTCTCCATATTCTTGCCGTATACCAACCAAGTTTCCGAGCAGTCACAAAGTCCTTTTCCGGGTTATCTCCAATATATATACACGATTCCGGTGAAACTCCTAGTTTGTCCATAACCCTCTGATAAGGAACCGGACTGGGTTTCCAGCAGTCAATACCGTAATCATCGGTAACGATGATTATATCCATGACGTCTTCAAGGCCAAGGGCCTTTATTTTATTCCATTGTACTTTGGCAGCACCGTCAGTGATTATTCCCAAGATAACCTCTTGTTTTATGTCCGGAACATTTCCCTTTAGGCTCCTAAGTATTTCCCCGGCATCGGGATAAAGCTGCAGAGCAGGTTTATGGCTGCGGTAAACCTCCACCAATGTGCTCACCATTGAAGTATCCAGGCCATAATCCAGAAGCACTTGGTCAAAAATACTGCCCCTCCCATTTTCACATAACAAATGCTGCATACGCTGAAGAAGAGCTTCATTGTGCAGGCCATAGCTATCAGCCAGGTATTGGGCCACAGCTTTGAAACCGCTAACCACAAACTGCCGCTCATCATACAGGGTATCATCCAAGTCAAATATAACTGCTTTGGATATTTTCATAAGTTCGGTAAATTGCACCTCTCATGTTTATTCACATGCACCTGAAACAGAAATAAATAACGCATCATCATATCTCAGCATGTAAAGATTATCTTTAAATTCCGTTACTCGGGTCAACTTTTCTCCCCTAACAATTTTGGCCAAAAGCTGCGGGTAATTCACCCCTGCTTTTATCGCTAATGGCACGCCTCCACCAAACCTGGGGTTAATCTCTGTAAATACAATTTCTCCATCAGGTTTTTTGAATGCCTGGATTGTGAGCGGACCAAAACCTCCCAACTTTTCAGCAACTTCAACAGTAAGGTTGATAAGCTCAATATCTTTTACTGTACGGGATTTGCTAACCTCTCCCGCACGCACCTCGACTCTTTCCCGTGGAACCACGGCAATTGTTTTGCCGGTTAAGTCATTAATTACATCCATGGTATATTCAATGCCTTCAATAAATTCCTGGATAACAGGATTAGGAACATATTGAAGAAAAAAATCCAATTCTTTTTTGTTATTTACCCGGAACGTATTAGCACTGCCCATACCGCTTCTGGGTTTAATGAAAAGCGGAAACCGGCATTCCAGCAGACCGGCCTCATTTGACAAATATGTTCCCGGGGATGGAATATTCTCTGCACAAAAAAATTGGTATGTCAGATACTTGTCCCGGCAAGTCTCGAGAACCTTATCCGAAGATAGTATCAGGGTCGTCCCGATAGAAGCAAACAATTCTCTATGAGCCGCCAGAATTGGAAACTCCGGCTCTAATAAAGGAATTAAGCCCTTAATTTCTTCACTTTTACATATTTCAAGTAATGAAGAGATATATTGATTATCATTATATCTGGGTATCAGAAAGTTTTCATCTGAAAAATACGCTGCCGGGGCCAATGAACTGATATCAGCAGATACAATTTTACTATATCCTTGTTCCCTCGCCCACCGGCAAAAACATTTTATCAGTTCTACCCTGCGCCCTATACTGGTAAACAAAAAATTAACCATCACCATACATCTCCAAATCACTTTCTGGCAACAAGCAGTATCCTCCGGCCCAAATTACTTTCCGCAAGCGCTTCATAGATACGATGCCTTATAGAATTTAATCCCGCTTTATTGAGGTTCATCTCAAAATTCTTCCTTTTTTCATGACACAACTTGCCGAAATCCTCATTTCCTACATAATTGTCTCCCATTAAAAGAAACATATCAATGGGAAAATCAGCTTCAACCAAGACCACTTCGAATCCAATTTTAGTCATAAGACCTTTAAGAGAAACGAAATCAAAATAATTAATATGATGAGGCGGCGCCACCCACCAAGGGTTATAATCACACACCGTACGCAAGGCATATTGGAAAGGGTTGTAATCATTAGGAACCGAAATACAAATTAATCCATTATCTTCGAGTAAATTATAAATTAATTTTAGTACTTCTTGGGGATTGACTATATGTTCTAAAACTTCACTCATATTAACTACATCAAACTTGCCTAATTTTGTTGTCAATTCATAATCGAAAAATTCATTGACAATATTAAGTCCTAAATCACTTGAATGTTTATACGCCTGCTCAGACGGCTCTATTCCTAATGTTTCCCAACCACGCTGGCGGCCGCGCAAAAGAAAAAAACCAGGGCCTGAACCAATGTCAAGAATACGGCGTCTGTCTTTTGGCAGATTTTTTTCAAAAATATCATACCGGTCATCATATGCAAGATTTAGCCACTCTAAGTCTTCTCTGGCCCGTTCAATGTATAACGGTTTCTCCTGTGTATAATAGTCATGATTGTAAGCAGCTTCTATTTCCTCCGGAGTAGGCAGGGGAATAATATGTTTAAATCCACACTCCTTACAATCAATCACATCATAACCATTAACAGAATCCATCACTTCCCCGCTATGCTCATTCCAAGACTTTATTTCTTCCACCATTACTACATCAACACCTTTCTATTTTCTACTATCTCTAAAACCTCACGCATCCGGTGTTCAAAGGTATGTCTCTCTTTTACAGCCACATACCCCCGGGCGGCAATCTCCTGCCTCTCGCCCTCATGTTCCAGGTAATATTCTATAGCCTCCATCATTTCCTTATCATCATAAAATTCCACCATCTCCCTGCCTGGTTTAAAGAGCCTGTCCAAATCATTCTTGTGATTAGTAAGCAGGAACCCCCCGGATGCCAAGACGTCAAAAACCCGCATAGGCAAACCTGATTCCACATAAATCCGGGTCAGGTTAAGGTTTATTTTCGAGCCCTTATAAATTCCGGGCAAGTCTTCAAAGTGTCTTGCTTGGCCGCAATATTTTAAACCCGAAGGCGCCGGTTCAAACAGGCCCCATTCCGCATCACCATATACATGAATTTCATGAGAACCGGCAATCCGGCTGATTATTTTTTTTCTCCAATAGCTGCATATTTCCTTGGCTAAAACCACAGCAAACCGTTCGTCATCAGGTATGTAATTCTCTCCCCCCAATCTTATCAGACTCTTTTCATATACCTGGCTGGTGATATCAATACTGTTTTTTTCACTGTAGCTTTTTATCAGTTCCGGTACCAAATATCGCTCAGGTCTGTTCAATTGATCCACAGAAATCCTGTTTATCAAGTCCTTCAAATACCCGTCCACATGGTCGAGAAAAAACTTCCTGTATTCGTTAACTACCCCTGTTGTCCCCACAAAACTAATATCACAACTGTACCGCTCCACGTCCGCTCCAGAGGATAAAACTCTGTCAAACCTGGCTGAATTTGCTGCAGCAGGCAGGTAATATACATTATCAAAGCCGTTTTTACGGAGCCTTTCACAAACCTCACTCTCATAAACAAAGAGCAGCGCCCAGGGTGACTTGTTTTTTTCATTAAACAAACTAAAACAAGGGGTATCTACAGTCCATGAAACATAGGGCAGTTTTAAAAATTCCGCTATTTGCAAGATATAAGGATCAAAATTGATAGAAAAAAGGAATCTGGGTGCGCGTTTTTTTAATACCTCCGTCAACTTAGCCGGGTCAGGGTCCAGTTTTAGCTTAGCGACCTTCAGGCCCAATTCGGTAAAAGCCTCACAAATATCATCAGCAAAAGTAACATGTTCAAACACCACAATCCAGTCAGAGGCCAACTTTTTGACGGCAAAACCAATTTCAGAAACAATCTTTTTATAGAAATCAGGTGCCAAAGAAGTTAATTGAGGGTTATCGATTACCGTTAATAAGCCAACGGGAAAACTTAATTTTTTAGGATTCCCTATCAGAAATGCAACCCGCTTATCAGACAAAATTCCGGAATAATCATTTGTATGAAGAGTCAGGTAAAAGAAATCCGGATTATTCTCAATAACAATTATCCTGTTAAAGTTCTTATCATTCTTTACTGCATGATATAATTCCCAAAGGTCATACCCCAATCCTAACCCCAGTATCAAATAATTCCCTGTCTTCTGTTCCAGGTACCTGGCTATATTTTTCCGGGCCGTTTCCTCCGGCTTGAATTTGCTGTAAATATAGGTCTTTTTCTCCGGACTCCCAACTGAACAGGTATAATTCCCGTCCCTTGCTTTTTCAAAAAAGATACCGGTACACCGGTTCTCATTAAGATACCGGAGCAAGTCACTATTTTGATTCTCTAAAACCTTAAGATTACTTTGATAGTTTTGTCTCAACCGCTCATCCATCTAATCAATCCTTTTGTACGTAGGGTTTTAAGTTACCGGCGGTAATATGTAATGACTTTACTAACAGCTTCAATAACATCAGTTTCATCCTGTGGGGTCATTTTAGGAAACAGTGGTAAAGTAATCATTTCTGAGTAAAGCTCTTCAGCCCTGGGGCAAAGCCCCCCGGGATGTCCCAAACCCTTGTAATATGGGTGCAGGTAAACAGGAATATAATGAACATTAACTCCGATGTTTTCAGCTTTAAGCGCTTCAAAAACCTGTCTCCTGCCAACCCTCAGGCAGCCGGTATTTAACTTAATAACAAACAAATGCCATGCAGATTCCCTGTCATCATGGTTTACCTGTAAAGAAATCTCCGGGATATCACTAAATGCTTCAATATATCTGGCAGCTATTTCACGCCGGCGCTGCAAAAACCGGTCAACCTTGGTCAATTGACTCAATCCCAGGGCAGCCTGTATGTCAGTCAGCCTGTAATTGTACCCCAGATTCTGCATTTCATAATACCAGTCCCCTTCGTCCCGCAGCAGACTCTTTCTTTCCCTGCTAATCCCATGGCTCCTAAACTCTAACAGCCTGTGATATAAGCCAGTATCATCTGTTGTTACCATCCCGCCCTCACCTGTGGTAATATGCTTTACCGGATGAAAACTAAAAATTGTCATGTGACTTAGCCCGCCGATTGTTTGGCCCCGGTATACTGCCCCCAGAGCATGAGCAGCATCTTCAATAACTGTCAGGCTGTTTTTGCGGGCAATTTCATTAATCTCATCCAGGTCAGCCGGTAATCCGGTATAATGTACCGGAATAATCGCTTTGGTCCGGTTGCTCAGCTTGACCTTTATTGCATCAGGATTAATATTCCAGTCAGATTCTTTTATGTCTGCAAATACCGGCTTCCCTCCCTGGTACAGGATACAGTTTGCTGATGCGGCAAAAGTAATGGGTGATGTAATCACCTCATCCCCTGGACCTATTCCCGCGGCAAAAGCAGCAGCATGCAGGGCAGCCGTTCCATTGGCAACCGCTACAGCATACCTGGCGCCAACATAGTTGGCAAACTCTTTCTCAAATTTATCAATTTGGGGTCCGGTCGTTAGGAAATCGCTTTTTAAAACCCCGACTACACTTTGGATATCATCTTCATCAATCCATTGCTGTCCATAAGGCAGCATTTCCCTGCGAACCGGAATGCCACCTTCAACTGCCGGCAAATTAACCATTATTTCGCACCTATTTCTATATATTATAGTTAATCCATATCATTTTTTTACTTATCCATATCATTTTTACTTATCCATTCAGTGGTGGTTCTAATGCCTTCTTCCAATGAAACCGCCGGTTCCCAGCCCAGCAGGTTGTTTGCCTTTGTATAATTGCACAACAGCCTGGGGATTTCACTCTGGGGATGGATATGTGGGACATGCCTGATTTTCTCATTATCATTACAAATCAGCAATGCCAAGTCATTAACCGAAATATCCCTGCCCAGCCCGGCATTTATAATTTGACCATTTACCCGGTCAGAGTAACCGGCTTCTATAACAAACCTGGCACAATCCTCAACATACAGCAAGTCCCTGGTCTGGGTTCCGTCACCATAAATATTTAAAGTTTCCCCTCTGAGGTTCTTTTTAATAAATATACTGACAACCCCCCCTTCACCGGAACTTTTCTGAAACGGCCCATAAGTATTAAAAGGCCTGACAACAACTGTCGGCAATTCATAAGTATGGTAATACGATAAAACCATGTTTTCTCCTGCTATTTTAGATCCGGCATAAGGTGATGCCGGTTTTGTCCTCCAGGTCTCATCAATCCCGGTATCGATCATAGCCCTGTCATAAACCATACAGGTACTCATGAACACCATTTTAGTGTTATGCTTCCGGCACTCCTCAAGAACATTAAAGGTCCCTGTCACATCATTGGCAAATGTGGTCTCCGGGTCATCTATACTGTCCTGAACATTAATACTGGCTGCCAGGTGATAACAGATGTCATACTTATTAGTAAACACATCCCGAATAATCTGCTTATCCTTAATATCAGCATATATAAATTCCTTTAAATTTTTGCGGCTGGTAAGTTCTGCGATGTTTTCCAGTTTTCCATTAGCAAGGTTGTCCAGCACCCAGACATCATGTCCCTCTTCCAGCAGCCGTTTCACAACCCATCTTCCAATAAATCCTGCACCACCAGTTACCAAAACCTTCATTTTAATTTACCGCCTTTCTGATTCCCGCTTCAGCCTTCTGTTTACGACGTTCCAGCAACTCCTCTTTATATAAAAGCTGCCTTAACTGTGCTTTGTTTAAAGGAGCGACCTCATCTGACCGGTAGGTTTTGACTTCTGCCTGCTGGGCTCCCTTATAGGTATAGTGTTTCAACTCATAACTTGGCGGTATAGCAAACATATTGGGAAACTCCATAGCAAACCTGGCTTCTTCAGTTGTCATAAGTTCTTCATACATTTTTTCACCAGGACGCAGCCCAATTGTTTCCACCGGTATTTCATGAGGCCGGAAACCACATAAGGGGGCAAACTCTTCAACCATTATTTCTGCCAGGTCCCCAAGACGAATTACAGGCATTTTGAGGACAAAGATCTCGCCCCCTTTAGCCCTCCTGGCAGCTTCCAGAGTAAGCATTACGGCTTGGCTAAGTGACATCATAAACCGTGTCATTTCAGGCAAAGTTACCGTAAGCGGCCCACCTGCCTGAATTTGTTTCTTAAACAGAGGGATTACCGATCCTCTGGAACCCATTACATTCCCAAACCTTACAGCAGCAAAAACAGTATTAGAAGTCCCTTTATAATAATCAGCGGCAGATATAAGCCGTTCAGCCACAAGCTTTGTGGCCCCCATCGTGTTTGTCGGGCTGATAGCCTTGTCACTGCTGGTATAGATTACCTTACTCACCCGGTTTGTAAGAGCAGCTTCGATAACATTCTGGGTCCCAATAATGTTTGTCTTAACTCCCTCAAACGGGTTATACTCACAGGAGGGAACATGCTTTAATGCTGCGGCATGGAATACAATATCAATGTCTTCCATGGCCCGCATTACCCTGTCCCTGTCCCGTATGTCCCCTAAAAGGTAACGTGTGTTTTTGTGTTTGTTCAGGTCAAACTGAAGGTCAAACTGTTTTGCCTCATCCCTGCTGAAGACCCGTACCACCTTGGGTTCATATTTTAGAATTTCACTAATAAGGGCTCTCCCCAAGGTTCCGGTTCCGCCCGTTATCAGTATCTTCCTGCCCTGAATCAAGTCTTTCATTGCCCCCACTCCTTTTGGTCCCCAATCTTTTGCATCCCTTCAGCAGCCTTATCAACGATAGTTCCGGCCAGTTCAGCCGTTTCCCGGATGCCTTCATATAGTTCCATTGAACACGATGCAATCCGCATTCCCTTTTCAACCTGATTTTCCTCTTTGTTTGGAGATTTTATTTTATGCCTTGTTTTAAGAATTAATTTCTGGAACATCAGGACAAACAATTCCGTTGATTCTTTAAGTTCACTTATCTGCTTGTCAATCTTCTCCAATTCCCTGAGGACCTTATTTAAAGCCCGTGTATCAGATAATCCCTTATCATAATAATCCATTAGTTTGCGAGAATATGTGATACCTTTGCCTGCGGCCTTTTCAAGCTTGCTTAACTGGCTTCTCAGGTTCTTGATTTTATCGCCAATCACTTCCAGCCTGTTTTTGTCCGGAGGTACATACTCCCTGATTACCTGTGCAATTTCTTCAGCAGCGTTCACCTGTTGACTGCAATACCTGCTGATGGCCTCCTTCAGGGTCATAATATCTGTACCCGGTATTTTTGCCCCTCCTTCAGTGGCATCAATCACCCGGTGAGTGTCCTTAGATTCATAAATTTTTATTTCAAACCACCTAATAAAGGTGGCCATAACCCTGTCAGTGAGGACCATGTTCCCATCAACACCCTCAACTTCAATAATTTCCCGGCCCTCAAAATCCTCCACCGTCCTATGGTCATATGCCGTCCCTTTGGCATGAGCCATATTGTTCGTATATGCTAAATCCTGACCAATTAATATAATAGGGCTGCAGCCCAGTTTCCTGCCCAGGTCAAAAGCCACACAAGCCACTGAAGGTCCCATTTCATAAAGGCCTTTCTCCTCCTGGAATGTTTTTTCAGCCCAGTTCAGCTGGTTTTCCTGACAGCTCCCAACTAATTTAGGCCCCGGATATGTTCCGGGTATTTCGGGATATATTGCCATATCGAAAACTAAAGGGATATTGCATATACCTATATCTTTAAAATGCTTAAAGTTTGCCTGCCCACCATCAACAGAAATGACCAAATCAGGTTCAATATTGGCCTGAAGCAGGGGTTTTAAAGATGTACCGACACCTATAATAACACTTTTGCCTTTGGCTTCATGTAAAAGGTGGATGTTTTTATTCAGTGAAGGCCCGGCTGAAACTATAATTGCTGACTTACCGGAAAATTTCCCGTAAAGCCTGGCAACACCAGGGCTCATTATTATCTGGTTCATATTAATAAAAAAATTTCTTAACCATGTTTCCGAAAAATGCAGTATGGTGTTCATTTCTATAATAAGGTTGCTTACTGCATTGGTGAGCTTCTTTTTATACTCATCATAAGAATCTTTGAAAATTCTGGTCACCGGATGGTATTCCAGAAAATTTACCTTCCTGAGGTTGTTAAATCCGATAACCTCCCCCAGAAATCCTTCCAGTACTAGATGTTCCCGCCCGGTAATGAAAAAGATACCCTTATGTTTCAACAATTTTTCCATACCTTTGGGATTTGCCTCTATGGCCTTTACAATAAACTCATGATATGCTTCCACAATCACAATTTTACATGTATCAGGGATCGTATTTACTAATTCCACTACATGGTACCCTAAACCAAAACCAAATATAAAATAAACCTCATCCGGAACGGGGACGATTTTCCCTGCCCACTGACCCGCTTCCTTTATTGGGTCATAGGCGCTATGGACAAAAATTTCCTTATCATCAAGCAACAGCTTTAGAGTAGGCACTCCTGACTTTGATGTTAACTGTTCCAGGTTTATGCTGTTTTGATTAATGTTAATACCTTCCGGGTTAAGACACTTGGCTTTAAATAATTTCCACTGCTCTGCCGCCATCATTGATTTTATCCCTCTCTTATGATTAGTTCAAAATCATCGTTTCGTTGTGGCAATTCTCCTATTATTTTAAGAAATTGCACCACTTTAGTCCCTCTGATAACAGCTCCCTCAAGAGCAGTATTAAAAAATGTTTTCTGTTCCTCACGGCTGATTCGTTCTTCAATCCATTTACGGTATATATCAAGGGCCCTTGATGTAGACAATATTTTTCCATTGTTCCCCATTACCTGACGCAGGAGCATGCCCTGTTCCATGATAACTTTCCCATGCACATAGGAGGTTGTATGCAGCTGCCCTCCAGGGAAGCCCAAGTCCTGACCCACAAAAATCACCGGATTAGTTCCCATTTTGATAACTATATCCAACATAGTGGTAGCAACTGAGCCGCCGGTTTCAACTGTAGCCTCATCACCGATGCCTAATTTCTCAGCTGCAGAGCTGTCATTTGGTACAGCCAAAATCTTAGGACCGGGGTAAGCTCGCAATACTTCAGGATGAACTGTCGGGAAAATTATCAGAGGCACATCTGTTCTCAAGCCGGCAACCTGTACTTTTACATGTTCCTGTGGGTCGGTAAGAACTGCCAGGTGAGGTTTAATATCCTGTTCCAAAAGGGTTTTTAATACTACCCCTACTGATACAATCATTCCCTTATTTTCATTGCGGAATCTTTTCAAATCCGGAATTGCCGCATCCAGTGACGGCCCTGCAGCAACCAACACAACAGGAACATTATCAAACCTGTTAAACAGGCGTGAAATACCAGGAAGGCCCCGGCACATCCCGGTATTATCCCTTAGGTTTTCTTCCATTTGCACACTGAAACGGCTGTAAGTTGCCCTTTTCACTTCCCAATCTTCCAAAACTGCCCTGAAATCATTTGCTGAAACGGGAAGCAATTCCAGTGAAGGACGGTGTACCACCAGTTTAATTCCTTCATTACCGCAATCGCCCAGGACTAATGCCAGTCTGCCGGACAGCGGACTTACATCATCTTCTACAATTGTAGTAACCCTCGAATCTGTAACAATATCCTCTAAATTGCTAATTTTTTTTAGACACTCAAATACCTGGTAGCCTATCTGAAATATATAAACCCGTCCGTTTTTACCTACTCTATCAAGTATTTCGGCAATGTGGTACCCTAGTCCGGCACCATAGACAACCACTATATCTCCTGGTCCAATTTCATAGTTGTTTATCAACAGACCTGCTTCTTTGACCGGGTCATACTTGCTGTGAAGATATATTTTCCTTGACCCGTTATCAACTCTAGCTGTATTTAATCCGGAACGGGCCTTTTCAGGAATAATCTGCAACTACATCATTCCTTTTCCGCAATTATATTCAACGCATTTTGTATTAAAGGCATAAGTTCATCTATAAATGGCGCCAATTCATATTCCAGTAAATCTGCTATCAAAATATAGTCCCTGTTTTGCCATGCTTCCAGCATGTCCTCCAACTTTTTACTATAATCTATTGCAGAAGACCTGAACGAGTCTTGTAACGAATTATTTTCAAAGAAAAGAACAGCACTTGAAAGTATCTGGCCCAACCACTCCATACCGGGAACAGCTTCCTGGAATTTGGAGATAGCTTCACCTTCCCGCCCTTCCTGGAAAAAAGCCGCAATCTCTGTTAAGCCCCTTTGAAGCAACGGCAAATAAGTAACTGCTGTTTCCAGGCCTTCTGTAAGCACCTGTTCCGGGGTTGCTACCAGCAAGTCTATGTCTTCAATATCATTTAAACCGGCCAACTGTGAAAGGTCTAAATTACTGGCTATACCATTAACCTTAGCTTCCATAACAACCAGGTTCTTCTCTTTAAGAGCGCTTTGTAACTGTAATATAATTTCACTTTGACTCATATCTTTTTCAAACAATATTTCCCGGTCATTAACAGTAACCTTCAAAATCAATCCTCCCTCTCCCTGTTCAAAAAATATCCGCCGCCCGGACCCCGGCGCACCTGGACCAAGCCGCCGTCACAAAGAAATTTCCCCTGTTCCCTCACATAGGAAGGGGTTACATTTAAGGCTTTGCTGATTTGTGCAGAAGATACCGGGTTTGCATAAGAAGCGTCGGCCCGCCTGAGGATTCCCATAATTTCCTGTTGTATGTACGTTAATTGCATTTTTGACTCCCCACCTTTGTTGACACTACCCTGCTTATCCAGTCTTGAGTAGACATATAATTTCAAAAAAACAGGCAATATCATTGCCCTTTTCCTATTCGGAATATAAACTCATTAATTGACTTGACAGATAGCTTGCCTGATTTTGCAGATTTGAAAGAGCTGTTTCCATAGCTGTAAACTGCGCATAAAGGCTCTGCTCTCTCTTAGCCAGCCTTTCTTCATAATCTGCAATCTTATCTGCAAGGTCACTGATAACTGCTGATTCATACTCAATCCGGGCCTGGATTACGCCTGCCTTAACCGTTACCCCGCCAATCGTTTTGGTTGATGTGCTGGTCAGGTAATCCAACTGAGACTCAAGCCTGGTAATTACACCTTGTTCATCTGATGAAATCTCACCATCACCATCCAGGTCTTCATCATTGACAAAAAGCTTGGCAACATCTTCCGGGTTGGCTTCCAAGGCAGCCCTTAACTCGGTTTCATCGATTTCCAGTTTGCCTGATTTACCATAATCAGAACTTGTAGTCATAATCCCAATCTGGGACAGATTGGTGTAAACGGTTAATCCTTCAATATTAGAAGATATATTTTGCCTGAGTTCACTCTTGGTACTTGACAGAATAGAGTTTCCCCTGAGCAACCCTCTGCTCTTCATGGCATCACTCTCAGCACCCTTGACAACCTCTTCTGATAATCTCGTACTCAGCAGCTCAATCGTGGAATTATACTGCTCCACCCAGCTTTTGATAGAATTAACCATTGCATCAACATCTTTTTCAACCATAAGGGTCCCGGAAACACCTTCTTGCTTAAGGCTCAGGGTAACCCCGCTAATTACATCTGTAAGTCCTGAATTGCTTGACCTAGTCACAGCAATTCCATTAACAGTAAATACCGCATCTGCGGCAGCCTGTGATTCATCTTGGATGGTTTTGGCATCAGTCAGAATGCCAAGGCTCTCCAAAATCTCATCACTTCCGGTTGAGCCGGCTGTATTAACTGTATCAGTCAATACAAGCTGGTTGGCGGAACCTGTCTCTTTATGCTGCAAAACAAGAGTGTTATTTACTATGGTGGCTGAAACATCCAGGCTTTTGGTCGGGTCGGCATCATCTTTTGCCTCATTAATCCTTGACATAATAGTTGATAACGTATCAGTTGCATAAACCTCAATAGTTGAACTATAGGTACCGTCTCCAATTGTAAATGTCCCACTGAGATTGAGGGCCTCGGCAGACTGAGTTGTCCCATTGACCCGCTGGGCCTTTGCTATAGTGGTAATATCTATGGCATATGTACCGTCGGCAGCAGATGACCCGGCAGCGGCAGTAAAATAAGTGTCATCTGAAGAGGTGGCTTTTTTCGTAAGCAAATCCTCAGATGTTGCTATCGCTTCACCTTTAGTCTTTAAAGAAAGCAGGCTTGAATTAATTTCATTCCAAAGCGATTTACGCAGTTCATAGGTATGCTGCCTGGTTTCCATTAGATTGATCGGCTGACGCTCTACTGCCATAAGTTGGGAAATAATATTATCTGTATCTAAACCAGAGATTAATCCACTAACATTCATGCTCATAACAACTTCACCTCCTAGCGCCTCTCATCTATAAGCAATCCCACAAACTGGTCAATCCTGGCGACCATATCCAGAAATTTTTCCGGCGGGATCTCTTTAACAACATCCCCGGTTTCTGTATTAACCACCTGTACAATCCAGCGTTTCGTTTCCTCATGTATCTCAAAATGAAATGTCCGGTCAAATATCCGGGTCATTTCATTAAGTTTCTCCATCGCTTCCTGCAAAACTACTTGTTCATCTGCTTCCCTGTCCTTTTGAAGCAATACCTTAGGGTCAGCCTCTTTCTCTTTACTAACCTGCCTGTTCCGGGATTGTACATAATCAGGCTTGACGTCACTGACAATGTCGGTGTTTTGGACCTTGGAACCGGTATTTACCGTATTTGAGTTTCCTTCCAATGGCTTAACTTTCATTCCTATACACCACCCTTAACTAAAAAAACAAAACAGCCGGCCGGCAAAAGCCAGCCGGCTGTATGTTGCCAGTAGTTAGCCTAACAATTGCAGTACGCCCTGGGGAGCCGTGTTAGCTTGAGCAAGCATAGCTGTACCGGCTTGAACCAGAATCTGGTTCTTGGTAAACTTAACCATTTCAGCAGCCATGTCAACATCACGGATACGTGATTCAGCAGCCGAGAGGTTTTCTGCAGAAGTCTGCAGGTTAGCAATAGTATGCTCCAGCCTGTTTTGCAGGGTACCGAGGCTGGAACGCTCATCAGATACTGTATTGATAGCATCATCAACAGCATCGACCAAGGCACTTACACCTGCCTGCTGGGTTGCTGCATCAATAACAGCAGCAGTCAGACTTAATCCTACGGAAGCAGTCATGTCATTGATATCAACATCAATAGTCTGATCAGCATTGGCCCCAATCTGGAATACCTTGCCTGAGAAACCGCCTGTCATCAGTTTCTGGGTGTTAAACTCAGTCTGTTCGGCAATTCTGGTAATCTCGGCCTTCAGTTTGTTGAGCTCATCAACAATTTTCTCACGATCTGCAGTAATGTTGGTATCATTACCGGCCTGAACAGCTAACTCCCGCATCCTTTGGAGCATTGAATGGGTCTCATTAAGAGCACCTTCAGCAGTCTGGATCAATGAAATGCCATCCTGGGCATTACGCTGAGCCTGGTTTAAACCATTGATCTGTCCCCTCATTTTTTCGGAGATTGCCAGACCTGCAGCATCATCACCAGCCCGGTTAATCCTCAAACCTGAAGCTAACTTCTCCAATGATTTGGTAAGGTTGCTGTTAGTTGCCTGCAGTTTGTTCTGGGCGAATAAAGCATTAATGTTGTTGTTGATTCTCATATTATCATCCTCCTTGAATATTTACGGAGCATCCATGCTCCTCATTTTGGAAAATTATCATCTCCTTACATCTGGCGACATCGGCCGCTGCCACCGAAAAATACGAAAATGATATCTTGCCAGTAATAATATCGGTTATACAAAAAAAACCTTAATGCCCATTTTAGGGCAATAAAGGCTTGTTTTTGCCATATTTATTTATTAATCATAAAAATTCTTTGGTTTTGACGTTATTTATTGCTATTTCTTGTCATTATCTGTCGTTTTTAAGCATTTTATTTACCGGCATGTTCTGCACCTGAATTTCCAGGTTATCCTTTGGTATTTGTGACACAACTGCTGCCGTCATGTTTTCAGCCTTAATTTCATCAAAAATCTCTTTCCTCAGGATTTTGACAGTCCTGGGAGCGCTTATTCCGAGCCTAACCTGGTCCCCTTTGATTTCAACAACTGTTATTTCTATATTGTCATCAATTATAATGCTTTGCCCTGATTTTCTTGTTAATGCTAACATACCGTCGCCCTCCTTGGCATTTTTTCTTTATTTTTTTTGAAATAAATAAAGCTTGACCGGGTAGGCCTCATTATTCAAAACAACCTGTTTACCCTTCATTTTGTGCATATTGATAACTAACGGTGCCTTAATATTTGCAGTCATTTCCCTGGGGTTTTCCGGAATTACCAGTATTACCAAAACAGCAACATCTTCCGTTTTGGCAACCTCCAGTTCCTTAATGTCATTCTGGGAAAGCTCAAACTGGTAGTCCGGGAAAAACACAAACGGCTCCATTACCACAAAAGCCAATTCAGGATTTTCCAGGGACTGCAGCCATTTATAAGGTGATTTATCATCATGGTCCAGAAGGACATATTTTGTATAATCTTCAAATCCCAGTAAACCACCACCCATTGTGATTATGTCTTGTTCCTCAATACTCAGGTCCCCAAAACGCCTGGTTTTGACAATCATTCCTCTTATCACCTCTGTAAAATCACTTAATTAGACTAAAGCTTTTAAATAACAAGGTCCATAATGCTTCCCGAAGTCTCAATCTTAATAAAAGGGGTTTGCCGCAGGTAAAATCTTATATTGCCAGGGACGAACTGAATTTCGGGGAATCTTGGTGTAACATCATACTGCACATCCCCTTGTTTTACATTTAAATCCAACCCCCCCGCCGCAGTTATTTCAGGGGCTGATCGTGGAATCAACCCTATATTGAACTGGGCCTTATCAAAGGATTTTGCCCGTGCTATCCGTCCGATAACCGCAGCGTCATTTCCAATAGACCGGGCCAGAGTATCACCCTCCCCGGCTACCCTTGCAATTCCACTTAAAACAGCAGCTTTGCCTTTCTTCGCATACTCGGTTGCAAAAGGCACAATACCTTTAAGCCCCATTTGTTCAAGAGGGCGCGTCATGTCGATAAATACCCTCGGGGATTGAACAGAAATATCCATCCGAGCAGGAATTATCCTGGTTTGGATATCTGCAGGCCCGATGTTCATACGGAATTGTGATTGAGTTATATCAATCCCTATCTGAGCAAACCTTTGGGTAATTTGTATCTCCATAATGCATCATCTCACTACCTTAGAAAATCCAGCAGGGTTGGCTGAATTATCCGAGCCCCTGCCGCCAGTGCGGTATTATAGGTGTTTTCCTGCATTTTTAACTGAGTAATCACTTCTGCAGTATTAATGTCTTCATTTTCCGACAGCAAAGAGGAAAAGTTCAGGATTGCATCCTCAAGCCGTGAGTTAGTCAGTTCCAGCCTGTTTGTCTTGGCACCAACCTCTGACCTTAATGATAGGATATTGTCTATGGCCTGATCCAGTTCCTCAAGCCTAGTGCCGGACAAAGTAGGTGTATCTCCCGCGGTAATTTCAGTTTCAATATTCGTCAATAATGCGAATACATCTACTGTATTAATAAAGACATCATCCCCGGTAATGTTGATTGGCATGGTAATATTAACTCCTATTTCATAGTTCATGCTGCCGCTATCACCTTCATAAATCCCCGCTTCAAAAGCAGGCTCGGTAGTCCGGAAACCACTGAAAATATACCGCCCGTCATGGGCAGTGTTGCCAATCTGCTCAACCTGTTCCCTTAACTGGGAAATCTCAGCAGCCAAAGCATACCGGGCAGACTGGGACAAGGAATCACTTGCCCCGGCAATAGTCAGTTCCCGCACCCGGTTCAAGACATCACCGGCCTGGCCCAAAGCCGTATCTGTGGTATCAAGCCATGCAGTAGCAGCATCCACATTGCTTTTATATTTTTCGGTTTCCGTTAGGCCCGTATACAATCTAAGGGAAGTGGCCACCCCAATTGGATCATCTGATGGCCTGTTAATTTTCTTCCCAGTTGAGAGCTGTTCCTGAATCCTATTCATGTTTCGGTAATTGGCATTCAGGTTGTTCAAAAAATTGCCGGCCAGCATACCCTGAGTAACGCGCATCAATGACACCCCTTTAAAATCTTTTATTTCTCACAAAAATTATTTTCCCTATCTTCCTACCAGGCCAAGCCTGTTAACAACAGTATCCAGAAGCTCGTCCATAGCTGTAACAACACGTGCTGCCGCATTATATGCATGCTGAAACTTAATCATATTTGTCATTTCCTCATCCAGAGAAACTCCCGATACCTGTTCCCGCCGGTTCTCCAGCTGTGTCACCAGCAATTCCTGATTTTCTGTCATTCGTTCGGCTTCCCGTGCCTGGACACCCAGCTCGGCAATCATAGCATTATAATAATCATCCACAGTGGCAGTGCCAATCAATTCCATGTGCTTTAGTTCGACGATATTTATGGCATTTGACCCATCCCCGGCATTCAAGCCGGGGTTAAGCGGATCACCCGGAATCGATGCCGCAGCAATATTGTCCAAATCATTCATAATCGCATCATCAACCGCTATATTTGCAGCGGTAATATTATCGGGATATGTCGGGTCTAAAGGGTCAATGGGGTCAAAGAAATTAATTCCGCCAACATCATCGTCCAGCCCGTAACCCGCCGCATGGACTGAATTCATCTCAACCACCACAGTCCTAGCCAACTCATCAAGCTGGTCCTGGTAACTCGGCACAATAGTATCCCTGGTGTCCAGCATACCCTTAAGCTCTCCGGACTCTACCCTAACGGCAGACCCGTCTGCCCACTGCAATTCAACATAGCCGTTGTTGCCCGGGTCTGCAACTGCCGATATCTCAAATACCTCAGTCCCGGTAACCAAAGCCCTGCCTCCAATACTAACCTTAAGTGAACCGTATTCATCCTCCCTGACGGAAACCTGAATGCTTTTGGACAGCTCATCAACCAGCAAATCCCTCTTGTCCCTAAGGTCATTGGCATTGTCATCCTGAACCTCTACACTAACAATTTGATCATTCAGTGTTGCTATCTGGGTGGCAATGTTGTTAATTTCATCAACAGCAATGTTTATGGAATCATCAATATCATCAGTCAGTTCACCAAGCTGCCTGTCCAGATGATTAAACGTTTCGGCCAAGGCAACCCCGCTCTCACGGACTGTCATTCTGACAGCTTCCAGTTCTGGATTGAGGGACAAGTCCTGCCAAGCTTCCCAGAACCTATCCAGAACAGTCCTAAGGCTGGACTCAGATGGTTCATTGAAAACGACTTCCAATTTTTGCAAGGAATCAAGTTTTTCTTCCCATTCACTAAATACATTGTTTTCCTTTCTCAACTGTAAGTCAATAAAGTCATCCCTCACCCTGCGTATTTCCTGAACCTCTACACCTGTCCCGATTTGACCTGCTCCCGCCGGTTTGGTAAAAGACGGCATAGCAAACGGCTTAGTAGCAGACATAACTGCACGCTGTCTTGTAAACCCTTCTGTATTGGCATTGGCAATATTATGGCCTGTTACATTAAGTGCTGCCTGCTGTACCTGCAGCGCCTTCCTGCCAATTTCCAATCCGAAAAATGTTGAACTCATAAAATATTCCCGCCTTTTCGAGTATATTAAACTCAGACCTTGCGGTCAAAAATCTTGGCAGCATTTCCCTTTTGGGAATCCTCCTTTTCTCCGTATGAAGGAGTACTGTCATTGTCTGTAAGGACATTAAAATAAAAATTTACAAATTCCAGTGAATTCCTGACTAACTCCGTATTAGCCTCATTTGTTTCAGCCAGCTTCTTCAGTACATCTGTCATGTTTTCCACAACGTGCCTAAACTGTGCACTAATTGGCTCCTCAACACGATCAATGATGTCAGATACGGTTAAATCTGCAGCAGAAAGTGCAAAATGGCCGGCAATATCCCGTTGCAGAGACAGCCTCTGCTCCTCCAGCCTGCCAACCTGTAAAATCAACCCCTCTTCTTCCTTGGTTATCCTTTCAAGTTGGTGAATGTCCCCTTTAACCAGCACTGATTTTTTTTCAGAAGCCAGTGAAAGTACCCTCTGATAAAGCTCAAACTGACTCATCATGTTTTCCAGCAGCCCGGTAAGAATTTTTTCCACCTTTATTCCCCCGTATCTTTATGAGTCTTCCCCTCACATCTCCAAAGACATCTATACCAGTTTATCAACCAGGGTTCTGCCAATCATTTTTTCAGCAACCTCTTCATCAGTTACTTCATAAGTACCGGACTGTACCTGTTTTCTGATATTAGCCAGTCTGTCTTCCCTGACCTCAGGAAGTGTACTGATAACTTCTTTGGCCGTCAGGTAAGATTTAGCATTACTGGAAACGGAATTCTTGTATGCCTCTTCATTGAACTTATTCTGGCCTTTTACGGAAATCTGGGCATCTTTTTTGTCCTGATTGGCATACATGGCAATCAGGGACCTAATCTGATTGTTTGAGATAATCATCCCGGCCACCTCTTTTAATAAACTAAAATGAATTAAAACTGTTTTACACAACAATTAAACTTACAGTTTATGTCGGCAAAACCCCTCATTTTATTTAGGCCGTATTTTTAATGTTATCTCTGTATTATTCATTATTTCTTTATAATACGCTGAAAATCTCCCCAACAAGATTAGTTATCTCTCATCCTATTGGCAAAATACATTCCCCTTTTTTTCTCCTTTTCAGGCTCTTCCTGCCTGATAGTCCTTTGTCCCGCAGCACCTTTCATCTGGGCAGAAAGGTCTTTGGCACATTTGGCACAAAAGTTTCCTGTCTTAATCACAGTCCCACAACTCTTGCAGGTCAAGCCCTTGCTGCCATCAAAAAAGCTGATATCAACACGCCCTTCACGCATCCACCTAAGCACTTTCTTTTCCTGAACCCCGGTAATTTCCACAATCTCCTCAACTGGAGCCTTAGGGTTGTCTTTCAGGTATTTTCTTACTTCCTCAAATTCAGCTTCTTCTTTTTCGATACAGTCCAGGCAAAGGTTTTTATTTATTTTAACAAATACCTTGCCACATTCGGGACAGTTTCTCAGGTCACCCATACTCACCCCTCCTGTTTACTAAACCCGTTTACATCCGCTTACTTTCTTTGTCACTTTTCGACAAATTCCTGCATTTTCCTCCTCTGTAAAGAAAATATTTATATTTTTTCCTGTAGCCCTGATGCCAGTGTTAAAATACCAATACTATCCGCCCCCGCCCTAAGAAGGACCCGGGAACACTCACACGCCGTAGCCCCGGTTGTAAAAATATCATCCACCAGCAAAACTTTACTGTATCGTTTACACCTTGTTATTCCAGTCAAACCAACAGACAAAACCTTATCGTTAATAATGAAGGCGCCTCTGATATTATCCTGCCTCCCTTTTTTAGTCAGCTTGCTCTGGCTGGGGGTATCAATAGTACGTATCAGACATTTTGCCACCGGAAGATGTAATATTCGGCCCATTTGTTCTGCCAGGAGTTCAGATTGGTTAAAGCCTCTTCTTGCCATTTTTTCCTCACTCAAAGGGACAGGTACTATTATACTGGTATCCCAAAAGGCTTTCTCATTAATGAAAAGCTCAGCCATTAACAGTCCCAGAGACCTGCATAAAGACCGGTACCCATTATATTTGTACATATAAATTACCTGTTTCAGGTCCCCACCATAGGGCCCTAACGACCTTGCCATAAAAAACTCCGGAGCTGCTTCCCGGCACTCCGGACAATACTTGTTATTCATATATTCAGTTTTGGCAGCCTTACTGCCCTCAACGGCCTCATGCATATAGCGGCCGCATCTATAGCATATAGAGTAACCCTGACTATAGCCAATCCTTTTCATACAAGAATCGCACAGGATGTCTGACTCTACCGGGCAGCCACAAACAAGGCATCTGCTTTTTTCAGGAAAAAGCGCCTGCAGCATCTTTTCCAGTAATCCCATTGCCAACCTCCATTTTATCATTATTACAGTCCTGGCTTCAGATATCCCTGCTCCCTGGCTTTCTTGTTAAGAAAAACAATTCTTTTCCTGGCATTTCTCATAGCATCACTGATACTCTTTCCAATAAAGACCACTTCACCGTCAGGGTATTCAGCCGACCTCCCGGCCCTTCCAGCCATCTGAATCAAGGTCCCTTCGTCAAAAACCTGTTCCCGGTCTGCTTCCAATACCATTACATTGGCTTTTTTTACGGTTATCCCGCGTTCCATAATTGTAGTGGTAACAAACAGACAAAATTTCCCATTCTTAAAGTCATCTCTTTTTTGGTCCCGCTGTGCATCTTTGGCGTGACTGAAACGCAACAAGCCATCCCGGGAAGCGTCTTTGCAATCGACATTCAATTGTACATTCCCCTGTACAGCTGTCCAAATTGCATCTGCCAATAAAGGACCATATTCCTCAACCATACCGACTGTTGGCAGAAAAACAAATGCCTGCCGTCCCTGATCATAAAGCCAGCGTTGCAGCACGTTTAGAATTACCGAATTAATTTCCCTGCTGTTATGGCACTTATTCAGAAAAAGGGAAGCTTTTTCCAGCTTCGGCTCAGGAACCGGATACCCGTGATACCTGGCAGGAATTGTCACCAACTCCATCTCCCCGCTTCCGGTATTTCTAAGCATCTCCTTGCTGGGAGTAGCCGTTAGATAGATAATCCCACCTTCAGGTTTAACCGCCCTATGTACAGCCATTCGGAGCATATCGTTCCCCTGATAAGGATAAGCATCAACCTCATCAAGAATGACCAGGTCAAAATTCTTGAAATAACGGATAACTTGATGTGTCGTAGCTATTACCAGCCTTGTTATACGGTATTTCTCCTCACTCCCTCCATAACCGGCCAGCAATTCCACCTCCCGGAAAGCAGACTGCAGCCGTGGAGCGAGTTCGCAAACCACGTCCCTCCTGGGAATGGCATATAAAACCCGGCCTCCCCGGTTCAGGGCTTCGGCAATAGAGCCAAAAACAACCTCGGTTTTTCCCGCTCCGCAAACTGCCCAAACCAGACATTCCGCTGTCTGAACATCACCTGCTTTTTTGGCCTGGTCGAAATTTTCCTGTAATGCGGGTATCCTCCCGACAAAACGAATTAGTTCCTCTGAGGCAGCTTGCTGGGCAGGAGTCAGAGAGGGAACCCCCCTGAGCTGACATTTCAGCCCTCCCAGGATAGTTGGAACAGTTCCCGGAGCGGCATATAAGCCGCGGCAGAGCCTGGAATCCCCGAAAGAATTACACTGTTCACAATATACTGATGGGAAGGCACAAATCAGACAGCTTGTCTGGAATACCTTCCCATTACGCTTAGAAATCTCAGTCTCCCAGAACGTCCTCCTCAGCTCTGTTTGGTTTCCGCACCTGAAACAAGTTACTATAGTCGTTCCGGTAAAACCCAACGCCGGGAGCAGCTGAATTTCACCCTGCAGGGCAAGAAGCTGCAGGATATCGTCTAAATTATGTCTCCCCAAACTACCCTCGGCGCTGTAGCTGTTTTCTTTTAGGCTAGTTTCTAATTCTTCGCAGAATAAAATACGGCCCCGTAAAGCGTCAAGGACCTCTTGGCAAACCATTGGTTCCGGACGCCGCAAAGCCTTAAGGTTTTTTATCACAAGCCTGGCAGGATAACCTACCATACTTTGCATTAATGCTCCCCTCCCGAGAACCAGCTCCAACTGTCTCAGGAGACTGTAAATTTCTTTGAATTTAGTCTTAATCAGGTCGTCATAAGTGATACCTTTGCATGTACGCTTTTGTCCAAATACTGTTTTCAACACATAATATGAAATGCCCACAGGCAGGTAAGGAGTCAGTACCTCAAAAGAAGCATAATCCTGCCCCGGAAACATAAATACAGCATCAATCCTCGGGTCATGTGTCATAAATGCATGATAACTGCCATTCTTAAGTTCGGCCATATAAATACAGGTTAGCAAATCACTCATGGAGATACAATTCGACGCTTTACATTTTTTCCCTTGTTATTTTCTGTAAAAAATAGCGGCTTACTTCAATTTTTGCAATGCCTGTTCAGAAGCTAAAGTTATAGGTTCACGGCTGGGCTCTGAAGAACAATCCGGATTTCCTGCACACATCAGAGTGCTCATTTGTGCTGCAGTCATTCCTCCTAAAATAAGAGCATTAATGGTATCTATTTCTTTTACTGGTGCCACAGCATTACTAATGATTTGTCCACCCAACAATTTTTGCGTAGTTCTGTCAAATACCAGTTTTAGCGTGCACGGTTCATTCCCTGGAATCATCCTGTGCTTGCTGCTCGAATTGACTGTTACTCCTAAAACGCTGAATCCTTCTTTTACTGCCTGATCTTCGTTAAATCCGACAGCACTGATATATTTGTTAAAAATGCGCACTGCTGAATTATTTAAAACACCTGGAAAAGAAATATTGCAGCCTGCCAATCTCTTGGCAATTAGGCGCCCTTGTATAACAGCAGGCCCACGCAATAAAGAAGCTGAAGGCTTTTTGGTAATAAAATGTTCTGTTTCAATAATATCCCCACCCGCTAAAATATCTGGGTTAGAAGTTTCCATATATTCATTTACTTTAATACCCAGTTTCCCTATTTCCAATCCGGCTTCCTTAGCTAGCTCCAGTTCTGGTCTGATACCTACTGAAAGTACCACCATATCTGCATCCAAAGTTTCCCCATTATCCAAGGTTATAGCTTTAACAGTCCCATTTTCTCCTGTCATTGCTGTTGCTTTTTGTCCAAACTTTAATTGAAAGCCCTGTTCTTTTAAATAATTTATCATTATTTGTCCCATTTCTTTATCTAACATTAGGGGAAGAGGGTGCTCTAAAAGTTCAACAACTGTTATGTCATATTTCTCGGGATTTTTCTCAACAAGTAATGCAGCCAATTCAAGATTTAGGAAACCTGCCCCTACAAAAACAAGCTTTTTGGGCTGTTGACTATTTATATAGCCTTGTATTGTTTCCGCATCAGAGGCGGTGCGTAATGTGAACACACCTTCCAACTCATTTCCCGATATAGGAGGAACAAATGGTTTTGACCCTGTAGCAAGAATAAGTTTATCATAAGACAAATTTTCCCCAGTGGAAATAGCAATATTTTTACTTTTTACATCTATGGCGGTTACTTTGTCAACTATAAGATTGATATTAGCATCTGTAAACATTTTATCGGGGTTAGTAATAGAATCAACGGCAGCCAGACCGGCTACCACATGAGGTAACGCTCAGCGAACAATAAACCGGTCTTCCTCACGAATAACAGTAACATTAATTTCAGGCATCAGTTTCCTTGCCAGCATTGCTGCAGGAGCACCCACCCCGCCACAGCCAATGATAATCAAATGTTCACCCTTTTGCATAATTTTACCCCCTTTAGTTTTTGGCATATGCCCATTATAATCCATAACACAGCATATATCAATTACTATTTTAAGCCTAAAAATTAAAATACCGGGGGTGTGTATCCCTCTACCTCCTGCATCCTCAGCCTTTCAGAGCATATCTACCCCCACCTATATTGCATTGAAATAATTAAAAACGTGGAGTATCCCAATAATCAGAAAAATGTCCCATAAGTAGGATGTTCCCTTCTTTGAATGGGGGGAATCTGGCTAGTTATTGCACCGGTTTTCCGCACTGGCGTTAGAGGATTCTAACCTTGTGCAATACCTCACCCAGCTTCCCAAACCTTCCTTCAAGTTACATCCCTCTCATCGGACCATAAAAAACCGGGGGACTACTGTGTATGGCACATAATATTTCTAAACTGGTAACTATCCTGTGGGCTTAAAGAAAAGCTCGCTACAATTCTTTATCTGCTATTAAGCACCTATATGCTAAAGGTGAGCCTTCACACTCACCTGTTTGCATCCACTCAATTTACAATTTTACAGGGACGGACACCCTAACTAATTTTTAACTTTAAAATGTAACAGACAGGGGTAGATGTGTTCCGGAAGGCGGAGTCTGTCGTCCGTCCGGCCCGCGACCTGCGGAGCAGGAGCGGCTGCCGGCGGAGATGTAGCCCGCCGGAGGAATTCATCTACCCCTGTCCATGTTGAATTTCAAATAATAAAATGTGGCATATCTGAATAAACAAAGGGATGCCTCTTTTGAGACATCCCTCTGATTTACTCATTATATATCCGGACCTGGTTCCGCCCTTCCTGTTTGGCTTTGGCCAGGGCCAAGTCGGCATGGCTGATGAGCTCACTCTTGTTCCTGGAATCACCGGGATAATACGATATACCCTGACTGACAGTAACACTTACATGTTTGCCGGTCGCAGTCTTGATAGTTGTATTCTGAATAATCTTTCTGATTTTTTCTGCATAGTCGATAACCTGCTGGGGCTTAAGCTGGGGGAAAATTACCGCAAACTCCTCACCGCCATACCTGAAAACCAAATCTGTATCCCTCACATTTTCCCTAATTATCCGGGCCATCTCTGACAAAAGTTGGTTTCCGGTCAAATGCCCATATGACTCGTTAAACTGTTTGAAGTGGTCAACATCAATCATCAACAGGCTGATATTGCCGTTCTTATCCTGTTTGAGCTCCTTGTCCAGCGCTATTTGAAAATACCTGTTGTTGTACAACATGGTAAGTTCATCAGTAATAGCCAGCTGCTCCATTTCTTTATTCATTTTTTCAATGATATCCGTATAGCCCTGAAGCTGCTCATGTGAAGACGTTAATTGGTGATACGCGGTTTCCAGTTCTGAAGTTATTTTATTAGTACTGACCTGCTGTTCTCTTAATACCCTAACGATATAACCAACAATTGCCGCAATAAGGAAAAAGAAAATAATATTAACCAGGACAGCCGTATCACTAAATACCTGTTTTATTGAACCAAACTGGTTGTACCTGAAAAATAGTGTCAAAGCACTTCCAAAAAATGCTGTCAGGAGTGCATCTAGCATACCACAGTAAATCGTTGCCGCAAAGATTGGTAACAGAAATAAGTTTGGGTAAAAAATACTCTTAATACCACCTGTAAACTCGATCCAAAAAACAGCTATCACCATGTTAATCCCTAGCGCAAGAGTCTTTTTCAGCCAGTTCGGTTCCTCTTTAAACAAAATAAACGGAACCAAAAAACCGTTAAAAATAACTGCTACAGCAAATAGATAAAAAATATGAGGAGTTTTTACTAAACTCATATCATTTATAGCAAGAATAGCAAAAGGCACACTGGCTATACCGGTGATAATCCATAAATTCCTGTTGGTACCGCTATCTCCTACCATTACATTTCCCCCTGCATTATAATAGTTTCAGTGCTAATATTTCGCTAAAAAAAATAAATTTCCTTCACCTTATCTACATTTTGTAATTATTTGCACTTTAATAGACTTAGCCATTGTCAACAAGTGCGCCAATAGGTACTTCAGACCAGACCGATATCTTGTTTTTGCCGGTTTCTTTTGAATAATAAAGTGCTTTATCAGCTAACTCAATCAAGTCATTAGTAGTTTCAGCATCTTGTGGGCAGGTGGCTACGCCAATACTCACAGTAACGTGTACCGGTGGATGGTCATCCGAAACAGAAAAATAATTGTCCCGAATTGCATTGAGAATTCTTTCAGCTACCACCCTGGCATTAGCGGCATCGGTTTCCGGCAAGATAACAGCAAACTCTTCGCCCCCATAGCGGCTGACCACATCAAGCATACGCGTACTTTTTTTGATTACCTGGGCCACAGTATACAGGGCATGGTCTCCGGCACGATGACCATATTTGTCATTAAACTGCTTAAAATAGTCTAAGTCCAGCATAATAAATGAAAAAACGGTTCCATACCTGCGGTATCTCTCGTTTTCTTCCTCCATCCTCTTATAAAAGTACCTGTGATTGTATACCTTTGTAAGGCCATCCGTAATAGCCAATTTTTCTATTTTTTTATAAAGCACCGCATTAGCCATGGCAACCGCAGCCTGACCACCCAGACTGCTCAGTATCTGAACCTGCTTCTGCCCAAAGGCATTTGGTTCCTTTTTACCGATGGCAATTACACCTATAAGTTTATTATCCATGGCGAGAGGTATAATCAACAGTGACCTGAGAAACTGATTTATCCCGGGAACACTCCTCAACCTGTTGTCTTTTTTGGAATCATATACGATTCCTGGCTGTCCTGTTTTAGCAACCTGCCCAATCAGTCCCTCTTCCAAGGAATAGGCAATGCTCCTGAGTTTTTCTGCAAAAGGGCTTTTAATGGCAGCAGGAACCAATAATTGTTCTTCCTCCTCCCAAAGGTAAATTACACCTGTATGGTAATTAACTACTCTTTTGGTTTCAGAAAGAATAAGTCCCAGTGTTTTAGAAAGTTCCAGGTTAGAACCAAGGTTTTTGGCTACCTCGTAAAGGGCGGAAAGCTCCTTATTTGCAGTTTCCAGGTTAATATACAATCTAAGCAGGTACTTTAAGGTAAGTAGAGGAATAAATATCAGCACCGCTCCAAGGGTCCCAGTCTTCTCATAAATCAAGGCCATCAGAACCCCTATAGGAGCCGCAAACAGGTAAGTAAGACAGTCCCATTTCAAAGCTGACCTCCATACAGTCAATCTCTGATTGCGAAAAGATGGCAATAAAAACAAAGAAACCAGGAAATGATTGATAAAAAAATAAGTCAGCACAAAAAACGCAAGTGGGATAATGTTAGGAGCCGTTATCTTATCTACAGCATGCCCGCCCGCATAAAAATACAATGTTGATGCTGCCACAGCAGAAATAGTATATTGTGCGCCATTAAAAAGGGTCGATCGGAAAAACCTGTCCTTGCTGACAATGCTGTTGGCGATAAATGCACTCAGTACACTTACCAACACTGTTGTGGTTGTATCAAACCTGATAAAGGAAACCAAAACAACAGCAAACCCCAGAGAAAGGCTTCCCTGAGGTACCGAAACCACAAACCATTCAGCCAGAACCCCGAGAACGACTAAAACAGCATATTCTCTCCAGAGGTCCAGATCCAGGGGCTCAACCTGCAAAATTGCAATTAGCATACCATATCCCATAAAAATAATCAGCCATGCATAAAGTCCGTGAAAAAAGCTTTTTCTGGCCCCTGTCATGGTAACACCTCCTTGTTACCATATTCGACATACAACATACTAATCCCTGCAAATTTGCCAAATAAAGACAAGTGCTCGTGTATCTATATAGTGATATTTATTTTTTCATGGCTTCAGGCAAAATATTCAAGCAATCATTTATTAAGGTTCCTGTAGAATTCACAGTTCCTGCGGGTAATTCAATAACAAAACGAGCCTGCCTGACATTTGGGCTAATTCTGAAAGGAGGTATGTTTTCCATCAGGTAGACTATTCTCCCCGATATGTCAACAAAAAGAATGTCAATGTTAAATTTCATAAAATGCGTATGCACGGACCTGCAGGGTGCAATTATCAAACAGTGTCCTTCCGGAAGCCGGTCCCTTCCCAGAAGCCCTTTTAACCGTGTCAGCCACGTCCGAGCGATTTCAACCCGGTTAGCAAGAATAGTGTTTTGGGTAAGGTTTATAACTTTGTTTATCATTTAAAAAACGTCCATTATCTGAATAGCGGCCGGGCCGAGAACTACAATAAATATTGTAGGGAAAATAAAGAGGATCAAAGGTATTAACATTTTAATAGGTGCCTTCATAGCCTTTTCCTCAGCCCTTTGCCTTCTTTTCTGGCGCATCTGTTCCGACTGAAGACGGAGTACATTTCCGATACTTACCCCCAGCTGGTCGGCCTGAATGATAGAACCTACAAATGATACCATATCATCAACCCCTGACCGGTTGCCCAAATCCCGAAGTGCGTCACGCCTTGGTTTACCCATCTTTATCTCCTGCAGCACCCTGTTGAACTCCTGGGAAACTACCCCCTTGGTCTTTTCCACAACTTTTACCAGGGCGGCATCAAAACCCAGTCCGGCTTCCACACTTACGGTAAGCAAATCCAATACATCAGGAAGGTTGTCCTGTACTTCTTCCCTTCTTCTACCAGCAAGCATCTTCAGATAATAGTCAGGAAGAATTATACCGGCTATACAGCCCAAAATCATGAATGCCAAAATCGTTCCCGGACTCCAGCCCAAAGGCAGTGACACTAATAAAATTATTCCGGGCAACCCTAATATAAATCCATATTGGATGACCACAAACTCGTTTGCCGACAAGTTCCCAGGGTTTCCTGCCATAATCAGCTTTTTATGCAGACTGACCTTTTTCGTGGCAGGTGTTAATTTACCTATGTATGCAGATAATTTTAACAAAAGCGGCCGGAAAACACGCTCAATAAACGGCTTGCTAAGTTCATCATTGAGCTGCGGCTTGCGGCGCAGGCTGCTGGCAATTTCCTGCATCCTCCGGGTTACTGCAAAACGATCCTTGTAAATTGATATATATGTACCATAAATGAAGAAAACGACAGTTAGGAAACTAAAACAAAAAATCAGGTATTTCATTAAAACTCCCCCAATTTATACCTTAATATCAACAGTTTTTCTGATCAGAGCAACTCCTATAGTCTGTGAGATGACACCTGCTACAAGCAGCCCCCAACCAATGGGATTTGTAAATAAAGTTCCAATATAGGACGGATTTATCACAGAGAGGATAAGACCGATAACAATAGGAAGAAATCCTACAACCATCCCCGATATCCTTCCCTGGGCGGTAAGGGTTTTAATTTCACCTTTAATTCTTATGCGTTCTCTTATAGTATGTGAAATACTTTCGAGTACTTCAGACAAATTTCCACCCACCTGTCTCTGAATCAGAACTGCTGTAATAACCAGATCCATATCCTCACTTTCTATTCTTTCAGTTATGTTTAGCAAGGCATCCTCAGTAGGAGTTCCAAGATTCATTTCCCGGAGCGCTCGGTTAAATTCAACACTTATCGGTGCCGGCATTTCTTTAGAAACCATTTCCATGCTCTGCATAAAACTAAAACCGGCCCTCATGGAGTTTGCCATAACTATCAGAGAATCCCCTATCTGAGAATTAAATTTTTGGGCCCTTTTTGTTTTAATCCGTTTGATAAAATACCTTGGGAGAACAAATCCTACTACCGCTCCCAACCAGCCGAAAACAATGTTTTGGGTAATAATACTAAACAAAAACCCTAGCCCGGCCATGGCCAGCAAAATGATAAGGACAAATTCCTCCCCTTTTAAAGGTACATCTGCCTTGATAAGCTCAATTTCAACTTTCTTGGTGAATTCTTTAGCAGCAAAAACTTTACTGGCTTCTTGAAAGGTGTCTTTCCAATTAAAATTACTTACCCGCTCTCTTAAACCGATTTCCTGTGACAATTCACCAGGTTTGGCGGTGTAAGTATTCATTCGGGCGCTTAACTCCCGCTTGCCTGCAGTAACAGTAAGAAAAATACCATAAATTAAAAACGATACAAAAAGGAATACCAAGACTAAAATTAAAGAAAGATGCATAATGTCCCCTCCCGGATTACCAAATATTTATATCGGAGGTATAGAGAAAATATCATCAGGCAGCTTAATACCCTCAGTTTCCAGCTTATTCAGAAATTTAGGCCTGATCCCCGTTGGTTTAAAACGACCTATCAGTTTACCGTTTTCATCAATACCCTTTTGTTCAAAAACAAAAATATCCTGCAAAACAATAGTATCACTTTCAAGCCCCAAAACTTCAGTGATATGTGTAATCTTTCTGGACCCGTCTTTCAATCTGCTCTGCTGAACAATCATATCAACAGCTGAAGACATCTGTTCCCTGATAGCCCTTACAGGAAGGTCCATCCCGGCCATCAAAACCATAGTTTCCAGCCTTGCCAGCATATCTCGAGGTGAGTTGGCATGGCCTGTTGTCAGTGAACCATCATGTCCTGTATTCATAGCCTGCAGCATATCTAAAGCCTCTCCACTGCGGACCTCCCCTACAACTATCCGGTCGGGCCGCATCCGCAGACAGTTTTTTACCAAATCCCTGATAGTGACTGCACCTTTCCCCTCAATATTAGGAGGACGGCTTTCCAGTGTAATAACATGTTCCTGTCTGAGCTGGATTTCCGCAGCATCCTCACAGGTTACAATCCGCTCATCGTTTGGAATGAATGAAGACAACACGTTAAGTGTAGTTGTTTTCCCTGAACCGGTACCTCCTGATACCACAATATTAAGCCTGCCCTTAACACAGGCTTCGAGGAACTTGGCCATCTCAGGAGTCAGGGACCCAAACCTGATTAGGTCTTCAATTTTTAAGGGGTCTTTAGAAAACTTTCTAATAGTTATACTTGGCCCCTTTAAAGCAAGTGGCGGAATAATAGCATTTACCCGGGATCCGTCGGGAAGGCGCGCATCAACCATAGGGGAACTTTCATCTACCCGCCTGCCGATAGGGGCAACAATTTTCTCAATAATATGCATAACATGTTCGTTGTCCCTGAAGGTTACATCAGTCAAAACAAGCTTGCCTTTTCGCTCAATATAAACCTGGTTTGGACTGTTAACCATTACTTCAGATACCGTAGGGTCATTGAGAAGCGGAGTTATCGGTCCTAATCCAATAACCTCGTCAATTATTTCAGAAATTATTTTTGTCCTGTCAGCCCTGGGAATATATGACGCTTCCTGGTCTAACGTATTGTTAACAATAATGTCAATAGTATCCTTCAGTTTTTTTGCATCTTCTTCATTCTGACTGTCTGCCTGCATTGCTTCATTATCTAGTTCTTCAATTACCCTTTTATGTATTTGAATTTTAAGCTCTTTATAAGGGTCCTGCTTTACGACTGTTTTTTTTGCAGACTTATCAGCATTTTCCACACCTTCACCAAGGGTTGTTTTTTCTTTTTCCAGTCGTTTTAACAGTGACATACCCTGACACCCCTTATTAAAATATGTTAACCAAAACTATTTGAATAATTTCCCAAACAAACCTTTCTTTTTTTCCACTTCAGATGCCTTCTGCAGTTGAACCTCACCCTGCATAACCATACGTGCTAATTCCCCAATGCTTTCTGAAATTTTTGTGCCTGGGTTAGATATTACAAAAGGGTTACCCTTATTAACCGAACCAATGACAGTCCGTCCATCACTGGGAACGTGTGCTGCAACCTGAAGACCAATACTCTCTTCCATATCTTCACATTTTATTCCGATATCACTGGAAGACCGGTTTAAAATCAACTTGACCTTTCCCTTCAGGTGCAGGGAGTCCAAGACTTCAAGCCCCAGTTTAACATTCTTAATAGTTGGCAAATCCAGTGAAACCAGGAGCATAATCTGGTGACTTAAATCAAGGGCACTAAGGGTCGTCTCGTGGAAAAAGGACGGGGTATCGACTACTATATAATCGTAAGTTTGTTTAAGGATGCCAAGAATTTTTTCCACATGGCTTCCGGTAATCAGCTCTGAATATTCGGGCCTGGTAGGACACGGAAGAACCCTTACCCCCGTCGGATGTGTTACCAGATAACTATCCATAAGGTCTGAGTCCATTTGCCCAATATCCTGAATCAATTCTGTAATAGTTCTTTTGGGAACCACATTCAACATTATAGCTACATCACCAAACTGCAAATCTAAATCGATTATGGCCACCTTTTTCCTGGTCTGTTCCGCCAGGCTTATTGCAAGATTAACAGCTACTGTTGTTCTGCCTACACCGCCTTTAGTTGAAAAAACAGTAATAATCTGGGG
This sequence comes from Phosphitispora sp. TUW77, assembly GCF_048453025.1. Lineage (GTDB taxonomy): Bacteria > Bacillota > Thermincolia > Thermincolales > UBA2595 > Phosphitispora. The sequence goes on from NZ_CP156677.1 coordinate 2,648,791, forward strand.
GTCACGCTGCAAATCCCGTATAATTGAAGGCTCAGCCAATTGAATCCTGCGTTTTTGTTCCAGTTCATATACTTTTCTGATAGTATTCACCAGTTCATCTGTACTAAAAGGCTTCACCATGTATTCACGGGCACCTGCCACCATGGCCTTTTTTAAGTACTCCTGCTCACCTTGAACAGACATAATGATAATTGCGGCCCTAGGGTACTTAAGGGAAATTTCTTCTGTAGCAGTTATTCCATCCATTGCCGGCATATTAATGTCCATTAACAGGATATCCGGGTTAAGCTTCCCTGTTTGCTTGATTGCTTCTTCTCCATCAGCGGCTTCACCGACAATCATCATATCCTTTTCAAAATATAGCAGCCTTTTAATATTTTCCCTGGTTTCTGTAACATCATCAACTATCAAGATTTTTATTGCCATCAGACTCGCCTCCGTTATTTGAGAAGTTCCATTGAATCTATTGACGGCCTGTCTTCTATGCTATTATCTGCCGGCGCGCGCAATGTCAGATATAAATCGCCTTTAGATGCCATATAGGCAACCAACTGTGTTTTTTCATTCGGTACAGCCAAAGTGACGGTCCCGGCAGATGCAGATGCACTATTTTTTTCTCCTTCTGCCTTAGGTTCTCCAATATCGGTCCCTACAGCCAGGACCTCGGCATTTTGTAGTAAAACATGGGTCTTTATTTCCCTGGTTGTGTTTACATTAGGGTCTGGGCTAAAAATCTCCACTTCCACCGTACCCAGCACATCAACACGGTCTCCAGGCTTAAGTAATCCCCCAACACCTGTCTGTTCATTAATCTTGATGGATATTGCCCGCATTCCAAGAGGAATAGAATAAGCCAAGGACTGCCGGTCGCTATCAATTTTGACAACTTTGGTATCCAGTATCTGTTCCCCTGCCTCAATCTCAGCCCGCGCCGTAGACCCCACAACCTGGGACATGTCACTAACCGCATGACTGTTAACATATTCTGCCGGTATGTCTTTCATGGTAACCATATTGGCGGTTATCAGGGTTTTTTCGGGAATCCTGGCATTGGCAACTGCCACAGATTTGGTTTTTACGTTAGTAACTGATTCCTGAACAGACTTTAGGTAAAAATTTAATGCAATTGCAGTCATAAGGCCGCAAAATAGCGCCAGCAGCAAGACTTTTTTATTGGACATTCCATTTCCCTTCTTTCCACTATAATAAAAACTGTTATTCCAGCAGTTTTACACTAAGCAAGCCATATCCATCAATGGAATCATCTGTCTCTGCAGATACTGTTTCAAAAATAAACCTGCCCACAACATCACCGTTATTACCTTCATGGTTCTCCACACCTTCCAGGAAAAAGGCGGCAAAACCAACCACTTTAACTTGTCTGTTACCTCCACTCCCGGAATACTCCTCCACAATAGGTACATAAATCACCCTGGGGCAATCAGGATCATGGTTGTTCCAGGTACATGAAGGGGTATGGGTACAGCTATCGATACGCTGCTGAACACCGTCAGCAGTAGGGCCTGCCATGTTTCCAGGTTCAATGTAGATAATATCACCAATAGAAATCTTTCCGGAAAAACCTTGAACAATCATATCTTCATATTCATGGGCGCCACCGCCACCACCTGTAAAATCAAGGGCGCCAAACCAGCCGCACCACCTGGCCCCGTCGCTGGTGGACCCGCTAGCACCTTCTTTTAATACATATGGGTCACCATAGTTAAATACCTGCTCCATTACGGAAAAAGGGACCGCACCGCGAAGACTCTTCACGGCAGCAACGCTGGCGCTGACCTCTGTACTTACTTGACGGGAGTCAAAGCCAAAAACCTTGGCAAAAACCAGGTTAACAGTTTTATCAGCAGAAACTGAAATGCTTTTATTATCATCACTAATATTAATACTTAATTGTTCAGGTTCGATACCATTCATGGCCGCATATTCTCCAGCCATCTCCTCCGCCAGGGACGGATTAGCCGGCAGTTCCTGGGCCCCTGCCAGGGCGGCAGCATCTGCCGCCCTGACAAGGCGGTTATGTTCCAAGTACATTACCCCGGTATCAACAGCCAGACCGACAAAACCCAGCAGAACTGTAAATGCAAGAGCAAGAATTACAATTACTTGTCCCTTTTCACTTCTTAAAAATCTGCTTATTAAGTTTCGCATTTGAAACACCACTTTTCACTTAATAAGTTTAACACTGCTTAAATACGTGCCTGTAAGAGAATCATCCGTTTCCCCGGATACCGTATAGTTGACATACCTGACATAAACTTCATTTTCCAATCCGGCTCCGACCACCTTTTCCAGAAAAACACTGGCAAAGCCAACAACCTCAAGTCCATCGGTGGGAAGAATCCCAAGGTTCCTGTAAATTGGGACCAGTACTATTCGGGGGCTGTCAGGGCTGAAATTGTCCCAGGTTTCGGCAGCCTGGTCAATTCGAGCCTGGATACCGTCAATAGTTGGACCGGTAGCATTCCCTGGGGCTTTTCCCTCAATGTCTCCAATAGTAACTGGGCCGTCATAACCATACTGGGCAGATTCCCTATAGTCATCTTTACCTGCCTGACCGGGGTATGCTATAATCCCAGTCCACCCCACACTTGGGTTGCCAACTTTAATAATGTACTGGTGACCATGTGCCAGAGGAAGCAAGTTTTCATCGAGCCCAAGAGGAATCAGCCCATATATTTTTGATACAGGGGAAATTTTAGCAGTAGCTGTTCCATCTACATTAGCTGTATCTAACCCTAAAAGTTTGGCAAAATGAAGTTGAACCGGTTTCTGCACATTAACCGTAATTTCCTTGTTTCCGGATGAAAAAGTAATTACAAGGTCATCAGGGTCAGTAATATCAATACTGTTTTTTTGAAGATACTCTGAGACCCGGGCTGTGGCCTTAACAGTATCAGGAAGTTCCTGGGCCCCTGCCAGAGCAGCGGCATCTGCTCCACGGACCAGCCGGGTGTGTTCCAGATAGAGGATGCCTCCATCAACTGCAAGGGCTACAAAACCAAGCAGCACTGTGAATATTATGGCAGAAATAATGACAACATTTCCATTTTGACTTGTTATCAGCCTTCTGAACATATCCATGCCATCATCCCTCCACTCGCATAGTTGTCTGGGAGGTGACAATAAACGGGTCTCCTATAATCGGTCCAAGTATTGGAGCAATTATATCCACTGGGTATGATACAATAACCTTAACTGCACTGCCGCGGGGTCTTTCAGAAGCAGCCGGGGGGTCAATTGTTATGCTGAGCAAACCAGTATCAAACTGGTCGGCATTAGTGCCATACTGCACAGCATTAACTATTTCCGCATCAGTACCCCCTACAGCACCTTCCCTTGCTCCTTCACGCGACAAATTAGTTACTATCATATAAGTGTTCAATATACGACCAAACTCAACAATTCCAAAAATTAACATAATAAGGATTGGCAGTACCAAAGCCATTTCTACAATGGCCTGACCCCGCTGATTTCTGCGAAAATCATGGAACCACAACATTTTTATCACCCCACCAGGTACGCTGCCAACGTACCAATTCCAATTGCTAAGCCGTATGGCAGGGACTCGTGGAATTCGGCTTTATCCAGGTTTTTCAGGGTATTCACTTTAAAAACACTGGTAATCAAGAGGAAAAAACTTAATCCAATACGTTTTAATGTTGTCAGCAGCTTTTTCTGCTTAACCAGTACAAAGACAGCCAAAACTCCCCCTGCAATCCCGGTAGCCAAAAATACCTTGCATACAAAAAGCGTTCCTTTCAATGCCCCAATAGTGCCAAGCAGTTTTACATCCCCAGCCCCAAACCCGCCAAGCGCAAAGGGAATAAATAACAATCCCAAACCTGCTCCCAGGCCCTTGAGGCTGAATAGAACACCACTGCCACCATAATTCAGTAAATTTAGCAGCAATCCGACAAGCACCCCAGACAATATTACTACATTATAAATTTTCCGTTCCTTAAGGTCCGTATAAACAGATATGATTACCACAACTGCTACAGCAATATCTATCAGGTTACTAACCTGAACTTTCAACGGCATCAACCCTTTTCGAAAACAAACCCTACTTGCTTAAAAAGTAGGGCCTGTCATTTTAATACACGTAACCATATCGTCTTTATGACCACTCCATCTTAAGCAGCCTATCAATAAAGTATATAATAGTTGATGGGGCAGTGGGTTGTCCACCGCCCCGTTATATTATTCTTAAGGAGTCGGGTCATCAAGACCTGTACTGATTGCAGTAAACTTCTCAACCAGCTTGTCACCCATGGTTACAAGAATTGTAATAACACCGATTACAATAAGCGCCAAAATGAGCCCGTACTCAGTCATACCTTGTCCTCTTTCTTCACTCCACAATCTCTTTAGCATTGTTAACATAATATTACCCCCTTTAATTTTTTTACTTTTTTGATTTGTTCCGCACGTGTTTTAACCAAAACATAAAACCCTTTTCCACACTGCCTGTAGAGAAGGGTTATTTATTATTCCACTCCCCCTTTGGCAGCCTGGCAATCATAGTGTTTTACCACCTTAGACCCATGGCTTTGCGCCGCCGCCTTTCAACGACTTTGCCTTTTTCAATGAAGATATTCATATTCAATTTTATTCTAACACATTTCTACCGTATGTCCATCGACCCTTGGTCTTATTTTTGTATAGGACTAAAGTCCTATACAAGCTTATTCTGCTTCCCTAAAATACTGACGTTACTGTTTTAATAATCTCATGCTACAATTTACCAAACTAGTTAAATAGAAGACAACAAAATTTCATGTAACGGTTCTTTGATAAGCCCTTTATCCTAGATTTTTTTCATCACCTCCCTTTGTGCATAAATTCTGAAGCATATATACCAATTAATAGTACGATTACACCAATTAAGCAGCCAAGATACACCGCTTTACTTATTCTTGGGAACCGCGCTATTAATAGCAGTGAAACGAAGAAAAACCTTTCTCCAAACTGCAGTTAAGAGAAAGGCATACTACCTTTAGATTCTCTTTCGGCAGCTTGGCAATCATAGTAAAAACACCTTAGACCCATAGCTTTGCGTCACCGCCTTTCGGCGATTTTGCCATTTTTCGATAGATTTACTATATTAATGTGTCAATTCTATATTACTATATTTTAGTAATCTTGTCTACATTTTTCTACATTTTTTTAATTTTTTTTACAAGATTTTTATGTCACGTTAGTTTACCCTAGCTAAAGATTTACCAGCTTTAATTTTACTGCAGATATCACAGCCTGTGTTCTGTCTTCAACATTAAGTTTTCTGAAAATATTTGTAATATGATTTTTTACTGTCTTCTCGCTAATATATAACAGCCTGGCAATATCCTTGTTATGGACTCCGCTGGCAATATATTTCAATATCTGAATTTCTCTTGAAGTAAGGTTAACTTTTAGATTCTCATTAAAGCTGCCGGGATCAACAGCATGCTGTCTATGATTAGTGTTTGGTTCCCTGTCGTCCTGTTCCAGCTCCCTACAGAGCATTGCCGTAACCCTAGGGTGGATTACCATCTCTCCTTTATAGACAGCCTTTATAGTAGCGGCCAGTGCGTCAGGGTCAACATCCTTAAGCACATAACCACTAACCCCCGCCCGGATAACACTGACTACCTTTTGTTCACTATCTTCAACAGTAAGGGCAATTACCTTAATTTCAGGAAACTTTTGTTTTATTTGTTTGGTAGCTTCCAGGCCATCCATCTTAGGCATATTAAGGTCCATAATTATAATGTGAGGTTGTAATTGACCGGATTTTTCAACGACATCTTCTCCATCTGCCGCTTCACCAACAACATTAAGCAATGGGTCAAGCCTTATAACCTTGATTAGTCCCTGGCGTATAAGCGGATGGTCATCGGCAATGAGTATCCTTATCTGGTCCATTAAACCTCCTCCTATCTTGCTAACGGAACTTCAAAATACACTTTTGTTCCCCTGCTCGGTTTAGTTTGAATTTTCATCTCCCCGCCGAGAAGGTCAATTCGCTCTCTCATACTAACTAATCCAAAATTGTTTCCCGTCTGATTGGCAAGGTAATCATCCAGATCGAAACCTATACCATCATCTTCAACAAACGCCTTCACCAGATCATCCTTTAATTGAACAACAACTTTTACTTTAGAGGCATGGGCATGTTTCACAATATTATTCAAGGCTTCCTGAATCAAGCGGAATAAGGCAACTTCTAAAACAGGTTCCAGCCTGGCCTCTTTTCCAAAAAAATTCATCTCAATATCTATATCGTTTTTTTCGCGAAAATCTTCAATATATCTTTTTAAAGCAGGAATCACACCCAAGTCATCAAGAGCCATCGGGCGCAAGTCAAAAATTATTTTTCGCATGTCCTGAAGGTTATTGCGCACTATATCCTTTAGCTCTTTCAACTCGTGACTCACTTTGGCCGGCTCAACTTCCATCAGCTTTTCACAAAATTCCATCCGGAGGACGACATTGGCCATAGACTGAGCAGGACCATCATGAATTTCTCTGGCAACCCGCTTCCGTTCCTCTTCCTGGGCTTTTACAATCTGCAGACCCATTTGCTGCCTTTGCTGCAGACTTTCTAATTTGACATTTATATCCCTCAGGTTCCCTCCAATGAAATCCATAACCACACCAACCTGTGAAACCATGTTTTCAGCTTTTTCCTCAGTCTGCTGAAGATTCCGCTTGCTGGTTTCAAAATCTTGTTTTTTCTGGAGTAATTGTTCCCGCCGTTCTTTTAACAAGGTCAGCCTAACCTGCAATTCCCTAACATTCTCATAAGCAGCTTTAATTTCATCTTCAGAATGCTTTTTAAAAGCTCCGGTAACTTCAGCTACCCTCGCCTGGACAATTTCTTCCTCTTGTTGAGCTGCTTCCAACTTTGAGTTGACATCTGCTAATTGGCTATCCGTCTCAGCCATGCTGTTCTTAATCCGCGAACATTCACTGCGGGCATTCTCAGCCACGGCAAATAACTGTTCCCTGCCGGCGGCCAGAGTCCTCATAGTCTCTTTTATTACAGTATCAAGAGCTGTTAACTCGGAAGAACTTCCATTTCCGCCAATATTATTCATAATCTACCTCCCAATGATAAAATTCGATATATTTCCCTAAAATCCTTCAAAATGTAGTCATTTCCTAGACTAAATATGCCAAAAAAAAGGAGCCAATCGGCCCCTCTGCTTATAATCCCAACATTTCCTTTATTGCAGTCTGTATTATCTTCACCTTTGTTTCATTTTCTGTTTCCACATAAATCCTAAAAAGCGGCTCTGTTCCGGATGCCCTGATTAAGACCCAACTGCCGTCATCCAGGATAAACTTCTTTCCGTCAATTGCCACAGTCCGGGTTACCGCCATCCCTGCAATTTGTCGGGGAGACAGTTCCTGCAGGTTTATGAGTATTTTCTTTTTGTTTTCCTCAGTTGTCCGGATATCTAGTCTCTCGCTTATAAGGATACCAAACTTCTGTTCCAATTTATGTAGTATATCACGCACCGGCAGCTTTTCCACAGCTACCAGTTCAGCAATCAGCGCAGCAGCCAAAACCCCGTCTTTTTCGGGAATATGTCCGGCAATACTCATTCCTCCGCTTTCTTCGCCACCAAGAATGCTGCCCCTTTTTATCATAGATTCACCAATATACTTAAAACCGACCGGAGTTTCATCAACTTCAAAACCATAGTTAGCGGCTATTCTGTCTAACATATGGGTAGTGGCTACAGATCGGGCAACAGGTCCTTTAAGCCCCCGGGAATTGATTAAATGGTAATATATGAGATAGAGTGCCTGATTAGCAAGTATAAATGTCCCGTCACTGTCAATAATGCCAAACCGATCGGCATCCCCATCCATTGCCAGCCCGAGGTCTGCCCCGGAACAGACCACCCGGTCACGCAATTCTGTCAGGACTTTGGCAGAGGGTTCAGGCATAGAACCCCCAAAAAGCGGGTCCCTATGTCCATGGATAACTTCCACTTGGCAGCCGGCCTCTTCAAGAACCCTGGACAAATAGCCTATCCCCGCTCCATACATAGGATCAACAATGACCTTAAGTCCGGCCCGGCGAATAGCTTCAAGGTCAACTACCGTCTTCAGGTGTTCAATATAATTATCAAACGGGTCTATATCAACAGCCAGCCCCTGGTTTACAGCTGTGTCGTAAGAGATTTCTTTAAATTCCAGTGCTCCAGTAACTTTTTTCAAGTGTTCTTCAATCTCGTCTGTGATGTATGGCATAGCAGGCCCCGCATATTCCGGGATAAACTTAATTCCGTTATATTCTGGAGGATTATGGCTGGCAGTAAGCATAACCGCCCCTGCAGCCTGAAGATATCTGACCGCAAAAGCAATTACAGGGGTAGGTGTTGCCCTTCCTGTCATCCACACCTTAACCCCATTTCCGCATAACACTTCAGCAACCGCCCTGGCAAAATGTTCTGACAGGAACCTGTTATCATAGCCGATAACCACGCCGCGCCCTGACATGCCATGACCGGCCACGTAATCAGCTATAGCCTGGGATACATACTTGACATTCTCAAAAGTAAATTCCTTGGCAATAATCTCTCTCCAGCCATCTGTACCAAACTTGATTTTTGACATTAATCGTCCTCCTTTATATTCAAGGGTTTGTATCTTGGACTTTTTGTTTTTCTATTATTCTATTTCTATATATGCATATCATTTACGTAAAAAAACTAAAAGTTCCTCCTGTCACCGCCTGTATTATTTGTATCTACATTGTTGATTATGCCTGAGAATTCAACCATTCAATGAAAAAAAGCAGGCCCCCTACCTGCTTTCAATTGCTCTATAACATTATGCCCCGAAATTTGATTTGTTCTCAGTCTTCAAAAATTGGCCCTGTACCCGGTACCCCGCCTTAGTACTAAGGACACCCACCCGGTTAGCACCTATAAGCGCCAACAAGGTAATAATGGTAAATAAAGCAAAAGCCTGTTCACTGGTCATAAATGTCATCAGTACCGCACTGGCACCCAACAAAGAACTGATTCCATAGATCGCCAGCACTGTCTTCCTATGGGAAAACCCGATTGCTAACAGCCTATGATGCAGATGTTCCTTATCTGCTGAAAATATAGGTTGGTTATTTATATACCTCCTGAGAATGGCAAACAATGTATCAAATATTGGAATCCCAAAAATTAAAACCGGAACAAATACTGAGAACATGGCAGCCTGCTTGGTCAAACCAATTACAGACATCCCAGCCAACATAAACCCTAAATAAAGGCTCCCCGAATCCCCAAGAAATATTTTTGCCGGATAGAAGTTGTACCTAAGGAAACCTATGACAGCGGCACTTAGTACAACCGCAGGCAGTACTATCCACATCTGACCATTGACCCAGCCTACAACAGCCAAGGTCAGAGCTGCAATTGAAGCAAGCCCTCCGGCCAAACCGTCAAGACCGTCTATCAAGTTAACGGCATTGGTGATACCAACTATCCATAATATAGTTAACGGGATGCCGAAATTAATCCCAAAATGTGTTAAGCTAAAAGTGCCGCCCAGCGGATTTGTGATAAAATCAACCTGAATACCAAAAACCACCAGCACACCTGCTGCAGCAAGCTGCCCCAAAAGTTTGAGCCTTGGCGAAACATCCTTAATATCATCAAGCAATCCCAGCAGCATTATCATTGTTCCGCCAATGAGCAGACCCATCATGGATTTAGTTATTTCTCCCATGATAAGCACCGTAACAGTAAAGGCAAGAAATACTGCCAGCCCTCCCATACGCGGCATTAATCCGGAGTGAACCTTCCTGGCATCGGGCCGGTCTACGGCGCCAAGCCAAAACGACAATTTCCGGACAACCGGGGTAACCACCAGGGAAATTAGAAACGCAATTATAAAGCCTTGATAAAGCCCCGCCATTATGAGTCTCCTCTCTGGTGCAGTTTCTTATCTCTCTAAAGAACATTTTTATTTAAAATAGGGTTCATAAGATTTGTCCAAAACTACAAGGCAAACAGACAAGGTGAGCTCCCGTCTATTTTTATGCGGGATTTCTGCAAAAAATAATAAATCCTTGTCCCTTAATTTAAAATTTTATCATACCTTGTTACAAATGTCACCAATAAAATCAAAATTTCGTCTGCCGGGCAAATTAAATTCTATCCAATGGCAAACATAAACTCAGCCTCTGCTGCCGGCTGCTCTTCGACCATTGCCCTTGCTTTTGCTTTGCCTATTTTCCCCCGCAGTTTAATAACCTCTACCTCAATAATAAGCCTGTCCCCCGGAACAACCTGGCGGCGGAAGCGAGCATTGTCTATTCCCGCAAAAAACGCCACTTTTCCCTTATATTCCGGTTTATTCAGTATCCATGCTGCTCCAACCTGGGCCATTGCTTCAATAACCAGCACTCCGGGCATCACCGGATAACCGGGAAAGTGTCCCTGAAAAAAAGATTCATTGGCACTGACATTTTTCAGTCCGACAATTTTGTTGTCATCCATTTCCAGTATCCTATCAACCAATAAGAACGGATAACGGTGAGGCAAAATTTCCTGAATTTCTTTGATATCAAGCACAGGCATAACCTCCAGCACAATTTATTTTCAATAAGTATTAGATTATTAATTCTACATTATGAAACAATTTCCTTTAATCTTAGTGTTCAGATTACTTTCTTATACACTCCCCTGAGCATATCTATGGCTTCCTGTATTTCCGGTACCTTTAAAACTAGTAAACCAATTAAATAGACAATAATCCCCAAAAATACCGAAGCACCTACCTGAATCAATCTTCCCATACCTGAATCCAGGTCAACCCTTAAACCTAGTATACCGCTGCAGAAATAAGTTAAAACTCCCATCACAACAGAGGCTGCAAACAGTTTTAGCAACAAGATGATAAGGTTTTTACCCTGCAAAGCTCCCAGCCTCCCTGAAAGCAGAATATAGAGGGCTGCCGCCTCAATCAATGCAGTAAGAACCGCACCCATAGCCAAGCCTCCGATGCCCATGAACCTGATCAATATAAAATCCAGAAGTACATTTAATATAAATGCCGCTACAGTAATAACAACAGGGATAAACGTATTCTGAAGGGAATAAAAACCTCTCCGGAAAATATCTCTTACAGAAAAAGGCAGCAAAGCCAGGGCATATACAGACAGGGCATATGCTGTCGGCACAGTATTGCTGGCATCAAAAGCCCCCCGTTCAAAAAGAAGCCGTACTATAGGCACACTTAACGCTATTAGGCCGGCACATGCAGGCAGCATTATCATTGAAATAACCTTAATACCCTTGACCAGTGTTTCCCTAAGCCTATCCAGCCTGTTTTGGGCCGCAAAAGCCGATAAAGCGGGGAAAATTGGAACGGTAACCGCCATCAGGAACAGTCCCAATGGCAGCTGCATCAATCTGTATGCATAGTTTAAAGCTGAAATACTGCCTGTATCAAGGCCTGAAGCAAGTCCGCGCTCCACTATCAAAAGCAGTGAAGGAGCCAATGAAGCTATTAAGACCGGGAGCATTAGTTTAAACACCCTGATTACCCCCGGATGTCCAATAGCAAACTCCATCCGGTAACGGAAACCCTTCTTATACATTACAGGAAGCTGCAGCACAAACTGGCAGGCAAAGCCGGCTGTAGTCCCCACCGCCAGTCCCCTGATTCCCATAACCGGTCCCAAAACGATAGCGGATGCTATTATGATTATACTTGTAATCATTGGCCCCAACGCCGGAAAGAGAAAGTGCTGATGAGAATTGAGAAACCCTGAAGCAATACCCATCAGGCTGACAAAAACAAGCGCCGGAAACATAATCCGGATCATTTCCGCCGTCAAAGGGATACTGTCACCCTCAAAACCAGGGGCAAGCAGTTCCACCAACAGGGGAGCATATGATATCGTAACCGCCACCACCAGCAGCAGGAGTACAGCCAGTACATTTATCAGTGTGCTGGTAATCGTGTCGGCATCATCTCTTTTGTTTTTGACCAAATAACTGTTCAAAACCGGAATAAATCCCGCACTGATACCGGAAGCAATCGCCATAGCTATTCCACTGGGAACAGCAAAAGCTACCAGATATGCATCAGTCTCTGATGTCAGCCCAAAGTTGTTGGCAATGACCATTTCCCTGATAAATCCAAACAGCCGGCTCAACAGTGTGGCCGCCATCACCACAATGGCTCCCTTTGCTATCGATTTCCCTGTAATCATATTTTTCGGCCTCTTTCAATCTCTTTATTCAACATTTCCTTATATAGTGCTGTTGTTTTTTGGCCCATTTTTTCAGCTGTAAATTTCGCCTCAATAGTCTGCCTGGCCGCAGCAGCCAACTGTGATGCCAATTCCCTATCCCCGGCTAAAGTTCTGATTCCCTGGGCTAAAGCCTCCGAGTCGGCAGGGGGAACTAATAGCCCATTTCTGCCTGGTGTCACTACTTCGGGAATACCTCCGACACAAGTTGCCAAAACCGGCTTTTGCATTGCCATAGCCTCCATAACAATAAGGCCCAAACCTTCCGAAAGGGACGGCAGTACCAAAAAGTCCAGGGCGGCGATAACTTCGGGAACATCTGAACGAAACCCGGTAAATATCACTTTTTCCTTAATTCCCAGTCTCTCAGCTGCCTTTTCAATGTTCTGACGCTCTGTCCCGGAACCCACCACCAGCAGGACCAATTCGGGAAAATCAGGCGCCACCTTAGCCATAGCCTGCAAGAGATAGTCATGGCCTTTTACCGGGTGCAGCCTGGCAATAATTCCGGCCACCGTCTGACCCTGGCTGAGTCCCAGCTCCTCTCTAACACCCTGGCCTGACAACAGAGGATTATACTGCCCTATTTCCAGTCCATTATATACAGTAGTTATCTTATCCAAAGGAATACCTTCCCGGGCCAATCCCTCCCGGAGCATTTCACTAACTGCAATAAACCTCGTTGTAATATGCTTAGTAAGATTTTCACATAACCTGTTCACAAATCTATCCAAATTCCTTGGGTAGTCAAATTCCAGGACACTATGCACAGTTGTCACGACCCGCCTGACCTTAGCCCATTTAGCTGCCAGGCGGCCAATTAGATTAGCTCGCACTCCATGAGTATGTACAATATAAAAGCCTTCCCTTATTATCAGAGAGGCTATCTCCTTCACAGGTGACAAATCAAATTTGCTCTTCATTGGAAAAACATGCACAGGAAATCCTTCATTTACTACCAATGGAGCAAGCGGCCCAGAAAAAAAACAAGCAGCATGCACTTCAAATTCTGATGAATTTACATGCCTCATCAGGGTAAGCAAATGCTGTTCAGCGCCCCCAAACTCACCGCCACCGATTATATGCAGTACCTTAATCCGCCCCACCTGTTTACCCCCTGCCAATGGTATCTAGTCCACAAAATACAAGCGTTTTTTGCAGCCCCTCCTCAAGTGAAAACCGGGGCTGCCACTCAAGGGCTAAAGTTGTTTGTTTAATACCCATACACATATGCTTAATATCACCTTCACGCTCAGCCGTATAGTCAGGAGCAGAAACAATCCCTGCTATTTCAGACATCGTCTTATACAGCTGATTTACCGAGACTCTCGTTCCGGTACCCACATTAAGAGTTAACCCATCCCCTCTGAATAATGCGCTGACATTGGCCCGGGCAACATCTCCTACATAGATAAAGTCCCTGGTTTGTTCCCCGTCACCATGAATACATGGTTTCTCCTCACTAAGCAGCTTAGCGGCAAATATAGAGACAACCCCGCCTTCACCTGAAGCCCCCTGTCTGGGTCCAAACACATTGGCATAACGAAGCACCGTAGACTTAAGTCCATATAATGTTCCAAATACCCGCAGGTAATATTCAGGAACCAACTTGGAAATACCGTAAAAAGACATCGGTTCCCGGGGATCCGTTTCAGAAACCATAATCCCTTGCGGATTCCCGTACACAGCCGCTGAAGAGGCATAAACTAGTTTTTTCACCCCATAAAGCCGGCAATTTTCCAAGATATTTACTGAACCGGCAGCATTTGTGACACAGTCTTTTACTGGGTTTTCCAGTGACTTGGGAACACTTACCTGTGCCGCCAGGTGAATCACATATTCAGGCCTGTAGCGCTGAAAAACCTCAGAGATCCCTTCTGATGCGATATCCATAGTAATAAGCTGGGCCCTGGGATGGAGATTTTCCTTTGTTCCGGTTGACAGGTCGTCCACAACCACAACCTCTGCCCCATCATCAATTAGTTTATCCACGGTATGGGAACCTATAAAACCGGCCCCTCCGGTGACCATAACCTTCAATCTGCTCACCCTTTCTCAAAGCCCTTATTTTTCCTATTCTTTTATTTTATCAGTTGTAAAATGGTTTAACAAGTGCTAACAGTCAAGGCCCGGCTGTTTCCAGCCAGGCCCCGGTTTATATTAATCACTATCAGATTCATAAGATTCCTTATATACCTGCCATTTGTCCCCGGTCTTCATCAGATAGTAGTGTATTGGCATATCGGCTTCAACATAGATATCGTCTTTCCGGAAAGAAGCCAGGCTGTCATAAACAACTTCGGCCCAATACGAGCTTTTATTAATCACCCGGCCCCGTGAGGTTATCTCATAACTTAGATGCTCTCCCTGATTCATTGCTTCAAACATCTTCATGGTTTCCGCATCTGATATGTATGCGGCTATCTCCCCTGTCAAATAGGGCATTAAATTTTCAATAACTGTAGAACTATTGCCATTAACCAGTGACTCAATCCCATTGCTCACCTTATTGGATTGTGAAAGAAGTATACGGTTACTCGGAAGATTGGATTTATCATTCATAAGATACCTGTACAGCATAACAATAACCTCAGCCCGTTTTGCTCCCTGTCCAGGAGCGAACCTGCCATCAGGGAATCCTGTTATCAGGCCTATTTCAGAAGCCTTTTGAATGCTTGGATAAGCCCAGTAACCGGTTGTGACATCAGAAAAAGTACTTTCTGTATTTACATCTGGTTCTATATTTTCATATACATCCTGCTCATCTTGCTCGTTAGCTATGGCCCTGACCAGCATGACTGTTATTTCCGCCCTGGAAATCTGCCTGTCAGCTTGGAAAGTACCATCCGGATTCCCCTTCACTATTCCATTTGCATAAAGACTATTAACCGCATTTTCCGCCCAGGAAGGAATCCGGTCATTAAACGCTGCCTTAGTATCAACCGGTTTAAAACTCAGGGCTTCATAAAGGATTTTAGCAAACTCCGCCCTGGTAATTTTCTTATATGGTTGTGCTGTCTGGACTTGCAGGTATCTTCCCGTATTCCGGTCATATACTGTTTCCGTATAACCCTGGACTATACCCATAGCAATAAGCTCGGTCATTTCTTCATATGCCCAATGCATGCTGCCGTTTCGGTCCATAAGGTCATAAAAGTCCCCGGTAAGGTAGTCAGTCTTGTTAGCCTTTACCGGCATATAAAAAAGAGCACCTAGTACTATAGCTATTAATACAACCGCTGCTGGTTTTTTCATATGTACTTCCTCCAAAAACATAATTATATTGATAACTATTGTTAATTTCTTAGTTATGAAATTCCACAGGCCCTAGTAATGTCCTGCTTTTGGAGGTCATTTATTGTGTGGTAATTTGTGGTCTAAGTCATGATTGTCAATTATTTACCTGAAAACAATCTCGATAATATAATAGCACCAAGGAATTTAGGCAACTGGAGCATCCTCCAAAAACGGGATGGCTGCCTGATTAAACGGTACAGCCATTCAATCCCCGCATCCTGTATCCATTTGGGGGCTCTTTTAGCTTCACCGGAAAAAACGTCAAAACTGCCGCCAACCCCGATACTTACCGGGACCCCGGCAGGTTTTACCCGTTCCTCAATCCACTTCTCCTGCTTACCCATTCCAAGGGCTGCTAGCAAAATATCCGGTTTTTTGATTTTAATATCATCAATGATTTTTGAATCATCGTTAAAATAACCGTGCTGAATTCCGATAATTTCAATACCAGGGTAAGCTTTTCTGATGTTTTCAGCCGCCGCTTCCGCAACTCCGGGTTTTGCTCCCACAAAATAGAACTTGTATTTCTTTGCAGCTGCCTGTTCAAATAACGCTGTTGTCAGGTCAATCCCGGTAACTCTTTGTTTGATAGGCCTGCCAAGTAACCTGGCACCAATAAGTATCCCAATCCCATCAGCAGTTACCATCAAAGCATTATCAAGATATGCCTTAAAATCAGGAGATTTTCTGGCCAGCATGACAATTTCGGGGTTAGCAGTTACTACTAGACCGGCGGTGCCGTTTTCAACATATTCCTGAATTCTTTTCAGCGCTTCACCCAAATTAACATTGTCGATGCCAACTCCCAGGACAAAAACCCTTCCTGCCACATCCATCATATAATCCTTAGAGTTCCTGCAGCCCTCCATCAAACAACATCTCCTGATTGATAGTTAAAAAGGGACAGGCATTACCTATCCCAATACACACTTATTTTACGGTAAACCCCACCTTATATTATCCCTGTGTCACTATGTTGACAACCGGGGTTGTGGCACTGTTTGTAATAGTTTCAGTAGTATCCGGCTGGTCCTCGTTATCAGTTGAGGAATCCTGCTGCGGGCTGACAGGAATTGTCGGGGCAGCCGGGTCCACCGGTTGGATTGTATTGTCTTCCACCGGGTTAACAGGTTCAGGGAGCCCCTCAGGAGGCAGGTTAGGGTTAAGCTGTCCCTGTTGCTTGTCATTATCAGTTTCATCATTTACCGATCCCTGTCCGGGCATTGCATCTGTATCCCAGCCTGCTTCCCCAGTTCCGGGATCTTCACTTACCGCTTCTCCGGTTTCCTGAGTTGATTCCTCCGGTTCTTTAACTTCCTTAGGGACGGTAATATCAGGTCCTGTAATAGTAGCCAGCTTCACCCCGCGGAACAAATCATTTAATATTATTTTGGCTTTCTCTTCATCAGCCTTCCAGTAACTTATTCCCTTGTAGTTCAGGAAGGTTCCGGGCAGTGTGGCAGTGACAATACTTTCCGAATCCAGATTTGCTGCCGCTTTTGCCAGCAAAATAGCATCCTTGATGCCCAGGTTGGTTTCCACAGCATCCATCAGCTGGGGTACTAGTTTAGGCAGTTTAATAATAGTCTTTGCTTTAAGCATTTCCCCGGTCAGAGCAGCTAAAAACTTTTGCTGGCGCTCCGCCCGTGTAATATCTCCAAGAGCATCATGCCTGAACCTTACATAACCCAAAGCATCATGACCCATTAATCTCTGCTGACCTGCCTGTAAATCAATATCCTCCTGGGGGTAGTACATCCGTTTTTCCACTTCCAAATCTACCCCGCCAAGGGTATCAATTATTTCCTTAAAACCCTCAAAGTTTGTCTTCACATAATAAGGTATCTTAATATCCAGCAAACCTTCAACGGTTTCTATTGCCAGATTAGACCCGCCAATTGCATTGGCAGAATTAATCTTATCTGTACCATGTCTGGGTATTTCCACCATAGTGTCCCTAGGAATAGAGACCATGGCAATCTTCTTGGTATCTCTATCTATACTAACAAGAATCATAGAATCAGTTCTGGCATCCTCTTCACCGGGACGGGCATCAACTCCCAAAAGGAGTACATTTAGTCTATTAACCGGAAACTCCGCTTCCTCCTGGGCAACAGTCTCTTTTTCCTCTATATCTGCATCCTCTGATAAGGTTGCTATAAATTTCCCCCCAAAAAATGATACTGTAAAAACCAGCAACAAAGCCAGAATATATAACAGAGAAGCCTTGCTACGTTTGTGTGGCATCATCCCGCAATCACCTCAAATCACTCATTAATATACCTTCAAACCATTTTACCGTAATTTACTAACACAATCAATATTAACTTACTGGAAATAGTACTTCTATGACTCATTGGCCGCCGGCAGAGTAACATTAAGCTCCCACTGTGCAGCATCCTGGCTGTCCGGGACAGTCCTCACTCTCAAAGTGGCCCCTCCCGTATCAGACTCCACCGGAACTGTTGCCCTGCCTCCCGTGGTAAAGTAAAGCAACCCATTAATTTCTATAAATCCTTCAAAAGGTTTTTTGGTATACCTATCCCTTACCTGAACGGTAACTAAATTTTTCCTCCCAAGAGTTATCACCTTTGGGGTTACCCCAATAATCAGCTTACGGTTCTCGTAGGTATATTTACCGATACCCTGGCCTTTAAGGGATACCTCCAGGTTATAATATGATTGCTTCAAGTCATAGGCACTTAGGGCTGCCGATGTATAAACTACCGCTTCCCATACTCCGGCAGCCGGAAGTCCGCCTGTTGCCGCAGTCTCCGCAACATAAGTTCCGAGATTGTTCCCGGCATAGCCGGATTCGCTGACCAGGCGGCCTGAAGGATTATATAAATACACCATGGATCGGCCCCTATTAGTGTCTATGGTCAGTCTGGCAGTAACCGATTCCGCACCGGGGGGTACTTTAAAAAAATATCTCTTATATTGTGCTGCGTTTTGAACCCCTGACTCCTGAAAACTGTATGAATTTTCCTTTGATAATTCATAAGGATTGATTACTGTTGTCAGAACTTCTAATTCTTTATTATAAGTATCCGGATTATCACCTGAGATAAATGACGAGTAAATGCCCTTTTCCTGGGGAAGATCAATAATGACATCAATGGCCCGTTTTTGTCCGGCAGGCAGGCTAACTCTTTTCTGACCCGGGCTGACCCATGACCCGCCTTCGAGGTCTAAATTAACGGACTTGTCGGATTTGTTTTCCAGGTAGAGAGTAGTCATCCCAGGAATGTGTTCCCTAAAAAATATTCCTTTGTTTGTTCCACCGTTATCACTGGGAGTAGTTGCCAATATCAACGGGGTTTCTTCAAGGGACAAAAGTTCAGCCCAGGACCTGGTCAAGCTTAGTACCCCATACCCTTGTTCAGCAACGGAATATTTTGAAATTACCCTGGCGCCTATTTCCACAGCCCGTTTAATCAGGTTTGGGGAAATGTTCAGCTTCTTTTTATCAGCTGCCTCCATTAATAAGGCAATTGCCCCCGATACATGAGGAGCAGCCATACTTGTACCTTCACTCAAGGAATACTGCACTCCGTCTCTGAGAGACACTGTTGACACAGCGCTCCCCGGAGCTACAATTGACGGTGCCATAACCCCGTCCCTGCGAGGGCCGGCAGCACTAAAAAACCACAGGTTTTCATCAGGTACGTCCCAGCCATAATCTGTTTGCCACATTTCCGGACTGTTGAATGCTCCAACACTCAGGGCAGCTTCTGCATCACCCGGTGTGGCAACCGTTGTCAATCCAGGGCCTTCGTTCCCAGCCGCGATAACAAAAACCACCCCAAATTTCTCAGTCAGGCTGTTCAGCAGTTGTACCGGCACAGTACCACTATCCCCGTCAATTGAAGGAAAACCCAGGCTCAGATTAATAATCTTGGCTCCCCTTGAAGCCGCATATGACATAGCCTCCACTATGGTACCCAGGTCGCCGTATCCGCCGGCATCAAGTACTTTAAGGGCCATTATCTGAGCACCCGGAGCCACACCCTTAATCCTGCCGTTAGCGGCAGCTATTCCGGCCACATGTGTGCCATGGTCATTCCCATCAAAACCAATATTAATTTTGGAGCCCCCGGGATCTATTTCGGTAATAACAAAATTAAACTTGTCCTGTCCGTCTGCCCCGGAAAAGCTGCTAAATTCCGGCTTCAGAGAAAAAACCCGGAGCTGTTTCTCGTCAGTAAAGTCATAATCACTATCCGTATCTACATAAACAGTGTCATAAACACCTGCATTCAGGGTATCTACCACTATTACAGCAAAAACATCACTGTTATTCCCATTGAAATCAATATCAAGCCCTTGTTCATTAGCATCCATAAAATCGACTTCCCTGATATATCCATACCGGATTTTCCCGCTCCGTGAACTGATATCCCCAACATAATAAGGAGCATTGGCCAGATTTAAGTTTTTGTCATTGCGAATAGCTATAGATCCGGTATCTATATCACCTTCTCCGGTAAAATCCTTCCAGTCGGTGATTTTTCTCTTGTTTTCAGATGTGACCTGGAGGTCAGGGTGTCCGGCATCAATACCTGTATCAATAATAGCAATTAACTGATTCTTCCCATCAGAGCCGGTAATCTCTACAAATTCAGGAGCTTTAATAGCTTTTTTGGTAACATTTAAACTAAGTCCCGGATTAACAACAGCACTTTCCATGTCACCGGCCGGTATCCCTGCTTTTTCTCCAACAGCTAAGTTCTCAACTCTTACCTTTTGGTTGGTTACTATATCCTTAACCATTTTATCAAGCCGCAGAGCTGATAGTAATGGAACATTGATATCTTCCGCCACCAGCAGGTCAATCCGGCTGTCAACAAAACTCACCCGGCCTCCCTGTTCGGCAATTATAGCACTCACCGCATCTGCTTCACCGGCTGCAGTCATTATTATTACTGAAGTCTCTTCGTTTGCTTCCTGTACAAATCTGATATATCCCTCTTGGTCCAAAATTACCGCCACATAATCTCCGGTTTTCAGACCGGCAATTTCCCCGTCAATTCCATCGATCCTAACCTCGATATCAGGCCTGAAAAAAAATGCTTCCGATTGTCCGTGAATATCCAGGGTTATCAAGCAGGTTGTTTGATTAATCGCCTGAATGCTGCCATAAAACGTAAATTCGGCACCCATTTCCCCGAGAACCTTTTCTATCAGTACTGCAGTTTCCCCCCTGGTGGCATTACGGTCCGGGCCAAAACTCCCATCAGGATATCCGTTGATCAATCCATAAGCATAAGCAATCCTCACCGTATCATAAGCCCACCGAGGTATCTTGGCACTGTCGGTAAATACTTCTATTGGTTCCTTCATATTATTCTCTGCTGCTAAATCCAAAGCCCGTACCAGAATAGAAGTGATTTCTACCCTGCGGATTTTGGCTTCAGGATGGAAGGTTCCGTCAGGGTAGCCAAGAATTAAACCCTTTTCCTTGGCTACAACAATACTGCCGGATGCCCAATGACCCGCATCCACATCTTTGTATCCGTTACGGATACCGCCGGCAGCCTTGGCCTCACCGGCAAATCCTAAAGCCCTGATAATCATTGCGGCAAATTCAGCCCTGGTAACCCCGTCCTGGGGGTTAAACTTGCCATTATATCCGTTGACAATTTCCAGGGCCGCCAGCCTTAAAACCGAATCCCCGGCCCAATAGCCGGTAATGTCGGTAAAAGAATTCCCATATGCAGGAATAACACTATATAATATCAAACTAAACAGGACTACTGCTGTAACAATAGATTTGGCAAAACATCTACGAAACATTGATTCTCCCCCTATAGGTACTCCTCCATATTTAGACGGCGAAGCTCCTCCAAAAGTTCCCTGAGCCGGTCGGTCTCATTCTTATTACAGACAAAAGTAACATCATCTGTTTCCACTATGACCAAATCTTTGACCCCGATTAAGGCAACCATGCGCCCATTGGAATCAATGATACTGTTTTCTGTATTCAGGGCAGTCACCTTCCCGCGGAACACGTTGCCATTTTCGTCAGTCCGAAAAACCCGTTCCAGGGACATCCAGGTACCTACATCATCCCAATAAAATTCTCCCGGTACGATATAAACCTGAACAGCTTTTTCCATGATGCCATAATCTATAGAAATCCTATCAAAACAAGGGTATGTCCTCTGCAGTACTTCATTGTATTGCTCTGAACCAAAATACCTGCTTATTTCCTGTAAGCCCTCATATATCCCGGGAAGGTGGGTCTTAAATTCTTCAAGAACCGCAGCAGCCTTCCACACAAAAATACCCGCATTCCATAGGTATCCACCATCCTCCAGGTACTCCCGCGCCTTAATCAAATCCGGCTTTTCAACAAATTTGTCAACCCGGTAAACGGTCTTTGCCTTTTCCTTTGAAATTGGCTGCCCTACCCTTAAATATCCATACCCCGTTTCCGGCCTGTCAGGCCTGATTCCAATGGCAACCAGCCCACCGGTCTCATCTGCCGTGCTTGCCGCCAGAGCCAAGGTCCTGGCAAATTGCTCCTCATCCCTAATCAGATGATCAGAAGGCAGAACTGCCATTATAGTCCCAGGCAGCCGGTACTCCAGGGTAATCGCTGCCAATCCAATACAGGGCGCGGTATTCCTGCCTTCAGGCTCAATAATAATGTTTTCCTGCGGCAGTTGAGGAAGACATTCACAAGTCAGCTCCCGGTACTCCGCACCGGTAACCACAAATATGCGTTCCGCAGGAGCCAGTTGCAGGGCCCTGTTATAAGTAAGGTACAGCAGGCTGCCTTCCCCCGTCAGATCAGAATATTGTTTAGGCCTGCTGACCCTGCTGCGGGGCCAAAAACGTTCCCCCTTGCCCCCTGCCATAATGACAATACTGATTTTTTCCGGTACTTCCAGTTTTTGATTCATTGAAATTATATTTCTCCTTATAATTGGGCAAATCATATTATTCTTCGACAGATGATATCCTTTTTCCTGCGCCATGTACTATTACCAGAACTACAAAATTATGGTATTTAAGAAAAACTTCCCTCTTGTCGGTTCCTTGAATATATTCAAAATAGGGGCAGACTGTTTCCGGAAGCAGTTCGTTTCTTCATCCGGCAATTCATCTACCCCTAGCATTGTAATAATTTCAATAACAGGAAACAGGCTTCTTGCCTTACCGCCCTTCCGGAGCCATGATACCATCCATAATGACATCAAGGACAGGTTGAGTCAATTCTTTGGCATCGACATAGTCTTCAGAAAAAATAGCCGGTGAAAACAATGCCCCAAGCGCCCCCATAACTACCAAAGAAGCTGCTTCAGAGTTAATTTTCCTAAACTCACCCTTATCTATGCCCTCCTGAATTATCTGCTGCAGCATTCCGAGCTTTCTAGCCCTGTTTTCCCATACCCATTCACGGAAATCCTCACTAAAATACGTATGTTCCGTCATAGTAATTTTGGCAAGGTCCCGATAATTGCTGACAAACTTTTGGTGAAGCTGGATAATTCTGGCTAACTTCTCCCTGCAGGACAGACCAGGATTAATTTCGTCAGTCATACTGTCCAGGTAAAACTGGAGCCCAACCTTAAACATCTCTTGAAATAATTCCACTTTACTGGAAAAATATTCGTAGACCGTCCCCTTACCAACATCAGCCAATTGGGCTATTTCCTCAACCCTGGCATCATGAAATCCCTTCCGGGAAAACACCTTAACTGCCGCCCTGATAATTTTTGCCCTCTTGTCCTTTTCAGCCGGCCGGTTCATCTTATCACCTGCTTTCTGTAATAAATCCGGCTTGCCTGAATCAGCAAACATACCCTGTTTATGACGTAAAGAGCTGGTATTTAAACTGGCTCTTAATTAAATTATAGTCATAGATTGTATTAGACAGGTTTTGCTCAGCTGTCTCCAGGTCTATGGCAGCATTTCTGGTATCCAATCCGGTAGCCAGTCCGGCCTCATACTTCAGCATGAAAACCCGTGCATTTTCTTTGGCTTTTTCTACTTCCTTGGTCTGCCAGTCAATCATTTTCTCCAGACTGAACAATGTCAGGTAACTCTTTCTGATAGATGCCCGTGTATCAACTTCTTCTTTGCGCACACTTGCCTCAGCGCTCATTTGATCAATTTCAGCAGTCTCATAAGCGGTTACGCCAGGGCCATAAAACTTTTTAGCCACATCATACATCACCTGACTAACTTCAAGTGTTTTTCTGGCTGAAAGTATGCCGATATTGTCTTCAAGGGCCTGGTTAATAGTTTCCTCAAGATTGATGGAATCCCCAGCTTTTTCTAAGGCAAACTCTGAAGTAAGTTTAAGCGGTGTATCCAGGTCCAGACCGATAATACGGTTTAATTCCAGTACAGAAGTCCGGTAAGTGTTCTCGGCCCCGGTAACAGCAGCCTGATAACCGGCCACGGCAGATTCGGCAGCAGTTACATCCAGTTTCGCCTTTGTCCCCACTTTGTAGGCCGTTTCAGCTATCTTCAACTGATCCTGAAAATATTTCAGCCCGGCGCGTTTTATCTCCAAACCCTTCTCTGCCTTGAGGATATCATAATATGCTTGCTCCACAGCCATCTTCAGGCTCTTTTCAGTTACATCCTGTGTTTTTTCAGCAAGTATGAGGGCAACTTCCTTTGACTTTGGGTTCACCCACTTTACCAATCCAAATTCATATGTATTTACATATTCCTCATCCAATTTTTTGGCTGTTCTTTTGGCACTGTCATACTCAATCTGGGCTTTCTGAACCGCCAGGTCCTGGATCTCCATGTCCGGATTGTTGTTCATCGCCAGTTCAATAGCTTCTTCCAAGCTTAAATTCTTAACCTCCGCTCCGTCAACACCTACTGCATAGTTGATTCCAAAAGCAGACAACATTAACAAGGAAACCAGAAACCCTAAAAAAAGTTTTTTGGTAAATAACCGCTTTAGCATTGTCTCTCCTCCTTAATTTGCATTAATGACAGTCACCTTTATTTTATCTGCAAGTGAATGCTGGCCTTCTATGACAAACATTTCACCCTCTGACAGCCCATTTACAATCTCGATCACATTATCTGTCTCTATCCCGGGCTCAACCTGGCGCTGTTCCACAATGCTGCCCTTGACCATATAAATCACATTCAAAGAATTCCTGGTAATAAGCGCTTCTTTAGGAATGGTGATAACACCTTCTTTGTTTTTCGTAACCAGCTCAATCTCAGCAAACATACCCGGTTTAAGGTTATGGTCAGGATTATCTATTTCTATCTTAACAGGATAGCCCTTTGTCTGGGCATTGGCCACTGGGCTGAGCAATTTCACCGTTCCCTTGAAGCTGTTTCCGGCGGCATCTACCCTGACAGTTACTTCCTGTCCCTCTTTAACTAAAGCAATATCACTTTCTGCTACAGTCCCTTCAATAAATACCCTGTCAATATTCACTACACTCATAACCGGAGAAGACGACCCAGCCATCTCACCGGGGTCAATTTGCCTTGCAGCCACTTCACCGTCAATGGGTGAAGTTATCGTGGCATCTGTAATCTGCTGCCTAATAAGTTCGACCTGATTCATCGCAGATTCCGCCACCGGCTGGTTTACCGCATCCTTTGCCAGGTTATACTGCAGTTCGGCCTGTTCCAACTGCTGCTGGGACACAGCCCCTTCCTGATAAAGAGACTTCATGCGTTCATAATTGGTTTTGGCATTATTAAAGTTCAGTACTGCCTGGTCATGAGTAAGCTTCGCATTGGTAAGTCCGTTAATAGCCGCACTAAGCTGTATCTCCAAGTCGGTTGTGTCAATTTTTAGCAACAGGTCCCCCTTTTTCACTTTTGAACCAATATCCACAGGTACCTGGGCAACCTTGCCGCCAATCTTAGGCACAATTATTACTTCTGATGATGAAATAACCCGCCCGGATATCACCGTCTTTATTGAAATATTATCTTTTTTAGCCTCACTTACCTTCACAGGCACTGCTTTATCTACATCTTCAGTATTATTCTCAGCACTGCCGCATCCCACGGACAAAATAAATGCAAAGGCCACCAGCAATAAGACCATAAGTCTGGCCACCTTTTTGCAATAAACCATATTATTCCCCTCCATTATACTTCCGACTGACGGGTCAGTTTACAAATAGTATACCCTTAATTCCTGTATATGTCAATAAGAGTCATGATCGTGAAAGTGCGGAATTCGTGCAAAAAAAACGGACAGGTTAACCCTGCCCGGCAAGTCATATTTTTTTATTTCTTTTTGCGCTTATTCCATAGTACGGCAGAGCCGCCGGCCAGTACCACAATTACAATAACCATCCATACTATCTTTGCATCAATAGTATTAGAATCATAAACAGATTCATCCGGTGATTTACCTTCCATGATATTTTCAACATTTCGCATGCGTTTTGAAGTAACACCCAGCCATTCCCGCATCACTTCACTCACATCAGCATCCTGTCCTCTATCAGTCAAATCCTGAAGTTTATCAAACTCGCCGGTATCTTTATATGCCTGGGTTAAATAATAAAAATATAAGCCCTTGAATACAGTCTGGTCTCCAGATAATTGCAGCTTATCCGGATTCACATCTTTCAAGTCACTGATAACTGCAGCATAATCCTTTTGTCCCAGATCGACAGCTGCAGCAAGAAAACTCAGGTAATCCCTCTGTTTCGCATCAAGGCTCTGCTTCACTGATAAGAGTTCCAGCTTGGCCGCTGCTTCCTTATAGTTTCTTGCTTTCATAAGTCCAACTGCTTCATCTATGGTTTGTTTATCTTGACCATCAAAATATTGAGGATACGCTGTCAATAAGGAATTGTCCAGCACCATTATATATTTCTGTTTCTCTGCGGAATTTTCACTGGAATTCTCACTGTCACCGGTGTTAAGTACAGTATCCCAGACAACCGAGGTCGGATTTAATTCGTAGTCCTCAGGCTGTAGTTTTATTACCTCAGCAGGTGTAAATGGTCCTAATTCCATAACTGTCCGGAAACTCTTCATATTGGCGGCCGGATTAGGCTCTGCAGCAGGAATATAACTGATTTGAACATCGCTCCCGAAAGGCATATCATAAATAGAATAAATCAGCCTGATTTCGGTAACTGATTTGGCCTTAAGTGAAATTTCCCATGTCATCCAGGAGCCTTTCAGTTCTTTACCGGCAATGGTTTTTGAGTTTTCCGCAATTTTTGGTTTTTCTAAACTGGTTCCAACAACTAATCTTACATTTTCCGGTTTTAACTCCGAGTCAAACCCGGCGGAAAGCTTTTTTAACGATTCCGGCAGTCCCAAAAGGACAGAGGTATCTTCCCCGGTATTCTGAAAACGATATATCCCGGTAAATTTAACACTTTTTGCATTATTGGTAATAATCACTTGTTTACCTATAAGCTCAAAACCCTTGACATCATTCAGAACCTGCATGTCAATCAGGGTTACCTCCCGACTATCCTGAGCAGCCCATGACCAAGAGGGCAGCAGCAATAAAATAATCAGACTTAAACATAGATACCTGCGCATATTCATACCTCCGAAATTTATTTTATATATACAAATTGCATATGAGTATCACACATAAAAGAGTTCCAAATATAAAGATAGCAAAAAGTTCGGTAAATTACAATATATAATAATTTGCCCTGCAACCGCTTTTTCTCATTTCTGTTTCCTGTCCCCAAACCCCTCGGGATGATTGAGATGCCATTTCCAGGCTGCTGCAACTATTGCATCAATACCCGTGTACTCCGGTTTCCATCCCAATTCCTGCTTTATCCTGTCAGATCCAGCAACCAGTATTGCCGGGTCTCCTGCCCGCCGCTCAGCCTCTACAACAGTGATCTTCCTTCCTGTTACCCGGACTGCTGAATCAATAACCTGCCTGACGGAAAAGCCTTCACCATTGCCCAGATTAAATATATTGGAGACATTTTTCCTATCTAGGTACTCCAGTGCCAAAACATGGGCATTGGCCAGGTCTGTCACATGAATATAATCTCTGACACACGTCCCGTCAGGTGTAGGGTAATCAGTCCCGAATATTTTGATACTCTCCCTCTGACCCAGGGCAGTCTGCAGAACCAATGGTATTAAGTGTGTCTCCGGGTCATGGTCCTCACCTATTTCGCCTGAAATGTGGGCCCCGGCGGCATTAAAATAACGCAAGCTGACATAGTTTAACCCATACGCCCGGTCAAAGCTCCTGAGTATCTCTTCTATCATCAGCTTGGAGAGGCCGTAATTGTTTGTCGGAGCTTTGGCATCATTTTCAGTAACCGGCCAGTGTTCAGGTTCGCCGTAAACGGCAGCGGTAGATGAGAAAATTACCTTTTTAATATTATTTTGCACCAATGTCTCCAAAAGAGCCAGACTGCCGACTGTGTTATTCCTGAAATACGGCGCCGGGTCTTCCATTGACTCCCCTACCAGGCTGAAAGCGGCAAAATGCATCACCGCCTCGATGCCATACCGCCGCAAAATATTTTGTACCAGAGCCCTGTCGGCAATATCCCCTTCTTCAAAAGGAACGCCTCTAGGCACTGCACTACGATGCCCCTTGCAGAGGTTGTCCAAAATAACTACTTCATTATTATTCCGCATCAGTTCCCTGACCGTATGACTGCCAATATATCCGGCACCGCCGGTTACAAGTACGCGCAAAGTGAAGCCTCCCCTAATCAATATGCATTAATCAATATGCATTCTTGTTAATTAATCCTTTAACAACAGTTAATAACATTATTTTTATGTCAAATAATAAATCCCAGTTTTCTATATAGTAGATATCAAACTCAATCCGTTTTTCTATGGACGTATCCCCCCGCCAACCATTTACCTGGGCCCATCCGGTGATACCCGGCTTCACTTGGTGTTTGACCATATACTTGGGAACCTGTTCCCTGAACTGTTCCACAAAAAACGGTCGTTCCGGCCTAGGACCGACAACACTCATGTCACCAAGCAGGACATTGAAAAACTGCGGCAGCTCGTCAAGGCTGGTCTTCCTGATAAGTATCCCGAACCATGTTTTTCGCGGGTCATCTGCAGTTGTCCATCCAGTATCAGCATTATCAGCAACCCGCATTGAGCGAAATTTATACATGTTAAAACGCCTGTTATTCAGGCCAACCCGCTCCTGTTTGAAAAAAATAGGGCCTCGGGAAGACAAAATGACACCAAATGTTATGATAACCATCAACGGCAGGGAAATTATTATTGCCGTCAAGGAAACCAAAATATCAAACAGTCTTTTGACAAACCTGTTAAATGGGTCATCAAGGGGAACATGGCGTATATTGAGCAGGGGGATTTCATCAAATTCCTCCACCTTGGGCCGCCCCGGTAAATAGTCAAAATAGTCAGGGATAATGCGCACCCTTACTCCGGCTTTTTCGCATATATCAACAATGTCATGATATTTTTGATAAGCACTCAGCGGTAAAGCCACAATAACCTCATCAACAGTTTTGGAAGCAAGCAGGTCCGGCAGTATGCTGCAATCCCCCAAGACCTTACGGTTCAAAACCTCGCTGCCTTTCTTATCCCTGTCATCATCCAGAAAGCCCAGCACATTATAGCCAAACTCTTTATGAGACATGGCCTTTTGGGCAAATTCCACCCCTACTGTTCCCGCTCCCACAACCAATAAATGTTTCTGGTTATACCCGATAGACCGCAGGTACCGGAGTGCCCGGCGCATGATGAACCGCTCCAGGAGTATCAGTACTATTGAAACAACCCCAAAAGTAAACAACACTACCCTAGAGTATATATACATTTTAGTAAGGTAAAGCAGGCCGTAAATAAGTACCATACCTATTGCATGGGACCGGATAATAAGCAGCATTTCCTTGCGAAACATCCGGCTCCGCATAGGAGAATATACTTCCATAAAAAAGTATACCATAAGTACCAGAGGAATCATCCATAAAGGAGCTTTAAGGTACAGATAATCCATCTGGCTTATTGGATAAAAGCCCCACTTAAAGACATAAGCGGCAAAATATGAGAGTATCAGTATAAACCCATCAAGGGCAAACATTATCAGATTGAAAAACCGCTGGTACTTCTTAAGCAAGAGTATCTCCCCCAAAAATAATTAAGCGTTTTCTTTGAATTCCCGGTATTTATCTTCAATGAAAGTTAATATGTGTTTTTTAAACAACTCCCGGTCAAAACCCGCTGCATGATCGCAAATAATTTCAGTAATGTATTTACCAGAGTCAAACTTATTAATAACCCCTGCCAGCGCTTCCGCTGTCTGGGGCTGAAAAAACTCCCCGGTAACACCCGGCAGCACCGTCTCCAGGGCCCCCCCGGCGCCAAAAGCTATCACCGGCCGCCCAGCCGCCTGGGCCTCAACAGGTGTAATGCCAAAATCCTCTTCCCCCGGAAAAATGAATGCCTTACAAGAAGCATATAGTTTTTTCATCTCGGCATCAGATACCCTGCCCAGGAACTCAACATTTGGGCCGGCCATTTTCTCCAGCCTCTTCCGTTCCGGGCCGTCTCCGGCTATCCTAAGGGGTACCCCTAGGCGGGTGAAGGCTTCAACCGCTAGGTCAATCCTCTTATATGGTATCAGGCGGGAAACAGTGAAATAGTAATCCCCTATCTTAGCCGCCACTGTCAAGTCTGACGGGGAATAAAAAGACGTGTCCACCGGTGGATAGATTACCTCTGATTCGCGCCGGTAGTGCTTCTTTATTCTCCGGGCCACATACCCTGAGTTAGCGATAAAATAATCCACTCTGTCTGCAGAAATCCTGTCCCACATACGGATATAATTCATCAGCCAGGGAATCAGCTTTCTCTTGACTCGGCCTGCCCCAGGCCCATTCAGGTATTCATGGTAAAAGTCCCAGGCATAACGCATGGGTGTATGGCAATAGCTAATATTAAGGGTATTGGCCCCTGTGAGCACACCTTTGGCTACCGCATGACTGCTGCTGAGGACGACATCAAAACCGCTGAAGTCAAACTGCTCAACCGCAGTTGGCATCAACGGCAGGTAGGACTGGTATGCCGTCCTGCCCCGCGGCAGTTTTTGTATAAAAGAGGTCCTGATATCCATATTATGAAAAGCGGAATCTACCCTATCAGGATTATAGACAGTTGTATATATTGGCGCATCAGGGAAAATCTCCTTAAAGGCCAGGACAACCTTTTCAGAACCGCCCATATTGGCCAGCCAGTCGTGGACTATAGCGATTTTCATTTCAGCTGTCCCTCCAGTACTTCTTCATAAACCTCCAGGGTCTGCCTGGCGGTTTCCTCCCAAGAAAACTTCGCTGCCTGCAGCAAGCCATTCTCTCTCATCTGCCTGCACAAGCCCTCATCTTTCAAAACCCGGTCAATGGCCGCAGCCAGTTCCTCAGAACTGTAAGGGTCAACCAGAGCGGCAGCCTCCCCGGCTACTTCCGGCAGTGAGGAACGGTTTGAAGTAATCACAGGTGTCCCACAAGCCATTGCCTCCAGCGGCGGAAGGCCGAAACCCTCATAAAGTGAAGGGAAAACAAAAAGCCCAGCCAGGTTATACAAAACGGGAAGGTCGTTTTCAGTTACATCACCAGTAAATACTAATCTGCCTGTCAGGCCCATGTTTTCTGCCTGGCTCACCAGACGCCTGTCAGCCTTTCCAATCAGTACCAGACTAAAATCCGTACTGAGTTTGGAAAATGCTTCAATAAGGCGCTGAACATTTTTATGCGGCTTCCTGTTCCCCACATATAAAATAAATTTAGCGGGCAACCGATACCTGCTCCTGACTTCTTTTAGAATATCAAGTTTATCAATCACTTTAAATGCCCTGTCGATACCGTTATATGTTACAATAATTTTTTCGGGTGAAACACCCAAAAACTTTATGATTTCACTGCGGGAAAAACAGGATACGGTCAATATTTTTTGAGCCTTCAGAACTGAAGGCCTGACAATATGCCTGTAATATAACTGGTGTATCCGCCCATAATATTGGGGAAATAGCATGTGGTTCACATCATGAACTGTCATTATAAGCCTGCAGGGGCAAAATAAGGGGGCTACAAAAGACGGGCTGTGAAAAAGGTCAGCCCGTAGCCCTTTTAATACTAACGGCAGTTCCACCTGTTCAGCTATGGAAATAAACTTTGACCTGACACGCTCCAGGCGGCAGTTTGGCCTGTCTGCTGCAAATCCTGCCAGGCAGTCATTGCCTGCCAGTAAGATATATTCATTTTTCGGGTCAATACTTGTCAGCCGGTCTGCCAGGTTATAGGTGTATCTGGCAATCCCATGCATTTCATTTGTAATCATCCTGGCATCAATTACTATCCGCATATTAAATCCTCTCAAACCCGATTGTTTCAAATTCTAAACCTACTACTGAATGTCCCAGGCCTGCCAGAAACCAGAGTACGAATCCTGTCGGCGGCAGACTCAGCGGCCCTTCAATAAACGCCTGACACAAAAACGCCACTAAACTGCAGAATATCCCGGCAGCCAGACTGGATAAAAAATCCATACGGATAAATCCATTTCTTAAATATTTAGAAAGAATATAAAGTGATCGACCAATTACAAGAACAAAGAGCAGCATACCTGCCAAACCGGTAAAAACACAGGTAGTAAAATACATGTTTTCAGTATAAAGGTCCCAAAAACTCGTAATTTTCTTAGTCTCATCCCCAACAAACCCAAAACCAAAAAGTCTGGTCAGCCACAGAAGATTTTCAGTTTTTATGCCTGTACCGTTCATTTTTTCTACAACGTTCTCTTTTTCAATAATACTGTTATTTCCATCTGCTCCAAGTGGAGAAATAGACTCGGAAACAAGGGTGCTAACAGTATCCATACGCTGGATCCGTCCGTTCATTGATGGATCGAAGAACGTCATAATCATCCTTGCTCTCATAAAAGGACTGGGTAAGATCATAAAACCCATGAGCAATACCAGGCATGCTATGATTATTTTATTCCTTTTGTTGCGCTGCATTAAAAAAAATATCCCCACACCAACCAATGCACCAAAGAGAACACTGCGGGCAAGGGTAAAAGGAACTAAAGCAAAAACCAGGACTACGGCAGTCCCATATAAAATTTTGTCATTCCAATCCTGGGCATAAAGAAACGCTGCCGTTACTGGAAACATCAGCATCACGAGGATAGTGCCGAACAAGTTCCCGTTCTGATAAGTAGAGGTTACTTTATGAACATTTTCTGAAAATCCGGGTACACCAACAAGGTTCTTTTTCTGATAAAATATATCGGGAATCACGGAATCGGAAAATGACATGGTAAGACCTGGGATAATAGTATCATAATGGCCAAATAACTTTTGTATAAAACCATATATAGCGATAATAATAACGGAAACTGCCATCACCCTGACCAGAATATCTAAACGCCTTCTGCCTGAAACCAGCGCCTGTGTTATCGGCTTAACCCAATAGTAAACTGTCAGGGATACAAAAAGCGGCATGACTATTTTAACATAGGCAATAATATTTCCTGCTGAAAATACCCAAGGGACCAGCAGGATTAGACAGGTATACAGCAAGTATACCCTGTCAGCAATAGGAGTTTTCAGCCGTATCCTCCTGGAAATTACCCACAGAATCAGTATTCCTAAAAACATGTTGGCTACCGTAAGGGGAATTCCGTTTACAGTATTACCCGCTTTGGGGAATACCAAGGTAAAGGCAACCACCGCTACAAAAAACCTGTATAAGTTCCTGTCAGTTTCAACGTACATGAATAGACACAACCTTTGAGATAATTATGGCATAGATTTGCTCCAAAAAATCCTGATGACTCCGATAAGTTTTTTGGATTCATCTGATACATCCTTGCAAGTTATCAGTCCATAAAATTTTAATTTCACCAACAGGGCCAGGTGTTTGACCACCTGAATAGCCCTCAGCAAATTTACTTCTACCTTGTTCCTGTGTTTATGGTAATAGCGGAGCTGGCTTTCCTTGTATATTACTGAAATATTGGACTGTTTAGGAGCACTCCCTCCCAACAAGTGGATTACCCTTGCTCCTGGAAAATAAACAATCCGCCACCCGCAGTTATTTATGCGGCGACACCAATCCACATCTTCAAAATACATAAAAAACCTTTCATCTAAAAGCCCGGCCTGCTGAACAGCCTCCAGACGTACCAGTAGACACGCCCCGGTCACCCAGTCAACCGGATGTTCCTCCCGATACTCTGCCGCGATTTTTGCATAATACGGCCCGCCTCCCCTAGAGAACATAAAATTGATGAATTTCTGGGAAAATTCAGTGCCAAGTGTAGGAAATTTCCCGTATGAGAGCTGTAAAGAATAATCCTTGTTCAGCAGCATACAGCCCAAGATTCCTATATCAGGACGGGTTGCAATATAATTAACCATATTGTCAAATGAATCCCTATCAATTATCAGTGTATCACTGTTAAGCAACAGAATATATTGTCCCAGACACTGTTTGATAGCTTTATTGTTGGCTCCGGCAAACCCCAGATTATCTCCATTGGCGATAACCCTAACCTGGGGATACTCCTTTGCCAGCATCTTCAGGCTGCCATCAACCGAACCGTTATCAACAACAAAAACTTCATATTCCAGTCCGGGTTTATTGTCATACACAGATTTCAAGCAGTCCCGCAGCAGTCCTCTTGTATTATAGTTTACTAGAATAATCGACAGGTCCATATCATCACCTTGCTTAATGCCTGTAATATTTCCGTTTCTGGAACCTTTTCTTAAGTTCAATAATTGCCTTCAAGTCATGCCTTTCCAAAAATTTACTTATTCTACGTTTGGTCAGTTTAAAAAACATATCATAATAGGCGGTAAAAGGAGAAAGTCCGTGGCTGATTACAATTTTCCTGTTCTCTATGATGGCATCCCTATCCCTGGTACAGCTTATTCCGCCAATTCGCTGGTTAGCCAGCACCCTGTTAATATATCGGAATCCTACTCCCGCTTTAAACAACCGAATAATAAATTCGTAATCGGCAACTATCCTGTACTGATCACTGAACAGACCATGTTTCTTATAAATGCTTTTCCTGACAAAACAGGTTGGATGAAGAATGGTCATATCATGCCAGATATTTTTAAAATCAGGGTCAGGTTTATATAGAAATATTCTCTCTCCTTCAGGAGAGAAAATCATTAGGTCCCCATGAAACACATCACTCTCGGGGTGCTCCAATGATTCCCTAACGACCCTCTCCACGGTATCCAGTTCATACCAATCGTCAGAATTGATAATTCCAATGATCTCACCGGTACTCATTTTGATCCCCTTGTTCATGGCATCATAAATACCCTGATCAGGCTCGCTTATCCATCTGACAATGTTTTCTCTATATTTCCTGATTATTTGTGGTGTACTGTCAACAGAACCGCCGTCAATAATTATGTACTCTATATTAGGGTAGGTCTGACCGGCTATACTCTTGATAGTATCTTCTAGATGCCTCTCACTGTTTAAAGTCACTGTAATTATGGATACTAAAGGCTGTTCATTGTTACACATCTTATCCCCCTTGTGACTTAAACCATTCGTAAACCATTCGTATTCCATCCTCAAGTTTGGTCTCAGCCTCCCAACCTAGTGATCGCATCCGACAAATATCCAGAAGTTTGCGGGGAGTACCATCTGGTTTCTCTGAATTAAACCTCAATTCCCCATGGTATCCCACAATACCTTTGATTAGCTCAGCCAATTCCCTGATGGTCAGGTCCTGTCCCGTGCCGATATTAACAAAAGAACCAATATCTTGATAAGTGTAATTTTGCATCAAAAAAACACAGGCATCTGCCAGATCATCCACATAGAGGAATTCTCTCTTGGGGTTCCCGGTACCCCATATTTCAACAACAGGTTTATCTGTAGTTTTTGCTTCATGGAACCTGCGTATCAAGGCCGGAAGCACATGGGAGTTCTTTGGATCAAAATTATCATAGGGACCATACAGATTAGTGGGCATCACAGATACAAAGTCAGTCCCGTACTGTCTATTGTATGATTCACACATTTTAATACCCGCAATTTTGGCTATGGCATAAGGCTCATTGGTGGGCTCAAGCAATCCGGTAAGCAAATGCTCCTCTTGCATCGGCTGGGGAGCAAACTTAGGATAAATACAGGAACTTCCCAGGAAAAGCAGTTTTCTAACTTCATACCTGTAAGCAGCATGTATGATATTTGCTTCAATAGCTATGTTGTCATAGATGAATTCAGCCGGATAAGTATTGTTGGCATATATGCCGCCAACCTTAGCGGCAGCAAGGAACACAAATTCCGGGCGCTCTTGGGCAAAGAATTCTGCAACGGCCGCCTGGTTTCTTAAGTCAAGTTCAGTCCTTGTCCGACACACTAGATTTGGATAACCAGCTCTTTCAAGTTTTCTTTTAATGGCCGAGCCAACGAGTCCATTATGACCAGCTATATAGATTTTGGATTTTTTTTGCATATTATCCTCCATACGGTTTCTGGCTTAAAATATCCTGATAAAGTTTCAGATATCTCCCGGCAATCAACTTTATATCAAATTCCTGCTCAACTTTTTCCCTGGCGCGATGTGACATTGACTGCCACCTACTATCATTTCCAAGCACCCAATCAATACCGCAAGCCAGATCATTTTTCTCAAAAGGCCGGGCAAGATACCCATTTCGCTGATGTTCTATCATATCAGGCATGCCTCCGATATTGAAGGCAACACAAGGCGTTCCGCAGGCAAGGGCCTCCATCACAGTGTTAGGTAAATTTTCCTGAATAGATGGAGCAACAAAGACATCAGCTGCGGAATATAGAACAGCCAAGCTTATATCGTCATGTAGTCTGCCTAAAAAAGTTGTCTTCAACCCAGAATCAGAAAATTTTTCTGATTCTAAGCCACCAAATACTATTATCTGTACCTTGTCACCCAAGCCTTTACAATTTATTTCTTTTAAAGCCTGCTGTAAAAACCTAAAACCTTTATTAGGATCCCGAGTACTGTTAACCGCTCCAAAAAGCACCAGTTTTTTGTCTAAGGGTAAAGAAAGAATTTTTCTAGCCATTTTACGACCTATTGGTTTAAATATATTGGTGTCTATTCCGTTTGGTATTGTTTCAATTCTATTATTATTAAAGAGCATACTTGACCTAGCACATTCTCCAAGCCATTTACTGGGTGTAACAATAGTCATGTTTAGTGACTTCCAAGCCTTTTGTTTACGCTTCATTACCCTGCTGGAAATATCCTTTTCTTTGGAACTATTAAGAACAGGACATTTTTTACACCCATCTCGGTATCTTACACAATCAAAAGGGAGATGACACCCTCCGGTAAATGCCCAACTGTCATGCAGAGTCCAAACAATTGGTCTAGCTATTTGTTTTAAAGATTCTATCCTTAAAAAACCTCCGCAAACCCAATGTAAGTGAACCAAACTTGGATTAAGTGTTGATATATGACCAATAACGTTATTCGGTACAATGGCAGCAGAAAATGGGAATCCAGAACGCTCGGGATAAAACTTTAAAGGTAACGTTTCAATCTTTTGTCGCAAAAAATTCATAATTTTTTCAGATTTATGTATTGGTTTCAACACAGTGGGATCATCTATTGAATTCCCTGCCACAAGAATTTTGGAATCCAGACCTAAATTTAACATTCCTTTGTGAAGACGGTAAGCTGCACTCTGTGAAATTACACTGGTTGACAAGTGTAAAATTATCATATTCTTAATCCTCATATTCAAGTAACTTTTGTAAAATTAGCGAAAGACGTAAGGTATATACCTTAATATTAAAGTTATTCCGAGAATACTGATATACCTTTTTATGCTGAATACTTAACTCTTCTGCATCCAAACGTGAACATGCCACAACCACCTCTGCAATATGTTCAACCCTATAATCATCAAGATAAACACCAAATTCTTTAAGAACTATACCCGTTTCTCTCGTAACAATAGGAATAAGAGCATGATTCATACATGTTAAGACTGATGTTGACATGCCTTCAGAACAAGAAGGCAATATTACGAAACTACATTTATTCATCAACTCTATAAATTGACTCGAATTTACTTCTACAAATCCAAGGTTTTTTATGTTCTTATTATTAAATGAAAACAATCTCTCTTCCGTCGGATAAAGTCCACATATATACAAAGTAATCTCCTGTAGCCCTTCAAAAACATCAATAAGAATGTCCAACCCTTTATGAACAGCACCATAAGAGCCAAACCAGATAAAATTTTTTCTTGATTTATTAAAATCTCTTTCCTGATACATATAATTTTTATTAATTAAACCCGTCGGAGTTGTAACAAATAATCTTCCATTTAAAGATGGATAGGTCTCCAA
The DNA here is from genome assembly GCF_048453025.1 of Phosphitispora sp. TUW77. GTDB lineage: Bacteria > Bacillota > Thermincolia > Thermincolales > UBA2595 > Phosphitispora. Next base: position 2,686,687 of record NZ_CP156677.1, read on the forward strand.
AGTAGTTGTACTCCCAAGCAGAATCCCATAATCAGCTATATCAATATATTCTTTCTTATAATATAACTCAGAACGCGTTAAGCCTATCTTTTTACCGTGCCTTTTATAAAAATAATCTACTCTTTCCCTCTCACGCATAGTTGAAAAGTCGGGATGAGATTCTGTAAGATATATTACTTTTTTGGCTTTTGGGTTATGAAGAACTGCTTCATAAAAAGCATTGCCAAATCCAAAAATAACATGATACTGATTATTTAATATATAAGGTAAATTTTCTTTGTCCTGACAGTGAATGACATCAACACAGTATCCCATATTTATAAATATTTTTATTATTTGGGTGCATTCATTCACATTAGTATGATGACTGAACGATAAGTTAGTTTCAAACGGTTCCGTTAAATAAGAAATAAGGACTCTTTTTTGTTTACTGGCCGCTAAATCAGCATTAATGTTTTGATAAATTCTATATTTCTTTTTTTTATCCTGAATCCACTTAATGATAGGCTGGGGTAATTTTTTTTTTAGAAATTTTTTCATAAAAACACATCCAGACTAATTCAATTACATTCAAAAATAAGGATTAGGTCAATTACTTGAATTGCTTGTACAGTCTATAAATTCCCTGAGTAATCTTTTTCCCAAGCAATAGCTCACTTACCAGCCGTCGTTCCCGAGTCGTTAAAATGTTAATGGAATAGCTCGGTGCATTTTTTAATGCCAATAACATATACTTACATCCCTTAAGCTTGTTATGAGTATCTTTCGCAATATTTGCAAGTCCAATATATCCATTAGCCCTCAAAAACGGAGGAACTGAATTTTGTAACAAGTGTGGTTTTAGTGTCTTTTCTGTAGCTAACAATATACTATCTTTTTTTTCTTTACTAGTTAGGGAATTGCTATGCATCCTATATAGGTATAAATTCTGATGTAGTGGTTCCATTTTAAAGATAATGGAAGCTCGCAGCCAATAATCATAATCCTCTGCAAGAAATAATTCTTCTGCATAGTCGCCAAGTTTATCATAGATAATTCGTTTATAAAGAAAACAAGGTCCTACACAATTGACTTTCCATAAACCTTCAGGCATCCCTACCTTGACATATTTCAATAAATTACTTTGGTCATCAATAATTTGATAATCTGTATATACCATATCTGTATCCGGGTTACATTCTAAATACTCAACCATCGTGGCAATTGCTTTCCGACAATAGCAATTATCATCAGAAGTCCAAGTCAAATAGGTCCCTTTCGCAGCTTTAAAGCCAGTATTTAATGCAGCCGGAAGCTTACTGTTGGTATAATGCTGTTTGTAATATATACGCGTATCCATGTTTACATATCTTTGTATTATGTTTGGAGTATTGTCAGTAGATGCGTCATCCACAATTATTAACTCCCAGTTCAAATAGGTTTGGGATAAACAACTTTCTATAGAATCTGCCAGGAAACGTTCGCCGTTATACACAGGTAAAATAATAGATACCAGAGGCTTTTTAGACATTTTCGAACACTCCAAAACATTTGATTAACATCATCTATCAAACTGCTTCTATAAATTCTTATAGCTTTTTTGCTACCCAACCCAAAAATAGTTGATCACTACCATCGTTTTGTTCATACCCGATACCGCTGTAAACTTCTACATCAAAGCCTTGATTTTTCAACAACTCAGCAACTTGGTTCTCTGTAAACCACTGTTCCCATTCAGAAATTTTTAATTTCCCCTGCTTTTCTTTGTTTTTATCTATAATAATTAAGAACCCACCCTTTGATATAACACGCCCCATTTCCCTGATTGCTGAAGGAATATTAACTGCATGTTCAAGCGTTTCAACACAAAAAGCTGAATCAAAATATCCGTCTGGGAAAGGCATATTTAAGAGAGTCCCTTGAAAAGCATATATGTTTTTAGGCAAAGTCTCTAACATTTTTTCAGATATATCCATACCATAAGCTTCAATTCCAGGAAAAGCAGATTTTAATCGTTTAATATAGCGACCTTTTCCACATCCCATATCTAATACACGTGTAAGTTTGTTTTGACTTATTTTCTCAGTAATAAATTGATAACGACCATCACTGTAATATAATTCATCAGAAAAAGTCGAAACTTCATCATTAAAACTTGACCTTACTTTCCAGTAAAAACAGTCCAAAAAATATTTTATTGCCCAACTAATTTCTTCTCGCGGAAAGTAATTTGCTCTCCTTCCATAACTCCCGAAAAAGCCTCCACTTGCATTTTGAAGCCCACAAGCATAATTAAATGCTTTCTCAGCCCTATCAAATATCCCAAGCTTATACCATATTAAAGCATATTGAAAAAGTCCAGTCGAACATACCCATTTTTCATCAGGGTAAGAAGGTACTTTACCACTTTTTGTTTGATATTTGGCAACCTCCTGCATTGTTGATTGAGCATACTCAGTACACCCTAGGTCAATTAATGCTTCAATTATGTATGCATGAAAATGGGACAAGGTATCAAAACGAGTCAAGTTTACTTCTTTTAAATAATAATTTATTGCTCTGTCAACTGCATTTGAATAATCTCTTATTCCCCATATGTTGCCAGCCATTCTTAAAGGTTCTAATGCATAAAGATGTATAGCTTCCGGCACAACCCTTCCACCTGGCAATCTCCAAGCAGATGCATCCGGAGTTATAACTTGACCACTTTCTAATATCTGACTCATTATCCAGTCGCATCCTTTTATTATGGGTTCTTTAAAGTTAGGGGAATGTTCTAATAAGGCCAATAAACCTTTTAATATCTGTCCGGTATCAAAAGTATAAGGGTTTTTCCCAAACGGGTCAAACCAGGATCCATCTGGCTTTTGAATAGATTTTAACCAATTTGCATATTGTAAAGCTAGTTCACGTTCGCCCCAGTTAATTAAGGTTGGAATAAAATATCCTGTTACTTCAGGATATACCTCCTTACTCTGTGCAGTTACTTTTATTCCTTTACCTGTAATCGAGTTAACTTTAACCCATTTAAGAGCTTTGTTAAACTTAGTTAGTAAATCAACTTTATACTTATTACTAAGGAACCTAATAACTTTCATTTCTCATTTCTCCTGTATTTAACATTAGACCATTTTTCAGCTATCACTAAAAATGGGGTCCCTAGAAAATAAAATCTTGAACTAAGAATTTTTATGAATAATCGTTTTATTACTGACACGTAAGAGTTTGAAAAAAGGTATATTGGTCTATTATAATCCTTCGATTTAGTTATCAAGTAACAAAATTTAAAACCAGTTTTATTCTGAATAAAATTAATTTCATCGTTTAATGAACCACGTTCAGGATAGTACCTATCTTGCGTTGCAAACTCACCCAACAAATATTGAACATTAAGAATCTTGATCTCTTTTAATAATTTTTCTTTCTGGGATATATGGTGGTAAACAGACAACATAGTGATAAAGTCAATTTTTGAGTCAAGTTCATCTAACCTGTCCTCTCCACAAATAAATTGTAAAATATCTGTATTAGGAATATCGTTCAAAAACATAAGGATGTTCGCTAAATCAACATATTTAGAATGAGCTTCGACACCAATTGAACGTCTAACAATTGGTGAAACTGCAGCTTGAAAACAAAACATTCCCAGATTACAACCGATATCCAAGTAGTTAATAGGGCTAATATGACGACCCAATAAACAAATTAAATATCTAACTATCAATTTCCTACTATCTCGAATTGGTCTTTGTCCCTCAACGTAAATTCCAGGCAGATTTATAGATTGATAAATTCTTTGATCTGGATGTTGTAATTCATCCTTGTTGAAAGGGCAACTATGATCGAAATTACACTCTTCAATTAATTGAGGCAAGCTATTAGTAACGAGCAATTTAAATACATTTTTTAATCTGCTTAAACATGTAAATCCTTCAATACCAAAACCACTAGGAAACTCACCAACATTTCCAATTTGATTTTGCCCAATGTAATCCAGGGAATCTTTAAAATCCATCTTTTGAGCAATGAATTTAGCTTCCTCAAAATCAATCAAAATGGGCTTTTTGTTTCTAAAACAAATATTATGCTCATGTATATCAGTATGAACAATTCCTTGCAGATACAAATAATACACATTATCGTAAATCTCTCGCCAGACATCTAGTAATTCAACAACAGAAATTTTATTTATTAGTTTATTGAAAGTTTGCAAATATTCAAGAGCTAAAAAACAAAAATCATTGGCCTCTTCATAAAACAGTATTTCTGGAACCCACTCTGTAGAAATGTAATTAATAAATTCATACTCATTTAGCAAGGAGGATTTTCGAGTAAATTCTTTTTCCTTTTCCAGCCTACTCTCAACCCAAACAGATTTATGCTTAACTTTTAGTAAATATTCTTTATATGCAGTAGCAATTTTAAAAAGAGTAGAACCCCCACCAGGTTCCCAGACTCTATCCAACTTATAAATTTCATAAGGTTTCGAAAGATGTTTATTTACGACTTCATTTACAAGTTCCGTATTCTGCAATATTTTATCAAGATATTTTATTTTGTTATTAATGGCTTCTTGATCAAATATCATGTAATTATTTGTCCCTTCCAATAACTCTAAGTAATAACATCTCGGAAAAATTGTACTTGTTTTTCCTTTAATATCTCAAGGTGTTTCATATCCATTTTAACAGGTTTTTTAATTATATCGCCTACTCCCACACGTTCAAACATTCTAAGTCTGGGAACATTTTCTCCAAAAAGCATAGCTTTATTTCCAAAAGCCAAAGTAGCAATACATGCATGTATTCGGTCAGAGTATACAGTTTTTGCCTGTGCATATAGCATTAAATAATCAGAAGGAAGATCCGATATTGTAGTATTCTTCCTAACAAACTGTTTTTCAGGCGTTTCTGTTGGCCAAGGAGCATGATGAGTTCTAAAAACTTTCCTACCCTCCATATCCAACGTAGTCGGATACGCAGTAACCTTTCCCTTTAATACTTTTTTCAATTTAGTACGAGCATTTGATAAAACATCACCGATTTTTCTATTCCGTATTTCAGTTATATTATCCTTGCCGCACACGTTAATAAGAGTAGGTTCATCTAAAATATCGAAGTTTACTACATTAAATTCCAAATTTAATGGCAGAGGTTTGAAATCATCTGAAATAAAAAATGCACTATCAATTCCATCAAAACTATACCCTGCTAAATCAGCATATTTTTCATATGAATAGGTGTCCCTTGAAGCAAAGGCATATATAGGTAATTTTTTCATCCAACTCCTAACAGCCTCTACTTCATCATCGTCATATTTTTCGGCTCCCCCACCTGAAATTATAATTTTTGTTCCATTTTTAACAAATTTCTTCAAGATATATTCTGCGGCTTCAAAATTAGCTGTACATTGGGTCATGCCACCAATAATAACATATTCAAAATCCGTAAAGTCAGCAATGTTTAGGTTGTTTTCAGGATAATTATGTTTTCTAAATAGGAATGAAGATAGTCCGCCAAAATGGTAAATATCGGCGGTCTCTCCAAGGGCTCGTTTTATAGCATTAACAGTGCCGAGATTCACGAACGCATTTCCTATATTAGTGGGCCAACAACTCCCATAATATAAAATTTTAATTTTCTTTGTCATAAATTTCTCTCCTACAAATAATTATTTCAAGTGCTTTGACTGCTATAGTATCTATCTAGCCAAATATGTTCAATCATACAAATCCCTCCCCAATTACCCGGAAGACGTCCAGTATCATAAAAATCGCCTTCTTCAACCATAATGTCAAATGACAATGGTAACCAAAACAATAATTTTTCGCTTGACATAACTTTAATAGATAATCTATAAGTTCCAGGTATCAATGGAAGTTTAGGAATTCGGCATATTATATCAGTATATGGTGAATTTAACTTCAATTTAGATTCTGTCAATCCCGTATGAAAAACACACACCCGCGTATCTTCTTGTGTATTTACTCCAATTGACACTAACAAATTATCATAGTCTTTTTTAGTTCTAAACGACATTCTAATGGATACAGATGCTCCAGATTGAGTACTTGATATAATTTCATCACTATCATTTAATAAATCAACTTTACTTAAGGTTACCCCTAAATTATCGTTCTGCATTAAATTAGAATCAATTAACGGCTTAAGTTTAAGTCTTTTTAAATATTGGTCAATAACCATTTGTGTTTTTCCAACATATTCCACTTGTCCTTGTGTGAGCAATATTGAGGAAGTACACAAATTCTTTATTGCCGCCATGTTATGGCTGACAAATAAGACAGTCCTGCCTTCTTTTCCCACTTCCTCCATTTTACCTAGAGATTTTTTCTGAAACTGTGCATCACCAACAGCAAGCACCTCATCAACCACAAGAATTTCAGGTTCTAAATGGGCAGCTACGGCAAATGCCAACCTAACGTACATCCCTGAAGAATATCTTTTTACAGGCGTATCAAGAAATTTCTCGACTTCAGCAAATTCAACTATTTCATCGAATTTCCTTTTAATCTCACCTTTACTCATTCCAAGAATTGCACCGTTTAAATATATGTTTTCCCTACCTGTGAGTTCCGGATGAAAACCGGTTCCAACTTCAAGCAGACTAGCCACTCTGCCTTTTAATCTTACGCGACCTGTTGTTGGTTCCGTAATACGGCTTAAAATTTTTAGCAAGGTAGATTTTCCCGCACCATTTCTTCCAATTATACCCACTCGATCTCCCTGATTGATTTTAAACGAAACATCTTTAAGGGCCCAAAATTCTTCCCGGTTGAAATCCTTATTATCTGCAGCGGCAACAGGATTCAATACCCGTTTCGCCCACCTCTTTGCTTTCTCAGTCATTACGTCCCTTAAAGCTATATACCGCTCCTGTTTTTGATGACGTAAAATATACTTCTTCCCTAAATTTTCAACCTCAATTATTGTACTCATATTAAATACCTTACCTTAATAATCAATATTATAGAATGCAACAATTTTACTGCACTATATTTACTAGATTACATCAGCAAAAGACCGTTCTGTCTTTCTAAAATATCTTAACCCAAACACAAATATTAACACTGTTAATCCAATCGATAATAGAAACCCCTGCCAGTAGAACTCCACATTGCCTAATATTGCCCATCGAAAGCCATCAATGACACCTACCATTGGATTTATAGAATACAATAATCTCCACTGGTCAGGCACTATACTACTGCTAAAACCAATAGGCGAAATATACAATCCAAACTGAATAATAAATGGTACTACATAACGAAAGTCTCTATATTTTACATTTAAAGCTGCCAACCACAAACCAAAACCTAATGAAGCAGTCAATGCCTGCAAAAAAAACAGTGGCAGAACCAATATCTGGATATCTGGAACAAACTTATACCATATCATCAATATTATAAGTATAACAAAGGAAATTAGAAAATCCACCGTGCTAACTATGACAGTACTAGCAGGTACAATCAATCTAGGAAAATAAACCTTAGAAAGCATGTTTGCGTTAACAATCAGCGAGTTACTACTTTCACTTAGAGAACTAGCAAAAAATTGCCAAGGCAGCATAGCAGCATAAACAAGGATAGGATATGGTGCACCTTCAGAAGGCATCTTTGCCAGTTTGCCAAAAACTACAGTAAATACTATCATTGTCAATAGTGGCCTGATTACGCTCCAGGCAACACCGATAACTGTCTGCTTATACCGCACCAAAATATCACGCCAAGCAAGAAAATAAAACAGCTCCCTGTAATTCCACAGGTCGCGCCAATACTGTTCAAACTTACGCCCCGGTTCGATTATTATTTCATGTTGTGAAAGTTCTTCATTCATAAAGCAATTCCGCCTTAAATCAATTTCTATTTATATTAACCTTTTAGGCATTTTGTACTAGCACTCCATAATACCCCTTATACCATTCCACAAAACAGGCAATGCCCTCTTCAACGGTTGTCTTAGGCTTAAAATCCACATCCTTCATCAAGTCATCAACATTAGCAAACGTCTCCGGCACATCCCCCGGCTGCATTGGCAGCAAGTTCATCTGTGCCTTTCTGCCAAGACATTTTTCCAGGACCGCAATAAAGTCCAGCAGCTTTACCGGATTGTTATTGCCTATGTTATAAATTCTATAAGGGGCAAAACTGGTTCCCGGGTCAGGCTGTTCTCCGGACCACTCCGGGTTAGCTTCAGGCATCCTGTTTAATATCCTTACCATGCCTTCAACTATATCATCGATATATGTAAAATCCCTCTTGTGTTTACCATAGTCGTAAACATCAATAGGCTCGCCTGCCAGGATTTTTTTCGTAAACTTGAATAAAGCCATATCAGGACGTCCCCAGGGCCCGTATACAGTAAAAAATCGCAGTCCCGTAGTGGGTATATTATACAAAGCGCTGTATGAATGAGCCATCAGTTCATTAGCCTTTTTGGTTGCCGCATACAGACTTACCGGGTGATCAACATTATCATGTACGGAGAAAGGCATCTTCGTATTGGCCCCGTAGACCGAACTGCTTGATGCATATACCAGGTGTTTCACCACATTATGCCTGCAGCCCTCCAGAATATTCAAAAACCCAGTCAGGTTAGAGTCCGCATATGCATGCGGATTTTCAAAACCATAGCGGACACCGGCCTGAGCCGCAAGGTGAACTACATAATAAGGCTTAAAAACATCAAAAATCCTGGCTGTATCTTCACGATCAGCCAGGTCAGCCTTTTCAAAACAAAAATTAGGTAATTCAAGAAGCCTTTCCAGCCTGGCTTTCTTCAGATTAACATCATAATAGTTATTTAAATTGTCAAGTCCTGTAACTTTATAACCTTGGTTAAGCAGCCTTAAAGCGAAATGGTACCCAATAAACCCTGCCGCTCCGGTTACCAATACATTTTCCAACTTTATTCTTCCCCCACATTCCGTTCTTCCCAAATAACCAGTGCCTTTTCAGACTTCAGTTTTTCTTTAAGCCGCCGGTACTCTTCCCTGTTTAAAACCAAAACCCTGATTTTCCTTTTTATTATATTTTCCGCTTTCTCAACAATATGTTGAATATAAGCCTTATCTATTTCACCCACCAATACCAGGTCAATTATCCCGGAATCTATTCCGTGAGCATATTCACCTGTTATAAAAGCAAGCTCCACCTTACCCATGTCATTAAGTATAGCTTGTACCTTATCAATGCCAAGGTATTTTTTTACTACACTATGAATGTCCGGAAAAAGGGAGTGCTTCTGATTAGCCCGGTAAAGCTTAGTCCTCCCGCTGGTAGCACTCTCAAGCAGACCAGCTTCGGTGAGGCGGTTTAATTCCACCCTTATAGCATTGGTGGATTCTCCCAGTTCCTCAGCCAATCCTCTAAGATATGCCTGGTTCTCAGGATTGAGGAAAAACTTTAACAACAGCTTTATTCTGGTTTTTGACGTTATCAATGATTCTAACAAATAATACACCACACAAAATAGAGTAAAATAATCATCTTCTTCTGAGTAATTATTTTACTCTTGTTTAGTGGTTAAGTCAACTCTTTCATGGGAAAAGCGTTCCATGAGAAAAGTTTTTCATGGAAAAAACCAATTACTACTCATAATACCTGTTAACCTTAAACCCTTCTCTTTGACAGAACAAGTCCCTCTTAGCCTCTTCCAAGTCAGCTTCAACCATCATTTTCACCAGTTCCCGGAAGCTTGTCTTCGCCTTCCAGTCCAGCTTTTCCCTGGCCTTGGTCGGATCTCCCAGCAGTATTTCTACCTCAGTAGGCCTGAAATATCTCGAGTCCACCTCCACCAACACTCTGCCGGTTGACTTATCAATTCCCTTCTCACCTGTTCCTTCACCCTGCCATTCAATTCCTATTCCCACTTCAGCAAATGCCAGCTCAACAAATTCCCTTACAGAATGTGTTTCCCCTGTGGCAATTACAAAATCATCAGCTATATCCTGCTGCAGCATCAGCCACATTGCCTCCACATAATCTCCCGCAAAACCCCAGTCCCTTTTTGCATTCAGGTTGCCCAAATAAATTTTGTCCTGCAGGTCCAGCTTAATCCGCGCTATGGCCCGGGTTATCTTCCTGGTTACAAAAGTCTCTCCCCGTAATGGTGACTCATGATTAAAAAGAATCCCGTTACAGGCAAACATTTTATAAGCCTCACGGTAGTTTACCGTAATCCAGTAAGAGTATAATTTCGCTGCCGCATATGGGCTGCGCGGATAAAAAGGTGTTTTTTCCGTCTGTGGAATTTCCTGTACTTTACCATAAAGCTCACTGGTTGAAGCCTGATAAAAGCGGGTCTTCTCCGCTAATCCCAGTATCCGGATTGCTTCCAAAACCCTAAGGGTTCCCAGGGCATCAGAATTTGCGGTATATTCCGGGGTCTCAAAAGATACCTGCACATGGCTCTGGGCAGCCAGGTTATATATTTCTATAGGCTGTACTTCCTGAACAATCCTGATTAAATTTGTAGAATCAGTCAGGTCACCGTAATGAAGAAAAAAATTAACATTTTCTTCATGCAGGTCCTGGTAAAGATGGTCTATCCTATCTGTATTGAAAAGGGATGACCTTCTTTTAACACCATGTACCTGATATCCCTTATTTAAAAGGAATTCAGCCAGGTAGGCGCCGTCCTGTCCTGTGATTCCGGTAATTAACGCCTTTTTCAAAATTTGCTCATCTCCTAAACATAAGTGTTTTATAATGCAATTACTATGTTAATCAATTACTATATTAATTAGTCTTAATTCGGGAAAACACCCCAGAATTCCTTCTTTTTCGCCAGCCGCTTACTTCCTAATTATTCCTTAATTGCCTATTTTGATCGAATATATAGAAATACCCCCGGACGTATGCCAGGGGCTGTCGTTCATAACTAGGCTGGTTGTTGTCGACATGGCTAAATTCCGTTTAACATCTGTTTCGCCTGTTCCACAGCCTGGTTAATATTCCCGTCTATACTGGGAATCGCCCCGTGTCTCCAGACCTTGCGTTCATTCGGACCAAGTTTGGCTACCTGCTTATTAATCATTTCCGGTATCGTCAAAACCTTTCCCAAAACTATCCGCGCCTTATCTGGCTGCCCCATCTGAAGCAAGTAACCCCCGGCAGATAAACACACCTGGGCAAAGTTATTATAAGCTTCCTGCCGCCAAGGAACAGCCTGTACAGCTTGTTCAGCAGCCGTCACAGCGTCAATGGGCATCTGGGCGCCCAGGTAAGTTTCAGCTAATATCCATAACGGCTGGGCAGCACGTTCATTAAGCTCTACTGCTTTTTTAGCATTCTCCATCGCTGTTCTTGTTAACATAAAATTTCTCTGCTGATATGCCTGATAATTATATAATTGCGCCAAGTAAATATAGTAATTATGGTTAAGCGGGTCAAACTTTTTAGCCTTTTCAAACTGACTTATGGCCTGCTGCACATCTCCCGTATTATAAGCATTCGCTGCCTCTTTTTCCACAAATGCTGCCATAGATAAACTGCAGGATATTACTAGGAAAATCCCTGCCATTATTATTCCGGCAATTTTTCGGACTTTTGGCCCGGCAATTATTTTTCTATTAATCCCCTCTCCTGTTCCCAACCTCTCAATTGCCCTTGTCAACCCCACCAGGGCCCACATTAAGATGGCTACAGCCCCAAGAGAGAGAGAAAAATCAATTACACTATGCATGGAAACCGTCAAAGCCGCTGCCCCTGAGACACATGCAGCGGCACGGTACTCAGGTGACTCTGCCTTTCTTATAATTCTGTATAACGTGATTAAAAGACCAATCCATATCAAGACATAGAATAGTATTCCCAATGTACCTGCCTCTACCCAAACCTGCAGGGGGTGACTGTGTACTTCGGTAGTATAGTACAGCAGGGATTGGTAACCGGTATATGCGGAATTCCAGCCACCGCCCCCGACACCAAGGATAGGATTGTCCTTAACAACCTCAAAAGCATCACGATAAAAATAAAACCTCTCAACAACACTCAGGTCCTCTAAGCTGATATTCGACAGCCTATTGGCAATGGAAGCAGGCATGAGCTTTTGTCCCTGAACCAGTATAAGTCCTACAACAGCTATGGTAATCAATATACCGATACCTGTAATAAGCTTTTTGCGTTTTTTTGCAGAAACCTTAAGAATAACCTCAATAATGTACTGACAAAAACAACCGATAATAAATCCGGCTAACAACCAATACCAATAATAAGCCTGACTATGGGTTTCGAAACTCAGAACCTGTTTTGCAGTGATTGCAAACGGAATTAATACCGCAAGGAAACTCAAAAATGTCCTAAAACGGTAATCCTTTGGCATTCCAACTATCATTAATAACAGCCCCACCGGGAACACCAGCATGGCCCCTCTTGAGCCTGCCCCATAAGCAGTAGCTATTACAATGTAATTTAAGCCCCCGGCCAGGACCCGCATCCATACCTTATCAAGTACAGCCGCCAGGTAAAATCCGATTATCCCGCATCCTATAAGGAAAATGGCAGCTGCATTATGATACTGGAGTGTGGAAAGTATCAGGCCCTTGTCATAAGCCCCGTTAAACAAAAAAGTCCCATAAGCCGTACCTAACCCGGCAAAGGCAACCCCAATACCGGCTGCAAAAAGCACCAATAATGCAGCTTTTATTTCTCTAATATTAGTCACCGTATATGCAAGGAGCCAGTAAATAACGAAGAAATTAAATACTCTAAGAGCGCCTTCCAGCGCAGCCCTCTGGTTAAAAGCAACAAAGTTGGAAAGGATGTATGCAGCTATAAGTCCAATCCAAGCATAATCCATCAAGTTTCGCGGCAGTCGAATATTATCTCTTCTTAATATTACATATGCTCCAAGTATCAACGCAGTATATATGTGGGCAATATCTGCCTCAAAATCGAAAAATAGTCCCCTGCAAAATGGTGGTAGCAATAATAACGGCAGAACCAGGTAGAATATTATCTTCAATTTTTCATCAATTACAGGTTTCTTCTTTGCAGGTATAGAGTTCTTCTTAGCAGCCATGCTTATCCTCCTGAAAAATATATGTTTTGTATCGTTTTATTTATCTATATTGGTTCGACTAATTCTAATAAAATCCTCCCTCTCTGCAGGCTGCGTTTTTCCTGTTTATAAAAATAGAAGAACCGGGTTGCCCCGGTTCTTCTATTTAATGTATTTAATAGTGGTTACTCTACAATCGCAGATTCTGTCTCACTAAAAGTATAGTCGGTATAATCATCTTCATCTACTATGAATACCACATCCGCTACACCCTTGCGATCATTGCCGGCACTTACAGGTACCACAAATACGGCTTCATCTTCGATGTCATGGATACTATCTACATAAACAGGATCGCTTGAAGTCATATCATAGATATAGCTGTCAGCATCAATATTATACCATATGTCATTTCCAACTTCGATAGCATTATTAGCTAAGTCAATGTCGGTAATTTCACCGTAAACACTCCCAACAGTAGTCGGTACATATTGGTTACCAACATCAAGTGAAATGTGGTCCCCTGCTAATGAGTACTCACAAAGAGTATCTACATCAGGTACAGTACCGTCTATCTCATATTCTAGTTCTTCATTGCGGATATCAACAACTGCCCAGTTGTCGCCATTGTAATAATAAGTATCAATTACCATGGCCATATCTTCAGCAGTGCCTGTAATTGTGTCACCGACAATCATTACATACTCAAGCTTGTTACCATCTGTCTTCACCCAGCATGCAATATCTTCTGTTTCTGCATCGCTGAGCAGAGTATCAGCGCTGACTACGTCTGGATCTTCTCCGGTTGGGCCATTAAGTACTATAGTATCATCATTTACATAATACCAAGAACCATTGATATATAACTTATTCAGGTTTTCTGAGCCATCAGTAATATTAAATTTCTGGTCATCAAGCACTTCAAAATCTTCAATATCTCCACTGTCGTTCAGTTGGAACCTAACAGCAGCGCCGTCAAATAATACGTCTTCTGCAGAATAGGTGGTAATCGTTCTACTATAAGTCAATTCTACATCAGAACTATCAACCTCGTAAGTAACAGTAGCGCCATCAGACTTCATAATCTTAAGACGGGTAACCAAGCCTTCCAGGTCTTCATCAAGCACTTTATCAATGATACCATAAATTTTATTGCCTTCACTGTCTACATCAGTCATGATTAAGGTAATATCATGAGTCCTGTCTAATACTATAAAAACGTCTTCATCATAAAGGTCATCAAAAAAGGTCTCATCACCATCGTCTAAGTCAGACCATTCATCTCCACCATCTTTTGACATCGATGCAGCTGAAATCAGGTCATACTTCTTGCCACCAACTTTTACCTGGTCAAACACTCCATCTCCTGTAGTTTCATAAGCTGCCTCAAGTTTTCCTCTGACAGAATATTGATTTTTAGGATTGAAAGCATCTACAAACACATCACATCCATATTCATCTTCATACACGTAAACTATATCACCAGGTTGAATATCATCTATTGTTGCATATTGGAAATCTCTAATAACAAGGACATTAGTCTGGTCAAGGTCAACACTGCCTCCGTCAAGCAAATCCAAAGTCAGGTCAGATTTAATTTCTTCAACTATGTGCGGTTTTACAGGCTCATCTATTTTAGCGGCAACGTATATCCTATTATCTTCGTTAAAATATACTTTGTAGTAGTCATCATATATACCGTCTGCTTTAGGAATAAATCCGTTATAAGCGCCATCTGCAAATTTATATGACACGCCATTAACTTGCAGTTTATCACCATCCATTTTTACATCAGAGCTAACAGTTGCAGTAGTAATTATATCAATATAGGTAATTTCTTCATCTTTTTCATTATAAATAAAGTGAATCTTCATGGGAAGCATACAGGTAATAACTAGGCCATAATCAACAACACAATCTTTGGCCATTGTGAAGCAATCTAGGTAATAACCTGTTTCGGGAACTTCACCGGTAAACGGATCAATAGTACCTAAAAGCTCTATTACTATCTGTCCGTCTGAGTTCATTTCCCAATTTTCCGTAATCATATAATCATCTTCGTCACAAACCATCCCGTCGAATTTTTCAGCCAACAAGGTATAAGCATTGCCATCTACATCTTCTTTGAATACATAGTCATCAATATCCTTATCCCATACTACAAGATTCTGATCCAAAGTCTCAGTGGTCATCATTGCAATATTGCCCCGGGTTGCGAGAGCATTGACTGAAAAAGTAACATCATCGGTAATTCCAAGTTCAGCAGCTTTTACAAGGTACTCTGTCGGCCATTCGCCGGGGAGCTTGTCGCTATAGCCAAGGAGACGAACCAGAATGGTGATACACTCAGCATAAGTAATATTGCTTTGAGGCCTAAAGCTCCCATCCGGATAACCGTGTATGTATCCAAGGCTTGCTGCCAAATTAACCCAGCCGGTATACCATTCACCGGGTTTAACATCTGAAAACTTGGAAGCCGCATCTTTTAAGAAATTAGCACTGCCGGCATTGCCTGCAGCAGCCATAGCTATTTTTGCAAATTCAGCGCGTGTAATATTGCTATCCGGCTTAAAACTTCCATCGGGATACCCCTCGATTATTCCAAGAGCGTTCAGCCTATAAATACTGTCAGATGCGTTACCCCTTACATCAGAGAAAAAAATCGCCCCAGCAGGAGCTGCGAATGCGAGAACAAAGAGAACTGCAGTTACGAGAGCTATTACTCTTTTAAACTTTCTCATTCTTAAAGTCCCCCTTCGCTTTTTTGTCGTACTTATAAAACCAATAAAAATGGCTATTAACCTATCTATTACGGCAACACTCCCTTCATGAAACCCTTACATAAAACTATAATGCTAGCTGAAACCGAAAAAATAAAGCTACAGTAAGACAGTAAGTAAGAGATTATAACAAACGCTGGTAATTAAATCCTATGCCAGTGGGATTATGATTATTCGTTTTTATCGTAAGCGCTTACCTTGCGTTCATTGTAAGTGCTTACGCTTGGTTGGGCACGCGGCACAAAAAAAAACGCCTGCCGTTTAAGCAAGCGCCTGTTGTTCACATAAAATGTCCTTCAAAAAAACCAATAATTATATCTATCACTTCTTCAACAATATCTAAAGGGGCTTTTTCCTTAAAAACTCCATTTCTTGCGGCTATGTCAAGTGATTTAACTTGTTCACACATAACTACACCGGTTGTCAAAGTCCTCTCATCAAGCGAAACATGTAAAGGAAATCCTCGATCCGTATTTGTGATAGGACAGACAACGGCAATGCCTGTACGCATATTAAAGGTATTATTGCTAACCACTAATGCCGGTCTGCTGCCCTTTTGCTCATGTCCGGCCTGTGGAGTAAAATCAAGGAAAATAATATCCCCTTGTTCCGGTATATACGGCATCACCAGACCTCTTTTCCAACCGGCTTGCCAGTATCCAGTTCTTTACACTGATAATTACCTGAATATCCTTCAAATCGTTCCTCTATCGTTAAATGTTTTTTCTTAGCCCGCCTTATAATAATGCAATCGTGTTCTGCCATAATTTCTACCTGGTCATTCTCACGTAGGGAAGCTTTCTCTAAAATACCTTTAGGCAAACGAACTGCCTTACTATTACCCCACTTATGAATAGTGGTATACACTGAAAACACCCCCTTTGAATTCAGTATATACAATGTTTATACATGCGTCAACTAATTTTTTGGTATTGTTTGGCTATTTGTTTAAATGATTTTCCTGTAAAATTATCCTTATAAACAGGCTTCAAAAAAGTTTACCTCTCAGCCAGCTTCTCCCACCCAATCCCTATTGTCCAAATACCACTTAATTGTACGTTCTATTCCATCCTCAAAAGTTGTCTCCGGCTGCCATCCCAGCTCACTTTGAATCTTGCCGGAATCTATGGCATACCTGCGGTCATGGCCCAGCCTGTCTTTGACGTATTCTATCATAGTCTCAGGTTTGCCAAGCCCCTGTAAAATCAGTTTCGTAATTTCTATATTGGTCTTTTCATTATTACCGCCGATATTATATACTTCGCCAACCCTGCCATTCTGCAGGACCATATCGATGGCAGAACAGTGGTCCTCAACATACAGCCAGTCACGGACATTTAAACCATCACCATATACAGGTACCTTTTGACCATTTAGCAGTCTCTTGATGAAAAACGGGATCAGCTTTTCAGGAAACTGGTATGGACCGTAATTATTTGAACAGCGGGTAATAAGTGCCGGCAGGCCGTAAGTTTCATGATAGGCCCTGACCAACATATCTGCACCTGCTTTGCTGGCTGAATACGGGCTGTTTGGGGTAATCGGGGTTTCTTCGGTAAAATATCCGGTTGGCCCCAAGGAGCCGTAAACTTCATCGGTGGATACCTGCAGATACCGCTCCACACCATGCTTTTGGGCTGCATCAAGAAGAACCTGGGTACCCATCACATTTGTTTTAATGAAAACCAACGGATCCTCTATGCTGCGGTCTACATGCGACTCTGCAGCAAAATTGACAATATAGTCAACTCCCGGCACAACACTGTTAACAATCCCGGGGTCGGCAATATCGCCTTTGACAAAGGTATAATTGGGGTTATCAGCAATATCATTCAGATTCTCCAGGTTACCTGCATAAGTAAGCAAATCAAGATTAACGATTTTTACATCAGGGTATTTTGCAAACATATACAAAATAAAATTTGACCCGATAAATCCGGCCCCACCTGTGACCAGGAGTGTTTTGCCGTTCATTTTATCCATCCTTCCTGGCCCAGTCATAGGGTATGTCATTATCATGCGGGTGAACGCGGAATTCGTCCGGTTCATCGTAATTATACGGTTCTGTAGGGAAGTTGACAACCATGGCTTCCTCGTCACTGATACATTTGAACCCATGGTACACATAAGTGGGAATCTGCAGCAGGATAGGATTATGCACCCCCATGAAGAATTGATTCACCTCTCCTTTCGTAGGCGAATCCTTTCTGCTGTCGAAGAGGACAACCTTCATCATGCCTTTGACCACAACAAAGTTGTCCACCTGCTTCTTGTGATAATGCCACCCTTTGACAACACCGGGATAAGCAGTAGTCATATAAGCCTGTCCGAAATTTATGAACAAATCGTCATCACAGCGCAGCATTTCCATAAGACGTCCTCGCTCATCCGGAATAACCCGGAGCTTTTTTATTTTCACACCATCAATAAGGTTCAAACCTCTCACTCCTTCAAACAATTCATTATTTACCCGGCTATTTTTTCACCATTATCCAGCCTGACCCCATTGGCAAGTTCATTTGCCTTAAGCAGTGACTCAAAAGTACCGGCATCAGTCCACCACCCGTTTAGAATACCATATGTAAGCATACCTTCCGCAATATAAGCATTGTTGACATCAGTAATCTCCAACTCTCCGCGGCCTGAAGGCTTTAGTGTTTTAATAATGTTAAAAACCCGTGAATCATACATATATATTCCGGTTACACAGTAATTACTTTTTGGCACCTGAGGTTTTTCCTCAATTGATAAAATATTATCTCCCTGTAATTCTGCGACACCATATCTTTGCGGGTCTTCAACCTGTTTCAAAAGTATTTTGGCCCCGTTCCCCTGGGCTTTAAAATCATTGACACTGTCTATTATCTCATCATCAAAGATATTATCCCCAAGAATAACAGTGCATAAATCATCCCCGACAAATTGTTCTGCCAGTCCCAGGGCTTGGGCAATCCCCCCGGGCTGGTCCTGGACGCGGTAGGTGAATTCCATGCCAAAATCGTACCCGCTACCCAGCAGGTTGACCACATCACCCATATGATCTTTTCCTGTTACAATCAGGATTTCCCTGATACCGGCATTTTTCATTTTGAATATCGGATGATAAATCATAGGATACTGACCAACGGGAAGAAGGTGCTTATTGGTCACTTTTGTCAGCGGGAACAGCCTTGAGCCTGTCCCACCTGCAAGTACTATACCTCTCATTATTTTTCCTCCTTGGTGAGTGAATCTAAATAATCTTTTAAAGCCTCTTGGTAATGACGCAAGGGGTCTTTCTCCAGCAACCGCCAGTTATGGTTGTCCAGCACAGAGTTCCCGGGTCGTGGCGCCGGCCTGTTTATTTCCTCTGTTGTGATGGGATTAACCCTTACCCCCCTGATGCCTGCTTGTTTAAATATCTCCAGGGTAAATTCATACCAGGTACATGTGCCACTGTTGGTAATATGGTAAGTGCCATAGGCCGGTTGAGTGATAAGTCCGGCGATAGCCTGGGCCAAATCCGCAGTATATGTAGGTGAACCGGTCTGGTCATTAACTATGCCAAGTTCGTCGCGTTCCTGTGCCAGGCGCAGCATGGTAGAAACAAAGTTCTCGCCATGTTCACCATAAAGCCAAGAAGTACGAATTATATAATGCTTGCTGCACAAATCCCGGACATGCTGTTCACCTGCTAATTTTGATTTGCCATATATACTTTGGGGATTAGGTGTATCTGATTCTTTATAAGGAATGATGCTTGTCCCGTCAAAGACGTAGTCTGTGCTGATGTGGACCAGGGGAATGTTAAGTTTATTAGCCACAACAGCTAAATTGCGGGGACCTGTAGCGTTGACTGCAAAAGCCTGATTTTCATTTGTTTCACAGCCGTCGACATCGGTATAGGCTGCTGCGTTGATGATGAGGTCAGGCCGACAAGACGTCATGGCAGATTCGACTGCAGCTAAATTGGTGATGTCAAGTTCAGGCAGGTCAAGGCCTGTAAGTTTATGCTGTTTTGCTAGGATAGCTGTAACGGCATGACCGAGCATGCCGTTACTGCCGGTAATTATGATGTGCATAGATTATTTCTCCTGGGCTCGAATTTTTTAGAAAAATTTAATTGTGATTGGTCGTTTTATCTATTGTAGCTGCCACCGAATCAAATGTTTGCTGCAAAGCATAATTGTCTAATTCCAGCTTTCGCACACGATATAAAGTCTCTTCATTCAACTTGCGGTTTGCAGAAATTAAATCTGCCAAGAGCCCAAAAATCCATATCTGAAAACCCATAAAAATTAATATGGCTGTTAAAATTAACGATTGGATGTGACCTTGCCCAGAGCCAGTAAACATAAAATATAAATATCTTAATCCCAATATGAAACCCAAGCAAAAAAGCATAGCTCCTAGCCTCATAAATACCTTTAAGGGCCTATACATTGTATAGATGCGGACAATAGTAACCACCGACTTACTTATGTAGTCGCCGATGCTTTTAAATAGCCTAGATTCACGAAGTTTTTCATTAGTACCAATAGGGACATGGGATACAATGATGTTTTTTTGTCCGGCTTGGATGATAGTTTCAAGTGTATATGTAAATTCCGATAGTACATTGATTTTTAAAGCTGCTTCTCTGCTATAAGCCCGAAAACCACTGGTCGTGTCGGGAACGTCTGTTGCTGATGCAAGCCTGACAACCCAACTACCAAACTTTTGTAAAAATTTTTTAGTACCCGAAAAATGTTCAATAGTATCTATCTGGCGGTTTCCAATAATCATTTCAGCCCTATGTTCAAGAATAGGCTGTATAAGCTTTGGAATGTCCTGCCCTTTATATTGATTATCGCCATCAGTGTTTACAATTATATCGGCACCTAATTTGAGACAAGCATCAATACCTGCCTTAAAACCGTTGGCTAATCCTTTTGTTTGCGGAATCTTCACAATATGATTGACACCAGATTCTCTGGCTACCTCCACCGTACGGTCAGTGGACCCATCGTCAATAATAAGAACCTCTACAATATCAATGCCAGGAACTGATCGTGGAATATCACGCACAGTAATTGGCAAGGTTTTCTCTTCGTTAAGGCATGGGATTTGCACTATTAGTTTCATTTAATAGTCCTCCTTTTCAAAACTCTGTAAATACTTTTTAGAATAAACGGCAATTAAAAAACCACATGCAGCAAAACAAACTGTACATAAAAAAATAAACATGTTAACAACAATACCAGAAGCTATTGCATCGTTTCGATTTAAACCAATTAACGTAAACCCTACCGCCCATCCTGCTTCCATTGTCCCAAACCCGCCTATCCCGCTTAACGGCAATAAGTTTGAAAAATTTGCAAACACAGACCCAATAATAACCATGCTGTATGATAGGCGAGAACCTAGTTGATTCATAAGCACGAAAAACGTTCCATAAAGACTCAGCCATATTAAAACAGACAACACCGTTAGTTTTAACATGGTTCTAGACCTATTCGCTTTTGTAAACCAATCAATTAGAAATGTAATTCTATCACTATAATTTTGTATCTTTTCTGAATTTAAGCCAAATCTACCGGATATTAGAGTTTTATGGAAAATTAATTCAATAATTTTAAACACACCGGGTAAATTAAATAAAGTGACAACAATAATTGCTAGTAAACCAGCTGTCAATGCAGGATTAATAACAGAGACTGCTTTACGGGCGAAAAAAAGAGCAATTAGCAGCAAAAGAAAAGCCGACATAATATCATATATTCGGGTTATCAGCAAAGCCGACAAACTCTCGGTAAAGGTAGACTTGTTTGACTTCTTCATCAAAACAGCGTATGAAATCTCTCCAGTTCTAAGAGGTAGCACTTTATTATAGAACCCATAGAAAAACACTATTTGCATCATTTGAACTAAACTTATCTGCTGATCAGTTAAAAGGCGGAACCGTTCAGCACGAAAGTAATTACTGATGAAATATAGAACTGTAGCAACTACAACCGACATCCATGACAGTTTTTCAAACATATTAATTAACTGTTTAAAATTGATAAAATGAAAGAATAATACAAATAAAAAAACAGTTAATATCAGGGACAGAATTTTTTTATATTTCAACAGAAATCAATCCTTTTGTAAAATAATTATTTCTGAAATACCTATAGGAAAGGGGTTGAATTCATCAACTTTTTCTAGAATAGGAATTACTTTATTGTATACGCCAATTTTCTGTTTGCCCAGCGTTTCAGAATATGGCTTGTTTTTTTTCATTATCTTCCCATTAACAAACCATGGAATTATACCAAAGACATTCAAGTAAAAATCATCTACAATTTTAAGGTTAAGACTGTCTGCATGTTTTCTTAACACTCCAGGATTATACCTTCTATAATGACCAGATGCTATATCCATCGAGCCATAAAGAAACTGAAAGGCAGGAACCAGCAAAACTATTTTCCCAGAAGGCTGCAAAAATTCCTTCATTTTGGCTAAAGCAAGAAGATCCTCTTCAATGTGTTCTAAAACATTTACACATGTAACAGTATCAAACCGGAAACTATCAAGGTTTAACTCACTATCGATAAAGTCACCCATCAAGAATTTAACTTTACAATTATTTTGGAATCTATTTTTCATAAACTCAATATTTTCAGCAAACAAATCTGTACATAAGATATTCTCTACATTAGGGAGAAATAATTCCACAAGATTCCCAGTTCCAGACCCAATATCCAATACTGTTTTTCCAATATGCTTTTGCATTTTATTGTAAAGCCACTGGTTGTAGCGGTTAAGATTATTTCTAATAGACAATGCCTTCAATAAACTTGGTTGCTCCATTAAATGACCCCTCTTTTAAAAAAATATAATATAAATTGTTTATAAATAAATACTGACCACAAACTTTCTCAATATATTTCAAAAAATGATACCATCTGATATGTCTCCTTTGACCCCTTTGCCAATTTTAATAGGTATGTCTGATTACCCTTTACCTTAGCATGGAGAAATTTTGGGGCCAAAAAATTAGTGATATGCCCTTCCCCGCAACCTACGTCAATCACATTGTGAGAATCTGTAAATTCGATTATATTTATCAAAATAATTACCGGCTGGCTACATCATTCATTCTCCTCTGTCTCTCATAAACTCATATTTTATTAATTTAATCCTAGCCCCTAGGTCTCTTTTATCAGGGCTCAATGAATAATAATCACATGGTTTAAAACTACCGAATTTAATGCTAACCCTGGCAAATTTCCGGTAGACATCTAAATCAGACGGCTTAATAGTAAATTCTATGGCTTCTTTAATGTTATCACTCTTGAACAAAACTTGTTGATTTGATAACACAGTAGCCTGATAATTAGGATTTTCAAAGTTCCCTAGCGATATCTTCATGTTAATTGTATCTTTGGATTGGACAGGAACTACTATGGATAACTCCGGGCCTACCCAATTATCAGAATAATTTCCGATAACTAATGGTGAGTAGTTTTTTATGACATATTCTTCATTGTCCTGAATAACTCCTAGCTCTTTTAAAGCTAAATCATCAAAGGCTTTTATGAGTAAATTCAATTCATCCTCGGTCAGCTTAAAAGAATTGTTGCTAACGTTATTTGTCAAAAGCTTTGCTAACAACTCTTTAATTTTATGTTTATCATATTTTTTTTCATAAATATGCAAAAGCGACTTGTTTTCAGTTCCAGAAAAGGCAATTACCCAATCAGTCCCCGGAATCGGTATCCAATTGCCTTTTGATTTCGGATATCTTTTGGATGCAATAGCAACATCTAAGTCTCTATTTATTAATTGCTGTTGAATAGTGCAATTAGCCTTTAAATACTCAATATATTCAGGCCTTAATTCATTCCAAATGAGATATTCAAGTCCACAAATAGGAATTTGAAGACCCACTCTTTTACCTTCACCAGAAATATCTCTAATAATAGTAAATCCATATATTTTTGTATCTGCAGATGATAAATACATCAGTTGCTTTCTTGGCTCAGTAAGAATTCGTGTAATACCTTTTTTTTCGGAATTTAACGATACATACGTCAAAGTAAAAACAGCAATAAACACTATAACATTTTTTAAAAACTTTTTATCACACTTATATATCCAATAATAGCTGGCAATTAATAGAAATGCCATAGGCAGTATAAAATATCTAGTCTTATAAGTTGTCCATGGAATTAAAATAGAGAAACATAAGAACCATGATAGTCCAATTATAGAATAAAAATTCAAATAAAGATTGCGTTTATAAAAAATCAAGCTGCCAAACAAGACTCCAAGTCCTAGCAATCCAAAACCAGCTAAATCTTCATGTGGTCTCATTTTATACCATATAGGAGTAAAATCAAACCCAGTCGTATCTAATCCAAACACACTAAACAATGTTGTTCCTGCCCCTACCTGAAGTTCGCGAACAATATCTTTCAAGAAATCCGGGACTACAACAAAATCTACCATTTGATAACCATAACGAGCTAAACTTGTTGCACTTTCTCTTAAAGAAAAGGTACTTGTTGTAGTAGCTGAAATTGCATTGTGAGATGCTATTATATTTTTTTCATACTTATAATTTAAAGCATAATTATAAACACCAAAAATCAGAAACCCTATTAAACAGACAATCACCATGTTTGTAAGTCTTTTATAACTGGCAGTAGATTGTTTTTTTACAAAAAATAATGTTCCTATTATGACACCGGGCAACAAAAAAACAAAGGTAAGTTTACTTCCCATTGCTAAACCAAATGAAATTCCGCAACTTAATAAATAAAATAAATTACCTTTGTTAAATAAATACTGCATCCCAAAATAAATAAACATAATGGAATAAGCACTTACAACAAGATCATTTTGGGCTGTTGAGCTCTGTAAAACTACCATAGGAAAACTTAAAAAAATTAATCCACAGATAATCGCCTCTTTTTTCGGTAAAGAGGCTAATAAAGACAGTTTAACTATTCCTAGAAAACATACAATTAATGAAATCCACTGTACGGTATGCACAAACAGCCAACTTTGTGATACTAAAACCGTCCACAACATAAGGACAGAAGAATTAACAGGAAGAGAATTTTGACGCCAATCATTCGTAAAATAGTGATCCACAGAGTTGTTTTGAAGCCAATGTAATATCCTTGGCAAATGGTATGAAACCGCATCGTTATTGTTGGGCGGAACATAAATAGCCACAAATAAGTTATAAATAATAATAACTGAAACCAAGGCTAAGCTTAAATATAAATATCTCGATAGTTGTAATCTTTTAACCTGCTCACAAGTATTCCATAAGCTGATTGGAATAGATTTCAGTTCCAGCCAAATTGTTTTTCTGAAAACACATGTTACAATAACCGAGAAAACAACTGTAAACCAAAAAACCCCGCTTTGGTCCATTAATTGTAGTATGGATAACACCGTTATGGATAAAATTATCTGTGCACTAATAAACAACCAACATCCAATAAAAAAGTCAAGTATACTTCCTTTGAAAAAATACTTAGCCAGTATCATTCCGTTTAACAAAGTCAAAAATAATATGATAAATCCAATTAAATACTCCATTCCAATACTTTCCTTTCTTTTTGACTGATTCACTAACAACCTACTTTAGATTAAGCAGATTAAAACTCTTTTCACTAGAAAAAATAATAACCTGCCAGCACTTCACTCCAATATTTGCCAATATCCCGTATAGAATCATGCAACTCATATTTCGTACAAAATTGTACTTCTTCAGATAACTTTCTATTAGACCCTATAATTACGGGATTATCTACCGGTCTAATGAAACTCTTTTCTATCTCTATTTCAAATTCAACACCGAGTACAGCCTTAATCACCTCTATTACTTCAGAAAGTCTATATCCTTTACCGGAACATATATTGTACACCTGCCCTTCTCTTCCCTTTTTTAATAACTGGTAATAGGCGCCGACCACGTCTCGCACATCAATAAAATCTCGAACAATACTAGTGTCACCACAGATGAGCTTGTTCCTTAAACCAGTCTTAATTTCAACTGCTTGCTTAACAAAAGAACTAATTACAAAAGTGTCTGACTGTCTTGGCCCTACATGGTTAAAGGACCTTGTACAAATAACAGGTATTCCATATCCTTTATAATAAACCTGTGATAAGTTTTCCTGGGCAACACGGGCAACTGCATAAGGGTTGATGGGATTTAATAAGGTTCCTTCATCAATTGGAATGGTCTTAGGATCTACTATACCATATTGTTCCGATGAACCTACCGACAATATTTTTGCACTTATCCCTATCTTCCTGACAGCCTCAACCATATTCAGAAAGATATTTGTATTGTTCATGAAACTTTCAACAGGGAATTCCCAGCTAAAAGCTACTGAACTATAGGAGGCTAAATGTATTATATAGTCAGGTTTAATTGTAAATAACAAATCTTCTATAGCTTCCTGATCTAAAAGAGAAATTTGGTAAGTAAGAATTTTATCCGCCTGGTTTTTCTCTAAGAACGAAAATTCAGGTTCGTGTTTACTAATACCAATGATTTGGCAGTCTTTTTCTTCATGCAGTAAATGTTCAACAAAATGTCCACCCACAAATCCAGATATTCCTGTAAATAAATACTTCATGACATCATTCCTCGTTAAACCAAATTATATTAAACTCTCAATTTGGAAATCATTATTCATGATAATTGTTAACCTTAAAACCTTTCTTTTGACAAAATACGTCTCTTTTAGCTTCTTCCATGTCATTTTCGACCATCATCTTGACCAACTCCCTAAATGTAACTTGCGGTGACCAACCTAACTCTTGCTTCGCTTTTGACGGATCACCCAGTAACAATTCAACTTCAGTTGGCCTAAAATATCTTTGATCAACTTCAACGAGTACATTTCCAGTAGCTTTATCCAAGCCTTTTTCCTCGGCGTCTTTTCCATGCCACTCTATTTGTACACCCAGTTCTGCAAACGCAAGCTCTACAAACTCTCTTACCGAATGAGTTTCCCCTGTAGCAATTACATAATCATCAGGCTTGTCCTGTTGAAGCATCAGCCACATGGCTTCTACATAATCTGCAGCGTATCCCCAGTCCCTTCTGGCATTAAGGTTACCAAGATAAATCTTATCCTGCAGCCCAAGCTTGATTCTGGCTATTGCCCTGGTTATTTTTCTGGTAACAAAAGTTTCTCCCCTTAATGGAGATTCGTGGTTAAACAAAATCCCATTACAGGCAAATATATTATAGGCCTCACGATAATTTACAGTAATACAGTAAGAATATAACTTAGCTACCGCATAGGGGCTACGTGGATAAAACGGAGTCTTTTCACTTTGTGGGACTTCCTGAACTTTACCATATAATTCACTGGTTGAGGCTTGATAAAACCTGGTTTTATCTATCAAGCCCAATATTCTTATAGCCTCCAGGATCCGTAAAGTGCCAACTGCATCAGCATTAGCTGTATACTCCGGTGATTCAAAAGATACCTGCACATGGCTCTGAGCAGCCAAGTTATATATCTCATCAGGTTGTACCTCTTGAATAATTCGAATAAGATTGGTCGAGTCCGTTAAATCCCCATAATGTAGAAAAAAACTAACATCTTTTTCGTGGAAGTCTCTATATAGGTGGTCTATCCGATCGGTATTGAAAAGAGAACTTCTTCTTTTAACACCGTGGACAATGTACCCTTTATTTAACAAAAACTCTGCCAAATATGCCCCATCTTGACCTGTTGCCCCAGTTATTAATGCTATCTTACTCACTAATCCCCCTCCTAATTGTATGGTAAATTTCAACTGCTAATTTAGTAATCTCCTAATCAATCATTATAATCTCAAGAACACGAAAAGAAAGCTTTCTTTTATCTCTGCTTTTCGACACTTGAGATGCAGGGCAGAAGCATTTATCTGTTCTTATGGTAACTTCCAATAACTTTTTCTTAGGCAAACTAATTGGCACTTCCAACATAAATTCTCCTGAGCTATTAATCTGAACAGACTTAATGTTAGTTCTTTCTACATATATTTCTACATTTAAAGGAAGAACATTGGAAAGCCCTGGCATTTCACCTTTAAGCAAAAACTTAGTCTCCTTATCCCTGATTAACAACAAATGTGCTATTACTCCAATCCAGCCATCAGGATAAACAGACGGTATGTTATTGAGTATATAATTTATAAGTTTACCTGCAAGTATATTTATTGGTTTAACAAGCACATTCTTTTGTCTAAAATACGAGGCAATAGTATCTATCCCGTAAATAAACAACCCTGGAGGATATTTTTTTTCACCTTTTTCCCTCATAACACTGGTGATTTCTTTTAAGCGACTCCATCCACCAGTACTTGTCTTGGTTTCCTCGTACTCCCTGTTGTTTGCCAGAACTTCTGGAATAAAACCAACTGCATATTTTCTCCCTAATCTAATCCACAGATCCCAGTCCATACACCAGTTTAAATCTTCTCTTAAATACCCTACTTCCTGTAATGCTTTCTTTCTAAAAAACGTTGTCGGCTGCATAATATAATCCCAAACATGTATTAAACGCCATAGGTTGAAAGGTTCAGTTGCTTCAAACTGCCTCACCCATTTACCATATTCATCAATAATTCCTGCATGTCCGTAAACTAGTGCAACCTTGGGATTAGCGGTCATATAAGAAACAGCTTTTTCAATAGCTCCTAGTTCATATGTATCATCGGAGTTCAACCAGGCAACAATTTCACCTTTAGCCATCTTGAAACCTTTGTTAATCGCATCAGATTGACCTTTGTCTGATTCTGAAATCCATCTTAACCTGGTACTGTATTTTTCTAAGATACTTAGAGTATCATCTGTGGAGCCTCCATCTACTACAATATACTCGAAATTAGGGTACTCTTGAGAAAGAACGCTGTTAATAGTGTCTTCAATGAATCGGCCTTGATTATATGAAGGGGTAATTATTGAAACTAATGGTTTGATCTTAGACAACTCCCTCTAACATACTTCAATGCTATTCAAAATAAAGGCCAATCGCCTTGTATCCTCATTAAGGCCCATTTCTTTTGGCACAAACCATTTATTAGTAACACATTCTACTTCAATAGCCCCAGCTGTGGGCTGGATGGAAATTACTTCTTTGAATGCACCAAAATCAGTTACAGAAAGTGAATCAACTTTTTGACTATTTACGTATATATCAATATTAATAGGTTCTGGATATGGCCATACGTGTTTGCCTTTTAAAATTATTTTTCTTGCTTGAACATTGGATTCAATAAAAAATTTTGAATTAGGTTCAACCCATCCATCCCCATGATATCCTTGGTGATCTCGCAAGTAAGTTTTTGATGAATTTGAACGTCGCTGAACATATAAATGCTTCACTATATTTTTTATAGTAGTTTTAATTTGGCTGGGCTTTTGATAATTATGGAAAATAACTAGCCATAATGCAAAAATAATTTTGATAGGTAAACAGGGCGTTTTTTCGGTTTTATAGTTCACATAACCCCAAATCCAGGAAAAAGGTAAAAATCCATAATGTTTTTTAACTGTAAAAAAAATTTCCTTAAAAACATCATCCCTTCTGCTTAGTGTTTTGTTATCTTCATATAGACGGGAAGTAGCCATCTCATATGGCACGTAAACAACAGGAATTTCTTCCATAGCAGCTCGTATCCAGTAATCATAATCCATACAAAGCTGAAGGTTCTTGTTTAATTGGACTTTTTCAAAAACATTTTTTCTGATAAAAGCGGTTGGCTGACATATATAACACATCTCAGCCAGTCTATCTAAATTAAAAGGTTCAGTTGGATAGCGGTCAATACGCTCTCCATTTTCTTCTGTATGAAAACCTTCCCCATATACTATTCCAATATCAGGATGCATTGATAAAAAACTCACCGCTTCCTTAATTGCCCCCGGTAAATAGGTGTCGTCAGAATTTAACCATCCTAGGATATCACCTTTTGCCATTCGAAACCCCTTGTTAACGGCATCAGCTTGTCCTTCATCCGGTTCCGAAACCCACTTCAATCTTGGATCTTTGCAAGACTTTAAAACATCAACGGTCTCATCCGTTGAGCCACCATCTACTACTATGTATTCCAAATTAGGATAGTTCTGGCTTAATACGCTATCTACTGTTTCTTTAATAAATTCCCCTTGATTAAATGAAGGGGTAATTACTGATACTAAAGGGTAATCAGTTAACTGAATAACTCCTTGCTTTAACACAGTTTCAAACACTTTTGATGTTTCTTCTGCACAGTTTTTCCAAGAAAAATCTTTGCTGCGTTTCAATCCCTTTTTAATAAGGTGACTACGCCAACTTTCGTCATTTAGCATTTTGTTCATTGCTGAAGCTAAGTCTTCAGCATCTTCCGCAGAAAAAAGAACACCTGCATCCTTTAATACCTCTGGAATACTGGTTGTATTTGCAGCAATAACAGGACAGCCTGTTTTCATAGCTTCTACCAAAGGTATCCCAAAACCCTCAAACAAAGATGGAAAGACTAAAAAAGAAGCATTGAGGTATATGTATGGCATGTCTTGCTGTGGAAGATAATCCAGAAAATGAATTTGCCCATTTAAATCTAGTGAAGTTATTTCATTCAAGATATCAGTGTGAGCATTGCTTTCCGCACCCGTCAAAACTAGCGGTAATTGAATGCCATATTTTTCTCTAAGAACTTTTAGGGCCCTTATAATAGTTAAATGGTTTTTATGTGGCCAAGTATTCGCAGGAAAGTATGCAAATTGTGAAGGTAGCTGATATTTATTCTTTATCTCTACTATTTTTTCTTTATCAAATGGCTGTGAAAAATTTAAACCGGCATCAAGATGAATAGCATAAACTTTATCAGGGGAATTACAATATTTTTCTACAATCGTATCCTTGGAAAACTGAGACAGTGTTAAAACTGCGTTTGCTTTTTCAGCTGATAATTTATAATTCTTATATCTCCATTCCAAAACTTCCGCTGTAAAAAAATCGGGATAGAATTCATGCTGAATATCAGGAATAGTAACAATGCTCGGTATATTAACATATAGAGGTGATAATACAAGCAACGGGCAAAACCAAAGGTCTAATTCCAGTTCATTAATTTTTTTTTGAACTTCAAGATTGTCATTGTTTAAAATTAGTATTTTATCAACGTTTCCGTTATCATAACTAAAGGAACTAATATTATGAGAAGCTAAAAACAAGTAAAAATGGTAATTAGGAGAAGCTTTCAATAATTCTTCGAACATATTCCTAAAATAATGTTCCATGCCTCCAATTTTTCCCGGATATAAATCCAATAAGTTAATGCCGATTTTTTCCATTAGTAACCAGTCACCACCAAGACCTTGTTATAGTTTATTAATTAATTTAATAATTTTGGCTTTTAACGTAGGCTTACCATCTGGCTCGTAATCATTTAATCTCTCACTTAAAGACTTTATTGCTTTTGATTTGGTTGATAGCTGCACGTCTTTTTTTATTAATGAACTCTGGATTTCATCAATAGTTTCTAATTTTTCCGAAATTTCTTCCTCTAAATCCTTCGAAAGCTGGTTAAGCCCGTTAATGACTTCCAATCTAGCTTTGCGGTCCGTCTGCACTTCGTTTAATTGTTTGGTTAGTTCATTAATAAGCTCCAATCTGGCTGCACGATCCGCCTCCACTTCATTTAGCTGCACACTTAATTTATTAATGAGTTCTAATCTGGCCTCACGGTCAGCATTAGATTCTTTTAGTTGTTTATCTAATTCATAAATTATATTTAAACGTGCACCTCTATCAGTATCTATTTCTTCTATTTTTTCTTGTAATAGTTCTGTTTTTTTGAACAAGTCAAGCATCGCCTGAACAAAACGACCCTCTGGAGTTTTTAACAAAAACTGTTCAATTTGAGCATCGGAATTTATTGTCACCGGAATCTTTGAAGCTATAACAAACATATCATAAGGAAAAAGAGCCGGTTCAAAATAGATATGTTTAAACCCAAACTCGGACAATATTTGAGTTAACCCTTCAGATGTAAAAAGATATAAATGTTCCTCAGCCTTCATTTGCCCTAAAAAAATGTGGTTTTGTTCTATTAACTGATTATACGTAAGGTCTGTATTACTATAATTAGGCGTTTGAATAATCACTAGTCCGTTATCTTTCAGTGCATTTACAATATATTCTAAGGTTTTTTTTGGATCAGTGAAATGTTCCATTACATCCATTAATATTATACAGTCCATACTTTGTGGTTCAATTGCTAAGTCATCTAATTTCCCTCTAAGTACTTCTATCCCAAAAGACTCCTGTGCATAACCTACAACCCAATCGCTTAATTCTGCTCCAACCGAACTGAAACCAGCTTTATTCATAAGTGCAACTAATCCACCATGACCACATCCCAATTCCAGGGTTTTTGCCGGTGGCAGCTTATAATGCAGAACTTTTGACAACCAATAGATACATCTATGTGACAAATCATCCTTGGATCTTTCACGAATATTGGAAAATCCATATTTTTGAGACTGACGCTCTAACCAATATTTTTTACCGTAAATGTCTTGTTCATCATCACGTACGTCAAAATAAAAGTCCGGATAACGAGGACTGCTGATCAATGTTTGACAACTATTACACTTGAGATAAGATTCGGAAAATCTGTTTAACTTTTTTGAACCACACCAACAAGTTTCAACATTTATATATGGCTGCTTCATTGCTAAACTTCCTTTCGCGCGGATACAATAATTCCGCTTCCTCGCTTTTCAGTAGAAATTTTGGCTAAAATATTAAATAAGATATCAAAATAGAAAGGTAGCTTTTCGTCATTCAAATGCTCATCATAATATATTGTACCAAACTCCCTGTCCTTCATAGGATAATGCCATAACTGGTCAAGAACTAAAAAAACATAAGTTGGTAACCAGGAAATATAGTCTTTGATATATTCTAATTTAAATTGTTGTTCTTGTACTAATTCCAACCAATTCTCTCTAGAATAAGGGTTAACTAGATTATGATATTTTATATGATTAATTCTTATTGATTCAACCCATTTCCTTAATCCAAGCATCTTGCCAATGGTTGAAAATGGCTGCCACTTTACAAAATTATCATTAACAGCAGTAAAAATCAATCTCCCCCCTGGCTTTAATACCCGCCAAACCTCTCCCAAAACAATTTCTATATCATCAAAATGTTCAAATGCGCAATTTGAAAAAACATTTGAAAATGATTCTGATTTGAATGGCAAGTTCCTAGCGTCTGCCACAATCACCTTCTCATAAATTCCTGTTTTTTCAGCCTGGGTAATTACTTCAGGGTTGAAATCACAACCAACTAAAGAAAATCCGAGAGGTTTTAACACAATTTCAGCAAACTTCCCATCACCACAGGCTAGGTCTAAGGTTAAGCCTGTTTCAAAAGTAATTTTTTTTCTAATATATGCAATTTCCCATGGTCTCCAAAAAGCCATTGGTGGAATATTAGGATACTTAGCAACTATATCATGATATGCCTTTATTAAGTCTCTAGGTTGAATTTTTTGAGCCATTTTCCCCTCCGGTTTTTTTTGCAACCAAGTCAAAACTTGAGTCCAAATTAGAAATTCCATGAAATAGCCGCCATTCAGGTTTTGATACTTCAAGGAGCAAACAGCCTTCAACCCAGTCATATATTTTATTACTGACTTCCAACTGACAATCTGTTGCAGCAACTGCTACAGTATATAGTCCCTGGAATAAATCCATTTTTATATTAAAAACAGCTTTCAAGCAATCCCCTTTTTGGGCTTTAAGGCTCTTTTTAGTAAGCATGTAAGCGTTCTGTCCAAAAATAACAGTATTCATTCTATCGGTAATTTGAAATCCAAAAGTAAGATTATCTATATCTTTGTTAACTTGCACATATAATTCCAAACTAACTCTATCCCCGGTTTTTATGGTTTGGGTTTCTTCCCCATTATAATTGGTGAAACAAGCCCCTATAATACGAACACTGCCATCGCCCCTTCTTACGCCTTTTGCCTGAATTATATTCTGTGTACCTTTTAAAACAAAGGATTCTTGTTTGCAATCTTGCCAATAATTACCTTTCTTCTCCCAATTATCATCACTTTTTTCACCATTAAGAGTATAATATAAGTTAACCATATCTACAGGGTCACCTTGATGTTTAATCATTCCCTCTTTTAAAATTATTACCTTATCGCAAAACTTCAGTACTGTCTGCATATCATGAGAAACTACAATTATCGCAGTACCCCGTTTTTTTAAATCCTCCAAAAACCGAAAACACTTTTGCTGAAAAAAAATATCTCCAACCGATAATGCTTCATCGACAATATAAATGTCAGGCTCTAGATTTGCAAATAAAGAGAATGCAAGACGCACATACATTCCGGAAGAATACGTTTTTACAGGTTGGTTTATATAATCACCAAGGTCGGCAAAATTAATGATGTTTTGCATCTTACCATGTAAAAACTCATTTGAAAATCCCAGTAGTTTACCACTATTGAATATATTTTCTCTCCCGGTTAAATCAGGGTGAAATCCAGTTCCCAATTCTAATAGCGAAACCATATTTCCTCTTACATCAAACCTGCCTCCTGTCGGCCATAACGCCCCGGAAAGTATTTTTAACAAGGTGCTTTTCCCTGCCCCATTTGGGCCAATAATTCCTAGGGCTTCCCCTCTTTTTAAAGAGAAAGTAATATCCTTAAGTGCCCATACTTCTTGGTGCCTTGAAATCCTTCCACCGGTTAACCACTCAATTATTCTTTTATCAGGCCTTTCATATAACTTATATTTTTTGTTGATATTTTCAACACATAAAAGAGTTTGATTCATAGTACATCCCTAATTTCTTTTCGCAAAATATGCATAATAAACAAACCTAATAAGATAAAAAACGTAGTAAAGGAAAGCATATAAAGCCATTGATATATTGCAGGGAATTCTCCAAAAACAACTATACCATGCAAAGCTTCAATGTACTGGGATGCTGGATTTAACATAATAAGTTTTTGAAATGATAAAGGCAGAATATCCTTTACATATACGATTGGCGTCATCCACATCCACATTTGAAGTGCAATCCCCATTAATTGTCCAATATCTCGAAAAAAGACATTCAAACAACTTAAAGTAAGTGAAATGCCAAAAGCTGAACCTTGAAAAAGCATTAGTACTACCGGTAAACTAATCCAACTTAAAGCCAAATTTCTTTGTAGTACAATACTAATTAATAATAATAAAATCATTGATATACCTAATGATAGAGTGGAAGAAATGGTCGTCTGGGCAACAAAAATTTGTTCTGGAATCGGAAGTTTCTTTAAGTAAGTTGAATTCTCAATTAATGAAGTGGTTCCACGAAGTATAGTTTCTGAATAGGAAATCCATGGCAATAAGCCGGAGCATAGATAGATGGCAAAAGTAAAAGTAGATTCCAATTCAGGTAATCTTGCTACCATTATTTGAGAAAAAACGAAAGTATACACTATAATTTGGGCTAAAGGATTAAAAACATTCCAAAAAACACCAAACATTGACCCTGCATAACGATATCTAATATCATTAACAGCAGTACTAAAAATAAACTTTCTATAAGTCCATAGTTCTGTAATCATCATTTCACCCTAAACTAAAATTACTTTTAAATATTTACTTGAGAATTGGTAGTTTATAGCAAACTTAAACTTATCAAACGCTGTTTTGCCTGTTCACCTACTGCCCTCGGTGAATAGTTGGTAAAGATGGTCTCCTGACCTCTTAAAGCAAGCTCTTTTCTCCATACCGGATCACTAACAAGTTTTCGCATAAAATAGGATGCCTGTTCAATATCTGGTTCCGCCCAGACCTGACCAGCTTTATAAGGACCATAATCTCGAGGTATCCCAATCAGTTTATAATCAACTAAGCAAGAATTTGATGGATTCATGAAGTCAGTATTGCCTGACCAGTTTGTACCAATAACAGGCTTGCCCAAATACATAGCCTCAGCCAGGCCAAGACCAAATCCTTCGGATCGGTGAAGTGATATATAACAATCTACCGAATTTAACAAATCATTCACCTGATGCCGATTCATGTTTCCTTCCAGGAGATAAACGTTCTTATAGTCACGAACCTCCTCCCTAAGCTTATCAAGGTGCATAGGATCGTCTTTTGAATTATTCACTTTGATAATAAGGGCAGCTGATGTATCCTCTTTTGAAAACGCATTTTTAAAAGCCTCGATTACAGCACGAGGGTTTTTACGTTCCTGAATGCTTTGAATATCATACATAGCAAGAAAAAGAAATGAACTAACTGGGAGCTTAAATATATCTCGTCTCTGGCCCAGTGAGCATTTAACCTCAATTCCATGTGGAATTTTTATTACCGGAACCGGTGATTTTTTTGATATAGCTTCTAACACAAAATCAGTCGGTACCCATACCTCATCAATCAAGTTAAAGCTCTTTTCCCATTCATCGGGAAAATCAGATAACTCCCAATGCCAGTAACCTATATTGTACCGTCCTTTAAAAACTGAATCTCCGTAATGTAAATAAGCTAACACCATCTGATCAGCATTTATATGAAAAATATTGGCTCTATACCGAGCTTCACTTATCTCTTTATGCTTCCAATTTAAATCGTTCATTGAGGCAGGGTTACCCATAAAAAAATTTAAAATTCCAAATTGTATCCCCACCGTTTGCATAGAGTTTGCCGCTAGACGGCACGATTCTCCTACCCCCATCTCCGCACGAGCATAGCCAATTAGATTAACTCCAGCTTCTAAACTAAAATTTATATCATTGCAGTTTGATATTTCACCAAAATATGTTGATTGAATAACCTTATTTTCAAAAGACTTAACTGTTTCTTTAATCGGTTTAGGTAATATTAGTAATAGAGGCTTAAATATTTTTCTTATTGCATACGAAATCTTTAGCAAGTATCTCTTAAGCTTCATGAACATTTTTGTGTCTTAAATTCTCCTCTCAGATTACTTGATGTAACCTGTGGTACATCAATTCCTTACATATGCGCTCCCAGGATCGGGCACATGTTATTTCCTTTCTCTTATCCCGGTATTTATCACCATCATGATTTAATGCCCTTCTTAATACTGCCTCAAACTCTTCGATGCTGTCTGCCATATATACTATCCCCGGCCCATAGTCCACAGCCAAACGCTCCAGTTCCGGCATCCTTGTCCCCACTATAGGCAGCCCCATTACCATATACTCATTTATCTTAGCAGGCCTCATCTCATTAACATAAGGTGTAGATATATACGGTATAAGCCCGGCACTACATTTCTTCAAAAAAGCCCCCAACTGGGAATGCTTTTCAAATGGCGGCAGCCAGATAACATTTTGGCCTGCTCCTTTACAGGGAAGTTCGCCATATTCCTTAGGACCTATGAAAACAAAGTTGACATCAGGCACCCTCTCCGCCATGACAGAAACAGCATCCCACCATATTTTACTGTTAACTCCTCCTATGTAAACCACAATTGGGTTATCAGGATTTTTTACCGGTAGTTTTAAATCAACTCCATTTTGAGCCATATTATATAAGTTTATAGAAAATCCATCTTCAAACAGCTTGACCTTACTGTGATGTGACTTTTCAACATATTTTTTTGCATTATCCATAACAGAAACCGATGCACAAAAAACCACATTTGCCTTTTGCAGCATCTTACGGTGGTAAGGCACAATGCGTTCGGCACCCGGAACCTTACAGGGATCACTGACCAAATCAACCACAACACCTGCCCATGGCAGACTTTCGGCCAAATCCACTGCTAGGGGTGTCGTCATATATGACCACAACAGAATACGGTTTACGGGAACTCCCACATTTTTACTGAATCGGGCAATTTCCGCTCGAATCAGTGCACTGTTCAATCTGCAAGCTGACTGAGAGTATGGGAAAGGCAGGGCCATCGGACTCAATACCTTAATATTATTGTGGCTTTTTGATAAATCAGTCCCTTCCTGTGGGTGAACAATCTTCTTAAACCTTTTCCAAACCCGGGGCCCATCTTTAATTCCCGGAATTCGTACACCT
Organism: Phosphitispora sp. TUW77; assembly: GCF_048453025.1. GTDB lineage: Bacteria > Bacillota > Thermincolia > Thermincolales > UBA2595 > Phosphitispora. The sequence continues at coordinate 2,724,507 of NZ_CP156677.1, forward strand.
GTATTTTCAACAAATAACACAGGATATCCCATCATAGCAAACTGGCTCATTATTTCCTGAGTCCTCTGCCATAGAAAATCCCAGTCAATTCCTGACAAGCATACTATTGCATCAAATTTTTTGTTCTTGCCGCTTGTTTCAGCCATCAACTATCGCTCCGGAATTTTTTGTTAATCCAAAAATAGATGCATACTGTTCAACCATTCTATCAACAGTAAAACTTTCCTGATAATGCCTGAAACATTTGCAGCCCATTTCCTTAAGCAGGTTATCATTATTTAAAATATTAATTATCTGAACAACCGCTTCCTCCTCATTACCTTCGCTAAACAGGTATCCTGTTTCCCCGTGTTCCACAATATACTTGTTGCCCCCCACATCAGTAGCAACTACCGGTGTCCCGGCAGCCATAGCTTCTATCAGTACCAGAGGACATGCCTCATATCTTGAAGTAAGCAAGGCTATATTTGTATTCCAGAAATAACGGGCAGCATTTTCAACATTTCCCAATAAATGAACATACCCTGATAAATTTTCTGAATCTACCATTTGATTACATTGATCAAACAATGGCCCCTCACCAATTAATACAAAGCTGAGTTTTACACGATTTTTGGGATACCTCTCTATTACTCCTTTAGCAATTCTGATAAAAGACCTTGGGTTTTTAATTTCAGACATCCTGCCTATCATGCATATTAACGGTGATAAATCCTCTATCTTAAGGAGTTCCCTAAGACCCTTTTCAGGCTTATCAGGTATAGGTCTGCCGTTCGGAACCAAACGACATTTTTCCCGGGCCAAGCCCATCTTAATGAATGTTTCCATATCTACAGGTGAAACAAAAATGTATTCAGCCCGTAAAGGAAACAGCATTCTTTCCAGAGCACTATACATCCTTCGTGCTGCTCCAGAATGACCGGGGGCAAAAGAAACCCCATGAACAGTCATACAGATACGCGGAATACCTGCCAAGATCCCGGCAATCCTTCCTATATATGAAGCCTTTGAACTGTGACAATGTATCAGGTCATAGCTGTTTTCCTTGCATAGTTTTTGAATCATCTTAAGTGCTTTGAAATCCTTAACTGGATTGACATTCCTGGTAAAATAAGGAGTTTGGATTGTTTTTCCCTTAAACCACCCATCCAACTCCTTTGGTATGTAGCTTCCTTCCCCAAAAACAACATCAACATCGGCTTCATACCCCATCCTGTAAAATCCTTTAAGCAGGTCTATAAGTACGGACTGTGCTCCTCCCACTTCCCCTAATGTAATCAGTTCAAGGATTCTCATGCTTACACCGCCAGTGAATAATCATTACGTTCCAGACTTAGAGCCGGATGATAATAGGGATCGCCTTTTTTCAAAAATTCTTTGTGAGCTGTTGTGAACAGTTTAATTTCCTCTTCATTAATAAACTCTCCCCTTGTTAAGGACTCATGGTGCAGCAGCCTGGCATGCGGGGTATATATATTGTAAAATCCTTCCTCCAACAATCTAATACACAGGTCAATATCATTCATAGCAACCCGGAAGGATGTATTGAACCCTCTTACTTTATTAAACTTGGTTTTTTCTATCATCATACATGCAGCCGTTACTGCAGAAACATTTCTGACACAAACCGCCAAATTCATATACCCGGGAGATTTCCCATCACTCTTATAGAAAGCATGTGAAGCGCTGCCTCTCATGCCGACAACAACCCCTGCATGCTGTATCATTCCATTCGGAAACAGCAGCAAAGCTCCCACAGCCCCTATTTCTGGCCTCTGGCTATGTTCCAGCAAAGCCTCCAGCCAATCAGAAGAAATAACCTCTGTATCATCATTTAGAAATACCAGGTGACTGCCCCTAGCTTCTGCTGCCCCTAAATTGTTTATGTCCGGATAGTTGAATTCCTCCGGATATTTTAATATCTTAAAACCCTTCATGCCTTCCAGTGATTTCAGGTAATTCAGGGTGTTTTCCTCATTACTCCCATTATCTATTACTATTACTTCATAATTACTGTAGGTAGACTTATCCTCAATGCTTTCCAAACATCTTCTCAACACTTCTGCATTGTTTTTTGTCGGAATTATAATCGAAACCGGTTCCGCTTTCCTTATGTTCAGGCGATAGTTAAATGTACCCATTTCCTTCCCCTTAGTGACTCTGGATTCATACCCTCTTCTAAGAAAAGACTCCCTGATAGCCCACAACTCTTGACATTCTTTTATCTCTAAGTCATCTTTACAACTAACATTAATAATTTTACTGAATAACACCTGAGGAATTCTGCTTACATTTAATTTTTGACCCGTTAATCTCAAGAGCAAGTCAAAATTTAAACAACTGCCATAATGTTCCCGAAATCCTCCAAGTTCCTGCAACAACTCTTTTCTGATAATAACCGGAGATCCGATATAATTAAATGAATATAACAAGTTCGGAGACCAGCCTGGTTTAAAAATGGGGTCTGAACGATGCCCGACAGCTATATTCAGCTTATCCTCATCAGCATATATTAAATCAGGATAATTTGATTCCCTTGCTTCCCTGGCAAATAGCCGAATCGCATTGGGCCTCAAAACACCTATTTCTTCAAGCACTAAAACATACTTGGACTCTAAATTATTTATCACTTTATTAAGAACTTGACTTACTGCCTCATTTTCCTCGCTTTTGATAGTTATAATACGGTGGTCTTCTTCAGATAATTGTTTCAGGTATTCCTTCACATCATGTGCAAAAAGACGATTTTCAATAATTACCATAAACCACTGGTCTGTATCCTGATTTAATACAGAGTTCACCACAGGTTCAATAATATCAATTCCTGACTTCGAAGCCAATATGACTACACTTATCAGCGGAAAAACTGACTTTTCTCCAGTGATTCCCTTTTCAATGGCATTTCTCTTTTCTCCAACAGTATTATCATTTTTCCTTAGCCATTTCTGGTACTGACAATTCATATCATTTGACACTAACAAGCTGCGCCATTTATATCTATTAAAAAAACCAAGGGTTCTCCGAAGGAAACATATTACTCCATAAGCCCTCAAAATCCTTATCCCTTTTCTAAATAATTCACTTAATTTCTTCATTATGACGCCTTATCCCTTATAAATAAAACTTTCACCGTCTGCAGCAGTATCTGCAAATCAACCCAAAAATTATTCCTCTTGGCATATAACAAGTCAAAAACCAGCTTCTCCCGCGGCTCTGTATTATACTTGCCGGCAATCTGTGCTATCCCGGTAATGCCTGGTTTTATCCTGTGCCTGTTTTCATAGCCATAGATTTCTTTCACATACTGTTCCACAAAAAACGGTCGTTCCGGCCGGGGGCCAACCATACTCATATCTCCCCTGATTACATTGACTAACTGGGGAAGTTCATCGAGCCTTGATAACCTCAATATCCTGCCAATACTTGTAGCACGTTGATCATCTTCAGCAGCAAAAACCGGGCCGGTATCCTCCTCCGCATTCTGCACCATGGTCCGGAATTTGTACAAAGTAAAGAGTTTACCACCCTTTGTAACTCGTTCCTGTTTATAAATAATTGGACCTGGGGAATCTATTTTTATTATAAGCCCTATCAAAATCATTATCGGCAGGGTTATAATAAAAACAACTGCTGCAACAATTAAATCCAAAACTCTTTTTATAAAATTACTTTCTCCATTACTGTCTTTTATTCCGAAGACCGGCATATCATCTATCAGGTTTAATTCCGCTTTAACAAGAAGGACTTCATATAAAGCCGGGATTAAAAAGACCTCTTTCCCTGAAGAATAACAATAACCTACTATTTGTTCTTTTAATACGGCATCTAAAGAAGGGGTTATAACAACAACATTACAAACAGTATTATTTTTCAGTATCTTATCAAAATCATCCAAGCTGCCCATCACCGGGAATTTCCTACTATTTGCCTCTGTTAATGAATCTTCTTCTGTAATTACCCCGATTATTTCAATATGACTTTCAGGAAATTCGGTAAAGCGCTCAGCTATTTCCCAAGTTTCTTGTCCGGTGCCGATTATTATTGCCTTCTGCACCCCCAAGGCTTTTTTGGCCGCCCGCCACAGAAAATAACGCCATAAACTGAGCAAAATAAGCTGGATTAGGCCGCTCAAAAGAAATACAGATCGCGGAAAGGCATAATTAGCGCTGATATACGTAAGTGATATGCTCAGCATCAATGTGAGCAGCACAACCAAAACTATTGAATAAAACTGGTTATCCCACCTGCTTCTGGGAGCTATCGAATACATCTGATACATGTTAAGAAAAAAAAGGCTTCCCAGTGATATCCATAAAAACAACTGCAAATATGGATCAAAGTTATAGGATGGCAGTGTAAAATTAAACCTCAGCAAATAAGCCAGAATTATACTAATATTTATAATCAGGACATCTATTAACATTATAATTATGGAAGACCCGCTTTTTCTATCAGAAATCCACATGCCACATCCTCCCCCCAAGGGGATAATCTAATGCCGATTTAAAGATAACTTTGTTAATTTTCTACTTTACATCTCAAATTCCTTCCTCTTTCGTGATTTTATGCTTCTGAAATATTCCCCTTCATATGATTTAATTTCCTGGCGCCACCCTGGGATATGGCTAAAATCTAAACACAAGACAAAAGTTCACCCTAACCTTTGCCCCGGCACGGTCAGAGTGAACAAATTCTGAATTGATACAAAATGCCTATGAAAAATGTTTTCTTGCCACTATTCTCAAGATAACTCTTTCAAAGCTACCACCGCCTGGGCAGAATACTGCTGCAGCCGCTTACTAAAGCTGAGGTGTGGGGTGGCAACCCATAGTTTCTTTTCTTCTTCTGTAAGGGTATTCATCTTACCAATAATTAATTTAGGCATCTCAGCGCCCTTTTTCAAATAAGTTTCGGCCTTTTCATGATCTCCCTCTTTGAGGTAATGTTTTCCTGCTGATAGATAAACATACCCCAGGAGTTCATAACTATCCTGGGACCAAGGCTCAAGTTGGTAGGCAATTTCAGCTTCCCTAACAGCACCGACAATATCCTCTTGAGCAAAAAGAATATTCACCTTTTCTACCCTGATAGCATAACTGCCTTTATTTTTGGCTACTGCTTTATTCACATATGACATAGCAGATTCAATTTGTTCCGGCTTCCTTTCCGCCTTAAACATAGCCCTATCCATACTGGCCAGATTAGCATAATGATCGGCATCAAACGGGTTAAAAAAAGCTGCTTTTTTAAGATATCCAATCCTGGCATCATAATCTTTAGTTTTTAGGGACGCAATAGCTTTCTCATTATAAACAATACTTAACAAAAAGGAAAACGAAAATACAGCAATCACTATCGAGATTGCAATTGTACCATATCTAACATATTTGTCACTGACAGCCAACAAACTCCCCTTACCTTTTACAACCTCTCCAGGCATTGCCAAACCTTTTAATACCCCAAATAGTGTCCACACCAACAAACATATAGCACCAAATGCCATTGTAAAATCTACGGCGCTTTCCATTCCAATTATCATAAGCGCTGCTAAGATTGTTGCTGCCAGAACAACTTTTTCAGGCTCTTTTTTTCTGTGAATACTTCTAAATGTCATTATTAATCCAATAATAATTACCCCTAATGATAATATCCCGAAAATACCAGCTTCAACCCAGGTCTGCAGGTAAAAGTTATGCACTCGCTTGGAAATATAGCCATAACTCTGATATTCCTTATAAATTGAAGACCAGCCTCCGCCTCCGACACCAAGTATAGGATGGTCTTTTATTATTTTTAAAGCATCCTTGTAAAAATAAACCCGCTCCACAATGTTCCTGTCTTGAAAACTGATATTTGTTATCCTGCTGAGCCCGCCGGCATTACCTAACTGATAATACCCTCCAACAACACCTGCTAGTAAAATACAAATTAAAGCAACTGCCACATACCGGGGATTAATTTTAAAACGTCCCCTCCTGCCGAGTAATAGTAGCTGTTCAACACAAATATGCACTAATACATTAATTACACAAAATATAATCATATAAGCCCATACCTGTGCTTTTTCCACAAGACCGGCAAGTATAAAAGCCGCCACGCCCCCTAATATAAAGTTATTTAACAATACCCCGAATGCTGGAACTTTAAAGCTACGAGGCTGCAAAATTACAAACACAAGGTAAGCAAACGGTAAAACAATAAATGTTCCCCTGGATGATGTCCCAAATAAAGCTGTAAAAACAATAGTATTAGTTACAGCCAAAGGAAGGCGATAATTCATCCCTGGTGTGGTAAGTGTCAGGTAACACCCAAGTAAGCCTATTGCCCCAAGGTAGGCCCCTAAAGTATTAGGATACTGAAAAGTCGAAGCTATCCGGCCATCAACAATCCCATCGGCAATATTGGCCCCTCCGTAAGCAGCCAACCCGATTACGGCAACAATGACACCTGACACATAAACTACAGTCATTAACTGCCTGGCCTTCGGGATAAAGCCTGACGTCCTAATGACAATCAAGTAAGCCATAAGGTATACAGCAAATTCCAGGTTCATTTTAACGGCAGCCGACAATTTCACAGCAATAAAAGTAGAAATTATATGTGCTGCTAAAACTAATATTAAGCCTACATCAAGAACATTTAGATTTCCCTTTAACCCCCTTAACCCATCTTTAAACACATGCCAAGCAAAAATAAGAGCAACAGCGATCTCGGCAACATGCATGGCTTTATCAAAAAACAGTCCTTGAAAAAACGGCACTGCAAATAATATTACTGCCAACATATAAAAAACGGTATTATTTTCTTTATCCCAGGTGTTGTTACGTTTCATTCTATTTTAGTCCTCCGATATTTTAATATAGTTAAAATATTTTGCGTCGGAATGCTTTTAAGGTTAATGAACTTCCACACCTGGTGTCGAAATTCCTCCTTAATACCCCTTTAATTTGCTTGCAAAAAAAAGTGAATTTAAGGTAAAAAACAAACAGTTCAAGACCTACGCCTTGAACTGTTTGTTTCACTTTTCAAAAAAGAAGAACCGGGTTGCCCCGGTTCTTCAGGTATTGCTATTGTTTATACTTCAGGATATCCGGCTTCAAAGTCGCATTCAGTGTAGTCATCTTCGTCAACTATAAGGATTACATCTGCTACACCCTTACGATCGTCGTCACCAGTTACTTCGATTACGAATATGCAATCATCTTCGTCAATTCCGTCAATACCATCTACATATACAGGGTCACTACCGGTCATGTCATAGATGTAGCTGTCTGCATCTACTTCGTACCAGGTGTCATTAACTTCTAATGCATCGTTAGCTGCATCAACATCTGTTACAACTCCGTATACGTCATAATCAACGGTAGCATCTGTTGCAGTTCCAAGGACAATCTTGGATCCGCTCATTGAGTAGTCAAACAGTTCATCAGTAGCAGGTGTTCCACTGCTAACTTCGTAATCTTCAACAGTACCACGGATATCAACAGTTACCCATGTGTCGCCATCATAGATATAATCGTCAATTACCATGGCCATGTCATCAGCAGCGCCTTCAACTGTGTCGCCAACAATCATGACTAACTCAACTTTGTTGCCATCTAACTTCACCCAGCAATTAATAGTATTTGATTCAGCATCACTAAGCAGGTTAGATGTACTAACTACATCAGGATCTTCATCTGTAGGTGCATTGAGAACCACAGTATCACTATTTGTATAGTACCATGAACCATCGATATACAGTTTATTCAGGTCTTCTGAACCATCAGTAATACTATTTGCTTGATCATCAAGAACTTCAAGGTCATCAATGTCTCCACTGTCATTGAGCTGGAACTTAACTGCAGCGCCATCAAATACTGCATCCACTGCAGAGAAGGTAGTACCAACACTGTCATAAGTTAATTCCATATCAGCAGTATCAACATCATATGTAACAGTAGCACCATCAGTCTTCATAATCTTAATGCTTGTGATAAAATCATCCAGGTCTGTATCAAGAACCTTGTCAACAACACCGTAAATGGTATTGCTTTCACTGTCAGCATCTGTCACGATTAAGCAAATATCCATAGACCTGTCTAATACTATAAACACATTTTCATCATAAACATCATCAAAGAATGTTTCATCACCATCAGCTACGTCAGACCATTCGTCACCATCATCAGTTGACATCGCTGCAGCTGAAATCAGGTCATACTTTTGGCCGCCAACTTTTACTTGGTCAAATACATCATCACCGGTTGTTTCCATAGCTGCATTAAATTTAGCTGTAGTTGAATACCTGAATCCAGGAGCATAAGCATCTACAAATACATCACAGCCATATTCATCTTCAAATACATATGCTACGTCACCAGGCTGGAGGTCATCAACTGATACATATTGGTAGTTTCTAATAACAAGGATGTCGTCCTGATCGAGGTCAACACTGCCTCCATCCAGGTATTCCATAGTCAGGTCGGAGTCAATTTCGTCAATTATATGTGGTTTGTTTGGCTCATTAATTCTAGCATTAAGGTAAATCCTGTTGTCTTCGTCAAAATATGTTTTGTACTGATAATTGTATTCACCTGCAGGTTCAGCAACATATCCGTTATAAGCGTCATCTGCAAATCTGTATGAAACGCCGTCAATCTTCAGTTTTTCGCCATCCATTTCTACATTGCCACTAGACAGTGCAGTAGAAACTATGTCAACATAAGTAACTTCTTCATCATCTTCATTATAAATGAAGTTGATTCTATTTCCGGACATTGTTGTAACAACCCGTCCGCCGTCAACAACACAATCTTCAGCCAATGTAAGGTATCCGGTGTAACCACCTTCAACTTCTTCACCGGTAAATGGATTAATAGTTCCTGTAACTTCCAATACTATCTGATGGTCAGCGTTCATTTCCCAATCGGCAATGAAATAATCATCTTCGTCATAAACTGCGCCATCAAACTTGTCAGCTAACAGTGTGTAGACGTTGTCATCAGCATCCCTCTTGAATGCAAAATCATCAACATCTTTATCCCATACTACAAGATTTTGATCAAGAGTTTCGGAAGTCATCATAGCGATATCGCCACGATTTGCAGCACCATTAGCTGAGAAGCTAACATCATCGGTAACACCGAGTTCAGCAGCTTTTACAAGGTACTCAGTCGGCCATTCGCCAGGAAGCTTGTCGCTGTAGCCAAGAAGACGAACCAGGATGGTTACGCACTCAGCATAAGTAATATTGCTTTGAGGCTTAAATGTTCCATCTGGATAACCCTGGATATAACCAAGGTTTGCAGCCAGGTTAACCCAGCCGGTGAACCATTGACCAGGCTTAACATCTGAAAACTTGGAAGCAGCATCTTTCAAGAAATCGGCGCTGCTGGCATTTCCTGCAGCAGACATAGCTATTTTAGCAAATTCTGCACGTGTAATACTGTTGGCAGGCTTAAAGGTTCCATCGGGATAACCATCAATGATTCCGAGAGCGTTCAGTCTGTAGATACTGTCGGATGATGTGCCACTTACATCTGAGAAGGTGGCTGCCCCGGCAGGAGCCGCGAATGCAAGAACGAACAGAGCTACAGTTACGAGAGCAATCATTCTTTTAAACTTTCTCATTCTTCTAAAATCCCCCTTTGCTTTTTTTATCTTTCTTTTGAATCAAATAAAAAATCCGCCTATTCACCTATCTTTTGCTGCAACACCCCCTTCAAGAGATACTTTCTAGAACCATAATACTAAAGGTGTTAGCCTTTAGATATTTTAAACTATAATATTGTTATTAAATTGCATAATTTTAGCCCATTCGGTTTCATTCTACAGACTGGATAAGTTTTCCTTCAAATTCCCCTTCAATAAAATGATTTTTTTTAAAAGGATTATTATGCCACAAACCCAGATTAATTATACCTAATTCCCGACTTGCTAGTCAACAGATTTTGGACAAGCAATATTTAGAGTATCTTTCAGATATCTACCTCTCTTTTTATACTCATAATTATTCGGGGGTATGTGTCGGTTTAATGGGGTAGAAAAAATTTTTTCTTCAAATTATTATTTAAAATTTTTTCCATTTCATCTCCGCTGTTTTTAATCTATCAGCTGTGCCGCTATCTCACTGTTTCGCAGTGCCTTTTGCTGCAGTTCCTTCCTTATATCTAAAAGTCCCTTTCTAACAATGTCCCTGTTATCAAGAACCTTCTCTACTTCCTCCACAAGCTGTGCCGCAGAAATATTCTCTAAATCTTCCAGCACTGGCTGCCCGATGCCCCTAAGGAAATCACTTACCTTAGGATCATAACTGAGCCCAACCATGGGTACCGCAAAGCAAGCAGCAATAATCAGAGCATGAAGCCTCATTCCCACTACTATATCCATAGATTTAACCAGTTCTGCTATCCGGGAAAAACCCAGTGCTTTTTCTGCCAGTACGGGGGCATAACCCATCATCGCAGCAATTTCCCTCGCAGGGGCCACATCAGCAGGATACTGCATCGGTATAAATATTACCTGCCTCTCTTTTGCCAGCATAGTGTCGGCAAACTTGGCTACAGCCTCTTTATACCCTTTTGTTCCCTGCCATTCCCGTATAAATATTCCCACAACAGGCCCTGCAGGAGCCGGTATACCCAGTGTCCTGAATACTTCCTCTCTAACGGTGCCCGTTTCCGGTTCCAAAGCAAACACAGGATCGGCAGTAACCTCAACCGGCGGCCGTCTGACCCCGATTTCCTGCAGCAGGCATGCTGAAGCCTTATCCCGCAGTGTAATCATATCTGCCCTGCTGCCTATCAGCCTAATTAGCAGCCTGCCAATCCTCCCATTTACAGGACCAATGCCTTGCGCATAAAACATGACCGGCTTTCCCATCATTTTGGCCAAAGCAACAATACCCAGGTAATACGGTATGGTAAGCGAACCCGTCACATCCTGCAGTAAACTACCGCCCCCACTGATGAGAAGGTCCGCACTTTTTAAAGCTGAAATGACCTGAAAAAAGCTCAATCTATTGACAGACTGCACACCATAGCAAATGGCAGTCTCTTCCGGACTGATAGACAATACGATTATGTGAACATCCGGCATCTGTAATTTGAGTGCTTTTATAATAGAAGCCAGGAGCGCTTCATCACCTGTGTTTTCATACCCGTAATAACCGGATATCACTACAGTTTTCATCAGCTATGATCCCTCTCTGGTGAAACTATTTCTTCATTATTATTAATGTTATTATCTAATTGGTTTTTGCCGGCAGCACCGGTAATAATTTCATCTATAAATATCTGAAGTTCCACTTCATCGACAACGTAGTAACTGGCTCCATAAATATACTTGGGACTTCCCGGTATATTTATAAACTTTATGTTTTCCGTGCCGGTATCTTTAAACCGTCCGGCAAGCAGAATAATTTCCTTGACAGACATATCAGTTTTCACATTACTATGCATTTTTCTCGCAATATCAGGTATTTTTAGCAAAGTCCCCGGTTGCATAACTTCCTTGGTAAGTGCAGCCAAAAATTTATGCTGGCGCTCAATTCTCGGCAGGTCTCCCCCGCCGTCATTCCGGTACCTGACATATCCCAAGGCATCATGTCCGTCAAGGCACTGGTAGCCTTCACGAACATCAATCCCTTCTGCAGGATAATACATGTTCTTTTCAACATCAAGGTTTATCCCGCCAATCATATCAATTATGTTTTCAAACCCGTCAAAATTAGTTTCCACATAATTATGTACCGGTATGCCAAGAAATTCTTCGACTGTCTTCCGGGTCAGCTCAATGCCTCCATTAGAATGAGCGTGATTAATCCGGGTCGGGTGCTCCAAACCTTCTATCTTAACCCTGGTATCTCGTGGAATCGATATTACATAAACCTTCTTTTCAGTCATGTTAAACATTGCCACCATAAGCGTGTCAGACCTGGCCGGTTCATTTTTGCGCTGGTCCACACCAACAAGCAGCACATTCAACCATTTCCTTTCTGTATGCACCTGCTTTTCTGCACCCCCGGCAACAGACCTGCTGTCAAAATATATTTCTGCAGCAAGACTCCATAAATCAACACTAAAAGCATAAACTGCCAGCATGACAACTGCAAAAATAAAAACAGTGGTCAGAAACAGCCGTCCCTTTCTTACCCTTTTCAGTTTCAGTCGCCGTACCTGGGCAGTCCGGGGATAAGATTCCTGATCAAAACTGCGAAAATCCCGCATGGTCTGATGTCCTTCCTATTAAATGCCATTCTCGCAAATTAAATTTCATTCCCGCAAATCCGATTCCTAGACTCATTATTTCGGCAAAATCCGCCTGTTTCCTTTTTTTATACACCATGAAAAGCCCTGGCAAATACATACTGCCAGGGCTTCTACCTATTCACTTAGGTCTTGTTTTATTCTCCGAACCGGGTCCATGGCCTTTGCCAGCAGTGCAGCAACTTCTGCTCTGCTTACGGAAATTACGGGGCGGAAGGTTCCATCGGGATATCCCCTGCTGATACCATTATCAGCTAATGATAATATCGCATCATATGCCCAGTAATCTGCCCGCACATCCTGGAAACCAGCAGTAGCACCGCTTTTCTCCAGTCCATATGCCCTTGACAGCATTATAGCCATCTGAGCCCTAGTAACATTGTTATCAGGCTTAAACTCCCCACTGGGGAAACCGGAAATAATTCCTGCCTTCTGAGCAGCCGCAATATATCCGTAAGCCCAATGTCCTGGGCTTACATCCTTAAAATTAGCCTCAGCCCCGGCAACCGGCAGGTCTAAGGCTTTAACAAGCATTGCCGCTACTTCACAACGGCGTGCCGAACTCCCAGGAGCAAATGTGCCATCACCCATTCCGTTGATTATTCCTCTGTTCACCATATAGCGTATATCACCTGATGCCCAATGCTCTACAGGCACATCGGAAAAAACGGGTTCATTTAAACGGTCTAATGCAATTCTCAACTCAGAGGCTTTCCCCCTTAGAGAATCCAGCTCATCATGTAGTGCATAAACTCGTTCCTGAACCGGTTTTAATGCCTCATTTGCATAACTCTTAGTTACCACCGGGTTTGAACTGCTTCCCGGAGGCCCTGACCCGGCGCTTACAGCCTGAGCAGCAATAAAACCGAGTAATACCGGCAGCAGAATCAGGTACCTTGCCTTATTTCGCATTAATATCACTCCACAGTTTTTGTCTATTAAAACTCTCTATTCAACTTTTCTATTTCGGTTTTTAAGCCCTCTATTTCAGCCTTAAGGGTATCTGCTTCATCTGTCAGGCCATCAATCTGTACCTGCAGTTTAGCTGTTTCCGTATCAACATAGCTTTTAGTTATCAAAGGGTCGTTTTGGTCTCCGGGGCTGCCGATAGCAGCATTAACAGCCTGTCCCAGCACAAACCCCCCCAATGTCAATACCAGGACAGTTCCAATGATGACCGCTCTTTTGCCAAACATAGCCGCTCCTCCTTGTATGTCTCAAAATTTAATTTCCCTTTATTATTCGAGAAACGGTTATTTGTTTCCTTTTTACATTGTTTATTTTTTCGGCAAGTTATAATTTACCGGTTTCAAGCAAATTATTTACTGTGTCATTTGATATATAATATTTTTCCAGATCTGTTCCGATACAAATAGGTATTTTAACTCAGAAGACTCATAATTATATCCCGGCAGGGTAGTTTTACGCATATCCTGAAGTTCCATCTGCCTGCTCAGGTAAAAAACCCCCAGCATTTCCCCTGTGGTAAAATTAGTCTTTATATCCTGAGTAAAAATCTTCAAGAGTTCCGGAACCCTTACCAGTATCCGGGGATGGACTATCTCAGCAGCCACTGCCCTAACCATATCTCTGTCATCGCATGTAATCCCAAGGGCTACCGGCTCAAGAGCCTCCATCATACTTGACGTTCGGCCTTCAAGTTCTATAGCCCCTATGATATCACTTATTTTTTTCAATGCGGTCTGGTTCACATGGATATAATTCCTTATCCTCAGGTCCAATTTTTTTTCCAAAAACCTCCTGATACCCTCACGCCCCGTTTCCCTGTAAAGGTCATTGATTGTGCTGAATTCACCGTTAAGTTTAACATTTCCCGAATTATTAGTTACCGTATACAGCGGAATTACTACTATAGATGCCTGTTTTGTCTGCCTATTAAAAGTCATCACAGAAACTACTTTTAACATATCTTCATCAGACCAGATATACATAATGTTAATAGTATCAGCCAACCGGTTAAGGGCCGTTTGAGCGGCTTCCAGCCTTATGACAGTTGATGCTCTCACTTCTCCTAGTTCCGCTAAAGGTGTGGGTTTATATTGAAATGCAGTACTATTACTGTTGGGTTCCCTTGCTTTTGTCTTCTGAATCGCCGGAATATACCACTTGTCGTCTTCTGTTTTCAGCCAATGCCCTTCCTCTGGCGGCACTTTAACAACTGCCTCTTCCGGAGGGTCTTTAAAAAAAGCGGCCCCCGTTCCGCCGGCATGTAAAAAAAATACTGCCAGTATAGCCATTATTGTACTTACAAATATCCCGGAAACTATAATAGGCAGCCTTTGAAATTTCCTTTGCATAAAAATTCCTCCTTTGATCAAACAATAGTATTATTGACCTCCGGAGGAAAAATGATGCAGTTGATTTATTTGTCTTTTCTACTTCCTGGTAAACTGTTGATAAATTATTTCGGCAAGGCCGAGTTTCCCTGTCTCTGCAGCCTTGGAGCTTATCTCATTATCAAGCATCCCGGTAAATATTTCTTCTCCTATGGACTGCTTCAACAATCCGCCTTTATCAATTGTCTTCCTCATCTGGGAATACATCTGGTAAATAAACATGGCTTCAAGCTGCTTTGCAGCTTCCTTAAGCTCAGCATCTTCCTTAGCTGCCAATGCTTTATCAAAAATCTCGCTGAACCCTTTTTCAGATTTGCCGCCCTTATCCAATGATATTTGAGGCAGTACCGCTCCAATGCCGTCAACCTTCAATTATAAACACCTGCCTTCGATTTATCTCTTAAACAACGTATTGGCAGTACCCAACATTTCATCAGCAGTCTTTATAGAGCGGGAACTCATTTCGTACGCCCTCTGGGCCATAATCATATTAACCATTTCTTCGGCAACCTGCACATTGGACATCTCTAAGGAACCCTGACTTAGTTTGAAATCTGCCGCCTGTTGTGCGGCACCCGAATTAACAGTCTGGATATATAGATTTGAACCTGATTTTTCCAGACCTGCCGGGTTGGTAAATTGTACAATATTAAGCCTCCCCGCCTCTGTAGGGACTCTAACAATCCCGTCACTGCCGGCAGAAACAACATCCCCCGCCTGCAGCGAAAACTCCCCGGCTTCCAGGTCAATATAAACCTCAGGCTCTAAGGGGTACCCCCCTTCTAAAGTTACCAGCCTGCCCTCTTCATCTACCTTGAAAGTGTTCTGTGCAGTATAAGCCGATTCCCCATCCGAGGATATTACTTGATAATATGTCCGGTAATCTTGGTCTTCCGTAGAAGCTATCAGGTTTCCTTCATCATCTATACGCTCTTCTTCCACTTCAATTTCAGATAAAAGCACCGCTTCACCAGATTTATCAGTAGGCCGCAGCAATCCCGAGCCAAGTTTTTCTAATTCACCATCACCTGTAAAAGTATAAGCCTCTAACTGAAAAAGTTCCTTATCCTGATAGATAGTCCCATTTGAACCAATATTAATCTTGCCACTTCCCTCTGTAAAGGTCATCAGCCCACCGTCTTCAGTTTCCATGTTTACAATATACCCTTGGGAAGTAACTAGGTAGCCGTCCCCGTCAACCTTAAACGAACCGTCCCGAGTATAAGCCTTAGACCCATCCGGCATTATTATTTCAAAAAAGCCGTTTCCGGAAATAGCAAAATCAGTCAAGTTATCTGTTGACTGAAGGACACCCTGTTCAAACATCATCAGAGTTGCGGCAGTTTTAACACCACTACCCACCTGCAGCCCGTTTTCAATAACCTGACCATTGCGCAGCTCCATTCCCGGTTCCCTAACCTGAGAATACAAGAGGTCCTGGAATTCAGTACGGTTCTTCTTATAACCTATTGTATTCACATTGGCAACATTATTGGAGATATTATCCATTGATATCTGCTGAGCAAGCATACCTGAGCTTGCTGACCACAATGCCTGTAACAAGGCTCTCCCTCCTTTGGCAAACCTCTTTCGGCATTAGGCCCTCATGAGGTTAACCTATTGATAATACCACCACCTCAATCGTTCGGCAGCAGCGAGGCCCCCGCTATGCAGTCCGGCCCTTTAAGCACATATTAACTGCGGGTCTGCACTAAACCCTTACTGACCCTTGGAGTTACATCCTCTTACCTCAACCTGCCAACCTGCATTGCCTGGCTGAGGGTGTTGTCATGTCCGGAAATTATTTTCTGATTGGCCTCATATGCGCGCATTGTTGTAATCATATTGACCATTTCCGTAATAACATTAACATTGGATGATTCGATAAACTTTTGTTTCACCTGTCCATCAATCCCGTCAACAACCTGTCCTCCTGTAAACAGTGAATCCCCAACTTTTGTCAGCTCCTGCTGATTAGCAACTGTCACCAAACGCAGTGTCCCGATGTTTTCGCCATTTGCTGAAATATTTCCGGAACCATCAACAACTACATCATTGGCATCACCTAGGTTTATAGGACCTGCTTGTCCAACAACCATATCTCCTTGTGAAGTTACCAGATACCCTTCACCGTCAACAGTAAAACTCCCGTTTCTGGTATAATAGGTCCCATTATCGTTCTGAACCACAAAATATCCGTTACCGGCTATTGCCATGTCAAAGGGATTAGAGCTTTCACGAAGCTGGCCTTGTTCATGAATAGTAACAATTTCATCAACAATTGCTCCCGTACCCAAAGTCCCAATTACCGGTCGCTGAGAAATATCCGTCTGTTTCCGGTCATCCACTCTCTGAATCAGCATCTGGGCAAAAGCACTGTTAACTGCGGTATCTTTTTTATAGCCAGTAGTATTTACATTTGCCAGGTTATTTGAGGTTACATCATTTCTGCTCAGTTCCGCTAACATCCCCGAAGCTGAAGTGTAAAGCCCTCTAATCATATTTACGTTTCACCTCCTTAACCTAAAATTCAAAATTATTTTTTACATTACTTTCTTTGCCAGCTTGTTTTCTGATAGTAAACCTATCATGGAAAGTGCTTTTCCGGTGCCCAGGGCAACACATGAAAGCGGGTCATCAGCTACATAAACCGGCAGAGAGGTCTCTCTGCTAATTAGAGTATCCAGCCCATTCAACAAGGAACCTCCACCGGTCATCACTATCCCTTTATTAATTATATCTGCCGATAACTCGGGAGGTGTTTTTTCCAATACTTCCTTAACCGCGCTGACCACAGATTCAACCATTTCCTGCATAGCGTCATAAGTCTGCTGGCTGGTAACAGAAACAGTTTTAGGTAGTCCGCTAACCAGATCACGTCCCCTGATATCCATTATATTGTTTTCAGTTTTTCCTTGTGGATAGGCTGTCCCAATATTTATTTTCAATTCTTCAGCTGTTCTTTCCCCAATCATTAGATTAAACTCCCTGCGGATATACCGTACAATAGATTCGTCAAATTTGTCTCCCCCAACCCGCAGCGAAGCACTGGTAACAATACCGCCAAGAGAAAGCACCGCTACATCGGTAGTACCACCGCCAATATCAACTACCATGCAGCCACTTGGTTCAGAAATCTCCAATCCTGCGCCAAGGGCGGCAGCCAATGGTTCTTCAATCAAGTGAGCTTGTCTGGCCCCAGCCTGCAAAGCGGCCTGCCGGACAGCTCGTTCCTCCACACCCGTAACACCCGAAGGAATACAAACCATTATCCTCGGCCGGAAAAAAAAGCTTCGTCCACAAGCCTTAGTTATAAAATAACGAAGCATTTTCTCGGTAACGTCATAATCAGCTATAACACCATCACGAAGAGGGCGGGTTGCCACAATATTGCCCGGAGTACGCCCCAGCATCTTCCTTGCTTCTTCCCCTAAAGCAATAATGTGTCCTGAATCCTTATCTATAGCCACAACAGAAGGTTCTTTCAATACAATACCCCTACCCTTAACATAAACAAGTACAGTGGCTGTTCCCAAGTCAACCCCGATGTCATTACCAAACCAGAACATTAAGCTTTCCCCTTTCAATGTATATATCAGCAATAATAATATTGGCATTTAGGACATAAAGAGCCCAAATTTTACTAATTTAATTTATTCTACACCTTAGGGGAAATTCCTCTTTTTTTGTGTTATTCCATCATATCTTGATATTTTCTTCTGGTGGCTTCTCCGCCACGGAGGTGGCGTTCCGCCTTATTGAATTCTAAAATACCCTTGATTTTTAATGCCAGTTTTTTATTTATACCCGGCAGCCGTTCCGTCATATCCTTGTGGACGGTGCTTTTGCTTACTCCAAAAACTGCAGCTGCCTGCCTTACAGTAGCCTTGGATTCAAGTATATAGGAACTGATATCTAACACACGCTTCCTGATATATTCTTGCATCTATTTACCTCCCCCTTGGTTACTAATAAATATATATGCGGGCAAGATTAATAAATGCAAAAAAAACCAGGTCCTAAGAACCTGTTAGTACTCAATTTTTTTAAGTTTTACACCAGTGTAATAGTGATATATAATTTCTTCATGGCTCTTCCCCTGAAGGGCCATCCCGTTAGCCCCATATTGACACATCCCCACTGCATGGCCTTTCCCGGTAGAAGTAAACATAATATTGTCGCCATCAATATCCCATTCCAACAACGTAGAAGACAACCCTAGAATCGTCCTTAACTGAGCACCGGTAATTTTTTGACCCAATAAGCTTGCTTCCTGCAGCCTACCCTTAGGACTGATGTTTATAATTTCTATCATGTTCCTTTGCTGTGAAGGGACAACCACGGTGACAGATAACAGGTCCCTTAGTTTTGCAGCTAAATTTTGAATAGAAAATTTCTTTTGATATACAAACTTTGTCTGCTTATGTTCCGAATAACAATCAACACTTCTTAAATATGGAACCATATTAGTCCAAACATCTTCCGAATTTTCAGTGCCTTTGCCGGCACAGGAACTATGGTATACCGGGTCTATCAGTTTATTATTATAAGTAATTACTACTCCTCTGGTATCTCTTACCGCCTCTTTTATCTTGTTTATATAAACATAATACTTCAGTTTCCCCCACTTGCTTTTCAGCTCTTCACTACTTTCCCATGCCTGGCAGTGTGTCGGGTCAGTGCATATTTCCGCGTCCGGGTGTCTGTCAACCGGTTTAGCACCAAAACTGTACATTCTCTTGACAACATATGTCCTGGCAGCTATTGCCTGTGCCTTTAAAGCTTCAGTCTCAAAAACAGCCGGCATCTCAGCAGCTACTACTCCTACAAGATACTCTTCCACAGGCAGCTTCATTACCCGGCCTGATTTAGCATCTAAAACCCTAACTTGCGGCTGGGTACCATCTTCCCCAGCCAGTTCCCCTTTATCCATAGATCTAATTACAACCCAGACAGGTATGCCCGTTATAAGCAATACAACTGTTGCCATGAACAGGATAAGCAGCTTTTTCATCAAACCCCTCCGATATACGGTCAAAGCTACCGGCCTTTACAATTATTAATATTTAAAAACACCAAATCTAGACCATTTTTTTGCTATCCTGCATTAACCCTTCTGATATCGGCACCAAGCCTGCAGAACTTATCTTCAAGCTTTTCATATCCCCTGTCTATATGATGAATAAAATTTATCTCTGTTTCTCCCTTAGCCACCAATCCGGCAAGTATTAAAGCAGCCCCGCCCCTGAGGTCTGTTGCCTGGACCCTGGCACCATTCAATCCGGATACTCCCTTAATAACAGCAACACGACCATCTACCCAGATATCTGCTCCCATCCGACCAAGTTCCTCAGTATGCATAAAACGATTTTCAAAAACTGTTTCAGTTATCATACTTGTACCTTTTGCTCTGGTCAGCAAAGCTGTAATTTGAGGCTGCATATCTGTCGGAAAACCCGGATAAGGCAATGTCTGAATATTGACCGGCTCTATGTTTTCAGGCCCAGAAACCCTAATTCCGGAACCGCCGTTCTGAATCTTTACCCCAGTTTCTTCAAGTTTTGCAATCACAGGCTTAAGGTGTTCTGTGATGACATTTTCTATATATATTTCTCCACCTGTCAGGGCGGCTGCTACCATATATGTCCCGGCTTCAACCCTGTCAGGGATAACCTGATGCACTGCTCCTTTAAGAGAAGCCTGTCCTTCAATTTTAACTACATTCGTACCTGCTCCAGTAACCTTCGCTCCCATTGCATTCAAAAAATTAGCCAAATCAACAATTTCCGGTTCTTCAGCAGCATTTTGGATATATGTGGTTCCTTCAGCAAGGATAGCAGCCATTATAATATTTTCGGTAGCCCCTACGCTTGGAAAATCCAGGTATACCTTGCCTCCCTTTAACCTGTCTTTTACTTTTGCCACAACAAATCCATCTTCTCTGACAATTTCAGCTCCCAGGCTGACAAAACCTTTTAAGTGAAGGTCAATTGGTCTTGTTCCTATTTTACAGCCTCCGGGAAGAAATGTTTTGGCATAGCCATACCTGCCAAGTAATGGCCCCATAACAAGAAAAGAAGCCCTCATTTTACTGACATAATCGTAAGGGGCCTCAGTGTTAGTCAATATTTTAGCATCTACAGTTAATGTCTCCTCTTTCCTGGTCGCTTCAGCACCCATAAATCTCAGAAGGTCTATAAGCGTCTCTACATCAGCCAAGTATGGAACACCGCTTATTTGGCAGATTCCCTCTTCAGCCAAAAGAGTAGAGGCTATAATCGGCAAAACCGCATTTTTAGCCCCACTGACACGTACTTTTCCGTATAAAGGTTTTCCTCCCCTAACAACAAGTTTCTCCAACCTTATTTCCCCCTAATACAATTACTTTTGTGAAAACCTTTTCTTAATATTCACAGGTTATTATCGGGGATCCGACATACAAAATAGTCTTTTTTTCGACAGAATTATACCTTGCCGCCATATTTATATTAATTGACTGTCCAGCTATTGTCAAGCCTTCCGGCAACTTAGAAGTATGTGCGGAAATACTTACCATAGAGCCACTATCATAAGTATTAACGGTATTTGCTCCCACCTCTTTAATCATATCCTGAATTACTTTTTGTCTTTGGTAATTATTTACTCTTCCTGCAATTTCCCCCTTAATAATAGTACTCCTGTGATATGAATCACTCTCCATAATGGTGTTAAGCATATTATCCAACCTATTAAAGGAGCACTGTGGGTTTTTGGTCCTTAAAGTTACAGTAAAATAAACTTGTTCATCTGCCTGTCGTTCAAGCTGACTGTTTATATTTAATGTAGCCAGCACTATTATGCCCTGCTCTGTTTTCCCCAAAGCCTGGGTTATGAAACCCCCGCCATACCTAACTGTCTTTATTTGTGGCACTCTCTCTTCTAAGGGAAAAAGGCGCTGCAATCGCTTTTTTAAATATTCTTCCGCTTCTACTTGAACTAACTTAACGTCACACTTCTCCCATCCATTAACCTCAAGCTCAGCAAATTTTGCTCCTGATGCACCGAAGGCCTGGACAACAGTAGCTCCTTCAGGCTGATTGTTGACGGAAAATGGTTTCCATATTATGTAAAGCACGCTTGCCATTAAGATAATTGTTAAAATTATAAAAACAAAAAGAATTCTTTTTTTTGCAACAATATTAATTAACATTTTACCACCGGCCTAATTATTACTTCCATCCCTAAATAAATAAAGGGCTATGCCTAAAGTATTGCCCCGGCTTCGGCTTCTTAGACCAATTACGTTCATAATATTTTACTCCAATAATGAAACAGGGGCCGACTCATTAATTATAAGTCAGCCCCTGTTATTAGGTATTATTATTTTCCCGAAGCAGTTAGCCTGGCCATAGCCCTTCTCAAAGCTAACTCTGCCCTGATAACATCAATATCAGGTGACCTGCTCGCCAGCCTCTGTTCAGCACGTTCACGTGCTGCCTGGGCCCTGTCTACGTCAATTTCATCAGCTCGTTCTGCAGTATCGGCAAGAATAACAGCTTTATTGTCATTAACTTCCATGAACCCGCCGCTGATAGCAACCTTGGTTTCTTTCCCTTCTTTGATTACCTTTAACACACCGATATTTAAACCGGAGACAATCGGAGCGTGTAAGGGCAGAATACCAAGATAGCCCTCAATACCGGGAACAACAACAAAATCTGCCGGTTCACTATACACAATGCGTTCAGGTGTCACTATCTCAACAACGACGTTCCTGTCAGCCATAATTACTCACTTCCCTCCAGCTCTTTGGCCTTAGCTACAACTTCATCTATTGTACCCTGCATCAAGAACGCGTGTTCAGGAAGGTCGTCATGCTTTCCGTCAAGAATTTCCTTAAAACCGCGAATACTCTCTTTTAAAGGTACATATTTACCAGGTGTACCGGTGAAGTTCTCAGCTACAAAGAACGGCTGGGATAAAAATCTTTGTATCTTCCGCGCACGGGCAACAATCAGTTTATCATCATCAGACAATTCATCCATACCCAAAATCGCTATGATATCTTGGAGCTCCTTGTATCTTTGAAGAACTCCCTGAACCTCCCTGGCGACCTTATAATGTTCTTCCCCAACTACCCTTGGGTCAAGAACCCTGGAAGTAGAATCAAGGGGGTCAACTGCAGGATAAATTCCGATTTCAACCAGTGCCCGGTTTAGTACTGTGGTAGCATCCAAGTGAGCAAACGCAGTTGCCGGGGCGGGGTCGGTCAAGTCGTCGGCAGGCACATAAATAGCCTGTACTGAAGTAATTGAACCTTTTTTAGTTGATGTAATCCGTTCCTGAAGCTGGCCCATCTCTGTAGCCAGTGTAGGTTGATACCCAACCGCAGAAGGCATCCGTCCCAGGAGTGCGGAAACCTCGGAACCTGCCTGGGTAAACCGGAAAATGTTATCAACAAACAGCAGAACGTCCTGGCCTTCCTCATCACGGAAGAATTCAGCAACAGTCAGACCTGTAATGCCAACCCGGAGACGGGCCCCAGGAGGTTCATTCATCTGACCAAATACCATAGCTGTTTTATCAATAACCCCGGAATCTTTCATTTCATGATAAAGGTCGTTACCCTCACGGGTACGCTCACCAACACCGGCAAATACCGAAAACCCACCGTGCTCATAAGCAATGTTCCTGATAAGCTCCATAATCAAAACTGTTTTGCCAACACCGGCACCGCCAAAAAGACCAATCTTACCACCCTTAGCATAAGGGGCCAACAGGTCAACAACTTTTATACCTGTTTCCAATATCTCTGTAGATGTTTCCTGGTCCTCATACTTTGGAGCAGGCCGGTGAATTGGATAATAAGTATCTGTTTTAATCGGGCCCTGATGATCAATTGTTTCACCGATAACGTTCATCAGCCTGCCAAGGGTAGGCCGGCCTACCGGTATGGTTATCGGGGCCCCTGTATCCATCGCCTTCATGCCCCTGACTACCCCATCGGTAGAACTCATGGCTACGGCACGAACGAGGTTGTTTCCGAGGTGCTGGGCAACTTCCAGGGTAATATCCAACTCAACACCGGATTTAATGGTATCCTGGTCAGCACTTGTAATTTTGATAGCATTGTATATTTCGGGCAATTGCCCCGGCTGGAACTCAATGTCAAGGGCCGGTCCAACTACCGCAACTACTTTACCCGCGTTCATCTATGCGTTTCCCCTCCTATCTCATTAATCTAATGCGTTGGCTCCACCAACAATTTCAGAAATTTCCTTGGTGATTGCCGCCTGCCGTGCCCTATTCAGGGAAAGGGTAAGTTTATCAATAATTTCACTGGCATTATCGGTTGCAGAACTCATTGCCGTCATCCTGGCCCCTTGTTCACTGGCCTTGGATTCCAAGAGAGCTCTATATATAGTTGTTTCTATATACTTAGGCAGCAATTCTGCCAGCAATTCTTCCGGAGCCGGTTCATAAATGTAGTCCATTGTTGCTGCACCCTTTTCTCCTTCTTTCTGGGCCGGCGGCTCAACAGGAAGCAGCTTCATGATTGTCGGTATCTGTGTCATTGCTGATTTAAACTCGGTGTATATGAGATATATTTCGTCAAATACTCCCTCAACATAATAATTAACCACGGTTTGTCCAATTTCTTTGGCAATACCGAAAGGTATTTCTTCACCAAGGCCCACGAACTCGGATTTAATATCATAACCCCGGCGGCGGAAAAAATCACGCCCTTTCTGTCCGACAGTTACTAAACTTCCGGGCTTATCATTAACCAATCCCGCATTCATACGGATGATATTTGCATTATAACCCCCGCATAAACCACGGTCGGCAGTAATAAGCACATAACAAATGTTTTTAGGCTCACGGACCTCCAGCAAGGGATGGCTTACCCCTGAATTGGCGGAAGTAATCCGGGACAAAACCTCTCTGATTTTGCCGGCAAAAGGACGAGCTTCAAAAACCCGTTCCTGTGCTTTACGCAGGTTTGCCGCTGCAACCGCTTTCATGGCTTTGGTAATCTGCTGAGTACTTTTGATGCTCTTTATCCGGCGTCTTAAATCTCGTGCGCTTGCCATGCTGATTTCTCACCACCTTTGCCTGTGTCTGCCATTTATGCAAACATCTTTTTGAATTCGGCTATTGCGCCTTTGAGCTTTCCAATCAATTCATCACTCATAGCGCCTTTTTCAACAATCTCTTTGCCGATTTCCGGTTTGCTGGAATACATGAACTTAAGGAAGTCTTCCTCAAACCTGGCAACTTTATCTACCGGCAGGTCATCAAAATATCCGTTAACGGCAGTAAAAATAATCATTACCTGGTCTTGTACAGGCATAGGCTTATATTGGCCCTGCTTAAGAACTTCAACTAACCGCTCACCGCGAGTCAATCGGGCCTGGGTTGCCTTATCCAGGTCGGAACCGAACTGGGCAAATGCCGCCAGCTCACGGAACTGGGCCAAGTCAATACGAAGACGTCCGGCAACCTGCTTCATAGCTTTAATTTGAGCACTGCCCCCTACCCGGGATACCGAAATACCGGGGTTAATCGCAGGCCTGATTCCGGAATAAAAAAGGTCTGACTCAAGGAATATCTGTCCATCTGTAATTGAAATAACGTTTGTCGGGATATATGCCGAAACGTCACCGGCCTGGGTTTCAATGACCGGGAGTGCAGTAATCGAACCTGCTCCTAGGTCATCATTCAACTTGGATGCACGTTCCAGAAGACGTGAGTGAAGATAGAATACGTCCCCGGGATAAGCCTCGCGTCCTGGCGGGCGGCGGAGCAGAAGGGAAAGTTCCCTGTAAGCTGCAGCCTGTTTAGTCAAGTCATCATAAATTATCAGTACATGTTTGCCCTGGTACATAAATTCTTCTGCCATAGCACAACCACTGTACGGAGCTATGTAAAGCATCGGAGCGGGCTCAGAAGCAGTTGCGGATACTACAATGGTATAATCCATCGCCCCGTGTTCTTCCAGTGTCTTAACTACACCGGCAACAGTAGAAGCCTTTTGGCCGATAGCTACATATATACAAATAACGTCTGTAGTTTTTTGGTTAATAATTGTATCAATGGCAATTGCAGTTTTCCCGGTCTGACGGTCACCAATTATCAATTCCCTCTGTCCCCGGCCGATGGGAACCATAGAGTCAATGGCCTTTAAACCGGTTTGTAATGGCTGGTGAACCGATTTTCGCTCAATAACACCTTCGGCCCTTTTCTCAACCGGACGAAACTTATTGGTATTAATCGGCCCTTTCCCATCAATAGGCTGGCCCAGTGAGTTAACAACCCGGCCCAGCATGGCATCTCCAACAGGAACCTCAACAATCCTGCCTGTCCTCTTTACTGTGTCACCTTCCCGGATTTTAGTATAGGGACCCATGATAACACATCCGATGTTATCTTCTTCGAGGTTGAGGGCCATACCGTAAATACCACCGGGGAATTCAAGCAATTCACCGGCCATAGCTTGTTCAAGACCGTATATCCGTGCAATACCGTCCCCAACTTGGATAACTGTACCGACATCAGTTACTTCTATTTCAGTTCGATATTTTTCAATCTGCTGCTTGATTATCGAACTTATTTCTTCCGGCCGTAATTTCATTTAGTTCCTCACCCCTATCTCCTTAACTTCAATTTGCAGAAGATTTTCTTTTAGTTTCTTCAATCTGCCCACCAAACTGCTGTCAATAACTTTATCTCCAATGCGTACCACAACCCCGCAAATCAGGTTTGGGTCGACCTCAGCGTGAAGTCTTACGGTTTTACCGGTTACTTCTGACAGTTTGGTCTTGATTAGTGCCATGTCAGCTTCAGTTAATTCTGCAGCAGACTTAAGCTGGGCATCAGCCATATTGCGTGCCTCATTAGCATATGAAACAAATTCTTCGTAAATTGCCGGGATATATGAAGCACGGTATTTTTCAATAACTACCTTCAAAAAATTCATGGTTACTTCTGAAATCTCATCGATAAAAACCTTTTCCAAAATGACTTTTTTCTCTTCAGGAGATACCAACTGATGCTCCATAACTCTTTTGAGGTCCTCGTTGCTGTATATGGCATCAACAACATTCTTCAGTTCAGTTTCGAGCCGGTCAGTCAAGCCTTGCTCCTGCGCAATAGCAAAAAAAGCATTCGAATACCTGCGGGCAACAGCATTTTCTAGCATTTAAGATCCCCTACCTCTGAGACAAATTCTTTGACCAGTTTTTCGTGATCTTCAATACTGATAGACTTACCCAGGACTTGTCCTGCAGCCATTACTGCCAAAACAGCTACCTCATCCCGCAGGGCAGCAATAGCCTGGTCTTTTTCCCTTTTAATTTCTTCCTGAGCTTTTTGGATTGCTTTTGTTGCCTCACTTTGCGCATTAGCTATAATCTCTTGCTTCATTTCTTCACCCAGCTTTGTGGCTTTAGCCATTATCTCCTGGGCTTCCTGCTTGGCTTCAGCCAGACGGGTTTGATATTCTTTTCGCATGTTTTCAGCTTCAGTCTTGGCGGTTTCAGCATTATTTATGGCATCCTCAATAGATTTCCTGCGTTCATCAAGCATATTGAGAATCGGTTTGTAGGCAAACTTTTTCAAAAGAACCACTAGAATAAGGAAGTTAACTACCTGCCATATGAACTTGGGAAATTCAAAACCTAAGCTCTCAAGAATTGCTCCCATCTATCCGAAAACCCCCTCTCTCCAATCATTCAAAACCCTGTTTTAGGCGAAAAGAGACCAAGGTTATACCTTCCCTGATCTCTACCGCCTTAGTTGATATACGAAACTGACATAATAGCATTTAACCAATTTTACCAACCAAAATAAATGCAATCAACAAACCGTAGATAGTTAAGGTTTCCATAAATGCTAAGGCAATGAAAAGAAGTGTCCTGATTGTGCCGCTAACTTCTGGTTGACGGGCTATACTTTCGAAAGCCTTACCGGAAGCAATACCCTGACCAATACCGGCGCCTATAGCAGCAACACCTACCGCAAAAGCAGCGCCCAGTGCAATTAAACCGTTAACCAGTTCCATTATTTTCCCCCCCTTCTCAAGACTAGCAAATAAAAAAACTAGTTAATAAAATTTTAATGGTGTTCTTCAGTAGCTCCAGATATGTAAGTAGAAGCTAACAGTGTAAACACGAGAGCCTGGATGGCCCCCGTAAGAAGACCCAAAACCATCATGGGCAGAGGAACTAAAAAAGGAATCATGTTGCCCAATTCTTCAATTATTTTTTCTTCACCGAATATGTTCCCATAAAGACGAAGAGAAAGCGATACCGGTCGGACCACTTCTTCAATAACATTAAGAATAACCATGAATGCCATTGGCTGGAAGAAATGTTTGAAAAAGCTTAACCCTTTTGCCTTGATTCCATAATAAAACACGGAAATAAATACCAAGATTGCTAAAGCCGCTGTAATACTGACATTGTTTGTGGGCGGCACAAAACCCTTAATCATTGCTGCGCCTGGAATTAGACCTGAATAGTTACACAATAGTATATAAAGAAAACAAGTTGCCAAAAACGGCCCATATTTTCTGGCCCTGTTTTCCCCCATAATACCGCCAATGAAGTCAAACAAAGCATCTACAATATATTCCCAGACATTTTGGATGCCTTTTGGCATCCGGTGCATGTTCTTGGTAGCCAACCAAGCCGTAAACACCAGTATAAACATGATAACCCATGAAGTTATTACGAAATTATATATAGGCAAATGAAACTCAGTTCCCGGTATTGGAATATTAAACAATGGATCTGATGGCCCATGATGTGCCGCGCCGCCTCCGTGCGCTGCTGCTGACATTGTATCCACCTCCTTTGCTAACACCTATAGTCATGTATATTGAACAAATTTATACTGTAAAAAATATTTCTTCTCTATTTGTTTAAAACTAATCATTCCCCTTTTTAGGAAAAGCAAAGTCGTACAATGATTTAAGACCTGCCGCTGTGCCCAAAATAAACATAATCAGTGTTAACCATGGCTTTGTCCCAAAATAGTTATCCAGCCAGTTCCCGGCAAAATACCCCAATGCGACCGATACGGCCATTGTCATACCAGCAGACATAATAAGGCCAACGGCCTTAAAGCTCCGGTACTTCTCATCTTCTTTCATTTTCACACCCTCTTTGTGGGGCTTAGGGCAGGGATTCGTTTTCACAATTTTTTGAACTTAAGGTGTTTTTAAAAGGACATAAACATAACACCTTTTACCTCGGCAGAAGGTCTACATTATATGTCCGGAAAACCACTGCAGATGTACTCATTATTCTCCCTTTTTTTACAAATTCCTTTTTTCTGGAGGTAATTTTTAATATTTTTTTCACAAAGTTATTATACTGAAAATTCCTCAGGTTTCCTGCCATTTAAGCCAAAATAGTATTTTAATCCAGATACTATCCTCCCGCTTGCCCTGCCATCTCCGTATGGATTTACCGCCCCTGCCATCCTATTATATTCCTCATAATTCTCCAGCAATAATTTACATTGTTTATAAATTGCTGCCTCATCTGTGCCCACCATCCTGACAGTTCCGGCCTCAACAGCTTCCGGCCGTTCTGTGGTATCCCTAAGCACCAAGACCGGTTTGCCTAAAGAAGGGGCTTCTTCCTGCAGACCTCCGGAATCAGTCAGTACCAAATATGACTTGTTCATCAGGTTCACAAATGGAGCATAGTCAAGGGGATCAATTAAATGTACCCTAGGGACCCCGCCAAGCACCGCATTTACCACTTCTCTTACCTTAGGGTTTTTATGGACAGGGAAAACAATTTCTACTTCAGGATAGTTTTCCACCACAGACCTCAATGCCCGGTAAACGTTTCTCAGAGGGTCACCAATGTTTTCCCGGCGGTGGGTTGTCACCACAAGCACCTTCCGCCGATTATAGTCAATATTATCCAGTATATTGTCTCCAAAAACAAACTCATCCGTTACGGTAGCCAATAATGCATCAATAACAGTGTTGCCGGTTACCAGAATATTTTCCGGGTCAACACCCTCCCTTAACAAGTTTGCCTTTGCAGTCCCGGTTGGTGCAAAGTGAAATTCGGCAATAGCTCCCGTAAGCTTCCGGTTCATTTCTTCGGGGTATGGCGAGTACCTGTTCCCGGTACGCAGTCCTGCTTCTATATGCCCCACCTTGATCTGCCGGTAAAAAGCTGCCAGGCCGGCAACAAATGTAGTAGTAGTATCCCCATGTACCAAGACAATATCCGGTTTTTCCTGTTCCAAGATGTCCTTCAGCCCTGTCAGAGCTCTTGTTGTAATTTCATAAAGGGTCTGATTTGGAAGCATGATATTTAAATCATATTCAGGTTTAATATGAAATAAATCCAGAACCTGGTCCAGCATTTCGCGGTGCTGCGCGGTAACGGCAACACTGCAGTCAATATCAGGGGCATCTTCCAATTGCTTAACCAAAGGAGCCATCTTAATGGCTTCGGGACGCGTACCAAATACTATAAGCACTCTTAAAGGAGCTTCTGAATTCATAAGCGTATCTGTTTTCACAGGTTCACCTCATTAGTTATACAACAGAACTGTTCATCCAATTTAATTTAGTTATACAGGGGATGTTGCTCACATAAGTCTTTTACCAGATTGCGGGCTTCAGCAAGCTTAGCTTCATCATCCCGTCCGGTAATAGCCATGTCAATAATTTCTGCAATAGTTTCCATAGCTTTTTCCTTCATGCCTCTGCTTGTAGCCGCCGGGGTCCCAATTCTGACACCGCTTGTCACAAACGGGCTCTGGGGGTCAAATGGGATAGCATTCTTGTTAACTGTTACCCCAGCCTGGTCCAGGACTGCTTCTGCTTCTTTCCCGGTAATATCTTTACTTCTGAGGTCAACCAGCATTAGGTGGTTATCTGTTCCTCCGGATACTATTTCAAATCCCCGCTGCATCAGAAAACCAGCCAAAACCGTGGCATTTTTGACAACCTGCTCTTGATACACCTTGAATTCAGGTGTCAAAGCCTCTTTAAGGGCAACTGCTTTGGCGGCAATAACATGCATCAGGGGTCCCCCTTGAATCCCTGGGAACACCGATTTATCGATGGCAGGGCCATATTTCTCCCTGCAGAGAATCATCCCGCCCCTGGGGCCGCGAAGTGTTTTATGAGTAGTTGTGGTAACAAAATCAGCATGGGGAACCGGGGACGGGTGCTGACCGGCAGCCACCAGCCCAGCGATGTGAGCCATGTCAACCATTAACATGGCCCCTACCTCTTCGGCTATTTCCTTTAACTGCACAAAATCAATAATTCTGGGATAAGCACTGGCCCCGGCAACAATCATTTTAGGTTTATGTTCAAAAGCAAGAGCAAACAATTTTTCGTAATTAATCTTACCGGTTTCCTTTTCAACCCCGTAAGGGACGAAATTATAGTATTTCCCTGACATGTTTACAGGACTGCCATGAGTGAGGTGCCCGCCATGGCTCAGGTTCATCCCCAGGACGGTATCCCCCGGATTAAGCATGGCAAAATAAACTGCCATATTTGCCTGGGCACCGGAATGAGGCTGAACATTAACATGTTCTGCCCCAAAAACTTCTTTTGCCCTCTTTATGGCCAAGTCTTCTACGATATCAACATATTCACATCCGCCATAATAACGCTTTCCCGGGTATCCTTCAGCATATTTATTGGTCAGGACTGTTCCCTGTGCAGCCATAACCGCCCTGCTCACAAAATTTTCCGAGGCTATCAGTTCAATTTTATGCTGCTGTCTGTATTTTTCCTTAGCAAGTGCTTCAGCCACTTCAGGGTCTGTCGTTTTAACAAAATAGAGCTCATCATCCATAACAATTTCCTCCTCACTAATCACTATTTTTTATTTTTTCAATATCTATAATCTTTTGCACTCTCCTGGCATGGCGGCCACCGGCAAAATCAGTTTTCAGCCAAATGGCGGCAATATCCCTGGCCAAGCCCGGCCCTATAATGCGCTCACCCATCGTTAAAATATTAGCATCATTGTGCTCCCTGGATGCCTTTGCAGAAAAAGTATCATGACATAATGCGGCCCTGATGCCATCCATTTTGTTGGCTGCTATCCCGATGCCTATTCCAGTCCCGCATATGAGAATTCCTCTTTTATACTCGCCTGACTTCACCGCTTTGGCAACATCAAGCGCAATATCAGGGTAATCCACCGACTCTTCACAAAAAGTGCCGAAATCTTTGTAAACATACTCTTCTTCCTGAAGCATCTTAATTATTTCTTCTTTCAGCCTGAGACCGGCATGATCCGATCCTAAGGCTACTGTTACAATTTCCTTTGTCATATATGCCTCCGATAAACAAATTAATGAAATTCTACATAACTTTACAATTTTCCTCATTTACATTTCTACATCAGTTCCCATTTCCCTGCTGCAATATTTTATGTATCACCTTTTCCACTAGTTCTCTAATTTCCCCAGCACTTTCCCTGTATACTTCGAAAGATTGTCCAAACGGGTCTGTCACATCTGCTTTCCCGTTTCCGGCATATTCGGCAAGAGTATACAGCTTTTCACCAAGCCGGGGATAATTCCCGGAAAGGACCCTTTTATGTGCGGCAGTCATGGTAAGGATTAAGTCAGCTTCCCGTGCAATTGCATCAGTAAACGGCCTGGCCATGTGTGAAGAAATATCTATTCCCAATAGGGCCATTACCTCACGGGCATTCTCCGAGGCCGGACTGCCGGGATATACCATTAACCCTGCCGAAATTACCTGTATGTCATTACCGATATCCCCAATTTCGCCAAGAATTTGTCCTGCCAGCGCTTGTGCCATAATACTGCGGCACGTATTGCCAGTACATATAAAAGCAATTTTCAAACAAACCACACTCCATTAAACAAACATCTTTATCCCTATCAGCACCAGAACAGAACCCCCTGCCACCAAAGCACGCCTGCCCATCCATTCCCCGACTTTTTTGCCAAATTCCAGTCCAAAGAATGCCATTATTCCGGAAACAAGCCCGATAATAGCTGCCGCCAAACCCACCTCAGCCTGATAAGTCCCCAAGGTAAAGCCCACACTGAGAGCATCAATACTGACAGTTAGCCCCAATACTGCAATTCCATAAATACTGGTAAGGATGTACTGGGAAAAATTCTCTTCCTGATTTTCGGAAAAACCTTCCCAGACCATCCTCAGCCCAAGCGCTATCAGAACTGCAGCCCCAACATAACCGGCCCATCTGCCAAGAAAACTTCCCACAAAACCACCGGCAAAATAACCCGCTAATGGCATGACAATATGAAATATTAATACAGTTAGGCTTATCAGGTAAACTTGTCTTTTGTTAACCCCTGCCATCCCCAGCCCCAGAGAAAAAGAAAACGCATCGGCACTTAAAGCCAGAGCCAGGGCAAAAATTGTTCCCAACCCCAAATTTTACTCCTCCTAAAGAAAGATGATACTTCCTGCAGCTTTTTTAAGCCTGTTCATCACCGCTGCCCCGATCCCTTTTTCAGAATACCCCTCAGATATAATTATGTCAACACCCTGCATGTCCAGATAACGCAATCCGTAAAACAGGCTCCGGGCAATTTCCTCCGGACATTCCCTGCTGCCCAGGTTAAAAACAGCATCAGAACTGTATTTAGCAGCAGTTTCGGCTGCTGCTAAAACTCCGGTAATTTTTCCTTGACAGTGATATTTGGCTAATAATTCACTAACTTTTTGAGTAATCTCATCGGCGTGTTCTCCTATCACCAAAACCACTTCGGCCTTTGGCGAATAATGACGATATTTCATACCAGGTGACCTAGGTGCTCCCACATAATCTTCTGCAAAAGAAGCAGCTGTTTCCACATGCCCCAGGACCCCCTCCAGTTCCTCCTGAGTAACTCCGCCTGGGCGCAAAATTACAGGGGGCTCCTGGGTTAGATCAATAACCGTAGATTCCACCCCAACCCGGCATGGTCCCCCATCTACAACGGCATCTATTTTCCCAGATAAGTCTTCAGCTACATGCCCGGCCGTTGTAGGGCTAGGTTTTCCGGAACTATTAGCAGAAGGTGCCGCCACCGGCACTCCGGCCCTGCTGATTATACCAAGAGCTACCGGATGATCCGGCATACGCACTGCCACAGTATCCAGACCTGAAGTAACAACATCGGGAACACCGGGTTTTCTGGGCAGGACTACGGTCAGAGGCCCCGGCCAGAAAGCTTCCATAACCCTTTCCGCAGGAATAGTAACTTCATCAGATAAGTTATATACCTGGCTGACATCTGAAATATGTACAATCAAAGGATTATCAGCGGGGCGCCCCTTCGCATTAAAAATTTCGGATACAGCTTTAGGATCTAGGGCATTAGCTCCTAAACCATACACTGTTTCTGTAGGAAATGCTACCAGACCACCATCACGGATAAGCTGTGCCGCTTTTGCCAGGTCCTCATCTATCGAACTCAGCATCTCAGTATTTTTTTGCATCTTAAGGTACCCCTCTCAGCCCGTCATCTTCTGCCAATCTCCTTCCTCGGTCTCCAAAGTTTAAACAGGGGGAATTCCAATGAATTCCCCCTGTCACTAAACCAGGATAAAGTAACGCAAATACACATATCCAGTGAAGACGATAATAGGCATTATCATAAAGGGAAAAGCCAAACCAATTATAGTTTTACATTAAATACCGTAAATATACGTAAATGCTAGATATGATTATTGACATAATCATTAACGGAAAAGCAATTTTCATATATCCTAAAAAAGAAATGTGGTGTTTGCGGTGTTCAGCCATTCCAGCAACAATAACGTTTGCTGAAGCCCCGATAAGAGTACCGTTGCCGCCCAAGCAAGCGCCCAGGGCCAAAGACCACCAAAATGGGTCTATGTTTGTCATTCCTCCCAATTCACCCATGGTCTTCAATAAAGGAATCATAGTCGCCACAAACGGTATATTGTCTACAAAAGCAGATGCTATAGCTGAAAGCCATAAAATTATCATTGAAGTAGAAACCATTTCCCCACCGGTTATCTCAAGGGACTTAACTGCCAAGGCCTCAATAATCCCGGTTTCTTCAAGCCCGCCTACCAAGACGAACAGTCCGATAAAGAAAAATATAACCGGCCACTCTACTTCGTGTAACACATGATCCGGGTTAATCCTTGACAACAGCATTAAAAGAGTACCACCGCCGAGGGCAATTGTTGCCGATTCCATATGAACAAACTGGTGAAGAATAAACCCCAGGGTTGTTAACCCTAATACAAAAAGGCTCTTTTTTAACAACGGGACATCTTTGATAGCTTCATTCTCATCAAATGCCATTACCTTTTGTTTCAGTTTATCCGATACCTTAAGCCTTTTGCCATAAATAAACTTTAAACAAATCATTGTAACAATATAAATTACAATTGCCGGAAGAGCAAGATTTATGACAAAATCCATGAAGCCAAGGTGTGTCTGGCTCCCAATCATAATATTTGGCGGGTCCCCGATAAGTGTCGCTGTCCCCCCTATGTTTGAAGCAATAATTTCGGTAACCAGAAACGGAATGGGATTTATCTTCAGCTCTTGGGTAATTGAAAAAGTTACCGGAACTATTAATAAAACTGTTGTCACATTATCAAGTAAGGCTGATGCCACAGCAGTGATTGTGCTCAGAGCAATCATGAGCAGCCACGGATCCCCCTTGGCCCACTTGGCAGACTTAATAGCCAGAAACTCAAATAATCCGGTGCGTTTGGTGATTGCGACAATAATCATCATCCCGGCAAGGAGCCCTAGGGTATTGAAGTCAATCATTTCAATAGCCTTTTCCTGTTCCAGAATGCCCAGAAAAATAACCAGCAAACCGCCAAATAATGCGACGACAGTGCGGTGAATCTTCTCAGAAATGATTAAAGCATAAGTTAACAAAAATACAGCAACTGCAATATAGGCCTGAAATTGGCTCTCCATAAACGACCCTCGTTTCTTTAAGTTTTCTTATGAATCACAATAAACCGGTCAAGACCGGCATAATCCTGTAAAACTTGAATGCCTTGCCCCCATTTTTCTTCAGGCAGCAATTTCATCAGCCCGTTTGTCTGAGCCGCGCCCATCTCCAGGCAAAAACATCCCCCTTTTGCCAGTAGTTCAAATGCAGGGTTAACAAGTTTTCTATATAAATCAAGGCCATCAGCCCCTCCGTCCAAGGCAATATAAGGCTCATATCCGGAGACTTCCGTTTGGAGCCCGGAAACCTCTGCAGACGGAATATATGGCAGGTTGGCAATTATCCAGTCAACTTTACCGCAAAGGCTTGCCGGAATGCCATCAAGCAGGCTGCTATTTAAAAATTGTATCTTATCCGGGACTCCCAACCTGTGAGCATTTTCCCGTGCCACACGCAAAGCAGCATCAGAGATATCAACAGCCCACATATGCACTCCCGGCAAGTATTTGGCAATGCTGACAGCAATTGCTCCACTGCCTGTACCCACATCTACAATAACCTGACCGGGTCCAGCACGTTCAATAACCCATTCAACCATAACTTCGGTTTCAGGCCTGGGAATAAGCACATCACGGTTAACCAAAAACGAAAGGGACATAAACTCTTTTTCCCCGGTGATATAAGCAACCGGCTCCCGGCGGGAGCGCCTGGCAACAACTGAAAAATATTCCCCTAATTTATTGTCCGGAATAACCCTGTCGATTCTAATATAAAGGTCGGTTCTTGATACGTTTAATATAAAGGCCAGCAATACCTCGGCATCTAGGCGGGCCGTATCAATCCCACTACCGCGCAGAGCCTGCGCCGCCTCAGCCAAAACCTCCCTTACCGTTGGCATAATTTATTCCACCTGCTTTAATTTCTCGGCCTGGTCAGTTGTAATTAAAGCTTCAATAATCTCATCCATAT
Organism: Phosphitispora sp. TUW77; assembly: GCF_048453025.1. GTDB lineage: Bacteria > Bacillota > Thermincolia > Thermincolales > UBA2595 > Phosphitispora. Next base: position 2,760,991 of record NZ_CP156677.1, read on the forward strand.
TTCCTTCCAGCACCTGGTCCAGTTTATGCAAAGTCAAGCCTATACGATGGTCGGTAACACGTCCCTGGGGATAATTATAGGTTCTAATCCTTTCACTGCGGTCACCTGTGCCCACCTGGTTCTTCCTTGTGCTGGCAAGCTGGGCGTCCTGTTCCTCGCGGGCCCTGTCAAGCAGCCTGGCCCTTAAGACACGCATTGCCTTATCCTTATTCTTGTGCTGTGATTTCTCGTCCTGACAGGAAACCACAATCCCGCTGGGAATATGTGTGACCCTGACTGCCGACTGGGTCGTATTAACAGACTGCCCACCCGGACCGCTGGAACAAAATACATCAATCCTTAGATCGTTTGGGTCTATTTCTATATCAACTTCTTCCGCTTCAGGAAGCACTGCAACAGTTACCGTAGAGGTGTGAATCCGTCCTGATGATTCTGTAGCCGGTACCCGCTGGACCCGGTGAACCCCGCTTTCAAATTTAAGCCTGCTGTAAGCACCCTGGCCTTCAATAAGGAAAGCAACTTCCTTAAAGCCTCCAATATCAGTCGCATTTGAACCAAGGATTTCAGTTTTCCAGCCTCTCTCTTCAGCATACCTGCTGTACATTCGGAACAGCGTCCCCGCAAAAAGGGCAGCCTCCTCACCGCCGGCGCCGCCCCTGATTTCCATGATAACGTTTTTGTCGTCATTAGGATCCTTTGGCAGCAAAAGTATTTTAAGCCTGGTCTCCAGCTCTTCCCTTTTATCTTTTAATTCTTCCAGCTCCAGATTAACCATTTCCCGAAAATCGTCTTCAAGTTTATCTTCAAGCATCTCCTTGGCTTCATCGATTCCACGAAGGGTTTCCCGGTACTCCCGGTAAGCTGTAACTACATCTGTCATGGAAGCATGTGCTTTGGCATGCTTCTGCCACTCAGCCTGGTTTGAAATAACATCCGGATTACTCAACAAACCGGCCAGCTGCTCATACTTATCTTCAAGGGCCTGTAATTTATCAAACATTTCTCACACCTCTGAATTGAGTTATATTAAATACGATTATTGCATAGCTTCTTGCGATTATTCGGTAAACCCTTCTTCCTTTGCCAGCACAGATTTAAGTGATGCAATAGCCACCTCAATCTGGCTGTCATCCGGTTCCCTTGTAGTAAGTTTCTGCAGCCACAGTCCCGGGGTAATTATAATTTTCATTAATGGGGAGTTACAATACTTACTCGACAGCTTAAGGACCTCATAAGAAACTCCGGCGACTACCGGCAAAAGAAGAATCCTTGAGCCAATCCTCATTAACAGGTCCTGTTTCCCCAAAAAGCTGAAAATAAATACCATTATAACCATTACAATCAGCAGAAAGCTGGTACCACACCTCGGGTGCAGCTGAGAATATTTCCTCACGTTCTCAACTACCAGCTTCTCATTGGCTTCAAAGGTACTGATAACCTTGTGTTCGGCACCATGATACTGAAAAACCCGCTGAATATCCTTCATGCGTGAAATGGCCAGTACATAAACCAAAAAAATAGCTATCCGCAAAAGTCCTTCCAAAAAATTAATCAAAACAACACTATCCAATACATATAAAAGCCTGGCAGCACTGGTAGGTGCAACAATAAAAAGCAATATAGCCAATATTACCGCCACAGCTATGGTCAGTGCCATTTCCCAGGGGCTGAGCTGTTCTTCCTCATCTGCAGCTGCTTGGCTCGCGGAAAATGTCAATGCTTGAATGCCAACAATAAGTGACTCAAAAAGCATAACTGAACCTCGGAAAAAGGGCAGCTTAAGAAAAGGCAGTTTTTTGGTAATAGAATTAACTGGCCGCTCTTCAACTACAATATCATGGTCAGGCTTTCTGACTGCTATTGCCACATTTTGGCGACCGCGCATCATTACACCCTCGATAACCGCTTGGCCTCCATATGTCACTTTATCACTCAACTAAATACATCTCCTTGCATTTTAAGAGTAGAGTCCAATCAGCTTTCTCAATATTAAAAGAGCAGAGCCGGTTGCTCTGCTGTGATTACATCCCGTATGTGATTACATTCCGTATTTTTTCTTGAATTTATCCACACGGCCACTGGTATCAACAAATTTTTGCTTTCCTGTAAAAAAAGGATGGCATTTGGAGCAAATCTCCACCTTTAACTGCTTTTTAGTTGATCCTGACTCAAAAGTCTCACCACAAGCACAGGTAACCACTGTTGCCTCGTACTTTGGATGAATGTCCTTTTTCATGGCCCTTCACCTCTTTTCTGGAAATATCACCAATTGTCAACTTTTATTATTATATCATACGGCTTATGGGTATGCAACCGTTTTCAGTTTCAAATGTCATTATTTCGTACAGGCCTGGAATAATTGCCAATTTCAAGTCCCGGCAGCTCTGCTTTCAAAAAATCAATGAAATTATTGATACCCATTACCTCGTTAGATGCCAGAGGAATCCTGGAAGACAAAAAATCGGGGTCTATATTGAGATTGCGTATCTGAACCATATTTATATCAAGCTTTGCAAGTAAAGCAACCAGCGCCTCGGCTTCTTCAGGTATATCTGTTAGCCCAGGAAAGATCAGCAGGTTAAGGGATACATAGGTTCCCTTATCCCTGGCAAAAGCTATGGAATCATATACATCCTGCCACCGGTAACTTATGGGGACATAATAACCGGTATATGTTTCTTCCCTGGCACTGATAGTACTGACACGCAGGGAATCAATTCCGGCAGAACAGATTTCCTTGATACCTGCAGTATTACCTGCATTTGTGTTCATATTTATAGTACCTGCTCCTGTATAGCTGCGAATATTTTTTATTGCTTCAGATATCAGGGGCGCCTGCAGGGAGGGTTCCCCCTCACACCCCTGCCCAAAACTTATGATAGCTCCTTCAGCCTCGATAAGGTGTGGAACAGCTATGTCTGTCACTTCCCACATCTCGGGTACAAAACCTATTCTGCTCTGAGGTGCCGGGCAGCACTCTGCAGGCTGCAAGGAGATACAGCCCAGGCACCTGGCATTACATACCGGCGATACCGGAATACCCCCTTCCCACCTCCGGTAAAAAATATTCTGGGCAGTAAAGCAATTGTACTCCAGTGCACACTTTGCCAATTGTGTAATAACCCTGTTATTTCCCTGCCTGTCAAGCATATCATAAACCAACCCTGGCAACTCGGAGGTCCCATAATGGGAAGGGTTCCATTTCTCCAGGTTGTCGGTCTGTACTGCAGCAACGTAAACCCTGCCGTCTTTCCACCCCACTGCTGCATAGCCAAATAGGGGCAAGGGATGTTTGTCCTTACGCCGGTATGCTGGGAGCATTGTTCTGGCAAAACCTTGAGGCAGCAAAGCTCCGACAGCAAAACAAGGGGCACCGTCAGGAGCTGAGGTTAGTTCATTGAAGCTCCCATTTGCCCCAATTGCTACCGGAACCCCTCCCGGCACCATAACCAGCGAGGCCCCTTCGGGTAAAGGAATCATCTCTTCTTCCTCAATTTCTGCAAACAGTCCCCCGGTACGCCCCACAGCCAGCGCCTCCGGGTGCTCATACATCCTTCCTTTGCTATCTGCATACAACAACTGAAACATACTCAATCTCCTTAGTTTAGCCCAATTCAATTTAAATTACATTATATTACTTTTATAAAAAAAAGAAAAGGCCTAAACGGCCCTTTATCCTGCTGTTGATTCAACTACACATAACTAAATGTTAATTAGGCAGATAATGTTGGGGGTTATAAGGTGTTCCGCGGTACAACAGCTCTAAATGTAAGTGCGGCCCCGTGGAACGTCCGGTACTTCCAATCCGGGCAATAACTTCTCCCTGACTAACCCGGTCACCTGTATTTACATCCAAGTAAGAAGCATGTCCATACAAACTCCGGAACCCGTTCCCATGATCGATAATTACAGTCTTGCCATAATCACCCCGGCTGCCTGAGAAAACAATTTTGCCGCCTGCTACTGCCTTAATCGGGCTTCCCCATTCCGCAGCTATATCTGTCCCTTCATGCATCCTGCCATTCCTGATCCCAAAAGGTGATGAAACCACCCCTTTAACAGGCCAGGCATTCAATAAAGGTATTTTCACTCTTGTATTATTACTAATTACATCAATTACTGAACTGGAAGCCGGAAGAATCAATTTTTGGCCTGATAACAAAAGGTCAGCAGGCTGGAAACCGTTTTTCTCCGCCAGTTCTGCCATAGGAATACTAAATCTGCGGGAAAGTCCCCAGAGTGTATCCCCGGAATTTACCGTATAAGTAATGGTATCACCTACAGGAATGGTTATCATATCACCCTCATAGAGAAAGCTTTCCTGGTCAAGCTCATTAAGATAAGCCAGCGAGCTCAGCGCTACATGGTATTGTTGAGCCACGGACCAAAGACAATCACCCTTTTTCACCGTATAGTATACCGGTTCTTGTGACAATTCACGTGACAATTCACGTGACATTTCTTGCAACGGTTCTTGCTTTCTTTCCTCGGCCGGCGAACCGTACCCGGCAAAACAAGTCATAACAAACGCCAGCAACACTGCAAATACCGCTTTTTGTATCTTTCTAAAATTCACCTTTTCTTCCTCCCCGAAAAAACATTTCTCCTATATTCTCCCCTTCCCTATGCTTTTTAAACATTTATACATAATGAGCCTTATATTATAATTAAAAAAGGGATAGATGTGTTCCGGAAGGCGAAGTCTGACATCAGCCGGCCCACGAGCGCTGCGCGCGAGTGGTTAGCCGGCTGAGTTGTAGCCCGCCGGAGGAATACATCTACCCCGATCCTTATTTCTTTACATCGCCCTGGAAAAATCCGAACTCTTTACCATCAACTCTCTGTTTGACTTGGTCTTTTTTAATATTTCCATGAGGAGTTCAATTGCCTCTGTAGTAGTAGACTGGCTGAAGGTTTTTCGCAGGTTCCACATTAATTCCATTTCTTCCTTGCTTAACAGCAAGTCCTCCTTACGTGTGCCGGAACGCTTGATATCGATTGCAGGGAATAACCTGCGGTCGGCCAGCTTCCTGTCAAGGATCAGCTCCATATTTCCTGTACCTTTAAACTCTTCAAAAATAACATCATCCATGCGGCTGCCAGTTTCCACCAGAGCAGTCGCCAGTATCGTCAGGCTGCCTCCCTCTTCAATATTGCGGGCGGCTCCAAAAAACCGTTTCGGCTTATGCAGCGCACTGGGGTCTACACCACCCGACAACGTCCTGCCGCTTGAGGGCTCAACAAGGTTATATGCCCTGGCAAGCCTGGTAATGCTATCCAGCAAAATCACCACATCTTTTTTGTGTTCCACCAGCCTCTTAGCTCGCTCCAACACCATTTCCGCCACCTTGACATGATTTTCGGCCGGTTCATCAAAGGTAGAGCTGATAACCTCACCTTTTACAGACCTCTGCATATCGGTAACCTCTTCAGGCCTTTCATCAATCAGCAGTACCATAAGGTTTATTTCAGGATAATTGGTTGTAATGCTGTTGGCAATCTGTTTGAGAAGAACTGTTTTACCGGCTTTAGGCGGGGATACGATCAGACCCCTCTGGCCTTTCCCAATTGGTGATACCAGATCGATAACCCTGGTAACAGCCATTTCTGGTCCTACTTCAAGGTTAATTCTTTGGTCTGGATATATGGGTGTTAACCCGTCAAAGTGTATCCTTCTTGCAGCATCATTAATACTTATTTTATTTATGTACTCTACCCGAAGAAGAGCAAAATAACGTTCATTATCCCTAGGCGGCCTGACCTGCCCTCCAACAAAGTCCCCTGTCCGCAAGTCAAATCTCCTAATTTGAGATGGAGAAACGTAAATATCGTCCTGACTGGGAACATAACTAAAAGGCCGTAAAAACCCATAGCCATCCGGAAGAATTTCTAATACCCCTTCAGCGAATAGGGTAGATTGTTCTTTGCTTGACTTTACCTTGACAATTTCAAAAATCAGTTCCTTTTTGCGGAGCTTATAATAAGCCTGAATCTCAAGATTCTTAGCCATTTCATAAAGCTCTACCATTGTTTTTGATTCCAAATCGGAAACATTCAAATAATAGCCCTCCTAAAAAGTAATTCATATTAATATTGTACCCTAATGGTAGAAAGCTTATTCATACAGCCCGCCAAAAAGTCCCTGTAAATCCTTTATTTTCTGATTCTGGATTTAAGTTTCTCCAGCCTCGTGTTAAGTAAGAAGTATAAAACCACATATGTGAGTACAAACACAACCACACCATTAATAATTCCTGCCAACAAATAAGGACCTCCTCTGGAAAGAATACTATTTAATACATTTTCCAGAAAAGTGGTTCCCTCGGCCTGAGGCAATACCAACCTGCCCAAAACAGGAAAAAGGGAAACCAAAATAGATTGAGTATATAAATTAATCAATACAATCCCAGGAAAGAACGGCTTCAAACCAGTTGCCGACATGACAGCTGCCAGACTGTTTACCTTCAGAACCCGGGCAAACACGAATGCTATAAAAATGCTCACCAAAGGTACCGGTATAGCAAAATCCATTCCAAACCCCAGACCTGCACCTTTAGCAACTTTTGATGGCGTATCCCTAAGCCGAATCATCTTAAAATATTGATATTTAATGTACCTTTTTAGGCGCAAACCCTGTTCCTCCTGTTTTTGCTTATGAGCCTTCTGAGGAACGTCATCCGGTAACGTTCAACAATAAAAAACATAAAAACATAAAGAATTACACCAAGAATTACACTGTTAACCAGCGCACCGGTGAAAAATATTTTCCCACAATTTACCAATAGAGCAGGGGATAGCAACCCAGCCCAAACATGCCTGACATCTTGAATTTGATTTGCCCACAAAAAAGAACCCGTTACCATATTAAGATAGAAAAAAAACGGGAATAATGGCTTGAAAATAACATCTCCCAACAATCCTGCAGGAATATTCGCAAACACAATGCCTGCAACAATCCCGGCCAACGGGATTCCAAACCCGAATGTCGGAAAAAAGTTTACACAGGCACCAATTGCAAAACCGAGGGCAAGCTTGCCAGGAGCCCCCTTAAGTCTCATAAACCTTATTAAATTATATCTCAGGCGTCTGTTAATCACTATCTCTCACCGGAACCAATTTACTTCCTGATGCTGCCCCTAGTATATCACCAGCCCATTCACCCGTCAAGCATGGCATAATAGCAAATCATCTTCTGTAGGTAAACGGTTTTTTGTCCAACTTGTGAATTGCATCAATAAACCTAACTGTGCCGGTAACTGCCCTCATAACAACAGTATGGGTTCTGGCGCCATTTCCAAAAAATCTTACCCCCTGAACCAAGTCACCATCGGTAATCCCAGTAGCGGCAAAAACAACATCATCCGTCTTTACAAGGTCATCCATTGTTAGTAAACGATTAATATCCCCTATTCCCAATTTTTGAGCCCTTTTAATATCTTCATCATCTTCAGGCCATAGCCTTGCCTGCATTTCCCCTCCGAGACATTTTAAGGCCGCAGCTGCCAAAACCCCCTCGGGAGCGCCGCCTATCCCCAACAACATATCCACACCTGTGCCTGCCATAGCCGCAGCTACCGCCGGTGCCACATCACCATCCTGAATCAGCTTAATACGCGCACCTGCCGCACGAACCTCTTTAATAATCTTTTCATGCCTTGGCCTGTTAAGGATTACTACAGTGAGGTCCTCAATATCTTTATCATTTACTTCAGCAACCACCTTCAGATTAGAAATAACCGGTGCATCCAAATGAATTTTACCTTTGGCCTTGGGTCCGACTGCAATTTTATCCATATACATATCTGGAGCATGAAGAAACCCTCCTGTATCCGTAACCGCCACAACAGCAATAGCATTATTAAGGCCCCTGGAAACATTGTTGGTCCCTTCTACCGGATCAACTGCAATATCAACCTTCGGATCCACTCCGGCACCTACTCTCTCTCCTATGTACAGCATCGGAGCCTCATCCATCTCACCTTCACCAATAACAACCGTCCCGTCAATCTGCACCGTGCTAAATACAGACCTCATAGCAACAACAGCTGCATCATCAGCTTTTTCTTTTTCCCCACGGCCCATCCATCTTGCAGATGCAATAGCGGCCGCTTCCGTTACGCGAGCAAATTCCATTGCCAGTTCCCGAATCACACAAACCCCTCCCAAAACAATAATTAGTATAACATTATACAATGATTGTGTTATACTATCTTCTACTTTATATGCGCTGGTTCCTGCTTCAATACCAATAATTTTACATACAAAAGCCACTTTACAGTGGCTTAAGTTTGTACTTACTTTGAGGGCCCCTCCTACTTGTTTTTTACTGTTTCCCAATCTGCCAAGAATTTATCAATACCCAAATCTGTAAGGGCATGTTTTGTCATCTGCATTATCACTTTGAATGGCACAGTAGCAATATGAGCCCCTGATTTAGCCGCCTCAGTCACGTGTATAGGATGCCTGATGCTTGCCGCAATAATTTGGGTTTCAAAATCATAGTTCTCATAAATCTGTACAATATCCCGTATTAAATCCATCCCATCCTGACCAATGTCATCAAGTCTGCCGACAAAAGGACTGACATAAGTTGCTCCTGCTAAAGCGGCCAGCAGAGCCTGGTTAGCGGAAAAGACAAGGGTGACATTTGTCTTTATTTTTTTCTCTGAAAGGATTTTAACTGCTGTCAATCCCTCTGCCGTCATAGGAATTTTGATTACAATATTTTTGTGGATTTTGGCAAGTTCTTCAGCCTCAGAAAGCATTCCATCCGCATTTAGGCTAATAACTTCAGCACTGATAGGCCCGTCAACAATGCTGCAAATTTGATGAACTACTTCCATAAAATTTTTTCCCTCTTTGGCAATAAGTGAGGGGTTTGTAGTTACTCCACTGATTACTCCAAGGCGTTCGGAACTTCTTATTTCTTCTATATTAGCTGTATCAATAAAAATTTTCAAGGTTTGCATACCCCCTTACATCAATAGCTTGACTTGCCAAATCGGATAAAAGCGGCTTACGCCGCTTTTCATCATGCCTTTCCAGAGCTGCCAAACAGCCTGATCTTTTCCCTGATAAGTTTAGTAGCCGCTTCCCTGGCAGGCCCTAGAACTTTTCGGGGGTCTATTTCCCCAGCATCCCTGTTTAGTACATCTCTACAAGCCTGCACAAAAGCTTCCCGAATGTTTGTATCTATATTAACTTTTCTTACGCCCAGCTTAATAGCCTTGGCAATATCCTCATCAGCAACACCGGAAGAACCGTGCAGTACTATCGGAATATTAACCAAGGACCTTATTTTTTCCAACCTCGAAAAATCCAGTTCCGGGATACCTTTATACTGCCCATGAGCAGTGCCTATAGCAACCGCAAGGGCATCTACTCCGGTCCTTTCAACAAATTCTTTGGCTTCTTCAGGCTTTGTAAAAAGGGCATCCCTCTCATCAACATGAATATCATCTTCAGTGCCGCCAATTTTACCAAGTTCAGCTTCAACAGAAACGCCTACGGCCCTGGCGACAGCAAGAACTCTGTTAGTAAGTGCTATGTTATCTTCAAAAGCGTACTTGGAACCATCAATCATTACAGAACTAAAGCCTTTCCGGATACATAACATTACCTGCTCAAAACTTGTTCCGTGGTCAAGATGCAGGGCTACCGGCACAGATGCATTTTCCGCGGCAATCCTCGCCATGGCAGTTATATAGTCAATACCGGCGTATTTTATTGCCCCCTGGCTTGCCTGCATAATCACCGGGGAGTTTTCTGCCTCGGCAGCAGCAATGATTGCCTGTACTATTTCCATATTGTTGCAGTTAAAAGCTCCCACAGCATAACAACCCTGTTCAGCCTTATTTAATAGTTCACTGATTGGGACTAGAGACATGGTATCATCGTTCCTCCTTATTATTTATTAATGATTTAGTTTGTGTTAAAAACTTGATTTAATGCGTAGTTAACTAATCCTTGGCAGGTTTCAAACTTCGCCTTTTTCCTTTTTTAGCTTTGCTGAGTTTTTTTAACAACTTTAGCCCATTATCAACCAACACTATTTTTGGGGTATCCTTAATCTTAATTAAGTCTTCATCATTTTCAGCATAAACCGCCCTGATACTTTTACAATCTTTGCAATTCAGCTCAACCCTGTCAGGAAATATGTCTATTTCAATCTGGCTGCTTCCACATTCACAGTAGAGAAAACCCTCTTCAGCCACATCGTGAAGACAATTTAATACCTCAAACATAATTTCGGGATTATAAAAGTAATCATCATAACCCAGGCCGTCAAAAAGTGATTCCAGACCGTATTCATATTTCTCAGCCAAAGCATAAACTTTTTCCTCAGGACCGAAAAAACCAAGTTCTACATTAGTATCATTACAGTAAAAAAATTCGACTTTATTAGCCCAAAGCTGTTTGGCCTTATAATATACCAGGTGGTTAGTCTCACAAAGCATACATGGTACTTGCAGCCAAAATTGCCGGCAGTTTTTAGTGCCAATAATCAACTTAGGGGCTCCACAAGCACATGTTATTTTTATATTTTTAACGCCCACAAAGGCAAAACGAGAAATCGAATGAAAATCCAATTTCCCACATAACGGGCAACGCATAGCGATAAGAAAATCAGTAGCAATAATCATGGCAACCCCTCCTTAAATATTTTTATTTCGCCGCCAACAATAAAATTCCTCTTTTCCCCAGGAGGTAGTTGCTTACATACGCGATATTATAATATGTTCAGATTTCAACCTTTTGTTTCATCACCAACTTTTTTATAGTTGCCCTTAATTCATTTATATCAAAAGGCTTTGTTATATATTCCTTTATCCCAAGTTTCATAGCCTCGGTAACAATTTCAAGTTCCCCATATGCAGTCATCATTATCACAACAACAGAGTCATTAATTTTTTTTATTTCATGCAATGTTTCCAATCCATTCATCCCGGGCATTTTCATATCCATTAATATTAAATCAGGCATCGCATTTTTTACTTTCTCAAGGGCCTCGTATCCACTGGCAGCCATTTCCACTTCATATCCCTCTTCATTAAAAGCTTCATATAGTAATCTCCGCACTCCCCTTTGGTCATCAACTATTAATATTTTTGCCTTCACTCATCATGTCTCCTCTCTTTATTGCCCTTTAAACCCTACCCATACTTATACTTATACTTATATATTTATATTTAGCTAAATCTTCAATATTTAAGAATATTTCTAGATAGAACAATGTTTCCCTTCTTTCCTAAATATAAACATATCGTACTATTACATTATTATTCTACAAAATGCACTTGCTGCTAAACATTGTTAATCAAAGGAATCAAAAATCCAACCATGGAAACCGCAATAATCAGGAACACTAAACTCAACACACCTATAGGTATAACAAGAACCGCAACCGCCCTCCCCATAGAAATCCCATGGACTTCGCGAAGGCCTATAACAATTAACGCCACTGACCACCCTAACAAGATAACAACAATAGCGGGAACAATAGTAGCAACAGGGCCCGGTAAAAAAGCGCCCAGCACCTGAAACGGCACAGCAAAAACTTTTGGGATTCCTGCCAGCGCCAATACTGTCAAGATTTGAAGCGCATTCCCCTTGCCTCCTAACAGTTCTGCAAAAACTTGAAGGATACCGGCCTGAATAAACCAAAATAAAAACGTTGAGACTGTGGCTAAAATTCCTAGATATGGAATAACAGCAATGATTGGCTCAGATAATCGCGGCAATAAATCATAATAGTTTCTGGCATTAAGGAAATTTACCACATAACTGAGCAATGTTACAGTAAGAAAAATAATGAACCCGTTAAACAAGTGGTTTTCCCTGGAAACCCTGGCAAAGGTGACCGCCGGTGAAAAAATTGTCCCATATACCAATTCCGCAAAGCCCAAACGGTCTTTGCTGTCAACAAGCGCTAAATCACCCATAAAACATATCCCCTATCACTGTATTTAAAATGCTTCGCTAAAATAGCTTTGAATTTTTAATAATCCCTTCAATGCCTCAATCTCACTGGGGGACAATCCTAAAAACTCACTATTTGGAGCTGTCGGTATACTAACAACACTCAAGAACTTTTCAAAAGGACTCTGATAACCAAATTCACGAATAACCGGTTCTCCTTTAATTCCTGCCAGTTCACCCGTAATCTTTATAGCATCATAATAGTTCCCCAGTTCATCTACCAAGCCTTTTTCTTTTGCCTGGCGGCCGGTAAATATTCGTCCGTCAGCCAGTTCAAGGACCTTTTCCCTTTCCATTTTTCTTCCCTCTGCCACTACATCTACAAACTGTTGATAAATATCATCAACCATATGCTGCAGGATATCCCGTTCTTCAGGTGTCAGAGGGCGGTTGACAGAACCCATATCTTTATGCGCACCGCTCTTTATTGTTTCGGGTGTGATTCCTATTTTATCAAATAGTTCCTGCAGACTTTGAGTTTCCATGATTACCCCAATACTCCCCGTCAAAGTTGCAGGGTCAGCAACTATTTTGTCAGCCTTGGCAGCAAGCCAGTAACCCCCAGAAGCCGCAACATCGCCCATGGATGCAACAACAATCTTACCTTGCTTACGCAATTTATCTAATTCATTCCCTATCTCCTGTGAAGCTGCTGCACTGCCTCCAGGACTGTTGATCCTTAACAGCACCGCTTTAACGCCGTTATCCTCCCCAGCTTCTCTTAACTGTTCCATGATTGAATGGCCTGAAGCCATACCCGTACTGAAAACAGAACCTTCTCCCCTGGATCCTGAGATAACCCCCTCAACATAGATAACTCCGATAACTTCACCCCCGGAAACCTTATCCTTACTTTCCGGCCCGGATACTATAGCTGCAACCAGAGATAAAAGTATAATACCTGCTATCAACCCCACTACAATTTTTTTGTTAATATTGAACACCCCCATGTCTTCTCCGCCACAATTTATTAACCGCACCATTATTGTTTCAAATACTATATTATTTTAACAATAGACTTTTCAATAAAAAACAAGAGGCCGTTAGTAATATTTACCACAGCCATGTATGCAGATTAATTGTCATTTTTCTGTTTTCCATACTTGTGTGCCATGCCGACAAAATCTCTGAAGAGTGGATGAGGACGATTAGGACGGGACTTAAACTCCGGATGGAATTGTGTCCCTACGAACCATGGGTGGTCAGACAATTCAATAATTTCTACTAACCGGTCATTGGGTGATGTTCCTGAAACCTTCATGCCTTTGGCAGTTAATTGTTCACGGTATTCATTATTGAACTCAAACCTGTGCCGGTGCCGTTCGTAGATTAGATCTTCATTATATGCATCAAAAGCCCAGGTACCCTCTAAAAGTTTACAAGGGTAAAGCCCCAGTCTCATGGTCCCCCCTTTATCCTCAATATCCTTTTGTTCAGGAAGCAGGTCAATTACAGGATAAGGTGTCTCGACGTCAAACTCAGAGCTGTTAGCCTTTTTCAAACCTATATAGCGGGCAAACTCTATAACCGCACACTGCATTCCCAGGCAAATACCCAAAAACGGCACTTTATTCTCTCTCGCAAAAGTTATAGCCTTAACTTTTCCTTCAATACCCCTGTCCCCGAAACCGCCCGGCACCAAAATGCCATCTACACCCTCCAGGCATTCACAAACAGTATTTTCACCTTTTTCAAGGTCAACAGCATTTACCCACTTGATTTCTATAGCTGATTCATGATAAACACCTGCATGACGTAAAGACTCGACTACACTCAGATAGGCATCGGGAAGTTCGACATATTTGCCTACAATGGCAATTGTAGTTTTATGTTTAGGTTTTTTGATTTTGTCCACTATTTCAACCCACTCAGTCATATCAACATCCCGACATTTAAGACCCAGGCGTTCGATTACAATATCATCAAGACCCTCATCCTTCATCATGAGTGGAACTTCATATATTGTAGCCGCATCTACCGCCTGGATAACCGCATCCTTATCAATATCACAAAAGAGGGCAATTTTCTCTTCCATATCTTTTGAAAGGGGTTTTTCAGACCGAGTGACTATAACATCCGGCTGAATGCCTATACTCCTTAGTTCCTTAACACTGTGCTGTGTAGGCTTGGTTTTCAATTCTCCTGATACCTTAAGGTAAGGAACCAGGGTAACATGAATATACAATACTTTTTCACGACCAATATCGCTCTTCATCTGCCTGATAGCTTCGAGAAAGGGGAGGGACTCAATATCCCCCACCGTACCGCCGATTTCCGTAATCACAACATCAGGCATGCTCTCTTTACTTACCCTTAGAATCCTATCTTTAATTTCATTGGTGACATGTGGGATTACCTGTACAGTGCCACCAAGAAAATCGCCTTTACGTTCCTTAGAAATAATTGCCCAGTATATCTTACCCGTAGTAACATTACTGCTCTTGCTAAGGTTAATATCTATAAACCGCTCATAATGCCCCAGGTCAAGGTCGGTTTCAGCGCCGTCATCTGTGACAAATACTTCTCCGTGCTGATAAGGGCTCATTGTTCCAGGGTCAACATTTATATATGGATCAAATTTCTGAATGGCGACTTTAAGACCCCTGCTTTTCAGAATACAACCCAATGAAGCAGCAGTGATACCTTTTCCCAATGACGAGACAACACCTCCGGTCACAAAAATAAACTTAGCCATAATGCTCCTCCTATCTATAAAATAAATTTTAAAATGAATTCAACATTAAGTGCCGGACACTACCTACAACATTCTAACCTCTGTCATGCATACTGTCAAGGCTGTCAATCTACTAAAAATTGCGTGGTCTTCCCACGCAATTAATTGTCCAGTTCTTCATCATACGAGTAGAGATAGGCCCTCCTATCATGCACCCACTCTCTTAACCCCCAAACGCCTTTCCCAACATGAATAAACCTCCCGTCAAGGTTTATGTCGGTGTGGATACCGGCCATAATATGTTCCCTGTCCCGACCCGAAACAGGTTTAATGGCCATCACTTGTTCAAATAAGTCCTTGAAATACAAAGGAGCCCCCGCTGCCTTAAGAATTGCATGAGCCAAATCAGCTTCAGTCAAACAGGAGCTAACTTGCTCTGTGTTGAACTCAGGCATTGACTTCACCGTCCCTTAGGGAATATTTTGGCAAACAATAACCTAAAAAAGCTCAACATGTCTATTCGACTTTATGGGATTAGTTTCCTGCAATACTTTGAAAAATTTTGTCTAATTCTGTCTAATCTTCCGTCCAAGTTGAAGGTGTCTACATAGACTCCGGGGCGGTTACCCCTATCAAACTCAACGCTCTGCTTATAACTGTCTGTACCGACTTTATCAATACAAGCCGTGCCTTTTGCAGTTCCCTATCCTCTATCATCACCCTATGGCTGTTATAAAAACTGTGAAAAAGACCGGCTAATTCATGGGCATACCTGGCAATCCGGTGGGGCTCAAGGGCTAATGCAGCTTCCGATATCTCAATGGGAAAATCAGCCATCTTTCTCATCAGGTCAAGTTCGGCCTGTTCCTGTAAAAGTGTGAAATCACATTCCTCTGTAAGAGGCACGTTTTCATCCAACTCTTCCAGCTGACGCAGAATGCTGCTTATTCTGGCATAGGCATACTGGATATAATATACCGGGTTCTCCGTTGACTGAGATTTGGCCAAATCCATATCAAAATCCAAATGGCTGTCTGCACTTCTCATAACAAAAAAGTACCGCGCAGCATCTCTGCCAACATCCGCGATAAGGTCATCAAGTGTGATAAACTCACCGGAACGCTTTGACATCCTTATTATTTCTCCCTCTTTAAACAAGCGGACTAACTGCATCAGAACTATGTCAAGACTTTCCGGGTTGTATCCCAAAGCCTGCATCGCGCCTTTCAACCTTTTTACGTGACCGTGATGATCTGCACCCCAAATATTTATTACCCACTCAAAACCCCTGTCAAATTTGTTTTTATGATAAGCAATATCTGCGGCAAAATAAGTAGGTATGCCGTTACTCCTAACCAAAACTTCGTCTTTTTCATCACCAAACTCTGTGGTCTTAAGCCACAGGGCCCCTTCGCTCTCATACAAAAACCCTTTTTCCCGGAGTTGAGCCAGGATAGTATCAATAGCACCGGATTCATGAAGCGACTGTTCACTAAACCATACATCATATTCCACCCCAAATTGGCTCAGGGTGTTCCTTATTGCAGCAATTTTTTCTTCAAGGGCATATTTAATAAAGAGCTCTTTTCTCAAGGCAGACTCCATATCGAGATAACGGTCACCATGTTTTTCAATAAATCCCTTGACTGTATCGATTATGTCAGCCCCGTGATAACCGTCTTCAGGAAAAGCCACGTCCCTGCCAAGAAGCTGTAAGTACCTAGCCTCAAGGGATTTTCCAAAATTATCTATCTGATTTCCGGCATCATTAATATAAAACTCCCTGGATACCAAAAACCCCGCAGCCTGCATAAGTGATGCCATCACATCACCAAGGGCGGCCCCACGGGCATTACCCATATGCAGCAAACCGGTCGGATTGGCGCTGACAAATTCTACCTGAACCCTTTTCCCCTGGCCGGTATTACTGTCACCATAGCACTCTCCCTGTTTTTCAATTTGTGGCAGGACATCATATACCCAGTCATTTTCCAGAAAAAAGTTAATAAACCCGGGACCGGCTATTTCAATACGGGATATCCGGGAACCTTTAATATTTATGCCATTTACAATAGTCTCTGCTATCTGTCTTGGAGCTATCTTCGCCTGACGTGTTAGCAGCATGGCTATATTTGTGGCAAAATCCCCGTGCTCCTTTTCCCTCGGAACTTCCAAAACAAAAGCAGGCAAGGAATCGAAGTTGAGTTTCCCTTCATCCCTAGCCTTTTGAGCCGATTGTTCAATTACTTTAATAATATTATTCTTCACATTTTCCAGGACAGATTGCATTTTATGCCTCCCTCACAGTCACTGATAACTAATTATCACTAATTTTAGGTTATTTCAATATTATACCAGAAAAACATTTATACTATAATAACATCATACCTGTAAATTCCAGCCCATCTCAAAAGCATTTTTATTTAGCTCCAAGAACTTGAAAGGAACTTTCTCCTCCAATGCCCGGATGCACTTTTCTTTGCCAAACCCCATTTTCCGAGCCAGCACTCCCATCAAGACAACATTAGAAGCCTTGGCATTACCACATTCTTCTGCCATGTGCAGTGCATCAACAGCAATTGTATCAAGCACCTTACCTTTTATCCGACAAACAATACCGTCAGGATATTCCTGAATACCCATCATAACAGGCACAGGATCAATCGCCTGGGTATTAATGATAATTGTACCGTCCGTTTTTAGGCAGTGCACCCAACGAAGGGCTTCAAGCTTTTCAAAAGCCAGGATTATATCTGCCTGCCCTTCCGATATCAAAGGAGAATACACTTTTTTACCCATCCTTACCTGGGTAACTACACTGCCGCCCCGCTGGGCCATGCCATGGATTTCAGAGACTTTAACATCATGCCCATCCTCCATTGCTAAATAAGATAATATCCTGCTGGCGAGGATAGTCCCCTGACCTCCTACCCCTACAATAAGTATATTAACTGTTTTACTGTTACCCATTGCCTTCCCCCACTTTCTTTAATGCATCCGACGGGCAAAGTTGTGAGCACAATCCACAACCGGTACACAGGGCGTTATTCACCACAACGGCATCCCCCTTTGCGCTGAGAGCCGGACATCCGAGTTTCATGCACCTTCTACAGTTAATGCAGTTTTCATCAATGGTATATGGTACAGTTTTTTCTTTTATCAATAGGGCACAAGGATGTTTTACGATAATTACTGAAGGCTCATCCGCTGCCGCCTCTTCACTTATGCTATTATTTAAGTTTTTAATGTCAAAGGCATCGACAACTTGAACCCGGTTAATCCCAAGAGCTTTTACCAACCCTGCCAGGTCAACCTGGTTTGTCATCTCTTTACTCAGGGTTTTGCCTGTTGCCGGATGGTCCTGGTGACCAGTCATGGCAGTTGTACTATTATCCAGAATGACTGTGGTAGTAGCTCCCTTATTATAAACAACATCAAGCAGACTTGTAATTCCAGAATGGATAAAAGTTGAATCACCAATTACGGCTACAACCTTTCCATGCATTTCAGGATGGGCTTTTTCCATGCCCATGGCGGAACCCACGCTGGCCCCCATACAAATGCACGTATCCATGGCCTCAAGAGGCGGCAAGGAACCAAGGGTATAACATCCAATATCACCCATAACAGTCATTTTTAATTGACTGAGAGTATAAAACAGTCCCCTGTGAGGGCATCCCGGGCACATTACCGGGGGCCGGACAGGCACCTGTACATCTTTTTCTTCGGGTACCCCAGGGGTCAATAGAGATTCATTGACTAACTCCCGATGATCGGTAACAGACAGGATTTTTTCGGCAATGATTCTTTGTGTAACCTCTCCTATCCTGGGGAACAACTGCTTACCTGTAACCGCAACACCCATAAGACGTACCTGGTCTTCCATAAATGGCTCAAGTTCCTCTATCACATAAAGTTCATCAATCTGGGCCGCAAATTCCCGGACAAGCTTTTCCGGAAGCGGAAAGGTCATCCCAATTTTCAGGATAGATACTCTGGGTAACACTTCTTTTACATATTCGTATATTATCCCACTGGTAATTATCCCCATTTTCCGGTCTGCCCATTCTATCCTGTTAGCCGGGCAGCTTTCCGCATACTCGGTTAATTTGCCCCGTCTCTCTTCAACAAGAACGTGACGCACCCTGGCATGAGCCGGAACCATTACATACTTCTGCGGGTTTTTGACATAAGGTTTAGCATCTTCATCAGAACGCTCCTCAATTTTCACAAAACTCTGGGAATGATTAACTCTGGTAGTAGTCCTAAGCATAACAGGGGTATCAAATTGTTCACTTATTTGAAGCCCTAAGCCAACCATATCCTTTGCTTCCTGACTATCACTGGGTTCCAGGACCGGAATCTTTGCAAATTTAGCATAATTCCTGTTATCCTGTTCATTCTGAGAACTATGCATCCCAGGGTCATCAGCACTAACCAATACAAGCCCGGCATTTACACCCGTATAAGCTAGAGTAAACAGCGGGTCTGCAGCCACATTTACCCCAACGTGTTTCATGGTTACCAGTGTACGGGCTCCACCTATAGCAGCACCGGCCCCAACCTCCAAGGCCACTTTCTCATTTGGGGACCACTGAGCATACACCCCCGGATATTTGACCAGATTTTCCAGTATCTCGGTGCTGGGTGTGCCTGGATATGCTGCTGCCACCTTTACTCCGAATTCATAGGCCCCCCGTGCAATCGCTTCATTTCCTGTCAAAAGTTCCTTCATTATCCTACCTCCGGTATTATTTATCCAGCAATTTTTAACCCCGCCTTAATCCTTTGAACGCAGGTCCACTATTCTTTTAGCCTTACCCATGGTCCGCTCAAGGGACTTGGGCTCCAGCAATTTAACTCCGGCACTTATTGAAAGTACTTTTTGCAGCTTGCTTCGGAGACTCTTTTCCAGTTCTTCAAGCTCCTTGAATTTTCCCGAAAACTGTTCTCCCGAAATTTCCACCTGTACTTCGAGGTCATCCATGTACCCTTTTTTGGTAACCACCAGTTGGTAATAGGGGCCTATCCCTTCAGTTTCCATGATAACTCCTTCAATTTGTGAAGGATAAATATTTACCCCTCTAATTATCAGCATGTCATCCGCCCGCTGAACAACTTTCTTCATCTTAAGCGTTGTCCGCCCACACCTGCAAGGTTCATCAACCAGCATTGTCAGGTCACGGGTACGGTAACGGATAATCGGAAAGGCTTCCCTAGTCAGGGTTGTAAGGACAAGTTCCCCGACCTCGCCATATCCCATTAATTGGCCTGTCTCGGGATTAATGATTTCAGGATAAAAGTGGTCCTCATTTATATGCATCATACCTTCACTGCACTCACATTCCCCGGCCACACCGGGACCGCCTACCTCACTAAGACCATAGTTATCAGTTGCTCTCATATGCCAGCGTCGCTCAATTTCTTTTTTCATATTATCTGTACACGGTTCGCCCCCGAACAAGCCAACCTTCAGCTTCAAGCTGGAGGGGTCTATACACATCTCTTCAAAAACTTCTGCCATGTAAAGAGCATAAGAGGGGGTCGCCACCATTGCTGTTGTCCCAAAGTCCTGCATCATCACAATCTGTCGCTCGGTATTTCCTGTAGAGGCAGGTATTATAGTCGCCCCAATCTTTTCAATACCATAATGCAATCCAAAGCCTCCGGTGAACAAACCATAACCAAAGCATATTTGGACAATATCCTCATCTGTAATTCCGGCCATACTTGCAATTCGGGCAATCAGGTTTGACCATGTTCGGATGTCACGTTTCGTGTATCCAATGACCTTTTGCTTTCCGGTAGTCCCCGATGACGCATGCAGGCGTACCACCTTCTTCATAGGGACTGCAAAAAGCCCAAAGGGGTAACCATCCATTAAAGCCTCTTTTTCAGTAAACGGCAGCCTAGAAACATCTTTCAACCTGGTAATTTCCTGTGGTTTGATACCATGTTCATCATAAGCTTTTCGGTAATAAGGCACCTTTTCATAAACATAGTTCACCACTGCCTGCAAACGGTCTAACTGAATTGCCTGCATATCCTCCCTGACCATACATTCATAATGAGGTTCCCAAATCACTCTCCATCATCTCCCTAATAATACACTTCTTCCCAAGTGTCCATTCCATCAATAACCATCAATATTTCTACAATTTCAATTCCGTTTCCTGCTCAAAACATATAAATTTTCGGTGTGCCGCCTGGTCAATTAATAAACAGGAGCAGCCTGATGATATCTACCCAGACTGACTCCTGTTTTTATCAGGTGCGTAATTAATTATTTTAAGCTAAAAACTTTATCCGCTCGCTGCCATATCATCAGACCGGTGTTCAGACTTACTGATGAACTTGCTCATTCGTTCTATAGCCTCTGTGAGGTTTGCCACAGAAGCCGCATAAGACAACCTGATATGGCCTTCTCCATTGGCACCGAAAACATCTCCGGGAACAACAGCAACTTTGGCTTCCACCAACAGCTTTTCGGCAAACTCCTGAGATGTCATTCCCGTGTTCCTAATGGATGGAAAGGCATAAAATGCACCCCTTGGTTCAAAACATGACAGGCCAATTTCGCTCATCCCTCTGAGAACCAATCTCCTGCGCCGATCATATTCAGCCACCATCTTCTTCATTTCATCTGCGCCGTTCTGCAGAGCTTCTAGTGCTGCCATCTGTGCCGTTATCGGTGCACACATTATGGTATATTGATGAATCTTTGTCATATTGGAGATTACTTCGGGATGCCCGCAGGCATACCCCAACCGCCATCCTGTCATTGCATACGCTTTAGAAAAGCCGTTTAACAATATTGTCCTGCTCTTCATTGCAGGAAGGGATGCAAAACATGTATGTGTACCTTCATATGTTAGTTCATCATAAATTTCATCAGAAATTACGAGAAGGTCATATTTTTTAACCACTTTAGCAATTTCCATCAATTCCTCCCTGGAAATAGTAGCTCCGGTCGGATTGTTAGGATAACTAAGAATAAGCAGTTTGGTCTTTGGCGTAATTTTTTCTTCAATTTGGGCTGCTGTAACCCTGAAATCGTTGTCCTCTGTGGTCGGAATGGGAACAGGGATTCCTCCGACCAAAGTAGTACACGGACCATAAGAAACAAAACAGGGTTCCGGTATTAGTACCTCGTCACCAAAAGAAACCACCGCCCTTAAAGCAAGGTCCATTGCTTCACTTACGCCTACGGTCACCAGCACCTCATTTGCCGGCTCATACTTAACTTTATAGTTATTATAAAGGTTGCGTGCAATTTCCTCCCTAAGTTCCAGCATTCCCGAGTTAGAGGTATACATTGTATATCCTTTTTCCAGAGAATATATACAGGCCTCCCGGACATGCCAGGGGGTAACAAAATCAGGCTCACCCACGCCTAAGGAAATCACTCCTTTTGTCTCGGCAGCCAAGTCAAAAAAACGCCTAATTCCAGAAGGCGGAATATTTTTTACTGTTGTTGACAATTTATCTGCCCATTTTATCATGGCGAAATCACCAACCTTCTATCTTCTTCTTTATCTTCCAGAATTACGCCTTCCTGCTTAAACTTCTTCAGCACAAAATGTGTTGCCGTGCTGATGACATTGTCTATGGTAGCCAGCTTAGTTCCTACAAAAAATGCTACATCCTTCATGTTGGTTCCTTCTACTAACACTGAGAAATCATATCTCCCTGACATCAGGTATACGGCCTTAACCTCAGGAAACCGGTAAATCCTTTCCGCCAGTTTGTCAAACCCGGCACCCCTCTGAGGAGAAACCTTAACCTCAATGACGGCGGAAACCACTTCTTTACCGGCCCTTTCCCAGTTAATCAGGGAATTGTATTTGACAATAATTCTTTTTTCTTCAAGTTCTTTAATCCTATTTTCAACTTCCTGCCGCTCCATCCCAAGCATAGCCGCTATCTGCTCAAGCCCCTGGCGGCTGTTATCCTGGAGCAATTCCAGTATTTCATGGTCCTTTTGATCCAAATTAAATCCTTGTTCCAAATTAACCAACCCCTTTTATAAGTGAAATTAATAAGCCCCCATCCCATAAGGGACGAGAGCTCTCTCACGCGGTACCACCCTAATTGGCTGTTGTGTGCAGCCCAGCTTAATTCCCGTTAACGCCAGGGATACGGACCAAGCTTACTATAATTCAGCCCGGCGACTCCAGGATGGCCTTCGGTGCATGTTTCCGCCGGATTCCACCACTTCCGGCTCTCTGCTGGGTAAACAATACACTTACTATTCCCTTCACCGTCTTTTTTAAGATTATCAAATTTTTTTAGAATTATATCATGTGCAGGTTTGCCTGTCAATAATATTGATATGCGAAAAAACCCAAAATTGTGTGTTGATTATCTCAGCCGTCCCGAGTTAAGCATCGCAACCAAAACCATTATACCCATTAAACCTGAAAACACAAAACCAATTGTACCCAGTACAGGGTATCCCCACAGCAGGGGGCCTTTGCCGGCATGCATTATCAATGCGGAACCAACAATCAGTGCTGCAAGGATAAGACCAAAGGCAATCCTGGAAGAAGATATATCCAGCATATCATGAAGCCAGTTGAGATTTCTGTGGTAAAACGTTATCCTGGTATCATTATTGGCAAAATTTCTAACTGCTTTACAAACATCCACTGGAAAAGTCGTCATTCCTTCGGTAATACTGGACAATTGCTTATAAATGCTTCCGTTATGGACTTCTGGGCGCAGGGTTCCTCTTAAATATTCGGCGGCTATTGGCTTAATTACTTCGGATATATCCAGTTCAGGACAAATTCTCCTGGACATATTCTCACTTATCATTACAGTCTTCCCCAAAATAAAGAGGTTATCCGGCATCTTAATTCCATATTCAATAGAAATTGCAATCATTCCATTAATCAACTGGCTAAGGGCTATTCCGCCTCTGGTTACACCATTGGCCTTTTCCACTATTTCGGATACATCTTCAAAAAAGCGCTGCTGGTGAATTCGCCGCGTAGTCCTCCCTGTTTCCATGATTATATTCATTACTGCAGGGACATCCCGGTCCGCCAGAGCAACCAAAAGCTCTGCAACCATCCTTCGGAAATACCGGTCAAACCTTCCGACAATCCCAAAATCAATGAGAACAATTCTATAATTGTCCTGAAACAAAACATTGCCCGGATGCGGGTCACCGTGAAATATGCCCCGTTCAAATAAAGGACGATAGATTGAGAGCATCATATTGCTGGCATATAGGCTTCTTTCATCATAGCTGTAGTTATGTTCCTCAAACTCCTCCACCCTGATACCCTTAACAAATTCCATTGTCAAGATCTCCTTGGTGGTATAGTCAGAAAAAATTCCGGGCACAATTATACTTTCCTCATCAGCAAACTCCTTAAAAAATGCTTCAGTGTTCACAGCTTCGGTCAGGTAATCCAGTTCCTTGTGTATCTGTCGTTCGAAGACATCAATAATTTCATAAACATCACAGACCTTACCAATAACAGTCCTTTTCTGAAGAATGCCGGCAAACCTTTTAAGTATTTTAATGTCACCATCAATGAGCTGTTTCAGGTGAGGCCTCTGTACTTTTATCACAACTTTAGACCCATCCGGAAGTACCGCTTCATGAACCTGTCCGATGGAAGCACTGGCCATAGGTTTGTAATTAAACTCAAGAAAAACTTCCTCGGGACTCTTACCCATTTCCTTGATAAACTGATTCCTTATTTCTGATTCAGGCACCTCTTCAACATTATCCTGAAGCCGGCTCAACTCCTCAACATAGTCCCGTGGAATAAGGTCGGGGCGGGCACTCAAAAGCTGGCCCATTTTTACAAAAGTCGGCCCAAGGTCTTCAAAAACCATTCTTACCATTTGTGGAAGCAAGCATTTGTGAGGCTTAAGCAGATATCTAAACCCATATTTAACCAAAATCCCGGTAATTTCACGATATCGTGAAACCTTACGGTACTTTCGGGCCAAAGCCTTCCCTCCCGGATTTAAACATCATACCCGGCATCAGCAATAACTTTTTTAAGTCCTGCCTCATCAATTCCTGCCGGATTATACTCAATAGACACCTTCTTTGTATCAAGGTCAACATTGGCGTTCTGAACCCCATCTAAGGTTTTTAACGCCTTTTCCACTGCCATTTTACAATGATTACAGCTCATTCCCCCGACATTTAAAACAGTTGTAGCCATAAGCACCCTCCTTTAATTTTGAAACCTGTTTCTATTTTACCCAATTTTCAGCAGCCAATCCGGAAAAAAAGAGCCAAATTACTCCCCTTACGGAAAATAATCTGACTCTTAATTAATGTATTATTGCTTAACAAGGAAGGTATACCCGTATTTTTGTTCCCTTACCTAGTTCACTGGTAACATCTATTCTGCCGCCATGGCATTCAACAATTTCCCGGGAAACCGCCAGCCCCAGGCCGGTACCGGAATCCTTAGTAGTATAAAACGGGGCAAACATCTGTTTCATAGTGTCCGCAGTCATCCCTTCCCCGGTATCCTCAATTTCTATGCAAAGCTCTCTTCGTTTTTTTGTCTCATTACACTTAATTATTAGAGTTCCTCCCTCAGACATTGCTTCAAAAGAATTTCGTATTATATTGATAATAACTTGTTTTGTTTGATCGCAATCAATCTTAAGCATCGGCAAAAAATCCGGAAAATCTTCTATAATATTAATATTTTTAAGATAGGCTTCACTTTCAACCAATACTTTAATATCAGCCAAGAGGTCCCTAATATTGATCTCTTTCTTATTAAGTATAGTAGGTTTAGCCATTTTCAGAAACTCGCTTATAATGTTATTAACCCTGTCTATTTCCGAGATTATAATACTAATATATTCCTCTTTGGGAGTACCCTCTAATTCCTCTTTTAAGAGCTGGATAAATCCTTTGACCGAAGTAAGCGGGTTCCTTATTTCATGTGCCGCCCCAGCAGCCAGTTGCCCTGCAACCATCATACGGTCTGAGTGGGCAATGACTTTTTCAAGTTTTTTTAGATCCCTGATATCTGTAGCAAAAATGCAGACCCCGAGATATTTTCCTTTACGATTAAGTATACGGTGGGCTGTCACCTCATAAGGCACAGGTTCAGTTTCAGCGGAATTGTTTAGAATTTCCTCAGATGCCTTCAGCTTGCCAGCCTCAATTTCTTTAATTAATTCATAAAGAGTTGCCTGTATAGGAACTTCCGGATTCACCAAAACCTCAGCAAAGTTTTTTCCGATAACCATTTCAGCATCAAGTTTAAGCAAATTACACATAGACCTGTTTGCAAGTACTATTTCACCTGATGTATCCAAAATAAGGATTTTTGTTTTGATATGGTTAAATGCTCTCTGATATAATACTGAATTACACTGCGACAAACCCAGTGACCTTTTGTTATGTTTCAGAACTGCTTTTTTCCGGTTCTTCCGGTTAAGCTGCTCCAGTTCTGCCGCAACAACCGCACTCAGCCATGGATAATCTACGGGAAACACGGCAGTATTATGGATACCAATAGAATGAAGGGCTTTAGCAATGTGAAGTCCTTTCCCTTCTGAAACAACAACTATTCCCAGACCAGCCTTAGCACTTTTTATCTTTTCGACAAACCTGCAGTCATCTTCCGCCGATATACTAACCAGAACCACCCTAATGTTTTCTTGGCTTAGAAGGGCCTCTATTTCCGACATTTCTCTGAAATAGTAAACCTTATAGCCATCACTCATTAATCTCCATTTTGCAAGCTTAAGTTTTCCGGAAAAATCAGCAATAAGAATCGCCTGTGGCATTTCCGGCATTGTTATGGAAGCCTTGGATTTAATGTCATTCTTCAGAAGCAAGGACTCACCCC
Organism: Phosphitispora sp. TUW77; assembly: GCF_048453025.1. Lineage (GTDB taxonomy): Bacteria > Bacillota > Thermincolia > Thermincolales > UBA2595 > Phosphitispora. The sequence continues at coordinate 2,787,490 of NZ_CP156677.1, forward strand.
CTTAGTTGCAAATGGTAATATTTCCAATAAATTAATTTCGCCACAATTTATAGAAATCCTTCTTGATTTTGAAATATTCTAATAATTATGTCTTATATTCTCGAATCTTACATAGCAATTTTAGTTTTTGATATAATAAAATCAGACTCGCTTTCAGGCTGGTGAATATTTAAATGAATTTCAAAAAATATATTTGGTCACTTGTTGTTTTGATAATCATTTCCTTAAGTATAGCCCTTGCCGGCTATAGTTTTCTTGCGCTCCCAACTCCTAATTTGCCGGAAGCCTCAAAGGTTTATGATACAAATAACAAGGTAATTGCAACCCTTTACAAAGAAAACCGTGTAGAGATACCTGTAGAAAGAATTCCCCAGGTAACCCAAAATGCTTTTATAGCCGTTGAAGATTCACGTTTCTATAAACACTTTGGTCTGGATCCAATCCGCATAATCGGAGCTGCCTGGCACAACCTGAGATCGCGAAAAATAGTAGAAGGCGGTAGTACCATAACTCAGCAAACTGTGAAAAACCTTTACCTTTCCGGAGAAAAAACATTTGGTCGTAAGTTCAGGGAATTAGTGCTGGCTATCCAGATTGAGCATAAATACTCCAAAAAGAAAATTCTTGAACTGTACCTGAACCAGATATATTTTGGTCATGGCGCATATGGCATAGAAATTGCCACCCAAACTTATTTTGACAAGCATGCATCAGACCTTGGCCTGGCTGAAAGCGCCATGCTGGCTGGACTCCCCAAAGCACCTAATAATTATTCTCCCTTTCAAAACTGGGAAAAAGCCCGGAACCGCCAGAAAATTGTCCTGGAGCGAATGGTTGATGTGGGATTTATCAGCCGTGAGGAAGCCGATGCGGCCTTCCGGGAAAAACTTATATTAAAATCAAGTACTGCAAAGTCAGAAACCGCTCCGTATTTTATTAATGAAGTAATCCGATATTTAACAGATAAATACGAAAATGGAGCTAATATGATTTATGCTGAAGGTATCTCTGTTTATACTAGCCTGGACCTAAATATGCAGTATGCAGCTGAAAATTCTTTTAACAATATGCTGGAAAATATGGATACAGATTTGGAAGGTGCTCTCGTTGCTATCGAACCTAATACCGGATATATTAGGGCAATGGTCGGTGGGCGAGATTTTTCCTTATCAAAATTTAATAGGGCTACCCAGGCAAAAAGACAACCCGGTTCAGCATTTAAACCGTTTTTATACACCGCAGCCATTGACCGCGGATATACGCAGGGAAGCACCCTTACCTGTGAATATGTTGAGTTTCCACAAGATAATGGCAAATTGTATACACCAACTGATTACGGAACTATTCCCTACCATAACCGAGCGCTTACTTTAAAAGAAGCCTTGAAAATTTCTGATAACGTTATTGCTGTTAAGCTTGTTAATCAGGTCACACCCCTTGTAATGGCCGAATACGCTAACAGGATGGGCATAGAAAGTAATCTTAGACCATACCTGTCCCTGGCATTAGGCACTTCAGAGGTTACTCCCCTTGAAATAACCGGCGCATACAGCACCCTGGCTTCCGGAGGCATTAAAAGCAAGCCCTTCTTTATACTTAAAATCATCGATAAAGACGGCCATCTAATTGAAGAAAACGCTCCAATAACGGAGCGGGTAATCTCTGATACAACGGCATACCTGGTAACTGATATGTTGTCTGCGGTTTTTGATTCCGGCGGTACCGCCGCTTCACTTGCCGGTATTATTTCACGTCCCGCTGCCGGCAAAACAGGCACAACGCAAAATTACCGTGATGCCTGGTTTGTCGGCTATACACCCCGCTTAGCGGCAGGTGTTTATATCGGTTATGATAATCCCGAAAAAAACGTGGGTATTCCCGGCGGAAAAATTGCTGGTCCAATATGGGCCAATTTCATGTCAGATGCCCTCAAAGATATTCCCCCGGAGAAATTCATTGTCCCTCCTGATATCGTTACTGTAAATATCTGCACAGATACTGGACTGCTGGCAACATCCCATTCACCCGATATTATTACAGCATGTTTTCTAAAGGGAACCGAACCACAAAAACCCTGCCCCCTTCATTTCTTCTCAGACTCCAAAAAGAGAAGAGACCCACGGAACACCTGGCCCAGATTTTTTGACAACTGGCCCCGATTCTTTAACAACTGGCCATAAATTACATTGTTAATGGGCCTCCATTGGTTTCAATTACCTTAACAATCTGTTCCTCATCACCTGTCAAGGCATTAATATAAACAATAAACTTATCACCCTCAAGTGACCCCTTGAATTCATATACCAATACTTCTTCCAAATTCTCCCTTGGGATTACCGCCAGCCTTTTGGAAGTAACTTTGAGATTGGGATTTACTTTTCTTAAAGCCTGCTTTTCACTCAGTGTTGGTCTTGGAAGCTGCCTGTTATGGTGATTTATTAAAAATCCGGTGCCTTCAAAACCTACTATTTGTCCTGTATCCATGGCTACTTTCACCTTCATCAGATCAGGATAAATTAGTATCCCGTCCTGCTCATATTCAAAAATAACTATTCCCGTATTTTGCTGTTCAATAAAATATGTTGGCTGCATATTATCTATATTTCGGCTTTTTAAAAAACTTAGGGCCAATGAAACAGCCTTGTCCGAAGATATTGCAGCCTTGTTCACCCTGCGGTTGTTCAGCATAAACAGCGTATGTCCGCCTTTTTTGGATATGTCGACCGTGACAGAGGGTTCTACCTCTTGTTGTGATGCGAGATAAACCCTGAAGGCAGGTATTATGCCATTAACATTCTCAATATTGATGACCCTGTATTTTAGGGAAGTCCCTGCCTCCGCAAATATCCGGGCAAGGGTACCGGCCTTCTCCTTGCTAATAATGTTTCCCGTAAGACCCAATGGTTTTCTGTTTATAATGTGGTCTGAAAAAGGCCCATCATAAATCAGGGTGGGGAAATCCTCCATTTTTTTGTTAATGTTTTCCAGGCCACTGGGTACATTGACCTCTTGTCCCATATCTTTTTGAGACTTTGTTTTGATTTCACCCCATGTAAGCCTGTAATCAGCAGCCTTTTTTTCAATGTTCTCCAGTTCAGCGGCAAGATACCCGGCTTCAGTATGAAGCTCATTTATTTTAGTGATGTCTTCGGCCTTAATAGTTTCGCCCCTAGCAAATTTTTTAGCCAATGACCACACAAAGTCCCCTGCCTGAGTAAGAAAGGTGGCGGTCCGGGTCATACTGGAGCCTGTAATGGGTATCTGGGCCAGATTTTCCCTGGCGGCAAAAGACTCCTGCCAGACATCGGAAAAAATCACCATTCGTTGTAAGGGGGAATTTGATACAAGGCTCTTAGAAAGCATAACTTCCATGTTTTCCACATGATCCATCAACTGATAAAATGCCCTTTGGTTATTATTGTTCATATAGGTAATAATCTGTTCCCTGTCCCTGGATAAGCCGTATCCCCAGTATACCAGCCCGCCTATGACCAATACGGCAGCCAGACCGGAAATCATCCACCATTTCTTCTTCAAAATAATAATCCCCTTTCTCGTTCAGTTTCTTTTCTGCCTTACAAGCCTTGACTACGGCTTTACTTGGCAAATACATGGGCCCCTATTGTAGTGATAATTGGCCTTGACCATATCCAACTACTCACCTGTTTAGCAGGGTTCCAAAAAAATAATGCTCCCTGAGTAGGGTCCCATCCATTCATAGCGTCCTGGGCAGCCTTTACTGAATCTTGAGAGGGCTGTGCATTGGCTATCCCATTAGAAATTGATTCAAAAGCATACGGTTGGTAAATAACCCCTGCCATAGAGTTCGGAAACTGGTCGCTTTCAACCCTGTTTAAAACCACTGCTGCCACAGCAACTTTACCCAGGTACAATTCATTTGCTGCTTCCCCATTGACCACCCGCGCCAAGAGGTAAACATCATCCCTGGCCGAAATACCCCTTGAAGGCTGATATTCATCTGACCGGCTTACCGTATAACCCAGGGCCTGCCATGTCGCAGGGCCTACTATTCCATCAACAGCAAGGCCGTTTTTTGCTTGAAATTTTTTTACTGCATTTGCAGTACCTGCGCCAAATATTCCATCAACTGCCCCCGTATAGTAGCCCCAGTTCTTTAGCTTAGTCTGTACCTTGGAAACCTCAGCTCCCGAAGAACCCCAATACAGATTAGGTGTCTGGGCGGAAATAGTACGGGAATAAATTAAAACTCCCGAAAAAACCGCCACTACCATCAACGCTATTACAATAAATCTTTTAACTCCAACCTTTCGCATTAATGACCTTCTCCTTTCACTTTTTGCCAGTTCATTATAATTACCTATAGTTAATCCAAGCATTGCCTATCATAAAATATAGTTTCCCTAACAGACTCCATGTATGTATTATTATTGTTGATTATTATGAACGCGATATATTGACTGATATGACTTAAGCTATTAAACTATATTTGTCGTAGAAAGACAAAAAGTCCAAGGCGCGAAGCCTTGAACATGAAGCATCTCGAATTTCCGAGAGCGTACTCTTTATTGCTTATCGTAAATATTGAGAAGTTTGTGCCCCACAGCAAGAGGCAGAATTACTGTGAGGAACGCTGTATACATAAGGAATTTTCCGATCGCTCCTGGCTTTTTCGGAGATGTTCGTTCCTCACGCTCAATCATTTGTATGGCATTGTGTGGGCAAATATCAAAACAATTTCCACAGCCCAGGCATTTTGCCGCATCAATAATACCCTGCTCAATATCTATAGCCCCTTGGGGACACTTATCAAGACACCTGCCGCATTTAATACAGTTGCGACTACTAATTTGAGCCGCAAAAAACCCGTCGGCCACAGCGCTTTTAATGCCATATTCACTTCTCAGCCTGTAAGGCACACAACAACATGTACAGCAGTTGCAGATAACGTATTGATCCGGTGTTACACAATGGGTAATTGACCTTATCAGGCCGCGTTCAGGTGATCCCATGATAATCCGTACTGCTTCCTCTATTGAAACAGACCTCTCTTTTCTTAAGCTGCCCAAAACCTCGGCCCCGGTATTTATGGCAATACAGGTCCTTATGGGATTATCACAATTCCCGTATTTAACCCTGCAGGCACAGTCCATAACGGCTATCTTAAATGCCCCGGCCAGTACCTCAATACATTCATCTGCCGTTGCGGCCCTGCCTCCGTGTAAATATTTCCCATACTGTTCCGAAAAAAAACAAACTACCCTGCCTATCAGAGGAAGTTTGGTCATTCTACCTAAGAAAAGGTAATAATCCAAAGTATCCTTCACCCATTTTCCATAAGCCAGCAGCATAAGCTTTTTCATCCAAAACGGTTCACTGATTGAATGCTCTTCACACATTTATAATGCCCCCATAAGCGGATAATTGACATCTCACCCATATTCCGCCCACACCCAGTCTTATATAATCAGCCAGTCTTTGGAAACTGGTTGATATCCATGTTTATAAATAGCAGCCTTCATTTCTGCAATAGAACGCGTATCGGAAATTTCAAACTGCCCATCATGACCGTCCCCGTCCAGCCGCCCCCCAACTTCGGTGCAGGAACCGGCTGACATTTTGGTAACACCAAGCCTAATCAGGTTATCCCTTAACTCAGAAGTTTCCCTAGTAGAAATAGTGATCCCCACACGGGGCAAAAAAAGTCTTATTGCCAGTATCATTTGGACCAGTTCCCTGTCAGTTACCGTTACCGCAGGCCGAAATTGTCCTGCTGCCGGCCTGATGCGTGGAAATGAGACACTTATTTCAGTATCAGGATATTCATCCTGAAGGTATTTTGCATGCAGCCCAAGTGTAAAAACCTCACTCCTCCAATCAGCAAGGCCCAGCAGAGCCCCCAGGTTAACAGTCCGCATCCCGGACTGACAAGCCCGCTCAGGTGCATCAAGGCGAAACCGGTAATTTTTTTTTGGTCCTTTAATGTGAAGCCGGTCATAAATTACCGGGTCATATACCTCCTGGTACACCGTCATTCCGTCAACTCCGGCCGCTACTAATACTTGATACCCAGCTGTTTCCATGGGATATACTTCAATGGATACTGAAGAAAAATACTTCCTCAGCCTCCCGGTACATTCGGCCAAGTATTCCAATGATGCCTGGCGCGGTGCTTCTCCGGTAAGGATAAGCAGATGTCTTAATCCTGTCCCGGCAATAATCCGGCCTTCCCGTTCCACCTCTGCAACAGTTAGGGTTCTGCGACGCATAGGATTTATGGTGTTAAAGCCGCAATAAACACATTCGTTGGTACAAAAATCCGAAAGATACATAGGTGTATACAAACTGATTACCCTGCCAAAATTTCTTACAGTCAAGTGATGTGCCTTTTGGGCCATAGGCTCCAGCATTTCACCGGCAGCCGGAGACAAAAGCGTTAGAAATCCAGTCTCATTAATCGTGTTTTCCCCAATTACTTTTTCTACCTGTTGAACTGTCATATCTCTAAATACTCTGTTAAAATCATTATCTTTAAACTCACTATATATTTCATAAAAACCCATCTGCAATCATTCCAATCAGTTTCAATAATTTATTCAGAGTCCCGCAGGAACCCGGTCAAAGGTGATGAAGCCTCTGCATACAACTTGGCAGGCCCGGGCCCGGCCAGATATCCCTGACGACCTGCTTTCACCGCCATACTGAAGGCTTCTGCCATGGCTACGGGGTCATCGGCCACCGCAATTGCGGTATTGACAAGCACTGCAGCAGCACCCATTTCCATCGCCTCTGCAGCCTCTGAAGGCCTGCCGATACCGGCATCAACAATTATGGGCAAATCGATTTCGTCAATAAGTATCCTCACCAACTCCCTGGTCTGCAGTCCCCTGTTAGACCCTATGGGGGAACCCAGGGGCATAACTGCCGCCGCCCCGGCATCCCTCATCTGGCGGGCAACCATCAAGTCCGGACTCATATACGGGAATACCGCAAATCCTTCACCGGCAAGTATTTCCGTAGCCTTTAGGGTTTCATAGTTGTCAGGAAGCAGGTACTTATTATCTTTAATGACTTCTATTTTTACCCAATTGCCACATCCGGCGGCCCTGGCAATACGGGCAATCCTGATTGCCTCATCGGCAGTGCGTGCCCCGGATGTATTCGGCATCAAAACACACTCTTTGTCGATATAATTGAGCATATTCTCCTGCTGGCTTTCAAAATCAACCCTACGGAGAGCAACAGTTACCACCTGTACCCCGGATGCTTTAATTACATCAGGGATTAGAGCATCAGAAGCAAATTTTCCCGTACCCAGAAACAAGCGGTTTTGGATTTCCTGTCCGCCTATCTTCAAAATATCCATTTTTTAACCTCCTCCAACAAAACGAAGTATTTCCAATTCATCATTTTCTTTGAGCACGATTTCGGACCAAACGCCTTTATCAATAATATCCCCGTTATACTGTACAACAACTGCCCCCGGCATAATCCCCCGGGCTTCCAAAAGGCAGGCAATACTCAGTGAAGGTTCTGTTTCAGTTACCTTACCGTTAATTTTTATCTGCATAATACCATCACCCTTTTTATTAATGAATCCTAATAAAACAGCTGCAGGCTTACCAAAAGGCAAGCCTGCTTTGTTAACAAAACACTAGCTTCCCTTCGCCGGCATTATCCGGGATTCAGGTTCCAAGGGTTGGTTAAAAAACCTCTCAGCCTTTTGAGCACCCCTAGCTAACAACATTTTAGCGGATGTTATTAATTTAAATTATATATTTTTTTTTTTTGTTTGTAAATGAAACTTTTTTCTGCTATAATTAATATACCCCATAGGGGTATATTAATTGCCGTGGGGTTAATATTAATTATTCAGGTATACTATTTTGATTAAATTAAGGAGGTTTTTAAAATGACAAATGAGAAAAAAGCCGTAATTAATGAAACCCTTTGTGATCATTCACCATTCTGTGCCGCCAAAAAAGTCTGTGAATTTGGGGCTATCACCCAAAAAACACAAGGGCTTTTTAATGCTGAGGTCCCTGAAATTGACAGAGATACATGTGTCGGCTGTGGAAAATGTGTTGATTACTGTCCACATGGCGCTATCCAAATGAAATAAGTTCTGTTAACCGTCCTTACTAAATATGTGATTTTCATTCTTTAAGGTCAGTCGTTTTACTAACTGTTCCATATCTATTCCAGATACATTTTTAAGCATTTCGGGAGCGGTCGCCATCAGGGATGTCACATAATTACTTACCCGGACCGCTCCTTCACCATGGCCAGTATCCACAACAGTAAGTTTGTCAATGGATTTGACAGGCTCTGCCACCCTGCCGGCCAGCTCAGGCAGCATCTTAACAATAATATCCAGGACAGCGGCTTCGCCGAACTTCTCAAAGGCCTCAGCAAGCTTCTCTTTTGCTTCGGCTTCAGCAAGACCCTTTAACCGGATTACTTCTGCTTCAGCAGTACCCTTTGCTTTTTCAGCTTCTGCTACAGCTAAACCTTCCAGCCGCTTCTGTTCTGCATTAGCCTTAGCCTCTGCTTCAATTTTGTACTGTATGGCATCAGCCTCACGGAGCCTTCTTGCCTTATCAGCTTCGGCCGCCTGCACCACTGAATATCGGTCGGCATCAGCTTTTTTCTTTACCTCCGCATCGTACTGCTTTTCCCGCCGCAGGATTTCTTTTTCCTGAAGGTCAATCTCCCGTTCCTTGCGGACCAGTTCTATTTTCATTTGTTCTTCAACAGCCATCTGCTGGGAGCGGGCTTCTTGAATGCAGTATGCCTGGTCAGCTTCAGCCTTGGCAGTATCCTGTTCCTGTTTAAATGCCGCAATTTTTAGTTCCTTTTCTTTTGAAGCTTCTGCCACATTGGTATCTCGCAGCAGTTCCGCCTTTTGGCCTTCTTCCTCAGCTTGGGCCTTTTGAATCCGGGCATCCCTGATGGCTTGGGCCTCAGCAATCTCTGCATCCCTCTTAACTGCAGCTATTCTTGGCTTACCCAGGGCATCTAAATAACCTTGCTTATCTCTGACATCCTTTATTGTAAAAGAAACTATCTGGAGTCCCATTTTCTTGAGGTCCTTGGCTGCCACCCCCTGGACCTCCTGGGCAAACTTATCCCGATTACGATAAACCTCTTCCACTGTCATTGTGCCAAGAATAGCCCTTAGATGTCCTTCGAGCACTTCCTGGGCCTCAGACTTAAGGGCTTCCTGGGGTTTACCCATAAACTGTTCGGCTGCAGTTGCCACATCCTCAACAGAACTTCCTATTTTGATAATCGCCACCCCGTCAGCCATTACCGGGACTCCCTGCTCAGTATACACTTCAGGAGTGGAAATATCCAGTTTCAGGGATAGGAGTGATACAGTTTCCGCCTGCTGGAAAACAGGCAGGATAAATGCCCCACCACCTCTGATAATCTTGATTTTACGCCCTGATTCATCAATCAGTACGTTCTTGCTCCCCAGATACGATCCCGTGATAATCATTGCCTCATCGGGGCCCACTGTCTTGTATCTTGCCCAGAACGCCAGACCTAACACCACAATTACCGCAGTTACCAATACAGGGATAAAGAGAAAACCAGGTATATAAATCATATTAATCCTCCCTCTAAATATAATTAGTTTTCCTCATAGCGAAATACATATAAAACACTGTCCTTTGCTTCAGCAACCACAACCCTGATACCAGCAGGCAATTCCTCACCATCAAAACTGGCTGCAATCTGGTTGGTATTTCCCGCACCGATTTTCACTAACACTTCACCATAACCTTTGGCCGGAACCGGAACAGTAACCTCCCCGAACTTACCGACCAGATCTTGAATAGAAAATCCCGTGGAATTTTCCGTCTTTTTCATAGGTTTCACATATAAAAAATATACGGCAATTGATAATAGAATCGCCGCTAACAGAGATATAACGGCAACAGGAAAAGAATCCAGAGAGGTATACATAGTAAGGGTAGCACCCGTACCGCCAAAAACAGTAATCCCTCCAACTATGACCATTGGCTGGAGAAAATCCAGGTGGTCAAATGACAGAGCATCTAACACCCCGTCAAAAGCGTCTCCAAGGATATCTCCGAATATTACGGTAATCAAAGCAAAGAATACTCCACCTGCCAGACATCCCCAATACAGCTCCAGCATACCTTTCCTCCCCGAAGTAGTTACTTACTTTTGATCGGCTTCCCGGACCCTGAGTTTTTCTTTTAATAAAGCTAATTCCGTGTCAATTTCTCTGTCACTCCCAAGAGCTTCAAGTTCCACATCAAGGGACCTGCTGGATCCCCTCATCTCTGAAGCCACATCTGCCTCGGCTTCTAACTGCATAACCTTTTCTTCCATCCTTTCGAAGCCTCGCCTGGCATTATCTTTAGCAAATCCGCCCATTGCTCCGTGAATCTCCTTCCGAGCCTTGGCAGCTTGAGCCCTGGCAAGTAATGTGTCCCTTTTGGCCCGAAGCTTTTCATATTCATCCTTCATCTCACGAAGCTGAGACTTAAGGGTTTCGGCAGCAGCCCCGGAATTATCAAACTGAATTTTATAGTCACCGGCTTTGGCCATATGAAGTTTTTTATCCAAGAGAGCTTTTCTTGCCAAATCCTCACGGTCTTTTTCGAGAGCCTCAATAGCCTGAGCCTCACGTCTGGCAGCCATTGCTCCTGCATCTTCATACTGTGCCTGAAACTTCCTTACAACAGCCAACTGCCTGGCAACAGCCGCTTCAGCATCGGCAATGTCATCTTCCATGTCCCTAAGGTATTGGTCCAGCAATTTCACCGGGTCTTCAGCCTTATCAACCATGGCATTAAGATTAGCCCGGATGTTATCACTGATCCGTTTAAATAAACCCATTAAAATCACTCCTTTTTAAAACACTCCACCCAAATGTTCGACAATATTTTTCATTGTTATAATTTTACATTTATCCCTTATCTCCTCCTTTCTTTTCGAAGTTATGTAAGAATTTTACTTTACAACCACAATATATCACATGTTTATTTTTGCCGCAACACATAGTTTTCGTTACCTCTTCTCGTGGTTGGTCAAAAATAACATCTGCGTCCCCGTAGCTCTTTCTTTCATAACCTAGCTATCCAAATCTTGTTTTATCTTTTTAAATAGCTTGCCACATGGTAATAAATACTATATAATTGGTGAAGAGGTGGTTAATTATGTTTACTAAGGAAAGCCTGGAAAAACTTGTTCAGGAAATCTCCCATCCCGGTGAAATCGGAATTGCCGATATTCCCGATGTTAGCCTTTACATGGAGCAACTCACTTCCATCATTGAAAACAAAATGGAAAATTTCAAGAGGCATCCGGAAGATAAAATCCTTACTAAAACCATGATTAATAACTATACTAAAGCCGGGCTGCTAATGCCTCCGCAAAACAAGAAATATTCCAAAGAACACATCATTCTTCTGATTCTTACCTATCATTTAAAAAATATTATTTCAATTACTGATATTAGGGCTTTATTCAGACCTATTCTAAACAACCTAGCCTCAAGGGAAGATGATGTTATATCCCTTGAGGAAATATATGCAACCTTCCTGGAACTTAAGAAAATAGAATTTGACAGCTTTTATGACAGCCTAATCGAAAAATTTACCGTAATCAAAGAAAAAACCCGGTCAATTGATATTGATAACCGAGAAATGGCAGAATTGTTTCTTATTGTAGTCATGCTGATAGCTCAATCGAATGCCCAGAAACGGCTGGCGGAAAAAATTATTGATACGTATTTTAAAGTTGAAACCGAATCAAGATAATTTATCTGCTTATATTGCACCACTAATTATATTACACCACTAAAAATGGCTGCCCTGTTAATTTACGGGCAGCCATTTTATTTAGCCAATTTTCGAACCGCTTACTGTCTCTGCTTCCAGATTTTGCACAGCAACAGACAGCATCAGTTTAATACGGTTAAGCTGATTAACCTCACTCGCTCCAGGGTCATAATCAATTGGAGCAATATTTGCCAAGGGATACGACCTTCTGAGTTCCCTGATCATACCCTTCCCGGTTATATGGTTTGGCAGGCAGGCAAAGGGTTGCAGGCACACAACGTTGTATACACCACTATGGATAAGTTCAACCATTTCACCTGTAAGGAACCACCCTTCACCTGTCTGGTGTGCCAGTGAAAGGTGCTTTTCCGCAAACCGCGCTATCTCTTCAATAGGTTTAGGAGGATGAAAACGCCTGCTCCTTTCCAGGGCCTTTTTCATATCTTTTCGATAGTACTCCATAAATTTTATGGATATCTGGCCTGAAACCATGTTTTTGAAGCTTCCTGACAACTGCTTATACTTAATTTTATTGTCAAAAGCACTGTAAAACAGAAAATCTGTCAAATCCGGTACTACAGCCTCCGCACCCTCAGCTTCCAAGAGTTCTACTATATTATTATTAGCAGTAGGATGGAATTTAACTAAAATTTCGCCGACAACTCCCACCCGTGGCTTGATCAAATCCTCATGAATTTCAAAAGCTTCAAAATCTGCAACAATTTTATAAATGTTTTCCTTAAACTGTTTTCTCCCAGCACTGCGCAGTGATTCCTGGCATTTTTCCACCCATTGTTCATACAGACGGTTGGCGGAACCGGGTACCTTTTCATATGGCCTTACCCTGTATAACAATCTCATGAAAAGGTCTCCATAAACCAACCCCATCATGAGCTTATCCAGCATAGGAAGGGTTACTTTAAAGCCAGGATGCTTTTCCAGGCCGGAAGCATTGAGGGACAACACCGGAACCTGCTCCATACCGGCATCCCTTAAAGCCTTTTTAAGAAAAGCAATGTAGTTGGTAGCCCTGCAGCCCCCTCCGGTTTGAGTTATAATCACAGAAGTACTGTCCAGGTCATATTCCCCGGACATCAATGCCTTCATTAACTGCCCAACCACAATTATTGCAGGGTAGCAGGCGTCATTATGAACATACCGCAGCCCCTCATCAATAGCCGACTTATCTACTGATGGGAGTACTTTAATATCATAACCGGCACGCTCAAATCCTGTCCTCAGAAACTGGAAATGAACAGGCGACATCTGGGGTGCCAGAATTGTATGGGTCTTTTTCATTTCTTCGGTAAATACAACTTTGGGCTGCATTTTGACAGTCTGCTCTGGCTTGTAGTTTTTCTTTTCCCTTTCAATGATGGCGGCTATCAAGGAACGGACTCTTATCCTGGCGGCACCAAGGTTATTTATTTCATCTATTTTTAATAAAGTATATACTTTGCCGTGATTATCCAGTATTTCTTTTATCTGGTCAGTTGTAACCGCATCCAGACCACAGCCAAAGGAATTAAGCTGAATCAATTCCAGATTTGGCTGAACGGCCACAAAAGCAGCGGCTGCATACATCCTGGAATGGTAAACCCACTGGTCCACCACCCTAAGCGGTCTTTCCACTGTACCCAGATGCCTGATGGCATCCTCGGATAAAACCCCAAATCCATAAGAATTAATCATTTCCGGAATGCCATGATTTATTTCAGGATCAATATGGTATGGCCGCCCGGCCAGCACTATTCCTTTTATATTATTCTCATTTAAGTATCTGAGGGTTGCTTCTCCCTCTTTACGTACATCCTCCTTATACCGTTCCAGTTCCCGGTACGCTTTTTCAACTGCGCGGGCAATGTCCTTCCTGGGGATGCCTTCTGAAGCAAGTTCTTCCGCCAGCCGTTTAACCATCCTTTCCGGCATGTCAAGGGGCAGGAAGGGATGATAAAAGGTAATTCCGGGAGCTCTGGTTATATCCATGTTGGCACTGATAGTTTCCGGGTAAGAGGTAACTATAGGACAATTAAACCTGTTGTTGGCTTCAGGGTCTTCTTTAATATTATAAGGGATACACGGGAAAAATATCTTTGGGATACCTTTATTAACTATCAAGTCTGCAATATGCCCATGAACTATTTTGGCCGGATAACACGCCGACTCGGAAGGGATGGTTTCCATGCCCAGCTCGTAAATCTTCTTTGAAGAACGTCCCGAAATAATGACCCTATATCCCAACTCTGTAAAAAAGGTAAACCAGAACGGGTAATCTTCGTAAATATTCAATGCCCTGGGAATCCCAATGATACCCCTGGGAGCATCCTCCTGAGGCAGTGGTTTATAACAAAACAGCCTCTTGTATTTATATTTATATAAATTGGGAATATTGTTTTCAGCCCGTTCTTTACCGGCACCACGTTCGCACCTGTTGCCAGACACAAACTCGGTCCCGTTCGAAAATGACTTAACCGTAACCAGGCAGTTATTTCCACACAAGCCGCAACGTTTCATTGAAGTATCAATTTTAAAAGATTCCAGCTCAGTTGCCCGAAGAAGGGTAGAAGAACGCCCTCGTTCAAAGCGATCCCTGGCAATCAGGGCAATCCCGAAAGCACCCATTATACCAGCAATGTCCGGTCGGACAACTTCAGTACCGGTAATCTTCTCCATAGCCCGAAGGACTGCTTCATTATAAAAAGTCCCTCCCTGGACTACAATTTTACGGCCCAGGTCATCTGCATTTCTAAGCCTGATAACTTTAAACAGGGCATTCTTGATAACTGAAACAGATATTCCGGCAGAAATATCACTTATTTCTGCCCCTTCCTTTTGTGCCTGTTTTACTTTAGAGTTCATAAAAACAGTGCAGCGAGTTCCAAGATCTACAGGGTTCCCGGCCATGACCCCCATACCAACAAAGTCCTTAACATCCATGTTCAGGGAATTGGCAAAGTTTTCTATAAATGAACCACATCCCGAAGAGCAGGCTTCATTCAACATAATGGAATCAATCACACCATCTCGAATGACCATGCTTTTCATATCCTGTCCGCCAATATCGAGAACAAAATCGACTCCCGGCAGAAAAAATTCTGCACCTTTATAATGGGCTACGGTTTCTATCTCTCCAACATCTACTTTCAGGGCCGCCTTTATTAGATGTTCGCCATAACCCGTGACAGCAGAATAAACTATGTTTGTTTCTTTATTTAATTGCCCGTAAAGATTTTTCAGTGCTGCAATGGTAGATTCCAAAGGACTTCCCATATTGCTCCCATAGTGGGA
The DNA here is from genome assembly GCF_048453025.1 of Phosphitispora sp. TUW77. Classification (GTDB taxonomy): domain Bacteria; phylum Bacillota; class Thermincolia; order Thermincolales; family UBA2595; genus Phosphitispora. The sequence goes on from NZ_CP156677.1 coordinate 2,802,576, forward strand.
ATACAAAAGGTTCCCCTCTTTGTCAATTAACGCAATCTTAGTTGTGGTAGACCCTGCATCAATACCCAAGAAAGCATCTCCACGACAGCTCTCCAACGAGACTCTCTTCACCCTGTGCAGAGAATGCCTGGCAGTAAACTCCCGGTACTCCTTATCATTGGCAAAAAGTGGTTCCATGTTTCCACTTTCTTTCATATCAAGCATTGATATAAAAGGAGATCTTTCATATAGGCATTCATAAGCCACCGGCTGTTCCTTCCGGGAAGATAATGCCGCTCCTAAGGCCACAAAATACTGAGAATCTTCAGGGAAAATAACGCTTTTGTTGTTCAACCTCAAGGTATCACTAAAACGATTCCTGAGTTCTGACATGAAATGGAGCGGTCCTCCCAAAAAAGCAACTTTTCCAGAGATAGGTCTTCCTTGAGCCAGACCGCTAATAGTCTGGTTAACAACTGCTTGAAGAATAGATGCAGCAATATCTTCTTTTGCCGCTCCTTCATTCAGCAGAGGCTGGATATCGGTTTTGGCAAACACACCACACCTTGATGCAATAGGGTAAATGTTTTGATACCCTTTTGCCATTTCATTCAATCCTGCCGGGTCCGTCTGCAGCAGTGACGCCATCTGGTCAATAAATGCACCTGTTCCCCCGGCACAGGTTCCATTCATCCTTTGTTCTATCGAATCGCCAAAATAAGTTATTTTAGCATCTTCACCACCAAGCTCAATAGCTACATCAGTATGAGGAATCATACTCCTAACCGCATCTAAACAAGCCATAACCTCCTGAATAAAAGGTACGGCTAATTTTTGAGCTATCCCAAAACCACCGGAACCCGTAATCATTATAGTCAGAAGGTTACGCTCCAAAACCGTTCTGGCATCTTCAAATAAAGAACTGACAGTATTTTTTATGTCTGAAAAATGCCGTAAATACTTTTTATATACAATTTTATCCTCCCCATTAAGAACAACCATTTTTACTGTTGTTGAGCCTACATCCAGCCCAACATTAAGTATTCCGTTCATATCAGCCCTCCGTGGTCAGCTAAAGACACTACAATCAAAGTGCAATTGTAGAATAATGTAGGATGTTAGTGATTTCTAGCACTATTCTATCAATTTATGACTCATTATTCAATATCCCTATGACCTGTCTTTTGGTCAAGGTGAAAAAAAACGCATGGACATTATTCCCACGCGCTAACTACACTTAAAACCAATTTATACATAAATATATAGTTTCGGGAATACTTTCTTAAATACTCCAGGGCCCAGAACCATCTCCAATATAATTGTTAATTATGTCCCTCTCAATAACTGCATCTCTGTTAAGGTGTACTTCTTTGAGCAATGTCCCATCATCTGATTCCGGATTAATAAGGTTTAAGTTGGTTATATATCCCTCTGGGGTAACCTCTAACAGGACATATCCGCCCAGCTTAAGCGGTTCCCTTGGTTCTGTCCACTCAACTACACCTTCGGCATTAGTTCTTCCCATCATTTTTACTTCATCGGTGAATTGCAGATGGTCATATGGAACGTTAGGACTAACACAGTACATTTCCCATGAAAGCTGGCTTATGTCATCTGATTGGTTTCCATCCTCCAGGTCTAATTCCCTGCAGAGGAGGAATATAATACCTCCCGGTTCTCCCTCAAAAGGGCCTCCAATCATATCCAGGCTCACTTTGATGTTATCTATGGAGATAGTTGGCACTGCAGTCCCTATCTTAAAATTTGTTTTTAAAGTAAGCTCATCATTTTTCGGGTACCTGGGGTCAGTACTCATGGATAAATAATATTCATGGCTGTAATTATTACCTTCAATAAAATGTGTGGCGTCATATACATTGAAAATGGTCGTATCAGGTCCAATTGTAACAATCCCTTCACCCAAAAGCGGGCTGCTTCCTTTTTGTTCTACCTTAACATAATATTCTGTTGGTTCAGTAATGTTTTTGTAGTATACCATCCCGGCAACATTAACACAGACCTCCTGGGGACTATTAAAAGACTCCTGGGTCGGAAAAATTAAGGCAGGCTCAGGCGCCAGAGCTACTGACACCAAGCAATATGCTTTAAGACCGCCATCAATAGTCTCCACTGTAATTATTGCACTCCCCGGAGCTGCAGCTGTTACAGTACCGTTTTCCACAATTGCCACATTGGTATCAGAAGATGTCCAGATAACATCCTGGGTAGTTGCAGAATCCGGTGTTATATCTGGTGTCAGATTAACTTTATCCCCAACATACAATGATACTTCATATAAGTTGAGACCGACACTTACAACAGGTACTGCCGGCTGCCCCGACTGATCAACATTTATAACTAGTGTTGCAGTATCTTCTGTCCCGGCTACAGAACCAATAAAGGTGTAAAACGGGTCTGGGTTCGTCAACGGCACCCTAAAAACATCTTCCACCACTTCACCTGTATTTATTTTTGTCCAGGTTACCTCAAGTTGTGTATTAATACCGTTATCCAGATTTGCTGTAACTGTTTCAGGTATTATGACTAATTCGTTTTTCAATGCAGCTATCGGATCCGGGTCTGCCAAAGACTCAATGGAAACAACAGTGACATCACAGGCAGCAGTATAGTCGCCATCTGCAGTTGTTACGGTAATTATAGCAGGTCCGGAAGATAACGGTTGTACCAGGCCATCTGCAACAGTGGCCACACTTTCATCACTGGTTTTCCAATAAACAATCCGGTTACTTGCATTAGAAGGCAATACCGTTGCCACTAATTGATAGGGATAACCCGTTATCATCTCAAGCTCAGATTTATTTAAATTTACACTCTCAACACTTATATCGGTTGCTATATACTCAAGCGTTTCCTGTACAGATTTAATATCACCTGTCAAACTGATAGGCTTTTCCGGTGTCAGAAAACCCGGCACATCCTCACCTTTCAAATAACAGTCACCACTGGCCTCTGAAATGAAGGTAGCTACACCGTCTTCAGTAGTAACTACAGTATCAATCCCATCCCTTGTCAAAATAACATCAACCTCATCAGGATGGGCAACATCCTGAGGCCAAACTATGGTTACCTCAAGAGTAATTTTGCCATGGGTGGAATCCTTAGCTGGGGTTACTTTTTTGGCGCCTCCGCCACCCTTCCCTTTATCTGAACCGCCTCTAAAAACGCCCTTCCCTGAAACCCCATATGCTTTTTGAGCCGGCCTGCCCTTGGTTCCATTACTGCCATAAGCCGCCGGTGATAAGAAAGTGAGAACCAAAGACAGTATTACCATCAAAGATATTGCTCTTCCTTTTCTCATTAACCAGGTTTCCTCCTTTTTTCTTCATTTCGTTCCTTCGAGGCAATCACCCCTTTTTGGTTGAATTATTTACCCAAATACTATTTAATTCTATAATCAAAGAAGTATTTTTATGCCTTATCATTCTGTGCTTAAACGTAAAGAAAGGTATGACTAAGTTTATTTTAATTATAGCCCAGACCCAATGCATAACTTTGTCGTTTTATAATATGTGAAATAAATATTTTGTTTGTATAAATTACCATTTTCCCCAAGGTATTATATACCATCTCCCTGGGAGAGAATAAAATAGTTAAGGGATTACTCTTGCCGATGCGCTTCCGACTTAGGCAAAATAAAAAAATTGCCCGGAAACAAAAGGGTTTTTATAATATATATACAAATAATTAATATTATAAAAAAATACAACAGAAAAGGTGATCTCCATGGAAAACAAACCCGCCCCTTCTAATTTTATAAGAAATATTATAATTGATGATTTAAAGACAGGTAAGCATAAAGAAATTGTGACCCGTTTTCCTCCTGAACCTAATGGATACTTACATATCGGGCATGCCAAGTCAATAGTACTAAACTTTGACCTGGCCGATGAATTTAACGGAAAAACTCACTTGCGCTTTGATGACACCAACCCGTTAAAAGAGGAAACCGAATATGTGGAATCCATTAAAGAGGATGTACAATGGCTGGGATATACATGGGAAGCCCTTTATTTTGGTTCAGACTTTTTTGAAGAAATGTTCAACAAAGCGTTACTTTTGATTAAAAAGGGCCTAGCTTACGTATGTGATTTGTCCGCAGATGAAATCAGGCAAACAAGGGGTACACTCAAGGAACCGGGTAAGGAAAGCCCATATCGAAGCAGATCGGTGGAAGAAAACCTAAAACTTTTTGAGCAAATGCGCAAAGGTGAATTCGCAGATGGCAAAAAAGTGCTCAGGGCCAAAATAGATATGGCCTCCCCCAACCTAAATATGCGCGACCCAGTGCTTTACCGGATTGCCCATACTTCACACCATAATACCGGGGACAAATGGTGCATTTATCCCATGTACGACTTTGCCCATCCCCTGGAGGACGCTTTAGAAGGGGTTACCCATTCCCTCTGCACACTTGAATTTGAAGACCATCGGCCATTATATGACTGGGTTATTCGGGAGTGTGAAATGGAAAGTCAGCCGCACCAATATGAATTTGCCCGGCTTAATATGACAAATACCGTCATGAGCAAGAGAAAACTTAAACTTCTGGTGGATAAGAAAATAGTTGACGGGTGGGATGACCCCAGGATACCAACTATATCCGGCTTAAGAAGAAAAGGGTATACACCTGAAGCCATACGCAGTTTTGTAAGGGAAATCGGGGTAGCAAAAAGCAACAGCACAGTTGATGCCCAGATGCTGGACCACTTCGTCAGGGAAGACCTAAAGCTAAAATCCCCCAGAACTATGGCTGTCATTAGGCCGCTTAAGGTAGTCATCACTAACTACCCGGCTAGAGAGGTAGAATGGATGGATGCGGAAAACAACCCGGAAAACCCCGAAATGGGTATCAGGAAAATACCTTTTTCCCATGAAATCTATATTGAGCAGGATGATTTCGTGGAAGATCCGCCTAAAAAATATCACCGACTGTATCCCGGAAATGAAGTAAGACTAAAGCACGCTTATTTTATCAAATGCAATGAAGTTATCAAAGACGAGCAAGGTAATATAACCGAATTGCATTGTACATATGACCCGAAAACCAAAAGCGGTACCGATTTTACAGAGAGAAAAGTCAAAGGTACCATTCACTGGGTCGATGCAGGCCAAGCCCTGCAAGCAGATTTCAGGCTTTATGAACCCCTGATTTTAGATAAAGAAAATGAGGACCCGGCAGATTTTATAGATAATATTAATCCTAATTCACTGGAAATATTACAGGGATTTGTTGAACCTAGCCTTAAGGATGCAAACCCCCATGATAAGTTTCAATTCTTCCGGCACGGTTATTTTAATGTTGACCCCAAACATTCCACTGCTGATAAGCCGGTTTTTAACAGAATAGTTTCTTTAAAAAGCTCATTTAAGCTTTAGATTATCCCTGTGGATAATCAGATAATGGCCACAACGGTGGACCATCCCAGGTACGTACCGGTTCTGCCTCTAAAACATCCGCTACTTCAGCTAACCCCAGCGCTTCAAGTGCAGAGCGGGCCGGTACTCCGTTGATTGGATTACAGCCCCGGCGCCGGTAATACTCGGTTAGCATAGCATCATGTTGCTGGCGCTGCTGCAGTCCTTCAGGGGTATCCCGCAGTTCGGGGCGCTGTACCAAACGATCACTGGCACGGGTGACACCACGCCGGGCATTAAGTGCCATTTCAAGCAAATAAACACGCCTGCCTGCCATGATCAGTTCATTTTCACTAAAAGAAATCCCGGTAGCCGCAGCCATTACCCTGGCAAGCCCTCCATACAAGGGGTACTTCCAAACCAATGGAATAGCATTAACCCAAGCATTCACAGACCCTTTACAGCGGCCTAGACAGTCATTAACTGCACAAGCCTCTTCACTGGCTAACAGTTTGCCGATATCGTCAGATGGGATAAAACCCTGTTCAATTAATTGAGAGAACAAATCCCCGTCGTTCTCGCCAAAGGCCCAGCTCCGTCCGCGTAAATGGTCCGCCCCGCGGGTCGATGTGGCATGTGCCAAAGCAAAAATACCGGGAGGAAAATGTCCCCGGCCGGTTCCCTTAACTTGATCATTATACTCCTCTGAATTACGGCCTATTAACTTAGCAGCACCTATTTCCCCTTCAGCAAGAATACTGCCAAATCCCCTCCTCAAAGCAATCCGGTGAATTAATTCAATTTGGGCTTCTTGATTGTCCCAGGACAAGTCCAATCCGTCCACATCATCAAGTGATAAAATTCCCCGGGCAAGCAAGTCCTTGGCAAAGGCAATATTGTTCCCCAGGGGAATAACACACATACCATATTTGTCTGCTAAATTCTGCATTATCATTATGGGAGCAGGTTCTTCTATCCCACAATTTATTCCCAGGCAGTGGATGCCTTCATACTCCATCGCCGAACCCGTTTCCCCGGCATATGGCCCTTCGGGAATACAATAAACATCTTTGCAAAACGAAGGACAAGTATGACAGGCTGCGCGCCCTGTTTGATACTTGGCCCATGCTTCTGTATGAATCTGTTGGGGTACTTCCTTACTGCTTAAGTACTTGGCATTATTGTGCCAGCCTGGGAACCAGTATCCCAACCCATGATGTGTGCCAACCCGGGATACAGTTTCCTTCTGAAATGGATTGGTGAGAAAGTACTCCCGGTCTTCCCCTGCCAAAAGCTTAAGCTTAACTTCATCTGCTACCGGAACTTTTTTGCTGCCACGCACCACTATAGCCTTAAGGTGTTTAGAACCCATGACAGCCCCGGCTCCGCGAGCAGCTGAACTAAACTTATCGAAAATTACACTAGCAAATCTTACCAGGGTTTCACCTGCCTGTCCGATACAGGCCACACCAATATCGCTGCCATGAATTTTCTTCAAAGCATCGGTTGTCTCCCATGTATTCATACCCCAGAATGCGGATGCATCACATAATTCCACCTTATCATTTTCAATCCAAAGATAAACCGGGATTTCAGATCTCCCGGTGACAACAATCTGGTCAAGTCCGGAACGCTTCATTTTATAAGGAAAAATATTTCCTCCATTCCCATCACCAAGGATATTGCTGTGAGGCCCAATAGTACTTACTTCACAACGGGAATTCATAGGTACAGCCGTGCCTGTCAATGGTCCGGGGGCAAAACAGATTACATTGTCCGAAGAAAGAGGGTCTGCATCTGCCGGCACTTCCTGAAACAACACCCAGTCATTAAGACCGCGGCCGCCAATAAATGCACGCAAAACCTGCTCCCCTATGATTTCTCGCTGCAAACTGCCTATCGTAAGGTTCACCCGCAGACGGCAATTAAACCAACCATACATAAAATCATTCCCTTCACAGTTGCTTTAGATATTTACCACTTAAAGCAGCCATTGTTCCCGGCCTTGTATTTCAGTAATAAATATTGTATCATTGCACTAATATAACCCGAATACATCAGTAACCCGGTTAGCAGGAAGGAGCTTAAATCCGTGAAAACATTTAATAAATATACTGTATCGGAACAACATAACGGGTTTACTGTAGAGAATTATTTAAAACAAATTTTACAGTATTCCGGTCGAAAAGTTCAAAAACTGACCCGAAAAAAAGGAATCCTGCTTAATGGTAAAACAGTGTACCTGCAAAAAAAGCTGAAAGCTAAAGATACCATAAGTGTCCTTGATCTCGAAGATATAACATTCGGGGCCCAGCCGGAACAAGGAATCATCGATATACTATATGAAGATGATCACTTGATGGTGTTAAATAAGCCCGCATATCAACTGGTTCACCCAGCCGGTCAGACAAACAGCGGCACACTGGCAAATTTCCTGGCTTGTCACCTGAAACAACGAAGCATAATGAGCACTATTCGACCGGTACACAGGCTGGACAGGGATACTTCGGGCTGTGTTATTTTTGCTAAGGATTCTCACAGCCAGTCTGTCATGGAACAGCAACTAAAAACCGGGGATTTAAAACGTGCTTATTGGGCTTTGGTTCAAGGAACGGTTTCTCCTTCTTCAGGAACGATAGATGCTCCCATTGGACCTCATCCCAGCCGGCCTAACAGGCGGACTGTAAACAAAAAAGGGGATTATGCCGTTACTCACTATCAGACAATCCGCAGCTTTGAAATGGCTTCCCTCTTAGAATTAAATCTGGAAACTGGGAGAACCCACCAAATTCGCGTCCATTTATCCCATCTGGGACACCCCGTTATCGGAGACCGCATGTATGGCAGAGTCTCTCCCTATATTAACAGACAGGCCTTACATGCCTTTTCCGTCAATTTCATCAGTCTAAGTGATAAAAACGAAGTCACAGTAACGGCTCCTATCCCTGAGGACTTTAGCCAGGTTGTTGAGTTCTTTGCCAAATCATTGCAACAATAACTAAAATTCACCAACGAAGCTTCTGCAGTGTCGCATCCGGGACAAGACCTGCTTCTGATGCCCTACTCAGCAATGAGATTACTGCCTGATAGCCTGTCTCCCCTAAATTCTCACTAAATTGGTTCACATAAAGCTTAATATGGGCCTGAACCACTTCAGGGGACATTTCCTGGGCATGGCTTAAAACATAGTCCCTGGATGCCTCCGGATGTGCCCAGGCATATCTAACCGAATCACGAATCCAACCGGTAACAGCAGTTAAATCCAATGACCTGCGGGCAACAATCGCTCCCAGCGGTATCGGCAAGCCGGTATCTTCTTCCCACCATCTGCCCAGATCAACCATAAGTGTTAGTTTATACATATGATAAGTAAAACGGGCTTCGTGAATCACCAGCCCGGCATCAACAGAGCCATCACGTACTGCCGGCATAATCTCATGAAAGGGCATAACAATTATTTCGCCTACACCTCCGGGAATTTTTTGCGCCGCCCACAGGCGGAACAATAAGTAAGCGGTTGACCGTTCACTTGGAACCGCCACCCTCCGTCCGGCCAGCATCTTAGGATCACAAGCAGTATCAAGCTTGTCTGATGTCAATAGCAACGGCCCACAGCCTCTCCCCAATGCTCCGCCGCAAGGCAGCAGCGCATATTCCGATAATACCCATGGCAAAGCTGCATATGAAATCTTGATAACATCAGGCCCGCCTGTATCAGCTGCAAGGCTGTTCGTAACGTCAATATCTGCATAAGTGACCTCTAGCTTCGGTGCACCTTTTATTAATCCATACACCCAAGCATGAAAAATAAAGGTATCGTTAGGGCAAGGAGAAAATGCTATTTTCATAGTAACACCTCCCTTAATACTGACCCCGCCGCTTCCAAAATATTCAGGGCCTCTTTGACCCGCCATTTGGTTAAGTCCCGTGGTCCGACCAAATTTGATATGGCACGAATCTCCAACATGGGAATGTCGCAATCCGCTGCCGCCACTGCTACTCCATACCCCTCCATGGCCTCAGCTGCAGCTCCCGGTATCCTTCGGGCCAGTTCTATTGCTCCGGCATTCGTCCCAGTCACAGTAGATACTGTCAGTACAGGACCTATGCTAACTGCCAGTCCGGCGGAACAGAAAGCCTCTTGCACCTGATATGCCAGGTTGGTATCAACCTGAAAACAAATCTGTCCTAAACCCAGCTCATCCAAGCCAGTAAACCCTTCTTCTGTCTCTACTCCCAAGTCTGCAGCTACAACTTTACTGGCTACTACCAGGGAACCCACCTCAGCAATGCCGGGAAATCCTCCGCCTATACCGGCACTTACTACCAGGTCATACTCATAGTGCGCCTTTGCAAGTGCTTTAGCCGTATTAGCCGCGGCCGCTGCGGAACCAACACCGGCTAAAGAAACATCAAATCTTTTTTCATCACCCAACCCTCGCAGCACCGCCTCCATCTCTGCCGAAACAGCAGTCATAACCAGAATACGCCTGTTAAATTCACTTGGTCTCAGAGTATGCAGGGTTTCCTTCCCTAAAGTAATTCTCATACAATTTCTCCTTTATTAATTCCACTCACTGTACAGCCTGTCAACCTCTCTTAATAATTCATCATATTCTTTGTATTCCTCCGGAGAAGTTGCCTTGTCAAACAAACTTTCCATCTCTTTGATTTTTGCTTCAAGAACAATTATTTGAGCTTCAATCTGATGTCTCTCACGTTCAAGGTTTTTATTTTTATTACTGCTCCCATTCTTATCAGTCTTTATGTTTTTATAATTTTTATTATTTGAACTTTTATTGGAATTCTTATTTATGACCGGGCCCTGCTTAAATAACTTATGTTCTTCAGTGTCCTCATCAATTCCAAATTTAATCTTTTTATAGAACTCGTAATTTCCTTCATAGGTAGTTATCTTCCCGTTTTCGATTTCAAGTATTTTTCCCACACAATTTGTTAGATAATATCTGTCATGGGTAACTGCAATAATTGTACCTTTAAATTCCTTTAATGCCGCTTCAACCGCATTTCTGGCCGGCATATCAAGATGATTTGTCGGTTCATCCAGAATCAGACAGTCTGCATCCTCCAGCATAACACAAGCAAGATACAACCGGACACGTTCTCCGCCACTTAAAACCTCAATTTTTTTATTAACCTCATCTCCGTAAAATTGAAACCCTGCTAAATAGTCCCTGGCTTCTCTTTCCTGCATTTCTTTTTGCATTAAAATAAGCTGCAGCATTGAAATTTCATCATTCTCAAATAATACTTCCTGTCCCATATAGGAATATTTCACCCATTCACCCAGTCTGAGGTAACCTTCATACTCTTTATCTTTTCCCAGGAGCATATTAATAAGTGTCGTTTTTCCACACCCGTTAGGGCCGATGATGCCGATTCTTTCTCCCCCCATTAAATGAAACCCAGCACCGGAAAATAGTGTCACATCTCCAAAGCTTTTCTTTAGGTTATCGGCCCAAGCAATGTCCTTACTAACATGCCTGACCTTTTTAAATTTTATTTTAGGGCCGTGTGCCCTGTAAAGATGTTCCTGGTTTTTAACTGTTTCCAAGCTTGTTTTTAGTTCTTTATTTAGCTTTTTTATTTCCTTTTCCCTGCTTTTTGCAGCCTTTATATTACCCCTGCTCTTAAGTCCCTGTGCAGTTTCATTTGCATTTCTTATTGTCCATCTTAATCGTTTCTGCTCATTTAATATAAACTGATGAAGCTGGGTTTTATGATGAAGATAATTTGAATAATTTCCGCTCCTTATACAAATACCGCCATCTTCAAGCTCGGCGATTCTGGTGGCAACTCGGTCAAGGAAATACCTGTCATGGGAAATAAACAGTATCCCTCCTTTAAATTTTTTAAGGAAGCCCTCAAACCATTCAGTGGCTCGGATATCAAGATGATTTGTCGGTTCATCCAGAAATAAGAGGTCAGGCTCCTCCAAAAGAATCCTGGCAACCGAAACACGCATTTTTTCTCCTCCGCTAAGCCTGTTCAGCGGAGTGTTCAGTGTTTCCTTACGCAAGCCCAAGCCAATCAGTATCTTTCGTATTTTAGTTTCAATTGTGTAACCATCCATAGCCTCGTATTTTGTCAAAACTCTTGAATACTCGTCCATCAATCTTTTATATGAGCCTTCATTCAAATTCTTATTGCTCTCAGCCATTTGATGTTCCAGCTCTCTAAGTCTCTTTTCCATTTCAGAAACTTTTTTATAGTGGACTATTGTTTCTGTTGTTCGTTCATCATCGTGAATATCCTGCAAATCTTGACTGAGATACCCCACCTTAATATTTCGTGCTATGGACACAGTTCCGCTATCTTTATTTTCAAGGCCCATGGCAATTTTAATCAGAGTGGTTTTCCCTGTGCCGTTAGGGCCTACCAAAGCTACTCTTTCTCCTCTTTCGACCCTTAAACTAACACCATTTAATACACATTGGCTCCTATATTCTTTTACAATGTTTTCAAGTACTAATAAACTCATGATAATTATTCCCTCACAAGATAATATGTATCAGAAGATTTCAATCAGACATTGTGCTTATTCTCAGATAGCCCGTTAATTTTGTACACCGTTCAATCTTGCCTTGTGTTCAATCTAATACATTTTAGCTTCCTTGACAAGCAATTACTTATGGTACGGTTCACCCCTGTTTATCTTAAATGCCCGGTAAATTTGCTCCAACAAGAGCAATCTCATCAATTGATGTGGAAATGTCATTTTTCCAAATGACAGCACCATTTCCGCCCTGTTAATAACATCACAATGCAGGCCCAGAGATCCCCCGATAATAAAAAGCAAATCACTTTTACCCCTCAGGCCCCAACGGCTTATTTCTTCAGCCAGCTCCTCTGAAGAAATATTCCTCCCTTTGCTGTCAAGAACTATAACGACCTGCCCCGGTTTTATCAGCCTCAATAACCGTTCTCCTTCCCTGGCTTTAACCTGCTCGGCCTCCCTGTCGCTCAGCCCTTCGGGGGCTCTCTCATCAGGAACTTCCTTTATCTCTACAACGGCAAAAGGCTTCATTCTCTTCAAAAACTCCTTCAGCCCCTCAGAAATATAGTTTTCTTTCACTTTACCGACAGCAATAATCTCTATATTCATTCAATAAATATCTCCTTTCTTCCAATCACCGACATGGTTTCAATAATACATATCCCCCTATATATAACAATAAATGCTTAAAGATGCAAGGATTTCATCTGTTTATGTAGAATAAAATATCATTTATGGGGGATAAGCTCCTTTAGCCTTAACTTTGTGTTATTTTGCACATGGCGAGCATTACTCCCTTATGGGTGGGCGGTTATTTTACAGGTTAACCCGCAAAACCCGTATTTCATTCCACAATAACCGCATTTCATGCCCTTTGAAAAGGAGCTGCATTTAAATTATAGAATAAACAAGACAAGGGAGTGGCAAACATCATATGGAAAAAATGCCGATAATTATTCTGCTTTTATACTCCATCCCCGAAAGTATCATTTTGATTTCATTAGCTGGTGCTATATACGGGTATAAGGTTAAAGAAAACTTTTTTCGGATATTCTTGTTAGGCGTATCCTTAGCAATAGTTACATACATTGTCCGGGCACTGCCTGAACTAAAATTCGGTATAAACGCATTAATTCAAATTCCCATTTTTATACTGTTAACCTCAAGATATCTTAAAATTTCCTTTATCAAATCCTTTTTTTACATTTTTACAGGATTCATTGTTATAGCTTTAATGGAAATTATTACATTTCCCCTGGCATCTCTCGTTTTTAATATGCCTGTAAATGAAATTTTTTCACATACATCATTCCGTCTTATTACCGGCTGGTTTTCTCTTTCGCTAATGAGTTTATCATTAATCTTTTTATTGAAAAAGCGTATTTCCTTGCTTAATGCAAACACCTTCTTTTATCCCAAAACCACAAGCAGCAAAATAAATTTAGCACTTATAATGTTGGTTATAATCCAGGCTTTTCTCGCTGGAATTATGCACTTAATAATATTAAATCAGGATTATCAAATATTTCCCTTATTCAACAGTACTGTATTTACCAGAATTACCGGTTTATTTTTATTTATCGTCCCCTTAATATCACTATTTCTGGTAAAAAGGTTATTTACACTATCTGAGCAGGAAACAATAGCCGAAACTCAGGACGCTTTTATTGACAATATTAACAAACTGTTTACCACTATACGGGGACAGAGGCATGATTTCATACATCATGTTCAAGTAATGTATTCTATGCTGGAAAATGACCAACTCCAGGAAGCCAAAAGCTATATGGAAAACCTCCTCGGGGAAATTCAGAGTGTCAGTAAAACAATCAAATTAAAGGACCCCGTTCTCAGTGCTTTATTCAATACCAAAAGAACAATTGCCGAAAGGCTCTGCATCACTCTGGATGTCAAGCAGGATACTCCGCTTGACGGCCTGAAACTTAAACCTTACGAAATCGTTAAAATTTTTGGTAATCTTATAGATAACGCCATGGAGGCAGTATCAGATGAACCAATAGAATTTCGGAACGTAGCAGTCAGTCTCAAAAAAATCGCCTTTGTTTTTGTTTTTGAGGTTGTTAACCCACGGCCTTTAATAAATTCCTCGGAATTTGACAAGCTCTTTGAACCAAATTACACAACAAAGGAAAATCACAGCGGGCTGGGGCTGGCGGTTGTCAAGCAACTGGTGGATCAAATCGGGGGAGAAATAATCGTCAACAGCTCAGAAGAAAAGGGGACGAGCTTCTCTGTTGTTATTCCGGTTAAGTAAGGGGTACTGATTATGATAACAGTCCATAGTTTAGCTGAAAAAGCCGGTCTTTACCTTGCTGAAAGGGCCGGAAAACCGGAACAGGTTCCTATACTTACATATGGACTTGAATTAGTCATCGGGGAAACCATTAAATTGCTAGTATTTATTATAACCGCACATTTTCTGGATTTGCTGCTGCCAATGTTACTTTTATTTTGCACCTCTATCCCCCTTAGGGTTCTAACAGGCGGACAGCACTGCTCTTCAAGTCTGCGCTGCCTGGTTGTATCTCTCATTGCATATGTCTGCCTCGCTTACCTGGCCGGTTACTTGGCAGCCTTGATGAATGTAACTAATCTAATATTAATTGCCTTTTTGGCATCAATATTTTTGGTAGTGACCCTGGACAAGTATGGTCCCGGGTACAGTGTCAATTATTCAAACAGCTCTTCTGACCCGATAAATACTGTAACAAAGTTCAGCTTTATTTTTCTTGCTGTCTGGCTAATCACCATTTTTGCCGTCAATCTGATTATCAACAATCAGGATATATATTCGAAAATTATCATTTCCACCGCACTTGGCATTTATTGGCAAACTTTGATGATTACCCCATTGGGACATAAACTCATTAGCGCGGTTGACAAGGGGTTATGCCAATTGGGAATACAGTAAGGAGGTGAAAACATGTTCAAAAAATTCAACTCCGTTTTTGTACTGACAGCCATTACACTTATTTCCCTAATCGCTTCAGCTGGTGCTATTACTTATTCCTGGGTTTTTAACTACCAGCCGGAAGCTCCACAACAACTGAAAAAGTAATTCAAACTGAAAAGCAATCAAACATTGTTAATAAGGGTAGGACAACCTACCCTTATTAACAGTTGAAAGGAGATTTTCCAAAATATGTCCCAAAAACCTATAAAAGTAATTATTGCTGAAGACCAGCCCAGTAACCGAAAATTTTTAAAAAACATTCTTGAAAAGCATGATGATTTTATAGTATCTGCCGAAGCTGAAGACGGCCGTGACCTTATCAACCTTTGCAAAAAACACATGCCCCAGGTTATCTTTGTTGATATAGAAATGCCAAAAATTAATGGCATGGAAGCAGTTAAAACCCTCTTAGAGCATAATGAAGACTTGCTGGTTGTTTTTGTCACCGGGCATCCGGATTTTGCCGTTGAGGCATTTGAAGTTTCTTCCTTTGATTATATCCTTAAACCATATACCGAAGACCGGATTCAAAAAACCCTGGAAAAAATTCGCGGGTTCTTAAAAGAACGTGAAATGAATCTGCAAGAACTGTTTAACATTTTTAAGAAAACTGACAAGCTATATGTAAAGTGTGGGTATGAGCTTCACTTCATTGATGCAGATTCAATATATTTCATGGAAAAAGAGCGAAAAAAAACAGTGATTCATACTGTAAACGGCAAGTATGAAACACATGAGCCGATAAATGAACTTGAAAAAAGATTAAATCCCACGAATTTCTTCAGGTCCCATAAGTGTTACCTGATAAACCTGAAGATGGTAGAAAAAATACTGCCCTGGGGGGATAACTCATACCTGGTTAAGTTTATTAACACTCACAATGATGCCCTAATGAGCAGGTCAAAAGTAAAAATGCTGTACGAAATGCTGGATGTTGGTTCAGAATAACCTCTTGTATATTTTAAATTATTCCTCAGGCATTTGTTCCAGCTTCACTTTGATACTTTTTTTATCTATACCGCGCATTATGATAAGCGCCACTTCATCTCCTATTTTGCTCTTATCCACATATGTGCGCAAATCCCCGAAGTCCTTGATGTCCTGCCCGTCAAACGAGATCATTACATCTCCCCTTTGAATACCGGCTTTAGCAGCCGGTCCTTCTGGAGGCAGCTCACTAACAAATACTCCTGTATTAACCGAAAGTTTAAAACGATCCTTCAATGACGGATTTACATTTCCCCCTATTATCCCGATCCATGGGCGGATAACCTTCCCATTTTTAATTATTGATTCAACAATAGGCTTTACCGTATTGCTCGGAATAGCAAAATTAAGGCCTTCAATATTAATGTCAACAATTTTTACACTATTGATTCCTATTACTTTTCCTTTTGAGTTGACCAAGGCCCCCCCACTATTTCCGGGATTTATTGCAGCATCAGTCTGAATCAACTGAAATCTCTGTTCATCAACATCAACTGTCCTGTTCACAGCACTAATGACACCTGTTGTCACAGTACTGGCTAATTCCTCGCCAAGGGGATTCCCTATTGCCACGGCCAGTTCCCCAACCTTAATTTTGTCAGAATCACCAAATTCTGCAGTTTTCAAGCCTGTTTCGTTTATTTTAATAACAGCTAAATCCGTCCTCGTGTCGGTGCCAACCAGCTTACCCGGTACCTGCTCACCGGTTGAAAGTGTAACAACCAATTGGTCTGAATCCTGAATCACATGATAATTGGTTACAATATAACCCGCCTCATTAAATATAACTCCTGAACCTGTTCCCTGTTCCACCTGCTGATTATAAAAAAAAGACGAAACATCAACGCGGTTGCTTATTCCCACAACTGTTGGTCCAAGTTCCTCCGCAATTCTGACTACCACATACTCTCCTGTCATATCTGTCTGAATGGGTGCTTGTTTGTCTTGGAGGTTTGATTTTGGGGTAGTGTTTGCAACAAAGCTCACCATCACAAAAGCAACAATCATACCTCCGATTAACGCCCCAATAAATGCAGTACCCAAATATGATATCAACCTTGGGCGATGTTGTCCCACATAAAAATCACGGTCATCATTATACATGAGCAACCTCTCCTTTATAACATATCCCAGACTATTCCCGGTTCTAACCTCGGAGCTACTTCCATAACAAGGTCTTGCCCTACGGTAATACCTGATTCTCGCAAGACATCGGCAACTGTTTTAAAGGCCAGCTCAGGAGTATTATTATCCTTGCTGAGATGAGCTAAAATTATTTTATTAGTCTTCCCGCTTATAAGAGAAGCTAAACAGTGTCCTGCCGCTATATTAGACAAATGACCCCTGTCACCTAAAATCCTCTGCTTAACATTCCAGGGGTAACAGCCGTTTTTAAGCATTTTAAGGTCATGATTGGCCTCAAATATTAATAAGTCTGAGCCCTCCACATGTTTTCGTGCCTGACCGGTTAATAATCCTGTGTCAGTTGTTATTCCAACCTTCATACTGCTACCGTAAAAACAATAACCAATTGGTTCTGCAGCATCATGTGATGTCTCAAAACACTCAATTTTAAGGTCTTCAATTTCCAGATAATCCTCACTTCGAAGAACCATCCTATTGCATTCCTCAATATTCCCTACTGTTGGGAGCAGCTGCTGCCACGTTTTCTCTGTAGCGTATATTTTTAGGTCATACCTTCGGGACAAGACACCAGCACCCTTAATATGGTCCAGATGTTCATGGGTAATCATTATCCCATCTAAGTCTAGAGGGTCAACACCTATAGTCTCGAGGCCATGTTTTATAGCTTTCCCGCTTAGTCCGGCATCTACCAGGACAGAACCCTCATTACTCTCAACATATGTAGAGTTTCCGGAGCTTCCGCTGGCTAAAGTACAGACCCGCATAATTAACCTCCGCTATTTTTCATAAAATGTTTTTCATAAAATAAATTGATACATTAATCTTGCGCCCGGTCTCAAATACTTCTTTAGTAACCGTATAAGTATGATAACCTTCGTTTTGAAGTATGTCAATAAACCTTTTGGCATCACCCCTGCCCGGGTCGGCAAGAATAATAACTCCTCCGGGCTTTAGGTTGTTTTTAAAAATGTCTTTAAGAAAAGGATGCAGTGTAGGTTCATAAAGAATATCGGAGCCAACAATTATATCAAATTGTTCATCCAATAAAAATTTTCTCCAATCTGACAAAACATATTGGATGTTATTTATGTCATTAATCCTGGCATTTTGCTTTGCCAGCTGCAATGCTTCAGGAATAAAATCTGTCTGTACAACTTCAGCACCTTTAGCAGCTGCCACTATACCAACCAAACCTAATCCGGCACCAAGCTCCAAAACCCGTTTTCCATCAAAAACAGTATTTTCCCAAAAATACTCCGCCATTCCTAGTGCAGCAGGCCATAGCACAGCCCAAAAAGGAACATCATCATCAGTTTTTACTAAATCCAAAAGATAATCAACATCTTCGACAACATTGATCTTGAATGTTTTTCCATTAAACATTACTACTGTTTCCGATGTGTAATAGCCCATATTAACACCTACATATTAAAAAGCCATGGATTTGCCCATGGCTTTGGAGTATAAAAATATTTTAAACTGTGAACTTGCCAATACGCTGCTTAAGCTCTTCCGCAAACTGAGCCATCCTTGAAGCATTGGCATTAACTTGTTCGTTAGTATTGGTTTGCTGCTGAGTTGAAGCAGAAACCTGCTGGGTAGCCACAGACACTTGGTGAGCAATATTACTGATTTTATCTATTGACTGAACCACCTGGGTAATCCCTTTGGACTGCTGCTGAGCAGCAGTGGAAATTTCCTGCACCATCCGTACTGTCTTATTAACAGTTTCAACAATTTCACTTAATGCTGTCTGGGCCTGAGATGCAACAACAACACCTTCTTCTACCTCGTTACTGCCAATAACCATTGCATTCACAGCGGTAGAAGTCTCTTGCTGAATTTCCTTAATCAATTCACCAATTTGCTGTGCTGCCTTTGCTGAACCTTCAGCCAGTTTCCTGACTTCATCGGCAACCACGGCAAACCCTCGACCATGTTCACCAGCCCTGGCAGCCTCTATAGCAGCATTTAATGCAAGGAGATTAGTCTGATCTGCAAAAGAGGTGATGACATTAACAATATCATCGATTTGCTCCGACCTTTCATTAAGAGTTTTAACCACCTGTACAGAATTGGCCACTGTATCTGAAATTGTATTCATCATCACAACAGCCTTTTCGACTTCTCCAGCTCCTTTTTCAGCAAGATCAGATGCGTTAAGTGAAGCAGTGTGTGCAGCCTGGGAATTAGCTGCTATCTGCTGTACTGCAGTAGACAGCTCACGGGTAATCTGAAGCGTTTCATTTAACTGGTAAGCCTGTCCCTGAGTACCTCCCACTATTTGTTGAATCGCAGCCGATATTTGCTGAACAGAAGCTGTAGCCTGATCAATCGCAATAGAAACCTCGTTAGCCTCAGAAGCCACAAGATGTGCTGTCTCCTTATTCTGTCTAATAGTCTGCCTGATATCTTCAACCATTTTATTAAAAGCTTTAGCCATTCGCCCAAACACATCATTAGTAGGAAAATCTATTTTCTGAGTCAAGTCCTTATCAGCAACCTTACTGATGACATCCAAAAAAATCTCAAATATCTTCACTAGCATACGGTTAACTAACAATAACAACACTAAACCAAATGCAATTCCTATTGGTGCCACCCACATAAATAAAGCCTTAATTTCATCAGGTGTAGCTTGGAAATAAAAAAGCAGGAAAGCAGTCCAAATAAGTGTGCCGCCACCTGTAATGCTGATAAATATTATGCCAAGCTGAACCAGTGGCTTTATCTTAAAATCTTGCCTTTTTGACATAATAACACATCCTTAGACAAATTTAGCTATTTTATACTTCGTCTTGACTTGCTCATTTTCCTGCTAGCACCCTATAAAATTTTGGCAAAAAACCCAAGAGATTGCGGCTCTTTTAAATCCTGCTAATATCTGCACCTATAGAAATTAGTTTTTGTTCAATTTTTTCATAACCCCGGTCAATATAAAATGTATTGCAGATTTCCGTATCGCCATCAGCAATAAGGCCGGCCACAATAAGAGCTGCTCCGGCGCGCAGATCAGATGCCTTGACTTGTGCACCCTGAAGCCGCTGGACACCCTGAATTACCGCAGTACGTCCTTCAACTTTTATTTTAGCCCCCATTCGCTTAAACTCATCAGCTACCTGGAGCCTGTTTTCAAAAACATTTTCTACAATAACACTAGTACCTTTAACAACTGTCAGCATAGCCATCACCTGGGACTGCATGTCTGTAGGAAATCCAGGATAAGGTAATGTTTTTATGTCAATAGGCCGAAGTTCCTCCCGAGCAATAACCCGGATAATTTCATCCTCTTCAAGCACCTCAACATTTGCCTCCCGAAGCTTTGCAATCAGTGGTTCCACATGGGTAGAAATGATGTTTTCAATAGTTACGTTTCCATGCGTAGCCGCTGCAGCAACCATAAAAGTCCCTGCCTCAATACGATCAGGAATTACCGAATAGCGGCCCCCCCCCAACTGGTCTACCCCGTCAATTTTAATCACATCAGTTCCGGCTCCCCGGATTTTAGCCCCTAAGCTGTTTAGAAAGTTAGCTAAATCCACTATTTCCGGCTCTTTAGCTACGTTTTCCAGAACCGTCTGCCCCTTGGATAAAACAGCTGCCATCATAATGTTTTCAGTAGCGCCAACACTGGGAAAGTCAAGATATATTTTTGACCCTGTTAAACGACTGCAGCAGCCCTTAATGAACCCATGCTCAAGGCTCAGAGCTGCCCCGAGGGCCTCAAAACCCTTAATGTGCAGGTCCATTGGCCTGCTTCCTATATTACATCCACCCGGGAGCGCAATTTCTGCATTACAGAATCGCGCCAGCAATGGTCCTAAGAGAAGGTTGGATGCCCTTAACTTTTTAACTTCTCGGTAAGGAGTTATAGTTGATATACGATCAGGTGTCGTAATTTCGACAGAATCAGGTCCCTTACGCACTACCTCTACACCTAAATTTGCTACAATATCAAGCAATACATTAACATCTGTTATGTCAGGAATATTGTCTAAACAAACAGTTTCTTGTGCCAGCAATGAAGCACTTATTATGGCTAATGCAGCATTTTTTGCTCCACTTATTCTAACAGTCCCTTTTAATGACTTGCCACCTTTTATGTACAGTTTTTGCACCTTTTAACCTCCCCAGGCATATACCATAAATCAATCATTTTAGTCATAAAACCCACATTTATTGTATATTCTATATGAAATTTATTATTCCTGCATATAGTGTTTTTCTAGATTTTACCTCTTCCTGCACTCAATACTAAACCCCGGCACGACGTAAATAGTTCGTACCAGGACCGTTATTTTATTACCCACTGGTTAAAATCTCTTTCAAACTGTTCCATAGATACTCCAAGAACATTCTTAAAAGCAAATTCCATTGACTGTCCTTGACCCAGCTTTCTCAAAATATCCCACAAACTTTTCTCACCATAATATTCTACCAAGCAATTAATTGCCATTAATGATTGTATATATGCCAGGTTCTGGTCATAGAGACTGTCAAAATTTCTGTCCATTTGAGATAGTGAATACAGTTCGTCATAATCATCTATGCTCCGGTAGTCAATCCTGTAACCGGTAACTTTTACTTCAATATATTGGGCTATCCCTTCAGTGAACCAACGCGTATAGTTGCCACCGGTCTCATAGTCAACCAGCAGATGCGTAAGTTCATGGGCCAGAGGACCCTCATTATAAAATACCTCTTTTAGCATTTCCGGGTCATTCTCTTTTATCCAAATGCTTGGTGACAACACTCTTATCACACCAGCCCAGTAAACTCCCATAGCGCTTTCATCAGAAGCCCAACCAAAGCTTCGTCCCAGCGACTCCTTATTGGGATAAATTACCACCAGTATCTTCCCTTTGTATTGGCCGGAAAAATTTCTGATAACTGGCTCATAGCTCTTCTCCGCAGATTCGAAAACCATTGCAGCAATACTGCTATCCTGAGGAGTATAACGAACTATAAATTTTGAACCTTGAATTTCATCCCAATCCCGGGTCAGCCATATCATCTTATATCTGGATAGCTCTCTAAAGATTTTATATGCTTGTGATTTGGCCGCAGCAGGCTGAATAACAAAAAAAACCATCGACAACATGACCGCAACAAACAGTAATTTTCCCAATTTTTGCAGCACAAGGCCCGAGCTCATGGCAGACAATGTAAAATTATCCATGACTCATCCCTCCGGTTTGGTCTTGTCTATCTCTGTTTATAGCTTTGTTTTCATTATACAGATGTAAGACAGATAAACCCACCGGAAATAACTAGAAATGCTTACTCCAATAAAAGAGGGCCGGTCCGCTGCAACAGCATATCGCTGTCAGTCAGCTAAAAACCGGCACCTTCTCTTTAAAAATAGTATTCTTCCCTTCCAAAATACGGTTAAGGTTGGGTATCAGATAATGATGGCCGTGAATTATTCATGCTTTCAATTTCCTGTTTCAACTGTTGTGCATTAGCATAATAAGTATCGTTTTCTGCAATCTGCTCTATCTGTTTTATTGCATTATCAGCATCATTTTTGCCATAAAACAGGTATCGGGCATAATTTAACCTTACCGTAGTATACTTAGGTTCAATTTCCAGGGCCTTTTCCGCAAAATAGCAAGCCTTATCTACATTTCCAAAATAAAAATATGTCGTCGCCAAGTCACCTAATACAGGTAAATTCCTTGGGTCAGATTCCAATACTTTTTCAAAACCTTTAGCAGCAGATGCAAACTTTTCGCTGGCATCCTCAGCTTTTCCCTCCTGCATCAGCTTCACACCTTGCAGGTAATTTTGGACCGCTATATCTTCAGTAGAACCCGATAATTCCACAGCATCTTGATCATTATTAATATATTCTCCAATATAAGAAAATCCCATTGGAAGAGTGGTTCCAAGAAGTCCTACGGAAATCAACACTACAAAAATGATAATTATTTTCTTGTTACGCTTTCTAGCATTCATAAACGCCATTTTTATTTCCTCCTTTATAAGGTTGTTTTCCAGAATATAATTATAACATAGCCAACAGCCCATTAAAAGGTAAAAACACCGGTAACAAACCCATTTTAAAGGAGGTTGTCCGAGAATAAAAGCCCCATGGATTTTTTATCCATAAGGCTCAAAACAAACATTCTTATTTTAAGTAGTTCAAGGGATTTTTAAAATTTCCATCAATGATAACTTCAAAGTGCAAGTGGGACCCAGTACTCCGTCCTGTTGACCCACATAATCCAATCAGGTCTCCCCTCTCAACATGCTGGCCTACAGAAACCTTGATACGAGAAAGATGAGCATATTTGGTCACCAGGCCATTACCGTGATTTATGGTAACCATCCTTCCATAGCCTCCGTACCACCCGGTTGCAGTTACTTTGCCAGCCTCAGCAGCACCAATAGGCTGACCGGTTGTTCCGTTAATGTCAAGACCGGTATGAAATTCTCTGCCCCGCTTTCCAAAACGAGAAGTGATCTGACCCCTGATAGGCCACCCCAGCAAGCCGCTCCCACCACGAGAAGCGACAACAACTCTGGATCCTTTAACGACTACCTTATCTGTTGCTTCCTTTAATACCTTTTCATTAAGAACCTCTTTGGAAACAATGTTACTATTTATCATTACAACCTTATAGGTTACTTCCTTTAATCCGTTTTCCCCCTTAGTTTTGACCTCCTGTGACCCTCTCCACAAATTTTTGTTGGTTTCTACAACAACTTTATAGGGAACAGTTTCCTCTAACGTTATTTCCCCGGTAGTTTGAACATTTATTAAAGGCTCAATAGCTACAAGATTTAACTCTTGACCTATGTCAAGATGTTCTCCTTTAAGAGACGGATTAGCTTTTAAGAGGTCTTCCACATGGGTATCGTTTTTCCGGGCGATTGTCCATAAAGAATCGCCTTCTTCAACAATATGCACCTTTTTTTCTTCTTTGCCTTCTTTTATAAGCTGCAGAGCTTTATCTTTAGATAATACTTCCCTAAGAGATATAGGCACGTTAACCATCTGAATTTTTTCCTTGAACCCAACATCCTCTACTTTAACTTCATTGTCAGAAGATGAGCTCTTAAGCTCTTGCAATATTTCTTCAGCAACTTTTGCATCATTAACAACGGCTATTATTTCACCATCTGCCTCAATAGCAGTTGCTACCGCTACAAAATTTAATTTCTGGTCAAAGACCTTTTTTAATTCTTCCGCATCTTCTACCTGATATCTTTTCGCCTGAGTACTCTTAAAAGTCACTGTCTGGGTAATATCTACCCTGCGTTTCCACTCAGCAATTTTCTCTTTTTTTATCAATGACAATATGTTTTGGACATCAGACTTATCACTGACATATGATATGGTTTTACCATCAATGAATACCGCATATGCCGGGACAGAAGATAATTCATAGGAAAATACTCCGCCTAACATCAAAACAACTACAGTAATAATTGCAAGTTTAACATTAGAACCCTTTATGTTAGTAAAAAAATGTGCTATGTTATTCAAATAATTCTCAGTGGGAAATTTAGTTGGCTTTAAGCCAGAAATAAACAATAACAATTTACTTTTCAACAGTCTATTTTTCGTCATTCCCTCTAATAGAACGGTGGTTTCCTGTGGATTGTTTTGAACAACAACACTTCTGCTTTTCTTTAGCTTCAGATATTTCTGTTTAAGCGTTTTAGCGTTATTGGAGTGAAGAAATCGTTTCAAGGTGTAAGATGACGGAATTTTTCTAGAATTGAGTTTTTTAAGGGTGGCATTGATACCATTCTTTACCACATCAAACAATGCTGCAATTTTAATGTTGTTTGACCTCATGCTCGCTCCTTTCTGAACAAATCCCTTTGCTGGAAAAAGGACATTCTTCTAATTGGATGTCCTTTTATCGAATAATATTTAATTATATTCTTACTAAGCAAATTATCGACAAGTTTCATGAAATAAACCGTTATAATTATACCATAGGAAGCGTTTACCGTAAACAGTAAGTTTTCGACAAAATGTATGGCCGGCCCATCAGGCCGGTTATGCCAGAAAAAACAAGTTATTCAAAGCTATCTCAGCAAAATCCCGATTTAAGTGCTTGAATATAAATGGCATATTCAAGCCTCTTTTTTTCCAGTTCACATCCAATGTAATATGGTTCCATTATGCTCCCATTGATATGTTCGGCATTGGCATGACAGCCTCCGCCGCAGTGAAACCGGGCCCAACAGGAATTGCATTTTTCCTTATTATATACATGGGCATCCCTGAATTGGTTCACTATATCAAAATTTTTTATTCCATCAATAACATTACCAATCAGATAGTTTTCTTTTCCCACAAACTGATGACAGGGGTAAAGATTGCCTTCCGGCGAAACTGCCATATAACTATATCCGGCACCGCACCCCGATAGCCTCTTAGGCAGGCACGGGCCTTTATTTAGATCCAGATTAAAATGAAAAAACTCAAATTCTTTATCTGTATTCAACCTAACCACAAACTCTTTACACAAAGTCTCATAAGCCTTAAAAACCTCGGGAAGGTCTTCTTCTTTTATTGCCCATTCATCTGACGACAGACTTACAACAGGTTCGACGGAAACAAACTTATATCCTAAGTCCGCTAGATGAAGAGCATCATTGGAAAAATTCAAATTATTACCGGTATAAGTTCCTCTAACTATATAATTCTCATTATTTCTGCTGTTAATAAACTTAGTGATGTTGGGTTTTATCTTATCATAACTGCCCCTACCCGCTGGGTTAACCCTCATGTAGTCATTAATTTCAGGCCTGCCATCCAGGCTCAGGACGACACTAATATTCTCCCGGTTTAAAAATTCAGCGATTTCATTGTTCAGGCCAACCGCATTGGTAGTCAAGGTAAACTTTATCTCCTTACCTTTAAGAGCAGCCTTGCTGTTTCCATAGGCTGTAATTTTTTCAACCACTCCTATATTCATTAAAGGCTCGCCACCGAAAAAATCAACTTCACAGTGTTTACGTCCTGCCGAACTCTCCAGTAAAAAGTCAATCGCCCTGCAACCTGTTTCCACAGGCATCAAGAGCCGTTCTCCCCCAAAATTCCCACTCCCGGCAAAACAATACCGGCATCTCAGGTTACAATCATGAGAAACATTCAAACACAATGACTTGACTATCGGCAGACGGTCATCCTGAAGTGGATCAGCACTGTATGTATCTTCAGAATATAACATACCCTCTTCCACTAAAACAGAGAGCTCTTCCAGTACCTCCGCAACATCTGCAGCCTGATACTTGTTGGAATACTTATCGCCAATTTCCTTAGGTTTCATAAACGGAAAATCATCTATTATATCCCAGGCAAGGGAATCAATTACATGTACTGCTCCACTGTTAACATCAAGTACTATTTTGGCGCCAAAAAGCTCAAATTTGTGTATCTGCCCAGGCTTCTTTTGATTTACCTGTTTAAGTTTTATCATTACGGCTTTCCCCCATCAAAATGTTTCCTATATGCCAAAAAATTAACCTCATCCGTAAGGATCAGGTCAATAATGCTTTTGTTATTTAACACATTTTTTTCGTTTACTATTTAGCGCACACCTGATTGCCAACTGTACATGATGTCTTGCAGGCCGACTGACAAGAAGCCTGGCATTCACCACAAGCACCCTTTTTAACTGTTTCCTGAAGATTCATTTTGTTTACTGTTTTGATATGTTTACCCATGTTTAACTGCCTCCTATGTATGGATTATATAATAAACTAAAAAACACAAATGGAGCGGATGACGGGGCTCGAACCCGCAACCCTCGGCTTGGGAAGCCGATACTCTACCAATTGAGCTACATCCGCATAAAAACACGCATAACTATGTGAATTTTTATCTTTCCCGTAAAACATATTATACGACTTTAGGAATTATTAGTCAAATAGTTAATTGCAGTAATCTTAACATTCAAAAGAGCTGCTGAAATATCAACAGCCCTTCAATTTACATAGTGGTAACCCCCACGGGATTCGCTGCGCGAAACTTGGCAGCTCTGCTGCCTTAGTTGAGCGGCGCACCCCTTGCGGGTGAACCCATAGGGTGAGAATCCCGTTAAACTATATGTTAATTTATCAATTTACATAGTGGTGACCCCTACGGGATTCGAACCCGTGTTACCGCCGTGAAAGGGCGGTGTCTTAAACCGCTTGACCAAGGGGCCATAAGTGGTGAGCCATGCTGGACTCGAACCAGCGACACCCTGATTAAAAGTCAGGTGCTCTACCAACTGAGCTAATGGCTCGCAATCTGCTGGATGTGAGCCAAAAATTGCGTCTCACAGATACATATGTTACTACAAACCCAATATCTTGTCAACCGGTTTTTAAGAATTTTTACTGTGTTCCTCCTTTTCCACTAATGTACGCTCTCAGAAATTAGAGATGCTTTCTGTTCAAAGCTTTGTGCCTTAGACTTTTTGTTTTTTCCTCCTCAGTATAGGCTGCGGATATGACCGTGGAATCTGGTAAGGTATTGCACAAGATTTTACTTGCGAAGGCATCGAGAGGATTCTTACCGAAGTCTCCGCTAAGCGAAGTCATGGACCGGAACCACGGATGGTGGAGCCGCCATTGAGGCACGATGCCGAATTGGCGGTTTAGTCCATGGCTTCGCCAGGAACAAAGTTAGAATCCTCCGATGCCGAAGCAGAAAATCGGTGCAATGCCTTATCAGATTAACCTATGGTCATTTCCGAGAGCCTGCATTACAACCCAATAGCCCTTGTATGGCATTCTTCTTAAGGGTAACATAATCAATTTTTCCGCTGCCTAAAAGCGGCAGCTCATTAACAGAAACAATTTTTGACGGACACCAGAGCATGCTGTATCCTTCAATTACCAGATAATCTCTCATTTCCTGGAGAGCACCGGTTTTCCCGGTAACAAAAAGAATGACCTTCTCACCTTTTCCGGAATCCGGAACAGTGATCGCCGCATACTTTCCTTCAGGGCCAAAACACTTCTCTGCCAATTCTTCAATAAGGTTCAAGCCAACCATTTCTCCGCTAATTTTGGCAAACCTTTTTAGGCGGGACTTTATAGTAATATACCCCTTGTCATCAACTGTTACCACATCACCGGTATCATACCACTCTTCAGCCGGAACATATCCCTGATCGTATAAGATATAGCCTTCCATAACATTCGGACCCTTTACCAGAAGTTTCCCCCCGTCATTTATGCCTTCTACAGCGTCCACACGATACTCTATTCCGGGAAGAAACCTGCCAACAGTCCCTTTACAATAAAAATGCGGTGTATTCAATGATAATACCGGAGCAGTTTCCGTACAACCATATCCTTCCATTATTCTAATGCCAAACTTCTCCTGCCAAAGTCTCCTGACATCTTCTTTTAATTTTTCAGCTCCTGCGAAAGCATATCTGATAGAGTAGAAGTCATATGGACGGGCATATTTACCATAAGAATCAAGGAATGACGAGGTTCCGAAAATTATTGTTGAATTAGTGCTATAGATCATCTCAGGAATTATTTTATAATGAAGCGGGGATGGATAAAGAAAGGCTGGAACCCCTGACAAGATAGGCAAGAACACTCCCGCTGTAAGCCCAAAAGCATGAAACATTGGCAGAAAATTCATTATTTTGTCTTTACTATGTAAATCTATAACACTTAATATTTGATGAACATTTGCTAATATATTACTGTGTTTAAGGATAACTCCTTTAGGCTTACTTTCACTGCCTGAAGTAAACAAAATGAGGCGGTGTTTTTCCGCATTATTTCTTTTCTTTCCAGATAAAAGATTGAATATACCAGAAATTTTGTCAGTAAGGCCTATGGTTGATGCAACATCTTCCAGGTAAATAATTTTACATTGCTTTTCCAGTGAATTTATTAAACCTTCAAAGCCCCCTTTAGAAACAAATTCTTTTGAAGACAATACAGTTTTAATACCGGTTGTCTGTATACAGTCAGCAACATTTTTGGGACCTGCTGAAAAGTTTATAATTGCCGGAGTCTTATTAAGGTAAGATAAAGCAAACAGGGTCGTAACGTGAGCCACTGCACTTGGCAAAATAACTCCGATAGTCTCTTCGGAATCATTCAATATTTTTTTAAATTTCCTGCCCAGTATATATGTTATCAGAACCAGATTCCGGTATGACATCCTTTTATTAATATCTTCAACTATACACGTGTTCCAGCCGTGTTTACGGGCTGCCCCAAGGAGTTCATCAAAAAGGTTTCCGCCTTCCTTAAACCGGCTTTTAAAAACAGCCTGCTGCATAATACTCAACATCCTGCTGCTGATTTCATGTTTTTGTTGTTGAAGGCTGCTGCCCTCATTAAATTCAAACCGCACAGGGTCATCCACATATAAGCTAACCGAGGGGAAACACTTGCACTTTACTTTATCCGTTATTTTTGAAAACCGTGAATATTCGGGGCCATTAATAATCAGCGGGTATATTACCGCACCCGTCTTCAAGGCGACATAACCTATTCCTTCATAAATTTTCATTAAACCTTTTGTAGTACTGATACGCCCTTCAGGAAAAAGCACCACAGGGATTTCTCTATTTACCAAATTAATAATCTGCTTCATTGCATAAGGATTTAGTGGATCAATAGTAAGGTGATTTATAAATCTGAGGGTAAAAGAAAATCTTCGGGCAATATCAGTGTTAATAACATAAACAGCTGATTTGGGAAGAAATAGATAAAGCAGTATTCCGTCAAGGAAAGACGGGTGATTTGGAGTGATTATAACCTTGCCTTCCATTTTAAGTTTTTCGAAATTAAGGGTTTTAACCCGAAACAACAAAGCTATAATATTTTTTAGCAAAAGTTTCGCTGCGCTTTTCATGCTTTATCACCACCCTGTAAATTTTATTCTGCTTTAACCCGGAAAGTTCCTTGTGGTTTTAGTTGCCTTTCTCACTAACAAAAATGGAGTGTCGCAAAACTACTTGTTTAAATAGTAGTGAACAACACTCCTTTCTATTTTTTCCTTCAAAAAATTACCCTCTGACATTATAAGCATAAACCCTGTAGCGCTTTAGTAACTCAAGAGTGATTTTCCCTGGATTTCCGTCTCCTACCCGCCTGCCATCCAATATAACAACGGGAATTATTTCTGAACCTGAATTGGTATAAAAAACCTCATCCGCATTTATAAAATCTTCTGGAGTAATAATCGTTTCTTCTACCCGGTGACCAATTTCACGTGCTATTTCCATAACCTTCATCCTGGCAATACCCTGAAGCAATCCACATGCCGGTGATGGGGTGAACACGCATTTGTCCCTTATCATAAAAATATTACTTACAGTGCCTTCAGTTACCTGGCCCTTATAATTCAACATAAACCCTTCATCAGCCCCAGAGCCGGTTACCTCCTGTTTGGCCAGGATATTATTTAGGAAATTCAAAGACTTGATATCCGGTCTCGCAGCCAGCGCTAAATTCCGCGGGGTCTTAACAAATACTGCTGCAGCCCCTTTCCTGTATAGGCGCTCATCTATGTTGATCTCTTTAGAAAAAGCTACTATCGTCGGCTTAGGACAAAGGCGGGGATCAATGCCCACCGGCCCCGGCCCTCTGGTAATTGACATACGGATATATTGGTTATCCCCATTCAATGATATCAGCCTGCTAAGCGCTTTTGTAAGTTCTTCCCTAGACCACGGGATATTTAGCTCCAGTTCTTCTGCTGACCTGTACAGCCTGTCCAAGTGTTCAGAAAGCATAAAAATTATGCCATTATATGACCTCATTGTCTCAAAAATGCCATCACCGTAAAGGAAGCCGTGGTCAAAAACAGATATCTTGGCATCTTCCGAGGAAATAAATTCACCATTTAGGTACACCCAATTTGCCATATTATTTTCCCCCGGCAGCTTGTATTACTTCATCATTGGTTTGTTCTGGGAGCATATCTCCGGCTGCTTCCTCGGCTATCTCCTCAGCCACCTCCAAGGCTCTCAAAAGTGCCTCTGCTTTTTTCATGGATTCAAAGTATTCCCGTTCGGGAATAGAGTCAGCTACGATTCCAGCTCCTGCCTGAACATATGCCCAGCCATTCTGCATCATAATAGTACGAATCACAATATTCATTTCAAATTCCCCGGCATACCCGAAAAACCCTATGGAACCGGTATAAGGACCCCGGCGGGTAGGTTCAAGTTCTTCGATGATTTCCATAGAACGAATTTTTGGTGCTCCAGTAATTGTCCCTCCAGGGAAACAGGCCCTGAAAAGGTCAAACCGGTCCTTATTTTCAGCCAACCGGCCCCTCACATTTGACACAATATGCATAACATGCGAATATTCCTCAATAACCATTAACTCATTAACTTCAACAGTACCATAACGGCAAACCCTGCCTAAATCATTTCTCTCCAAGTCAACCAACATTATATGTTCCGCCCGTTCTTTTTCATCAGAAACAAGCTCCTGTGCCAAAGCCAGGTCCTCTTCCCTGCTGTTCCCGCGTTTTCGGGTGCCGGCAATGGGCCTGGTCTCAGCCATGTCGCCCGCAAGACGTACCAGAAGTTCAGGTGACGAGCTTACGATATGTAAATCACCAAAATCTATAAAGGACATGTACGGGGACGGGTTTATCTGGCGGAGCACCTTATAAAGGAAAAATGGCTCAACAGATGTATCTTTTCCTAACCTAAGGGACAGATTTGCCTGGAATATATCCCCTGCTTTGATATACTCTTTGGTCTTTTTCACCATATCTTCAAACTGCTCCTTGGTTACATTACAGTGAGGTTCAAACCGATTCTGCAACCCGCTGCCGTGATGTGCAATCACTATTTCCTCTCCCGGGTTCCCATTTTTAATTGCCTGTACAATTCGGTTGATTTCCTTGCGTGTCTCCCAATACGCCCG
Source organism: Phosphitispora sp. TUW77 (assembly GCF_048453025.1). Lineage (GTDB taxonomy): Bacteria > Bacillota > Thermincolia > Thermincolales > UBA2595 > Phosphitispora. Next base: position 2,834,429 of record NZ_CP156677.1, read on the forward strand.
TTCTGGGTCAGAAGTACTTTCCGGGTCAGAAATAACAATAATCTTCATAGTTTTTTTCAAATGGTCAAAACAAATAACTTTATCAAAAAACATAAAATATGAATCAGGGACCTGCAGGTCATCAGTTGACAACTCTGGAAGCTTTTCAAAAAATCTTCCCATATCATAACTGAAATAACCCATAGCCCCTCCCCAGAATTTTGGCAGGCCCGCAAACCTCAGGCCCTGATATGAATCAACTAGTTTCTGCAACTCTGCATAAGGGTTACCCGTTAAAGAATATTTTGATCCGTTCCGGGAAATTTCTACCGTGTATCCATAACTCTTAAAAATACAGTGGGGTTCAAACCCAAGAAATGAATATCTAGCCAGGTTTTCACTACCTTTACCGCTTTCCAGCAAGCAAATGGGTGTCCCAATCAACCCTAATTTTTCTATCACCGTTACAGGTGTATCCCCTGCTAATGGAATCTCAGTCATCACCGGAACCCTGCATCCTTCCCGGCAATAAGTGCTGTACTCCACTTTTTTTGGAACAAACATTTTCATCCCCCCATATTTAGTTAATAAAAAAACCGAATAGGTTAACAGGTTAAACCTATCCGGTGGGATGCCCGCTGAACTTATTTGTTAAAATCAGACGGACCAGAACATACCGAAGTAATCTAAATAGTATATTTTTGTTTCTTCAATGCTAACAGATTGTTTTTCCGGTGTCAATACTAAAAAAGGTTATCAATTATTAAAGTCTGGGACCTGCGGGAACCTACTCCAATTATTGAAATAGGCACACCTGTAAGCTGATTGAGCCTATTAAGATAGTTCTGAGCACCTTTCGGCAGTTCATCAAAAGCAGTTATTTTTGTTATATCTTCCGTCCATCCTGGCATTTCTTCATATACCGGTTCACATTCAGCTAAAACCTTAAGGCTTGCCGGGAAATCGCTAATAACCTCATTTCCCCTTTTATAACCTATACATATCTTGAGGGTCTCTAAGCCTGTCAGCACATCAAGTTTAGTGACTGCCATATTAGTTAATCCATTAATCCGGGCTGTATACCTGGAAATTACCGCATCAAACCACCCACACCTCCGGGGGCGTCCGGTAGTAGTACCAACTTCATGACCTTTTCTAGCCAAATGTTGTCCAGCTTCATTCTGAAGTTCTGTGGGAAATGGACCTTCCCCGACCCTGGTAGTATATGCTTTGATTATACCAAGAACCTTATTAATCTCTGTGGGGCCTACCCCGGCACCTGTGCAAGCTGCACCTGCTATAGGATGTGAAGATGTTACAAAGGGATATGTCCCATGGTCAAGGTCTAACAGTGTACCCTGGGCCCCTTCAAACAGGACATTCTTCCCGGCCCGCAGCATATTATATATCAAGATGGAAGTATCGGCTGCATATTTTCTTAAACGGTCCGCATATGTCGTATATTCTTCAATAATGGCATTCGCATTAAAACATTCAGAGTTATATACTTGATCCAGAAGCTTGTTCTTTTCTTCGAGATTGTTTTTGACAAGGGATGAAAAAACATCTTTGTCCAGTAAATCAATAAACCGGATACCTATCCGGCCTGCCTTATCCATATATACCGGACCAATTCCCCTTTTAGTAGTGCCTATTTTACCTGTTCCCCTGCTTATCTCAGTTACCTCATCAAGCTTCTTATGATAGGGCATAATTATATGAGCCCTTTCACTTATAAGAAGGTTATCGGTACTAATACCCTTTTCTGCCAGGTAATCAAGCTCTGCAATAAGGACAGCAGGGTCAATGACAACGCCATTTCCAATTACACAGATAGTGTCCGGGTATAAAATACCTGACGGTATCAGGTGAAGTTTGAATTCCTCCTCCCCTACCACTACAGTGTGACCGGCATTATTACCCCCCTGGTACCTAACTACTATATCTGCTTTTTCGGCAAGGAAATCAGTTACTTTTCCCTTACCTTCATCCCCCCACTGACCTCCTATTAACACAACTGATGGCATAATGCGAGCACCTCCAAATTATTAATGCCTCCAAGATATTTGCGAATTTATTATCAGGCCTCTTTGTTAAGAATTGCCCTTGCAGCGACAACTCCGGCAGCAGAAGCCTGGGCCAAACCCCGGGTAACCCCTGCGCCGTCACCTGCAGCAAAAAGGTTTTTTATTTTTGTCTCCAGTTCATCAGAAAGTTCAAGCCTTGATGAATAAAATTTTACCTCAACCCCGTAAAGCAAAGTGTGCTTTGAATAAACACCCGGTGCAATCAAATCCAAGGCCTTAAGCATCTCAACAATCCCCATCAGGTGGCGATAAGGAAATACCAGACTTAAGTCGCCTGGGGTAGCATCCTTTAATGTAGGTTCCACAAGGCATTTGTTAAGTCTATCGACATTTGTCCGCTGACCCTTAATGAGATCTCCAAGCCGCTGGACTATTACACCTCCACCCAGAAGGTTGGCAAGACTGGCTACATACTTGCCGTAAGAAATCGGGTCCTTAAACGGCTCTGTAAATGTCTTGCTAACAAGAAGCGCAAAGTTAGTATTCTCTGTTTTTTTATGGGCATGGCTGTGTCCGTTAACGGTAATCAGGCCGCTGTTGTTTTCAGAAACCACTTCACCATATGGATTCATGCAAAAAGTACGAACCTTGTCGTCAAACGATTTGGAAAAATAAACCAACTTAGATTCGTATATTACTTTGGTCAAGTGTTCCATAACAGCTGCCGGCAGTTCCACCCTTACACCAATATCCACCGGGTTCACAGCAGTCTTAATTTTATGCTGCTGTGCCTGATTCGTCAGCCATTCGGCGCCTTCACGCCCAGGGGCTACAATTACATATTTACCCCTGATTACCTGCCCGTCTTCAGTCTCGACCCCTTCAATTACATTATCTTGCGCCAACAGATTCTTTATACCAATTCTTGTTCTGATATCAATTCCCTTGGACAAGAGATGGTCCCTCATCCTTTCAAGAATCTCCTGACATCTTCCCGTACCCAAATGGCGTACCGGTGCAGGAATCAGTTTTAATTCTGCAAAAGCAGCTTTACGTTCAATATCTTTAATGGCATCTTCCTCTGCCAAACCGTAAACCTTTTCCGGACCTCCAAACTTAACATATGTTTTGTCTATATATGACACCAACTCTTCGAGTTGTTGTTCCCCAATATAATTTGCCAGCATGCCGCCAACCTGTGTGGAAAGAGTAATTTTACCGTCACTGAATGCTCCGGCGCCACCCCACCCGCATAAAATTGAACAGGGGGAACAGTTAATACACCCAGCACCCGATGTCTTGGATGGACAGGACCTATGGTTAATATCTTTTCCTTTCTCTATTATTAAAATTTTCGCCTCCGGCCTGGCGGTTAGCAGTTCCAATGCCGCGAAAATCCCGGCAGGCCCTGCGCCGACAATAATTACGTCATAATCCCGGCTCTTCTTCACCCAGTCGCCTCCCATCCCCAGACGTTCAGCCTGATAAAAACTCCTGCTGCACATAAAAATAACCCATACAGATTACTGATGAGTGTATAAAAAATGTAATTTGCAGTTTATCCCTCCAGAATTAACAACAAATTCAATAAAGACATTGTATTTACAACATACACAAAATTCCCAGCGATAATATTGTAACAAAGCACGCCGTTATTGTCAAAAATTTTTTCAATTGAAAAATCAGATGGTTTTAATCCCCATGCTTTTTATCTAAATTAACAAACTTTGTGTACTCTTTCATGAAGCCAAGGTCAGCAGAACCTACAGGGCCGTTTCTCTGCTTGGCTATGATTATTTCTGCCTGTCCTTTTTTATCAGATTCATCAGGATGATAATATTCATCCCGGTAAATAAACATTACTATATCTGCATCCTGCTCCAGAGAACCGCTTTCCCTCAAGTCTGACATCATTGGCCTTTTATCCTGTCTCTGTTCCACGGCACGGCTTAATTGTGACAAGGCAATAACAGGGGCTTGAATTTCACGGGCCAGCATTTTCAAAGCACGCGAAATTTCGGAAATCTCCTGCTGCCTGTTCTCAATTCTTTTCCGACCCTGCATAAGCTGCAGATAGTCAATAACAATCAATGACAGGCCATGTTCTGCCTTCAATCTCCGGCATTTGGCCCGCATTTCCATTGCAGTAATTCCCGGAGTATCATCTATAAACAGAGGAGCCCTGGACATTGGCCCTGCTGCCCTGGTCAATTGCTGCCAATCCTTATCGGTCAGTTGACCGGTCCTTACTTTTTGCTGGTCTACCATTGCCTCAGCACAAAGCATACGTGTAACAAGCTGTTCTTTAGCCATCTCCAAGCTAAACACAGCAACCGGAAGTTCTTTTCTTAAGGCAGCGTATTGGGCAATGTTGAGACACAACGCTGTTTTTCCCATTGATGGCCTCGCAGCTACGATTATCAAGTCAGAAGGTTGAAAACCGGACGTCAGCCTGTCTATATCAGCAAACCCACTGGGCACACCTGTAATACCACCCTTATTCTGATGCAATACTTCTATTCGTTCAAACGTCTCCATAATGATATTCTTAAGGTGGGTAAAACCCGAATGGCTTTTTCGCTGGGCCAGTTCAAAAATCATCTGTTCTGCTTTATCGAGCAGTACCTCTATATCCTCTTCGCCTTCGTAGCCCATCTGGGTAATTCTTGTAGATACACTGATAAGCCTGCGCAAGAGGCTCTTTCCGAATACTATTCGCGCATAGTATTCAACATTAGCTGCTGTAGGCACTAAATTAGCCAGTCCGGCAACATAGGAAACCCCGCCAACCTGGTCAAGCAGGCCTGACTGCTTAAGCTCTTCGGACAGAGTAATCAGGTCAACTGCTTCATTACGGTTAAAAAGGTTTACAGCAGCTTCAAAAATATGTCCATTCGCATCACGGTAAAAATCTTCAGCAGTTAAAATCTGAATAGCTTTTACCACGGCATCCTTATCTATAAGCATAGATCCTAATACCGACTGCTCGGCATCAAGGTTCTGTGGTGGGATTTTTTCCAAAGGGATACTCATCCTCGCCCACCTCCTTAAGAAAAACTACTCTATTATGGCAGGTAAGGCAATCAAACAACCAGTGACTGTTGTTCCTCATATTGAAATAGCTGTGCCAGGGCATCATCAACGGTATCTGCAAGAATGATTTCTATTCCTTTTAGTTCAGCCGGAACATCCTTGCTGTTCTCACCAGGGACTATTACTTTTTTCATCCCCGCCTGCTTGGCCCCGTAAATCTTTTCAAAAATTCCGCCAACCGGTTTCACGCGTCCCTGTATCGAAACCTCCCCGGTTACGGCAACATCCTGGTGAATCGGTTTGTTTTGCAGTGCACTTAAAATTGCCGCAGTGATTGCAATTCCGGCAGATGGCCCGTCGATACGGCCTCCACCAATGACATTCACATGTATATCATAGTTTTCGATATCTTCTCCGGAAATTCTCCGGATTACCGAAGCCGCGTTAAATACCGAATCCTTTGCCATGCTTCCGGCAGTATCATTAAATCTGATAGTTCCTTTACCCTCAGATTTCGCCCTAAAAACCACCGCTTCTATTTCAAGTACCGAACCAACAAACCCGGCAACTCCAAGGCCAAATATCCGTCCAGTCTCACAGATCGGCAATCCCTTAATAGTAACATAGGGAGACAACCTGCCAACCTGAGCCACTTCAAGAACATCTTCCATCCGAACGACAGTTGATTCGGCTTGCACTGCTTCGGCATTACTATCTGCCGTCCCCTGACGTTTATACAGGGCCAGACCATAAGCCTCAGCAAGGATATTGACAGCCTTCCTGCCTTCTATGGTATATTCACTGATAGCTTCAGGGATACAATTGTCCAGAGTAACATTCAGTTTAGCGGCTGCATTAATAATAATATCTTTTATCTCTTTAGGAGTCAGCGGCTCAAAATATACTTCCGCACAACGGGAACGAATTGCAGGATTAATTTCCGATGGGTCTCGGGTGGTGGCTCCAATAAGAATAAAATCTGCAGGAGCACCTTCCTCAAAAAGTTTTTTAATATAGTAAGGTACATTTGTATCATGGGGGTCATAATAAGCAGAATCAAATGATACCCTCTTGTCTTCAAGCACCTTTAAGAGTTTGTTCTGCAGAATAACATCAAGTTCCCCAATTTCATCAATAAACAAGACCCCTCCATGGGCATCTGTTACCAAACCGGGTTTTGGCTCAGGTATACCTGTCTCAGCAAAGTCCCGCCTAGCCCCCTGATAAATTGGGTCATGCACCGAACCTAGGAGGGGATTGGTCACATCTCTTGGATCCCATCTCAAAGTAGTCCCATCAACCTCTATAAAAGGCGCATCTTCTTCAAAACAAGTTCCCTTTAATTTTTTAGCAACCTTTAATGCCAGACGGGCCGCAGTAGTCTTACCAACCCCAGGAGGCCCATAAAGAATGATGTGCTGTGGAAAAGGACAGGCCAGTTTAGCCATCAGAGACTTTACTGCTCTGTCTTGACCGATCAGTTCTTCAAAGGAATCAGGCCTAAGGGCTTCAATCGCAGACCTGGAAAGCTTTTTTTGCTCCAACTTTTCCAAAATTGCAAGTTTTTTCAAGGTCTGGGCATTTTCGGGTCCTGAATTTTCCTTGATAATCTGCATCTTAATCTCTTTTACATATTCGTCATGACGCTGCTGCATTTTTTCGGCAATTTTTTTCTCCAGCTTATCTTCAACAGACCTTCTAGCTATAATATCTGCTATTTCATCTTCAATTTCATCTATTATCTGGGGGATCTCCTCCATAGTAGGAATTTTTTCAATTGTCGGGTCTTCAAATACTATTTTCTGCAAACCCAACACCCGCTCCTCAAATAAATCGGAACGAAGCAAGTTTAGGGCTTCCAGCTTGCCTGCCTTTAAGACAACCTTATCTGATCCATATATGTTTGTCAGTAGGGAATAAAGAGCATTGACCTGTCGCTTTAGGTGTTCCTCCTCAGTAAACTTTTCGGCTATTTCAAGCTTATCGTGCCGGGCAATAAACTTATCTAAAAAACTTTTCATAATGTTCTCCCTTTCATTTCCTGTTTCTGCAATTATTACAGTTATTTTTCCACAACATGTACATTAATTTTTGCCTGAACCCGTGGATGCAATTTAGCTGTAACGGGAAACACTCCGAGAGATTTAATAGGACTATCCAAGTCCATTTTCTTTTTATCTATATCGATTTTGTGTTGAGCCTTCAAAGCATCACAAATATCCTTACTGGTTATTGACCCAAACAGTCTGCCGCCTTCACCAACCTTAGCAGAAATTTTTACTATCAGTTCACCTAAACTTTCAGCAAGTTTTTCTGCATATTCAAGCTTTTTTTCATTTTTTCTGACCTCAGAGGCCTTTTTTTGCTGCAGATCATTCATATGACCTTGGGTAGCCTCCACGGCAAGTTTTCGTGGCATCAAATAGTTTCGGGCATAGCCCTCGGCAACCTCAACAACATCTCCTTTTAACCCCATTTTTTTAACATCCTGAAGCAATATTACCTTCATCATTACCTCCTTACTCATCCATTGGCTCTCGCCACCAGTTTCTGAATGAAACCAGGGGATCAAATAATCCTACGAGAGTAAACAACACCAGACTTCCATTAAAATTTATAATAGCTAATATAACAAATAACACCCTGACCCATTTCGGGCCCTTCAATTTCTGAAAAAAATACGTAACAACCGACACTCCAATTATAAAAAACAATGGAGCAGAAATACATACCATGTTTTTTCCAATAGCTGCCAGCGTACCCAGTTTGTAATAATCTCCAGCAAGGCTCATTACCAGTCCGGAAATCAAGACCCAGACAGAATACCAGGGTATCTGCCACCTGCTAAAGGACGGCAAGCCTTCTATCTTGTAATTTAACCTGCGCAGCACTCTGACAGCAACGATATAAGTAATAAACGCCCTGATAGCAGCCACAATAGCCATAGTACTTGGTATCAGCATAATGGCAAGCCTGATTGCCGCCTCAACCTTATCCCGTACCTGATTAATATCAATCCCCAAACCTGTGTATAGTGACACAAATTGCTCAACAAGCATCCCGAGTTCCTTCTCAGTAGGAACAATAAGCATATCCAAAAAATAAAAGTAACCTAACACCGTAATTAAATCTGAAATGACCGCAACAACTACTCCAACCACAAGTATGGTCCAGGGTGATTTCTTATATTTAAATAATATGGCATATGCTGCTGCCAAAGGGGCCAATTCTATTAGTAAAAGCAGGGTCATTACAGGCCCAGAAATTAAGGCCGTAATAAAAAAAGTTGCTCCGAGCGTAAGGAGTCCGGTCCTTAGGTTATACTTTTTTGTTATAATAATAATTGGAATTCCCCAGATAAAATCTACAAGAAACTTAACCGGCAAAAACCATATGGCAAGAGTTCCAACAACGGCAGTAATTAAAGCCATCAAGGATCCTTCTACCAACGAACCCAGCTTTTGCTGCTCAGTCAATTATTTCACCTCTTTTTTGTCACCTCTGTACCTGAGCAATGCCGTCAGGTCCCCGTGCCAATGTTCTAATTCGTGTTTTTCCCTAATAGCTTTTCTTATTTTACTTTCAACTCTTATATCAAGCTGGGCAAAGCTTACACCCAGCCTGCGTGCCATGACATAAACAGTCATCACCATATCTGCCAAAGCATCCTCAATTGACTCCTGACTATTTTTCATCATTGCTTTAAACAAAGAAGCAACAGTGGTCACTAATTCTGTTTTAAGCCATTCAATAATCCTGATATTTTTGGCAATATCAATTCCCTGATTAATTAAGGGCATACTCTAACCCCCTTTTTGATATCCAGCTATTTATTCTGCAAACCATAAGGGTTTTCCTTCAAAGATCCGGAATCAATTTATTCCAGCCAATACTCCGACCCCTATAGTCTAGGAGGGGAGCACCAAGTGCTCCCCTCCTTAATTCAGGTTTATTTATTCTGAAGTAAATGGCAGTAAAGCCATATGACGCGCTCTTTTAATAGCTGTTGTAAGCTGGCGCTGATGTTTGGCACAATTTCCGGAAATACGTCGCGGCAAGATTTTTCCGCGTTCTGTAACGTATTTTTTTAGCTTTCCACCTTCTTTATAGTCAATAGCTTCAACTTTATCTATACAGAATGAACAAACCCTTTTCCTGGGTCTTCTGCCCCGATCACGTTTCATTTTATCCCTCCTAAGGTTAAAAGTAACAATTAATTATTAATAAGTTTCTTAAAACGGTATGTCGTCATCGGAAAAATCAATTTCTTTACCCATGATACCTGAATCAGCCTGATTAGCCGTACTATCTTTAGGACTTAAAAAGCGTACCGTATCAGCTACTACTTCAGTAACCCAACGGCGCTGCCCGTCCTGTCCATCATACGAACGAATCTGAAGCCGACCATCTACCGCTGCCAGTTTGCCCTTTGCAAGATAGTTAGCACAGTGTTCTGCCTGAGTACCCCAGACCACTATATTTATAAAATCCGCCTCACGCTCACCCTGCTGGTTTTTAAAAGGCCTATCCACCGCCAGGGTAAAACCGGCAACAGCCTTGCCATTTGGCGTATACCGCAACTCGGGGTCCTTTGTTAACCTTCCGATAAGTACAATACGGTTTAACACGAAAAAATACCCCCTTGGCAGTTCATTCGATATCTGCAAATATCCGTAAATTACTCTTCTTCGCGGATAATCATAAACTTAAGAATATCGTCTGTAATGCGAAAAACCCGATCTAGCTCTGCTGCGGTTTCAGGAACACCGTTAAACTTCATCAAGACATAATACCCTTCCCGGTTATGCTTGATTTCGTATGCGAGTTTGCGTTTTCCCCATTTGTCGAGACTGGCAACTTCTCCGCCATTATTTTCAATCAAACCCTTAAATTTCTCAATAACAGCTTCTGTCTGTTCCTCTTCCAAAGATTTAATAATATACAATACCTCATAAGCTCGCATAGCTATTCACCTCCTCCCTGTGGACTAGCGGCCCCGCCATAACGACGGCGGAGCAGGGCTGTAAAACGAGACCTTAGGGGCCTCGATGAATCATTATATCACATTAGATAGAGGATGACAAGAATTACAAATGTCCCTTCTGTGTTCATTCCTTATTTGAAGGGATCCCAACGAGCCGTCAGCCCTTCATATCCTTTAGGAAATTGTTCCTGAAAAAGCTTATAAAAATAAAGTTCTTTTGGAGACTTTAGAGATATACCTCCAGCGCTTTTAGGAGTCTGCTTAAGCTCCTCTTCACCTATGTTATCCGGAACTACTTTATCTACTTGGTCTTCTACTCCTACACCTCGGGCAAATCTTAATTTCGGACGATTCGCTATTTCCTGGGGAAGTATATCTCTAAAAGCTTCTCGGAGAATCCATTTCTCAACCGGCAGATCTCCTTGATAAACCTTAAGGTCCATAGGAATTTCTTTACTTATGGCAACAACCTCTGGGTCTAAAAAAGGCGCATTGTATTCAATGCTATTTGACATCCACCCCCGATCAAGCCTGCGAAGTGCCGTATTATATGATATATCAACCAGTTTTCTGCTAATTCTCTCTTTTTCAGCGACCTCCGGAATGTCATGGAACTCCCTGAAATATCCGCCAAAAAGCTCATCTGAACCTTCTCCCACCAATATGCTGTTTACATGTTTTGAAGCAAGAAGGGATGCATAATAATTTGCAATAAAGCCTACAATACAGTCTTCATCAAAGGATTCTAAGTGCCAAACCGCCTTTGGAATGATTTTCTTAATATCTTCCTGGGTTATTTTATATATATGGTGTTCCACACCAAGATAATCTGCTAATAACTTTGCATACTCCAGGTCTTCACCGGGGGTTTCGGCTATTGTTGCAGTAAAAGCTTTAATGTTTTTATCAAATTTATGGGCCACAGCCAATATGATTGAACTATCCAAACCGCCACTTAAAGCGACCCCCTTAAAATTACCGCTGGAAACTGCCCGCTCCACCGCCTTAAAAATCAGTTCCCTCACTATACTAATAGCTTCTTTGGCAGTATCCCACTTAGGAAGGATAACAGAACAATCATCAAACGGTCTAAGCCCCTCTTTTGTTGAAAAATAATGTCCCGGAAGTAATTCTTCAACATTGTCAGTAACCTGCTTGAGCGCCTTGGCTTCAGATGCAAAAAACAGCTCACTTTCCGGCGATTTATTATATATCAATCCCCTGGCCCCTACATGGTCCCGGGCAATAATACATTCTTCTTCATCCATAATCACACAAGCAAAACTTCCGCTGATTTTGGAAAAAACGTCTTTCCCATGTTGTATATATTTCTCTCTTAAATAATCCGCATCGGAAACTCCCTCTTGATTGTCATCGCAAACCAGGGATCCATCAATAAAAACAAACGGGGGCGCCTCGCCACCAACTCCACAAGGGTTTACTTCAATAAACCCAACAGAAGCTGCCGGCAATGTTTTTATAATAGGATTGCTTAACCCTCGGTGTTTTATTTCTTGAATCATTTGCTCTACTCTTTCTGAATTTGCCTTTTTCCCAATGCATCCTACTATTCCAGCCATATTCTTCCTCCCATAACAATTTTTTTAAACAAATCCCGCTCTTTGTAACCATTCAGTAACCCGGGATAAGTTTAGAGGGGCTTCAACTCTGTTGCCCCTATAAAGATAACCTTCCCTTAATCCTTTACGGGCTGTCATCATAAAAACGGTACTGCTTTTAGATGAAATAACAGCTTTTTCTAAAATGGCAAGCTGCTCATTAATATATTCTTCATTATAGGGCTCTAAAGGATTTTCAATATACTTAACTCGCGCCGCTAATTCTGATTCTATCTGTTCATCTACCGCGACACCAAAATAGTCGAGTACTTCAGCTGCAGCCTTTAAAGCAATTTGTGAGATTTCCTGAAAAGGACATGCCCTTAACTTTTCTTTTACTATCCCTAATGCAATATCATCTATCACATACTGATAAAAAGAAACTGACATTACCTGTTGAAGCATTCCTAAAGCACTGTTAATATATTGTGCACCAGATGCAGCTACATAGGCCCAGCTAAGCACCTTTTCACTTATTCCCTGTGCAGATGGTTCAGCTTCATCCGATACACCTGCTGTTCCACAACACGGAAGATTATAAAAACGACATAATTGTGCCGCCAGTGACACTCGTCGAATGCTCTCAGGTTGACACCAGCGAGGGGAACCATCTGTATATAGATTTGAAGTAATGGGTATCCCCCGGTATAAAATTTTAGCTCCTGGACGAATAATATTAGCTACTACATATCCAAACAGCAGCTCTGCATTGAGCTGCAACAGCTCTCCCACTTCTGAAAACGGTGCAGTGCTTCCCCCTTGGGGGCAGCTGGATATAGCCACGGGAATATCTTTTTCCAAAAGTGCAATTAATTTATCCCCTGAAAAGCTATCCATAACTAAAGGACTTGAAACCAGGCAAACAATAAAAGAGATATATGCCGGATTACCAATAATTTTAATCACTTCATCCAAACGATCAACCTTCACAAGATTAGCAAGATTCATAGGTTTCGAGCAGTAATTTTGAAATAGTTTAGCCTTTTCTACATCCATCCGGTCTTCCGAAACATCACACTCTACTGGCCGGGTGATAAAATCAACGTGTTTTAGCTGGTCACAACAAGCAATAATTTGTTTTAAGTCATCTGTCCCCGCAGGCCTTCTGCTCCATCCGTCAGAAGTCCTATCCACAACATATAGCGCCTGGCCTCCGGTGCCAAATTTCATCTGGTTTTCAATTGCTTTAACCGTAAACCCATAAGAGGGGTCCGGTGCATCAAAACGAATAGATTTGGCAGTCTTTTCCAGGGCATCTTCCACCATGTTTTGGGGGATAAGTATTCTTTCCCCTTTACGCTGTGCTCCCCGGGATATGAGCATTTCAGCAATGCGTTCATGAGTAACTTTAACGCCTGTTTGGGATAAAAGTTTACAAGTTCCCTCATGAATTAACTGCATTTGCTCAGGAGAAAGCATGTTTATCCTCCGCTTATCAGATACTATTACGAAACCTCTCTTAAATGTTCCAGCTTGTTTATGGCATCAATAACATCCCGGCAATATACATCAGCACCAATTTTCTCTGCAAATTCTTCTGAGGTAGGTGCTCCGCCAATCAATACCTTAATATTTGAAAAGCCTTCTTTCCGAATCATCTTGACCACCTTTTCCATTTCAACCATAGTTGTGGTTAACAAAGCAGAAAGGCCTACAAAGTCCGGTTTAAATTCTTTAATTACCTTTAAAATTTCCTCTGACGGTACATCCATACCCAGGTCCTCTACTTGATAACCAGCCCCTTTGAGCATGGTAGTTACAATGTTTTTTCCAATGTCATGTAAATCTCCCTTAACCGTTGCAATGAGAAATTTTCCTTTGTCCACACCGGCACCTGCCTCAAGTTGGGGCTTTATTATGTCCATGGCTGCACCCATACATTCGGCGCTAGCCAGCATATCCGGGAGAAAATATTCTCCCGTCTCAAACAGTTCCCCTACTTTTTCCATTGCCTGTCCAAAAGTATCCAGTATTTTCTGGTGGTCAACCCCCTCTTCCAATGCTTTCACCACCAATTCCATGGTTCCAAGAGTTCCTTCCATGGTTCCGTCAAAGCCCTCGTCCTCAGCATCAAGATGCCCTATTACTATTGCATTTTCCAGTGAGTTCAACAATTCATCTTTACTCATAATAGACCTCCTTCTGTTTTTTTAATACTCCAGGTATTTCTTTATATACCCTTCTCACTATTTCATCTGGAAGAGTATTGGAGTCATCACCAAGATACGCATCCACTTTAGCCTGAGCCTGTGCAAAAACCTGATCTTCATCCCCTTGAGAAATAAACTCATAGGTGCCTGAAACCACCTTTCTGCGAAGCTGCTTTCTAACACCCCGAGTAAACATCCCAGAACCTTTGACCCTTTTAGCAATTTCTTGAAAGGCAGTATCGATATGCTCCTGGTCATATTGGGGAGCCCGAAGAATGTGTTTTACCAAAGCAATAGAAGCATTGTCCAGAACTGCTTGCAGCGGCGAAAAAATATTGGTGCCATCCAGCAGACCAAAGGCATAATGAATATAGTGGGCCCCTGCGGAAGCTGTCTCCTTATAAGAAAATAATTTTTCAACCATAGCTTGAATTCCCGGACGCCTTATGTCTCCCACCCCTGCCGAAGAATAGCAGGGAATGCCATAGAACCGGGCCATTTGGGCACATCCCATGGCATAGTGGATAAATTCAGCCGTCCCATAGCAGTCCTGGAGGGTATCAAGTCGTGCCCTCACGGGGACAGAGCCATACAATACAGGGGTACCTGGATTAGAAAATTGTGCTAAAGCAATACCTGCCAAGATTTCCGCATTGATTTGCATTACTATGCCTTCTTCTTGAATGGGAGCCGTAACCCCCCCTTGTGGAGAAGAAGATATCACCATAGGGATTTTCTCCCGTGCAATGGCGATTACTTTTTCGGAGCTGTCGGAAACCATAAGAAGAGGGCTTCTAATGGGGCATACAATAAAAGACAGGGGAAAATAAGACTGTTCCCCTGCAATAATTTTTGCCAAGGATATCACTGCAGGAAGAGCCTTAAGATTAACCAAGCCTCCCTGTACGTGTTTCCCGGTATGAAGTAACGAATAGAAAAAAACATTGACATCTTTATTCATTGAATTTATTTCTTCGTCTTGTATATTTATGTTTCTAATAAAAAAATCTGCATGTTCCAGATGATCTATAAGGCGGGCAGACTCACATAAGGCAGATATGGAGCCCGGTTCTTCCTCATACACGGGATACCGCAGAGTACTTTTACTGTTTTTAGTGCTGACAAATTGTTCAATTCTAGACCGTAAATATATGTTTGCCTCCGATCCTGTTCCAAAATAAACCGCCGGAATATTTGCATTCAAACACAATGTGTTTTTTGGGTCCCTTGCCCCCAAAACAACCTCTGAAGGCACGGTGCTGAGAGCTTTCATTAACAGTTTTTCCGGAAATCGTATGTTCCAAAGCTTTTGCTTCCCGTCTTCGATTTCACTTACAGTACACCCTGCATTAAAATATACTTCAACTGCCTGTTCTCCCGCACATTGGATGCCTATTTCCGATAACAGTTTCATAGACCCATCGTGTATGCTTTTTACTTGTGTTAGACTGAGACGTTCTGCCGGATGCACATGCAAGGGGGGTCTGTACTGAATTTCTTCCATCATAACCCTTACCTCCTTTCCAATATTTATAGTCTCTTGGAGAGCTTAGCCTCCTTTATGTTCAAGGCTTAGTGCCCTGGACTTCTTGTTTTTTTCTTCCAGCAAACTATGTAAATATGGCCATGAAATCTAACAAAGTTCTCAAATATACTTCTTTGGTTTTTCTTTGAGAATATCACTAACAATCTCATGAGCCCTTTCGTCAGCTGTTTTACCCCCTTCCAAAAGCCACACCGAACGATCCTGACGATTAGTAAGAGTAGGCTGATAATGATGTGTTCGCATGAATTTTCTGGTTTTTCTGCTGGTTAAAAAGTTGCCTCCAGGTCCAGTTTCTTTTATCTCATCAAGACAAAGGGTCTCCTTGGATACATCGATTCCCTTTATCGCCTGTTTTACCATACCAATAATTTCATTATCAATAACCAACTTCTCCAAGCTTACAGTAAAAGCAAATTCCATAAGACCCGCAGCATCATGTATAAAATCAGCTCCTGCCAAACCTACAAGCATGTTTGTTATTGCCGATTCATATCCACATTGAGCATCCAGCGTCTTAGAATCACTAATTCCCGCTGTTGAGTAGTAAGGAATGCCGTAGTAATGCGTCATCTGTGCGGTTGCTGCATTGATTATTCCGCTTTCTACAGGCGCCCCTAAATAACTCATTGTTTTCATGTCCATTGATGAAGCAACACATCCATATATTACCGGAGTACCTGGATTTACTAACTGAGTTAACATAACATTTATCAGGGCATCACAGTTTTGAATTACCAATGTCCCGGCTAAAGACATCGGTGCAGTGCCACCACATAAAGGTTCTACCGGCACTGCTAGTGGAATACCTGCTTTAGCTGCCTGAATCATAAATGTTCCATACTTACTGTCAAGTCGTAAAGGACTAATTCCACAAGTTATAATTGAAATAAAAGGGCGTTCCCGTAGCGCTTCTGGAGAACCGGCAACCTCTTCAGCCATCCGAATTACCGCATCTATCCCCTTTGAAGTGTATACCCCGCCCATAACATGTTTGTCCGTATAAGTAAGCCCTGCACTAAACCTATGTATATCTACGTCTTCAATATCCAGTTCATTTGGATAAGTTGGAAGCAGACAAATCTCAATGTTATCCATCTTGTCAACAACTCTGATAACATTCTCAAGGTCCTGCAAACAAGCAGACCGGCTTTCTTTTTCACCATAATCCAGCATATTCAAAGCTGTACCACCGGTTCCAAAATATACTTCACCGGCCCCCAGCTTGCAATCGTGTTTCTTGTCTCTTCCACAAAGTGTAACTGTTGAAGGAGCCGTAGAAATCAATTCTTTAATAGTTTTTTCCTTAATTTTAACAATTTGGTTCTGTTCGTCTACAGAATCAGCAACCTTTTTAAAGTATTCAAAAGCTTCTGGTTGATGTACCTCAAATCCGGTTTCTGAAAGTACTTCCATGGTAGCCTGGTCAATTGTTTCGATATCATTCTGTGTAAGAGGCCTGTATTGATGTATACGGGTATTCACATTTCCATCCTCCTGTTCATTTAGTTTGTAATAAAATCATGCTAATATTGAATGTGGGAATAATCTTATAAAAATTACCCACATAAAGTGACTATGCTAATAAAAAGACCACCCCGAGAGACATATCCTGTATGATAGAAGTTGAACAGACTTTATCATATGGGAGAAAAGGATATGCTCGGAATGGTCGATATTAAGTATGCCAGAAAAAAACAGTTTAATAAAAAATAAAAGACTGGCAAAAACAACCAAAATCTAGGGGTTTCACAACAATTTGAAAGCCAACAGTTATGAATTCAAATTTCTCCGTTACAGATTAATGAGCAAAATCCTATCCTGTTTTCAACCATACAAAGCCATTATTGAAGAGTGGCTTGAACAGTATAAAGCTGCTCTTAAAAACTTGTGGTATATAGATTTTTTGACTGGTATCAATACAAAAGTAGTGCTTTTTTATAGATTATATATCATATACAAATAATGTCAAGGGCTAGATGCCCTGCAAGAGCAACCGGGGAAGGCCTGTGCTTCGCTCAAAGCCTTTAATCTGAGGGCTTCAACCATCGGCAGCAAGAAGATAAAAAATAGTTTAATTCTATGTTCCAGTATAAATGCAGGAATATGTCGTTTGGTGTCGAATAATACAATTGCTCCAATTGTTGGAAATACTATCAAAGGGGGATTAATATATGTCCGCCAATCAATATATGAGAACAGTTGTTAAAGGTACCGTTCTGTTTCAGGAAAAGCAGCACGGACATGAAATGTTTATTGTTTTAAAAGGTTCTGTAGAATTAAGCACCCTGTCTAACAACCGTAAAGTAATTCTTGCTGAAATACCTCAGGGAGGCTTTTTCGGAGAAATGTCCCTCCTAGAAGGTGAACGCAGAGGATATACAGCCATAGCTTCCGATAATTCTGTATTGCTGATTATTAACAAGGCCAACTTTGACGAAATTGCCGCTACCAATCCCCAGCTTATTTTCCGAATTATGCAGGACTTATCCTCACGTATCCGTGACTTATCAATCAAATTGAAAAAAGCAGGTGTCACAGAGTATTCTCCATGGGGACACGAAACCGCAAAAAACGCCGGGATAAATCAAAGTAAGCAACCTGATGAAGGACAGCAAGCAGTTAAGGATGTGGACATTGCGGCAGAATCGTCAACAACAAAGACTTCTCTTGTTTTTGGAGACGAAAAACTTAAGACAGATAAAGGTATCATACATGATGACCCGGCCGTCATCGAGCAATATACTTTTAATAAAAAAGTAAAATGCCCTGTATGTAACAATGCTTTTGAAGGTCTTGCCATAAGAGACAGCCGGTTAAAACAAGCGGACAGAACAGATGAACTAAGGGTCATTTATGAAGATATAGAACCCTTAAAATATAATATATGGATATGCCCTGAATGTTTTTATGCCATGCGGAGAACAGAATTTGACAAAATTAATGCTATTCAGAAAAAGAAACTGGCTAACTTGACTGAACAGCGAAAGTCCCAGTTTACCCCAAATTTCAAAAACATTTATACCATCGGATTTGCAATTAATGCTTATCTGATTGCCATTAATTGCTGTGACAATTTTAATAAAAGCGAGGGTATTGATGAACGGGCTGGCGGCATATGGTTAAATATTGCTTGGCTCTATGACGATTTGGAAGTGTTTGATAAGGCACTTGAAGCCCGAAAAAACGCGCTGGATAAATTTAAAGCAGCTTATATGTCAGGTCACCGGTCTGAGGGACAGGATCAAAAGATAGAATACCTTATAGGCAGGTTGGCTTTTGGCCAGAAGAATGTCAAGGAAGCCCGTGAATTCTGGTTCCGCGCCACTAGCAGGCGAAACGGCGTGGCTCTTCTCAAAGACTTGGCCAGAGACGGGCTTGATATGTTAAAAGAATTGGAGCAAGAAGAAAAAACCACATGACATTATACATTAAAACGAAAATAGACCACATCCCCGTCCCTCATAATATATTCCTTGCCTTCAAGGCGGACAAGTCCTTTTTCTTTAGCCTGCGTTTGGGAACCTGCAGCCATTAAATCATCATAAGACACCACCTCGGCTCTAATAAATCCCCTCTCAATATCTGTATGAATTTTCCCTGCGGCCTGAGGAGCTTTAGTGCCTTGCCTAACAGTCCATGCCTTTATCTCCTGGGGCCCGGCAGTAAAAAATGTCAGTAAACCCAGCAATCGGTATCCGGCCCTGACCAGCCTATCCAGTCCTGATTCTTGAAGCCCTAGGTCAGCAAGAAACTCTTTCTTTTCTTCTTCTTCAAGTTCGGCAATTTCCGCCTCAATTTTCCCACAAACCACAACTGCTTCAGAGTTCTCAATTACTGCTATTTTCCTAACTTCCTCCACCAAATGGTTGCCCTGTGCGTCAGGCAGGTCATCCTCACTGACATTAGCTACATACAACACCGGTTTGGAGGTCAGAAAATTAGCATCCTTTAACAGCACTTGCGCTTCCGGCTCAAGCTGTACACTTCGCACCGGTTTACCAGAATCAAGGGCACCCTGAATGCATTCCAAGGCTTTTAACTCTGCTTCATATTTTTTATCATGAGTTTTCATCATTTTCCGGGTTCGCTCAAGTCTTTTTTCCATGGTTTCCAGGTCTGCAAGAATTAATTCCATGTTAATTGTCTCAATATCTCTTGCCGGACCAACCTCACCTTCCACATGAGTTACATTGGTGTCCCGGAAACACCTGACCACATGGACTATAGCATCTACTTCCCTAATATGAGACAAAAATTTGTTGCCTAAGCCTTCTCCTTTGCTGGCTCCCTTTACCAGGCCGGCAATATCCACGAATTCTGTCACGGTGGGAACAACTTTTCTGGGGTTGACCATTTCAGCCAGCTTATCCAGTCTTTCATCAGGTACTTCTACAACCCCGACATTAGGGTCTATGGTACAAAAAGGATAGTTAGCTGCTTCAGCCGCTGCCCTGGTTATTGCATTAAAAAGAGTTGATTTGCCTACATTAGGAAGTCCCACGATTCCAAGCTGCATTGAAGGTTCATCCTTTCTTAACTTTCCGCTTTGAAAATGTAACCTGTTTAATATACCTCATACTTCACTAATTGTAAATATATTTAGCTAAATTATGTCGATTTTTTGTGACAAACCAACTATTACTCTCATATTCAAGCCATTAGCCTCCTACTCTTGTCTTGCCAGTACCATCCAATTTAATTCGATAAACAGGATATACATTACTTTCAATCCAACCACATTGGTAGAAAATCCAATCTCCAACTATTCCTTTATGATAGGCGTGCACATTACTTAATTTCATTTTCCGTGTCCCGTCTAATTTCATTCTATAAAGACTGCCCTTGTCTTTATCTTCCCAAAAATATATCCATTCACCAGAAATATTCATTTGTGACGGTTCTGAGTTGCTAGATATTTGGACTCTTTCTGTTCCGTCCAGTTTCATCTTATAAAAACCATTTTCAGCACAAAAACAAATTATGTCTCCAACAATATCAAAACCTGCCTCAAAGCCTCAAGGCCCATCCCTACCTATTTGCTTAGCTACATCCATTATATTCCATTCCAACAGCCATTGTCTAGGCATTTGTAGCAAAACCAGTCCAACTGAAAAACAAAAAACAGCCTTTATGTTGAAAGACTGTTATAGTACCTTATATAACTTTCACATCCCGGAACCTTGAATCACCTTCTTAACTCCCTTTTCAAACTTTGGTCGCGGGAGCATTAAATGGCGCCCGCAACCCAGACACTTTATCCTGAAATCCATCCCGGTACGGGTAACTTCCCACCGGTCATTGCCACAGGGGTGAGCCTTCCTCATTTGTACTATATCACCCACCTGAAATTTATGACTTTTATTCGTCTCCATATCATTCAGCACCACCCTTAAGAGTACCGCCTGCAAACCGTTTGCCATCACTACTACTCGCAATAATAACCTGCCGTGGATACGGAATTTCGATACCTTCCCGGTCAAAAGCCTCCTTAAACTTTTTGCGCAGTTCACGTTCTACGCGCCACTGCTCCATAGGCTTAGTTTTGGCAACCGTACGTAATACCATTTCACTTGGCCCAAAAGCCACTACCCCCAAAACCTCCGGCTCCTCAACTATAATATCCTCAAACTCTCTGGCAATTTCAACAGCCACCCTTTTCATGACATCAATAGCCCTGTCAATATCTTCTTCATAAGCAATTCCTATTTCAACCACAGCTCTCATACTGTATCTGCTAAAGTTAGTGACGGCGGTAATCTGTCCATTAGGGATAACATGATACTCTCCACCCCAATCTCTCAACTTGGTTACACGAAGTTCAATTTCTTCAACAAAGCCCGAAAAAGCCCCTGTTGTGATGTATTCTCCCACTGCATATTGATTTTCCAACAATATAAAAAAACCTGTAATAAAATCCCTGACCAGGCTTTGGGCCCCAAAACCCAATGCTACTCCCAGGATTCCCGCACCGGCTAAAAAGCCTTTCAGATCAGTACCGGTAAGCTGTGCTATCTGCCCAAAAATCGTGAACCCCACAACAAAATACACGGAATATCTAAGTATACTTTTGGCAAGTGTCCTTAACGTCAAAATTCTTCGTTCATCAAAATAGAATTTTTGTTCCCTGGGCTTAAGAATGCGATTAATTATAATGTCTCCAATCTTGATTACCATAAATGCCAAAACAACTGTAACAATTAAAGTGCCGGCAAACTTAAACAGGTCCTCTTTATAACTATAAATTTTTTCCGTTAGCAGCAACAGGCTTTCCATATTCATCAAATTGGTTCTCCTTTGTATGAACACATCATTTATAAAATTACAGCTTATTTATACCGTATTTTTATGCTTGCCCCGGCGCCTTCAATTTCTCCAATTATTTCCTTCGCTTTTTCAGCTGAAGGATGTCCGTCAATAAGCGCAGTTTTTTTAATAATTTTTAATCCCTCTTGACCCATGCGACTCAGAGCATCAAGCGCCGTATACCTAACAACGCTGTCACGGTGCTCAAGCATCTCGCCGAAATGCTCACTTACTTCAGGTCCGCCAATTTTGGCAAGAGAAGTAATTGCCTGGACGACTACCTTTATTTCAGGTTCTCCCAATGCCTCTATAAGTGGCTGCACTGATTCTTTGCTACCTATTTTACCCAAAGCCCTGGCCGCTTCCAATCTTACATTCACAGATCTATCCATCAGGGCCCGGTGAAGCGCTGAAACTGAAGATGGGATACCTATTTCCCCTAAAATTTCTATAATATATCCCCTGAAATTAGGGTCATTATCTTCCAAAGCATCCTGAAGTGCCGGCAAAGCACCGTTACCCAAAGACACTAATACTTCTGCAACCCTGGCAGGCAGCCACCGGTTAGGGTCTTTTAATGACTTGACCAATAACTCTGCTATAGAAGGATCGCCCAGGCTCTTCAACGCTTCGGTTGCAGCCAGCCGTACCTCTTCATTTTTATCTGCCATAGCCATAAACAAAGGTTCCTGTGCTTTTAAATCCCTTATTTTCCCAAGGGTTTCAGCGGCTGCTGCCCTTAATGCGCTATTACTGTCTGATAACTGGGCTTGATAATGTTCCGCCACTCCCGAATCTGATAAAATGTCTCTTATTATTTTCTGCTTTTCAGCAGGATAGCTATTAATTTCACCAATAATCTGTTCTATTACTATAAAATTTTTGTCCCTGATTTCCCGTTCAAGTTTAATGAGGTTATCAGAATTATTACTTAAAGCGTTCCCCGAACCCTTTACTCCTGCAGAATCTGTATTCACACTCTTGTTTGATGCCTTCCAAAAAACTACTACTCCAATAAGGATTGTTCCAATTGTCAAAAGCGTGATTCCCTGCAAAGAATCCATTAAACATTCACCCTCATTCTTATATCCAAATGTTTTTAGATGCTTTCGACAGTACAGAGATAAATCCTCTTTTAAAAAGGCTTGGCTTCGCTAAGCACTAACTGCCAAAAAAATACCCAGCCTGGTGGCTGGAATCGGTTAACTATTGAAAAAAGCCTGATAAGCCCGATAACACATATAAATATCCGCCTTGTGAGATATCTCTATTGGAGCATGCATGCTTAACAAAGCCGGACCACAATCAAGAACATTCATTCCGTAGCGCGCCATAAACTGTGCTATGGTACCACCTCCGCCCTGATCCACTTTGCCTAGCTCACCTGTCTGCCATACAATTTTGTTTTCATTAAAAATTCTTCTAACATAAGCAACAAACTCTGCATTAGCATCACTGGTAGAATATTTCCCTCCTGACCCGGTATACTTGGTAATCACAATACCCTTCCCAAGCCTGGCTGCATTGTGCTTATCGTGGGTTCCTTCCCATCCCGGGTCAATTCCGGCACTAACATCGGCAGACAGAGCCTTTGCATTGGCCAGGGCTTTCCTGCAATATATCTCGTCATAATCTCCGGTAATCAGGTATAATAGTTCAGCTACTGTGTTCTCTAAAAACCGCGCCTTCATTCCTGTGTTCCCGGTACTGCCTATTTCTTCCTTATCAACAAATAATGCGATTGATGTATGTACCGGATTTTGGCATCCCAACAGGGCTCTCATTGAAGTAAACGCACAAATGCGATCATCCTGACCATATGCGCCAACCATGCTCCGATCAAGACCAACATCTTTAGCACGAGTAGCCGGTACAAGTTCCAGTTCGGAGCTAATCAAATCTTCTTCTTTTATGCCGTACTTTAGCTGCAGAAGTTCAAGCAGAGCCAATTTAACTCTTTCTACAGCCTCTTTTTCCTCAAAAGGCAGAGTTCCGGCAAGTATATTAAGCGCCTCGCCCGTCACCGCTTCTCCGAGCTTTTTCTTTAGCTGTTCTTTAGACAAATGTGGCAATAAGTCGGTGATTACAAAAACCGGGTCATTATCGCTTTCCCCTATTTGGATATTTATTTTTTCTCCAGTTTGTTTGATAACTACCCCATGAATTGCCAGGGGATGAGAAACCCAGTGATACTTTTTTATCCCCCCATAATAATGAGTCTTTAGAAAAGCTATTCCCTGATCCTCATATAGAGGGGCAGGTTTTAAATCTAACCTTGGTGCATCAAGGTGTGAGCCGATTAAATTAAGGCTCTTCCAGGCTTGCTCTTTACCAATAATAATAAGGGCTAAATTTTTATCATGATTTACGGCATAAACCTTATTACCCGGGCGAAGTTTTTTGCCACGAGCCATCATTTCTTCCAAAGAAACATATCCCTCTTTTTCAGCAAGGCGAATTATTTCAGCAACCGCCTCCCTTTCGGTTTTGGCCGTATTGAGAAATTTCTTGTAGTCTTCAGCAAACTTATGGGTTTCTTCCCGCTCCTGGGGCGACAATATATCCCAAACTAACTTTTGCTTGAAGCTAAGTTCATCCCGGAGCCCCTTCCAACGTTCTTTTAATTCATTATCTTTTTCCATGAACCCTCCAGTTTATAATATTACACTTTTACTGTATTATATACCATCTCAAAGCCCTTGTGCTATTAAAACAAATTTAAAAAAGCCCGTTTAAAAAACTCATTATTGTATTTACAGCAATAGAACTGCTCATTAATTCTGTCAGTTGATTTTGATTGCTTTTCATTGCCGCCATAGATGCAAGGGGGGTAAACAAAATAACAATTGTACCGATTGTTATAATGCCCCCTCCAATATTAAGAACGGAACCGCCTATTTTATCAATAAAAGTTATTGGTCGTGGATTAACTCCAGTAAACAATTTGGGTATAATAATCCTGAATAAAACGGAGAGCATCGTGTATATTAATACAAAGCTAAGGGCATTAAGAATAAAGCCACTTACTGAATATGTTATACTCTCTCCAAGAGTATTTAGCCCAACGGCTGCCGGTGCTTCTGAAATCTTACCGATAAGATCCATCATAATGTTGTTAAATACCTCAGGAAGTTGGTAGGTTTCTAAGAGGTTCTTAGCTTGGTCAAATGCAACGTCACTAATCTCTGTCTGAAATGATGCTGCCGGAATGGCCATCTTGTCTGCTACCCAGGGGGAAAGTACTTCCCTAAACCGCATTTCGTTTCCCAAAAAAAGAGCTAACGGTTGATAAAGCATCATAGCTCCAATCACAGCTATCACATAACTTGCTACTCGGGAAACAGCTGCAAACAACCCCTTTTGGTAACCCCTGTATGCACAATATGCCAAGAATAAAATAAAAATAATATCCAAAATATTCACCTAACCACCCACCATTTCTTTTTTATTCAATTAGTTGCTTCAGATTCCTCAGCCACCGGCTGTATGTGTATTCCTTCCGGCAAGTACCCTGTAATCATGGATTTTATAACCGGCCAGCCTCCTAAAAAGGAAAGGTAAACATGAAGCGCCACGGTAACAATAAAAACCCATGTTGTGGCAAAATGAACCTGCCTAACAACAACCGGTCCACCTAATATCCTCACATATGTCGCTAAACCATCAGGAAAATAAAGTCCAAACCCTGTAATTGCCTGAACCAAAACCAAAATTGCCCACGCACTGTACAGCAGCTTCTGGCCAACATTGTATTTTTCAGATTCAGGAGGCTCTTTACTGAAAAACAAATAGTACCTTAATAGGGCCGGGAACTTCCTAATATCCTGCAGCCGGAACATTATTTCACGGTAATCCTTGCTCACCCATGCATAGTATATCCTTATCAGAATGCCATATATAATTAAATACATGGCAATAAAATGTGTTTTTCTGGCAATATCCATATTAGCAAAAAGCGCAAAAAGCTCCGGGTCCCTGATGTACATGCCCGAAGTGGTAAGCAGGCCGATATTTGCAGCATTTATCCAATGCAGAATGCGCGCAGGAATAGTATGGCAGTAAATTTCATTACCCATCGCAGGTCACCTCTCCAATTCCGGCTTAAAATGACCGGGCAACCCGAAGTACCTCTATAGGGCTTTCCGGATTAACAACATTAAGGCCGACAAGGGACTGCTCCATTGGTCCACAGTTCTTATCACTAGTTTGCGGACAGAGATTCCATGAAAATGAATCAAGAGCATTATAAGTTTCAATCTTGCCTTCACTTAATGAAACAAAATGAATAACTGAACCCTGGGAAGCTTCGGCAGCACCAATTGCTGATCCCTCTTTTGGAATTTCAGCTTCTGTTGTCAACAACCCATCAGGTTCATATTGTTCTATCCAAGCAAAGATTTTTGTAACCAGGTTCATTGTTTCTTCAAACCGGGACCGAAAACGCCCCATAACAGAGAATGTGTTCATCCCCATGCCGCAAATGACCGAATTGCCCGATAACAGCATTCGTGCCGAAGCCCCAACCTCGTATGTCTCGTAATCATATAAAGCGCCCTTAACCCAAGAATATCCTCCCGGTTTATTAGGGGATGTTTCAAATGGTCCTACAAAAGAGTTACTATCTGAGCCTGCCGGTTTAAACCAGGACCCTGTACAATCTACAGTAATTAACCCTGTATCAAGTTTGTTATTACATGAATCCATTTTTACTGAACCTGGGATCAAATGCTCCCCTGGCCGGTTTCCTGGAAATTCACTTACCGTAAGCAGCCGTCCATTTCCTCTACCCATACTGTAATAGTCATAATACACATTTTCGACATCACCCAGATCAACTGCATACTCATTGTTAACAAAACTCGCAACTTCTCTGAGAATGGATTTCAACTTCAATATATCTGCAATATTTAAATTCCGGGTAATACCACTAAAAACAACATTACAGATATGTGGCGCCTTTCCAGCAACAATGCCCATGATACTATGAATTTGACTGCGAATTTCAAGAGCCTTCCACACATTAGCCGAAATCCGATCCTCAATAACTGGCATCATTCGAAAGTCCTTATTTTTCTTGGAATCTTCACTACTTGGCTGTGTTTGTACATAGTCAGGCACAGCGTTCTGATAAAAATGTGCTAAATTCCCGTAGATTATATCCAATGCCAGTAATATGTTTCGAATTAGCCGGGCGTTCGAAGGAACAGATACCCCGGCTATGCTTTCCAATGCTCTGACAGCAGCAACTGCATGAGAAACAAAGTCTACTCCGCTGCAACGTTGTGTCAACTGAATGGCGTCCATGGGGTCTTTTCTGCGTAATGTTTTTTCTAAATCCCAGTAATATGTAGTACCCGCTTTTGCAGATGTTACTTTTCCTAAATCTGTTTTCAATTCTAATCTTATTGGTCTTATGCCTCTATTCAGAGGATGAACAACCAGCACTCCTGCCATTATATATCATCCTCCTGGCTGTTCTTTTTTCCAATACGCCCGGAAAAGTAGTTTCCTAGTAAATGAACTGCAAGTCCCGCTGCCGTAACTGCCCCCACGCCGAGGCCAATAGCATCCGCAGTAGACGTGATTCCCGGTCCCTGTATTTCCGGCATCCGTTTATAAAAGGGCATGGTCAACTCAGGAAAGCTGGGATCGGTACACCCTATACAAGGAGCATTAGTATTAACACACCATGAAGATGCCCCATTCCATAACCTGGTAGGACAATCACCATGGGATAGTGGACCTTTACAGCCTATCTGAAGCAGACATCCTTCCTCACCAAATTTACTGGCAAAAATACTATTATCAAAATACTGTCTTCTGGGACAATTATTATGTATCAGACCTTCGAAAAAGACCTTGGGCCTGCCGTAATCATCAAGTTCCGGCCGGCCAAAAAGCAGTAAATGGGCCAGGGTTCCTACTATCCAATCCGGATGAGGCGGACAGCCAGGAATATTAATAACCTTACTGACTCCTATTAGTTTTTCTAAGCCTACACATTCAGCATCATTGGGCTCTGCAGCAGAAATCCCTCCAAAAGAAGCACACGAACCTACAGCAACTATAGTCTCAGCAAGTTCTCCTATTTTTTCCAGAAGACCTGCCAGGGTAACCTGTTCTCCCTTAGAATTTTGCCCGATAATATGGTAATTTCCATGGTCAGCTGTTGGAATGGCCCCTTCCACAACAAGAATAAACTTATTCTTATTTTGTTTAGCTGTATTCAAAAAATAATCAGGAAGGGGGCTTATAGTTTCTGTACTTATCCCCGGGTGAAATGAAAGGTTGATTATCTCATTGAGTACTTCCTTGATATTGGGATGAACCGTGTTAATCAAAGAAGAGGAACACCCGTTACAAGCAGAACCCTGAATCCAAAGTACAGGGGGGCTGCCTTGAGCTGCGTTTTGATATGCCTCTCCAATTTCTGGAACCCACACCTGTGAAATCCCAAGAGCAGCAACTGATGCTGTACAGAGTTTTATAAATTCTCTGCGGCTAAAGTATTTCATGTATTACCTCCGCTGTGATTACAATCGGATTTTAGGTAGTTTTTTCGACAAATAACTTAAAAACTCCTTTTTTACACATTTAAGTATAATTTGATTTCAATGTACATATAAATATCTCGGATAACTGCTTTTAATTATCAATTATTACTACTTTCTGGAGGTCAGTATGCACCTTTTTCCATCTGTCCAACGGAACAGTCCAAAATCGGTAAAGATTCATGTTGAAGATAAAGAAGCATTAAATAAGTTTGCTATCGCATTCTCACAACAAATCAGAAAAAATCTTTCCCCGGAACGTCCCCGCATAATTGTGTGCATCGGTACAGATAGATCAACTGGGGACAGCCTCGGTCCATTGGTGGGAAGCAATCTTCTTGAAACTAACCATACGTTTTTTAAGGTTATGGGAACACTGGAAAGCCCTGTTCACGCAACAAATCTGGCGACATACATGAGTATAGTTGATAAGTTTGAAAACCCTTTTGTAGTAGCTATAGATGCATGTCTTGGCAGTATTGACAATGTTGGTTATATAAATATCGGGGAGGGTGCCCTCAAACCAGGAGCAGGGGTGAACAAACATCTGCCTCCGGTGGGCCACATCCATATTACAGGAATTGTAAATGTCGGCGGATTTATGGAGTACTTTGTGCTTCAAAATACCCGTCTCAATATTGTAATGAAAATGGCAAAAATAATAAGCCAGGGAATTCACGAAAGCAGTATAAGGTTTGATATGGACCAATATTGTATAAAAACTATCGATTGAATGGTCAAGCAGTAGAAAAACGGCGATCATGATGACCCCGTTTTAAATTTGTTATTATTCTCTTCTAATAACCGAACTACTTCCGTATCTGTTGTCTGATCAAAATCACTGTAAAATTGCCCTACCGCCAGGAAATATTCGGGTTTATGCATACAAATCAGATTATCAACCATATCTTTCAAAACATCGAATGTATCTGAGGGCATGACCGGAACAGCCAATATTAGTCGAAAAGGCTCAGCTTTTCTTATTGATTTGATAGCTGCCTGAATTGTAAATCCGGTAGCTATTCCGTCATCAATCACGATTACTGATTTACCCCGCAAATCAGGTACAGACTTGCCCTTTCTATATAAGCTTTCTCGACGGCGAATTTCTTGGGAAACAGAAGCTGCCAGGTTTTCTACTTGTTCCCGAGATAAGTCTAATGCTTTTAGTATAAATTCATCTGTTATAATGGTGCCATCAGGAGCAACAGCTCCAATAGCTACTTCAAGATTATGAGGAGCACCGATTTTTCGAGGAATAATTAAGTCCAGGGGGGCTTCAAGAAGTTTGGCGACTTCAGCAGCCACCACTATACCACCCCGCGGAATACCCAGTACTATCGTATTTTTGCTGTTATATTTTTTTAAAACCGAGGCAAGTTTAATTCCGGCATCACTTCGGTCTCGAAAAAACAATAATTATCCCTCCAAGCGACCAAATCGTTTGTTAATTAAAGAAACAACCTGTTCAGGAGAATGGCTGTGAGCATTAACCAGCATGATACCAGAAGGATTGCTGACACCCATTGTTGTTGCATCACCATAATAATCAACCGTATCAAACAGTGTAAGGTCATTGGATACACCTGAATAGACAATCACATCAACCGGCCCAATGTCATCCTCCATTCTGACCACATTGTATCCCTGCTCTCCAACCGCAGCAGCTATATCCAACAGCCCATTTTGAACCGCAACAGTTAATGGCATTTTAAGCGCCTCCCGACAATAATTTTCTTTATTTTTTTCAGTAAGGCGGCCCTTTATTCAAATAAGCTTTCATTTATTAAATGCTTTTTTGATAGCATCTTCCTCTTCACCAGACAACAAATAAGTTGATTTGCCATTATTTACCGGCTTTGCATAAATACGGGTTTCGTTTCTGCCAAAAAGACTGCTGATAACTACACCATCACCTCTATAGTCAAGTAGTGCCACAGCAAAACTAAGGTCACTGCCGGTATCATTAAATGCATTATATCTGACAACACCCACGTTTTGTATAGAGCTTTTTACCATTTGCATAATTTCTGAGTATGCCTTCCTTACTTCCTCAGCTTTTGCAACGGAAATATCAACTTTGGCCGTATACGAGTTTAACATTTGTTCCAAATCTTGTCCTTGAGCCCCTCTCATCATCATCTTATATTTTTTCTTCAAACTACTTGTCCATAACATATTAATGACCAGCAATAATAGTGACAATACCGCAACGAGCAAAGTTATGAGACTAAAAATTTCATTATTGGCCCGAATAAACATTAGGGCTTGTTCCATTTACTTAACCTTCCTTCCCTAAAATGTTAGCCCTATTAATTTCAACATTTAACGACAAAATCCTCTAGGTTTGAATTTTTTTGTACAGCTATTATTATGTTTATTTGACATCCTGTTAACCCTGTATTAAAATGTAAACACATTATTTTCCGGGTTCCGAACGCGCGTTTGGGGGTGCCGTTTAATTGTGGCAAGCATATAATTCTTACACCTTACAACAACGATTAGTTGATTTAAAAACCGTATTAGTTGCCTTCTCTGGAGGAGTTGATAGCACTCTGCTGCTCAAAACAGCAGCTGAAATATTAGGAAGAGATAATGTGCTGGCCGTTACCGCAACTTCTGAAATTTTTCCTGCACGCGAAGTTGAAAATGCCCGAAAAACAGCTGGTTTGATAGGTGCCAAGCACCTTGTTATAAAAACAGAAATAATGAACAATGAATTATTTGTCAAAAACTCTCCGCACCGCTGTTATTACTGCAAAACTACGCTTTTTTTGAAGCTAAAAGACCTTGCAACTGAATCCGGTCTGAATTTTGTTGCTGACGGTTCTAACGCTGATGATATAATGGATTACCGGCCTGGTATCAGGGCAGCTAGGGAACTTGGCATCAGAAGCCCTCTTCAAGAAGCAGGATTATCAAAAATTCAAATTAGGCAGATGAGCCGAGACCTTGGTCTGCCTAACTGGGACAAACCTGCGATGCCTTGCCTTTGCACGAGAATACCTTATAACGAGCCGGTTACAAATGAAAAACTGAGACAAATAGAACAAGCAGAAACATTTTTGAGGTCTTTGGGAATAACAGAGCTAAGAGTGCGTCATCATGGAGACCTTGCCAGAATTGAAGTTCCCTTATGTGTTATTGATCAAATTCTTTCAGAGAACTTGCGGTCAGCCATTATTAAAAAATTTGCATCCATTGGTTTTTATTATGTTTCTATTGATTTGAAAGGCCTAAGAAGCGGCAGTTTTAATGAGGTTCTTCTGGAGGAAACCAAATATGGACAATAAATTTTTATACGAATTATTGGAGCGCCTTAAAAAAGGTGAGATAGATACCGATGCCGCCCTGGATAAACTAAAAATACTTCCTTTTGAAGATATCGGATACGCCAAACTTGACCACCACAGAAACCTGAGAAAAGGGTTCCCTGAAGTAGTTTTTTGTGAAGGCAAAACAAGTTTGCACATTTCTGAAATTATAAAGAAGCTTGCCCTATGCAACTCCAATGTTCTCGCAACAAGAGCAAGCAGAGATATTTATACCGCTGTAAGCAAGATATGTCCTGAAGCTCAATATCATGAACTTGCCCGTTGTATTACAATTAATAACGAGCCTATACAGAAATACAACAGCTCAGTTTTAGTGATTAGTGCCGGCACTGCCGACATTCCGGTAGCAGAAGAAGCTGCTGTTACTACAGAAATAATGGGCGGAAATGTAACTAGGCTTTATGATGTTGGAGTAGCAGGAATTCACCGTCTTTTCAGTCATCATGACCTACTCAGAAAAGCCTCTGTAATAATAGTAACGGCAGGAATGGAAGGTGCCCTTGCCACAGTAATTGCCGGCCTGGTAAATGTACCCGTAATTGCTGTTCCTACCAGCATAGGTTACGGCGCCAGCTTCGGAGGTTTAGCTGCACTTCTGGCTATGTTAAATTCATGTGCCTCAGGAATTGCTGTGGTAAATATAGATAACGGCTTTGGCGCAGCTGCTATGGCTAGTTCTATTATTCGTCTAGCTGAAAAGAACTAAAACATTTCTGTTATAATTTTATCTAGGGCATTAAGCGTTGAATCAACATCATCAATTGTATTATACATAGAGAAACTGAATCTCACGGTACCCCTTTCAAGGGTACCGATTGTTTTATGTGCCTGTGGAGAACAATGCAAACCGCTGCGACAGGCAATGTCAAATACACTGTCAAGAACAAAAGCAATCTCTGAGGAGTCCTGATCTTTGATATTTAAAGATACTACCGGAACCTGATGCATTGGGTCACAGGGTCCATATATCTCTATTTCTTTAAACAGCTTAAGTCCATCTAAAAATCGGTGAAGGAGTAGGTTTTCGTGTCTTCTTATTTGTTCGAGCCCCTTTTCAGTAATTAGCCGGACTCCTTCTGCCAAGCATGCAATGCCGGGGGTGTTTGGAGTCCCGCTTTCGAATTTATCAGGCAAATCAACAGGCTGTTCAAGCGATTCCGATTTACTGCCGGTACCCCCCTGTAATAATGGAACAAACTCCATACCTTCTCTTATAAAAAGCCCGCCCGTCCCCTGAGGACCATATAGGCTTTTATGCCCGGCAAATGCAAGAGCATCAATGTTCAGTTTGTTCACATCAATATCCAGCAGGCCTGCCGTCTGTGCCGCATCTAAAATAAGTTTAACACCATAGTTAACAGCAATTTTGCCCAGCTGCTCTACTGGCATTATGGTTCCTGTTACATTAGATGCATGAAGCAGTACAATCGCAGTTGTGTTTTTTTTAATAGCCTTCTCAACATCTATAGGATCAAGAAAACCCATTGGAGAACATTGTACTTCACTCACTTCAACACCATATTTCTTTAAGAAGTGCAGAGGACGGGCTGCTGCATTATGTTCCATCGAACTCGTAACAACATGGCTCCCCGGCTTAAGAAACCCCTTCAAAACCAAATTTAACGCCTGTGTAGCGCTTCCAGTAAAAACCACCCTTGAAGGGTTGTCTATGTTAAACAATTCAGCAACTGTTTGACGGGCTTTATAGATCAACCTTCCTGCTGCAAGGGACATCTTATGGCCGCCTCTGCCTGGATTTGCACCGGCATTTTTTATGCAATCAGCAAACGATTCGATTATTTGGTCTGGTTTTGGCCAAGTTGTAGCTGCATTATCTAAATATATCATTACACACCTCCGGCTGCGTTCAAAGACTTTCCTATCTGCTTAAGCAACACAACCACCCATTAGGGTGGTTGTGTTTTAGCACTTGTTTCACGTGAAACATAAACAAAGCTATTTCTGTTGTTTCACGTGAAACTTGTTAAAGCTCCAATTCCCCTAACAACAACTCAATAATTCTCTGCAGTTCCCCTTCACCATAATACTCTATCTCTATTAGCCCTTTTTTATTCTTGTCTTTAATTTCAACCTTAGTGCTAAACTTGTTCTTTAATCTTTGTTCAATTTCCTTTAAAACAGGGTCCTCCAAACGGGGAGATGTCTTGGTTTTCTTTTCGACCTGCACCAGATCCTTAACTTTTTTTTCAGTCTGTCTAACCGACAACCCGTATTTGATTATGTTTTTAGCTAAATCATCCTGTTCGCTTTCCTTTTGAATACTTAATAACGCTCTGGCATGCCCAGATGACAGTTTTCCATATGAAACTAAGTCCTTTACTGTCTGTGGTAGTGTAAGCAATCTCAAGGTGTTTGTTATAAAAGGTCTGCTCTTGCCTATTCTTTTTGAAAGCTCTTCCTGAGTAAGACCAAATTGTTCTATAAGAACTTTATATGCTGAAGCTTCTTCAATCGGGTTTAGGTTCTCTCTTTGAATGTTTTCTATGAGAGCAATTTCACTAATCTGCATTTCATCAAGGTCCTTAATAATGGCCGGGATGTTTTTGGCTCCAATTTTTCTGCAGGCCCTCAATCTTCTTTCTCCAGCCACGATCTCAAAAGTTCCGTCATCAGATTTCCTCACTATGATTGGTTGAACAACTCCATGCTCCTTTATAGATAAAGCAAGCTCATTAAGTTTTTCATCATCAAAAACTTTTCTGGGCTGTTTTTTATTAACCCTTATATCTGCCAACGGTATTTCTATAATTCTATCAGTTTCCGCTGAGCCATCATTTATTGAAGGTAATAATGCTTGCAAGCCTTTGCCCAGTCCCTTTTTACTCAATTTCTGTCACTTCCTTCGCCAATTCCTGATAAACTTCGGCCCCCCTTGACTTGGGGTCATAAATAATAATCGGTTTCCCATGACTTGGAGCTTCACTTAACCTAACGTTTCTTGGAATAATTGTACTATAAACTTTACTTTTAAAGTACGTTTTTACTTCCTCAACCACCTGAATAGAAAGGTTTGTCCTTGCATCAAACATGGTTAATAACACCCCTTCTATTTCCAACCTGTTGTTAAGATGCTTCTTAATAAGTTCAATTGTATTCATCAATTGTCCAAGTCCCTCTAACGCATAATACTCGCATTGAATTGGAATCAATATGGAATCAGCTGCAGATAGGGCATTAATTGTCAATAATCCAAGAGATGGAGGACAGTCAATTATAATATACTCATATTTATCCCTAATACTCAGAATAGCTTTTTTTAGTTTTAGCTCTCTGGAAATTGCGGTTACCAATTCAATCTCTGCACCGGCCAATTGTATGGTTGCGGGCACAATTTCAAGTCCCTCAATGTCAACTTTACAAGTAACGCTTTCAACAGGCAAACTGTTAATTAACACATCATAAATACAATAATCCAAGCTGTTTTTATCTACTCCCAATCCACTTGTTGCATTTCCCTGTGGGTCAATGTCTATTAATAACACCTTTTTTCCTAGTGCGGCAACACATGCAGCAAGATTAACGGCTGTTGTTGTTTTGGCCACACCGCCTTTTTGGTTTGCCACCGCGATGACCCTTCCCATCTCAATCAACACCACCCCATCTTAACCCTGTTTTCACTCTTAATTCCACATATCAATTTTAATTTCCTTCAAAATCGCTATAAACATCTTAATTATTCAATTACGCTGTTGCCATTTTTTTACATCATGCTGTTTTAATGTTGTTTTGCTTTTTAAGAAGGGAGCCAAGGAAATAAACGTCTTACCATTAAGCCCTCATTTTTAGAAGATTATATGCGAATTTAATGCGGGAACACTTGTTTGGTTGCTCAGCCGATTCCTGCCAAATGAAGGAAAGTTATAACTTAATACGACAAAAATAAACAGCCTTTGTATTCGGCTGTAAATACTCCGCTGAACGGATATACCTTTTTAATTTAAAGGTCTTTTTTCAGGTATGCCGGCCTTTCTTGGATATTTCTCTGGAGTGGGAAATGCTTTTTCTATAATTATAATAGTGCGACCCTGATCCAAACCTGGAACCTTTACATCTTTTACTTCTGCAATCCTGCCACCTAAAATACTGATAGCTTTTTTTCCTTCTTTAAGTTCATCAATAGCATTTGGCCCTTTATATGCAATGAAGATCCCATTTACCCTTATGAATGGCAGACAAAATTCAGATAATACAGCTACACTTGATACAGCACGAGAAACAACAATATCAAACATTTCTCTATACTCCGGGTGTTGACCGCAATCCTCAGCACGTCCGTGTATAGTTTTAATATTTTCCAATTTCAGTTCTTCTATCAGGTGTTCTAAAAAATGCACCCTTTTTTTGAGAGAATCCAGCAAAACTACACTAGTTTTGTTTAAGTAATTAGTTTTTTGGAACGCTATTTTTAGGGGTACTCCAGGGAATCCTGCCCCTGTACCAACATCAATCAAAGTATTAGGTCTCTTTTGTATAATAAATGGAAGGGAGACCATGCTGTCTAAAAAATGTTTTTTTACTACTTCTTCTGGATTCACAATAGCTGTAAGGTTGAATTTTTTATTCCATTCCAAAAGGATTTCCAGATATCTAAGATAAATCTCTACTTCCTTTTTTGCAAGGGTAATTCCCAGTGCTAACGATCCCTCATAAATTATATTTTCAAGCATGTTTTGCATATTCTCAGTTCTCCCCACCCATGTTTCTGCTTTTCTGTTCAATATGAACCAGGAGAACAGAAATATCCGCCGGTGAGACTCCTGAAATTCTTGAAGCTTGTCCGACAGACCCAGGTTTTATAGCTACAAGTTTCTGTTTTGCTTCATTTGAAAGACCTTTTATTTTTTCATATTCAACCCATTCGGGAATCTTTTTGTTTTCCATTTTTGCAAATCGCTGCACCTGTTCTAATTGTCTTTTTATATATCCTTCATATTTTACCTGAATTTCAACCTGTTCAATTACTTCATCAGATAAAACGGGGAAGTCGCCTAGTATCTGCTGAAGTTCTTTGTACTCAATCTCCGGCCTTTTTAAGAGTTCCATTGCCCTTGTGTTTTGGCGAATCTCAGTACTCCCTTTTTTAACAAGATATTCCTGCACTTTGTTCTCTGCTGATACACTGGTTTTACAAAGCCTTTCTTTTTCGTCTTCAATCATTGACCTTTTATCAATAAACATCCGATACCGGTCTTCATTTATCAACCCCATCTTATATCCTATCTCCGTAAGTCTAAGGTCAGCATTATCCTGCCTCAAAAGAAGCCTGTATTCAGCTCTTGAAGTCATAATGCGGTATGGTTCATTAGTGCCTTTTGTCACCAAATCATCAATAAGTACACCAATGTATGCGTCAGAACGTTTCAAAATAAGAGGTTCTTTTCCCATTACATAACATGCTGCATTAATGCCGGCAATAATACCCTGAGCAGCTGCTTCTTCATATCCCGACGTTCCATTTATCTGCCCAGCAGAAAAAAGGCCGCTGATAAGTTTGCTCTCCAGAGTAAGCTTAAGCTGAGTAGGAGGGAGGTAATCATATTCAATAGCATAACCCATTCTCATAATTTTAGCTTTCTCCATACCCGGTATTGTTTGTATAGTTTTTATCTGGACATCCTCAGGTAAGCTAGTGGCAAATCCCTGGACATACATTTCCTTTGTATCAAAGCCTTCCGGCTCAAGAAATATCTGATGACTTGGTTTATCAGCAAATCTAACCACTTTATCTTCAATAGAAGGGCAGTATCGGGGGCCCACTCCTTCTATTTTACCACTATACAATGGTGCCCGATACAAATTTTCTTTAATGACCTTATGTGTTTCTTCACTTGTATATGTAAGCCAGCATGGAACTTGTTCCCTGGAAACTTTCTGACCTATAAATGAAAACCCCAGTGCTTTTTCATCACCAGGTTGAATGGCCATTTTTGAAAAATCAACTGAGTCCCGGTGTACCCTTGGCGGAGTACCAGTTTTAAATCGTGCCAGTTGAAGCCCGACATCCCTTAAACTATCTGTAAGTTTAAGAGATGGTTCTTGTCCATTGGGTCCACCGCTGTATTCGGTATCGCCAATTATAATTTTCCCTTTAAGAAATGTGCCTGCTGTAATTATCACTGTTTTTGAGTAAAACACAGCCCCATTTCTTGTGATAATACCCTCTATCTTGTTGCCTTTTACCAAGACTCTCTCAACCATAGCCTGCTTCAGGTCAAGGCCTTCCTGGCTTTCTAGAACATCCTTCATCCTGGCTTGGTACATCTTTTTATCCGCCTGAGCCCTTAATGCATGAACTGCCGGCCCCTTACCAGTATTCAGCATTTTTACCTGAATATTTGTATTATCGATATTAATACCCATTTCTCCACCCAAGGCATCTATTTCCCTTACCAGATGTCCCTTGGCCGGACCACCTACAGCAGGATTACAGGGCATAAAAGCAACATTTTCCAAATTAAGGGTCAATACAAGAGTATGACAACCCATTCTTGCCGCTGCCAGTGCTGCTTCACAACCTGCGTGACCGGTGCCTATTACAATCACATCATAATCCCCAGCATGATATTCCATGATTTCCTCCTACTTTCCAATACAAAACTGACTGAAAATCTGGTCCACAAGGTCCTCAGTCACTGTTTCACCTGTTATTTCTCCAAGTGTTTCCCACGCGGCTTTTAGGTCTATGACCACACAATCCAGCGGCATTAAGGCATTAGTTGTATTAACTGCCTCTTCTAGACTGAGCAAAGCTTTTTCCAAAGAATTTTTATGTCTCATATTTGTGATCATTACATCGCCTTGTGCAAAAACCTTTCCGGCATATACCAGCTCTTCTATTTTTTGTTCCAAAAGCTCCAATCCTTCGCCTGTCAGGAGGGACATTTCCACAATATCTTTTTCTGCTACCAGTTTATTTATTTCAGAAAAACCAGTTTTCTTTTTTAGATCAGTTTTATTTATAATAACTATGGAATTTTTGTTATTCATTAATTTAATAATATCCCTGTCTTCTTCAGTTAAACCGGTGGAAGCATCTGTCATAAAAAGCACCATATCCGCTCCGGCAAACATTTCTTTTGACCTTTGCACCCCAATTTTTTCAACAAAGTCCTCCGTCTCCCTGATACCCGCTGTATCCACAAGTTTTAAGGGAATACCCCTAATATTAACAACTTCTTCTATAATATCCCTAGTGGTACCGGGAACATCTGTTACTATAGCCCTTTTTTCCCTTAACAGGGCATTTAACAATGAAGATTTTCCTACATTGGGTTTGCCAACTATAACTGTTTTTATACCCTCCCGAAACACTTTTCCTGTATCAGCTGTATCTAAGAGAATTCTTACATCTTCCGATATTTTCTGAACTCTTTTTCCGACCATGGTTACAGTAATTTCTTCAATATCATGTTCCGGAAAATCTATTCCTGCCTCAATATGTGCAATTAATTCCAATAACTGCTTGCGTGTGCTTCTGATTTTTTTTGAAAGGGTTCCTGTCAGATGATTTACAGCAACCTCCATACTTTTCTCTGTTATAGCATTAATTAAATCATTAACCGATTCAGCCTGTGCCAGGTCAATTCTTCCATTTAAAAAAGCCCTTTTACTAAACTCTCCAGGTTCAGCCAATCTTGCTCCACCTTTTAAGACCATTTCCATAACTTTTCTGACCACTACTACTCCGCCATGACAATTTATTTCTACCATATCCTCTGTAGTATAACTGCTCGGAGCCCTCATAACTGAAACTAATACTTCATCAACAATTTCTCCATTACCATCAGTTATGTGTCCATAATTGATACTAAAAGAAGGGGCTTCAGTCAGCTTCTTTCTTTTACCAGAAAACATCTTATCTGCAATCGAAACAGCCTGTTTTCCACTTAACCTTACTATCCCAATTCCGGCAGAACCTATTGGGGTAGATATTGCCGCTATAGTATCTTCTATCACCAAAGCCACCTCCATAAAAATTAACTCGGCTTTAAATTAATTGACTTCATAAAAACCCAGTAATATTAATATTACTGGGTTTTTATGATTCTATTATATATTTTATACAGAATTTTATTTTTTTGGTGAAATAATAATCTTACGATATGGTTCTTCACCTTCACTGTAGGTAAAAACTTCCTTATGATTTTGAAGTGCAGTATGTATTACTCTTCTTTCATGAGGATTCATTGGTTCAAGAACAACATTTCTACCTTTTCTCTTGGCTTTGTCTGCCAGTTTCAGAGCAAGTCGGTTCAGAGTTTCGTGCCTTCTCTGGCGGTATCCCTCAACATCAATAATAAATTTAACCCTTTTTTCAGTCTTTTTATTTGCTGCCAGATTAATATAATACTGCAAAGAATCTAAGGTATCACCCCTGCGCCCAATAAGTATTCCAAGATCTGGCCCAGTAAGGTCAAATTTTGTAAACTCTTCACATTCGCTGATATTAATTTCAACTTCCAGATCCATATAACTAAAAATTTGCTGCAATATCCTGCTTGCTCTTTTTACTGGAACAACTTTTTCTGTTACTCTAACTTTAGCATTTTTTGTTCCTACAATGCCAAAAAAACCTTTACTTCCTTCCTCCAAAACTTCAATTTCAACTTCATCATTTTCCAGCCTTAGTTCTTTTAACGCTTCCTTTATTGCTTCTTCCACTGTTTTTGCGCTTTTGGTCATTTCCTTCATCTTGGACAACTTCCTCCTTTATAACATCCGGTAAAGGCTGTCTATTGATAAAATACTGTTGTGCTGCGCCAACTATATTTGTCATCACCCAGTACAAACCAAGACCTGCAGGAAACTTATATGTAATAAAACCGATAAAAAGCGGCATTCCAAACAGCATGGTCCTTTGGGTAGGGTCCTTCAAATTTGTTGTCATCCTCTGCATAACAAAAGTAGTGACTGCAGCTAATATTGGCATTAAATATAAAGGGTCCGGTTCCTTCAAATTTGTAATCCACAAAAAAGCGGCATGTGCCTTTACAGGAAAATCAAACTTATAAAGCGCCTGATACAAAGCAATTAATATCGGCATCTGAATAAGCAGCGGCAGGCATCCGGTCAGAGGGCTGGCACCATATTGTTTGTAAATTTCCATTACAGCAGCCTGTGCTTTCTGCGGATCATTTTTATATTTTTCTTGTGCTTCTTTTATCTTTGGCTGTAAATGCTGCGTAATTTTCATTGACCTCATTTGTTTCACACTAAGAGGATAAAGCAGCATTTTTATAGTAACTGTTAAAAATATTATTGCCAGACCATAGCTAGGAATATTTAACCATATGGTAATATCATAGAAAAAATTTAATACTTCCTTCATCCCGTTTACAAACAGGCTCAAAAATTAAACCCCCTTTTTGATAACTCTCTTTATTTCACAGGGTCATACCCTCCCGGATTGAAAGGATGACACCTTAATATTCTTAATAAAGATTTTAGAGTGCCTTTTATAACACCATACTTGACAACCGATTGAAGCGCATATTCTGAACATGTAGGATAAAAACGGCAGTTACTGGGTATCATAGGAGACAAAACCTTTTGATAAAACCTAATAAGCCATATTACCAGTTTTCTCATCAATATTCAACTCTTTCTGATAAGACTGGCTTTTGCAGCCAAAATCAAGAAACTTTTTTCAATATTTTTATATGTAAGAGCTTCCTTAATTCTTGGTCTAATTATTATCACACAGTCGAAACCTTCTTTTATGGCTAAACTATTATTCCTACATATTTCTTTCATAATTCTTTTAATCCTGTTTCTAACAACAGCTTTTCCAATTTTTTTACTAATTGAAAAACCAAATCTAGTTATTCCCAGCTTATTAGGAATATAGTAAATTACCAGATATTTGTTAACAACATTTTTTCCTTCTTTATATACCTTATTAAACTCGTTGCGTTTCCTTAAACCATTAAAACCCATACGTTACTCCACAGTAAAAAATACCAATTAAGGTTAATTGCGCCTGATCATATATACTATACCCTTATCAAAACCTTTTAATAACAACCACCTCGATTTAGGAAGAATAAACTAAAAGGCCACTTAAAGCGGCCTTATGCAGATAATTTTGCTCTTCCTTTAAGACGTCGTCTTTTTAATAAATTCCGACCTGCTTTTGTACTCATTCTCTTTAAAAAGCCATGAACCCTTTTATGCTTGCGGTTCTTTGGCTGGTAAGTTTGCTTCAATATAGCACACCTCCTTTTACTTATTCACAGTTAAGCTCAATAAATTAATATTGGTTTGTCCACACCCTAAGACATACATACAAAATTATATATTAATCAAACTACAACGTCAAGGGTAATAACCTTTTTGCCCATAATACAAGTGGCTTTTTTTAATTGTGTATAACTTTTAAATTAATTGTTGATAACGCACCTAAAATTTGATATCATTAACTTACCAAAATTAAGATAAATATAATTTTACTTCCATGTATTCTCGTATCGGTGCTCCGATTTTTATCATAATGTGTCTCATTATTAATATTACAGTCTGGGGATAGAATGTGAATAAATGATTTTTTTTAACTTTAAATACCATTTCCATAATGGTATTTTTATTTCCCTGTTTGATTATTAAATTTTAATTATCAAAAAATCCACAATATAATTTTCTTGTGCATAAGTTGTGTATAAGCTGTCTAAATTTACTATTAATAAGTCTTTAAAATACTTATCCTTATTATTGAACTTCTCTCTAAGTATTCTCTTAATAATGCTTAAACCTTTATATAATAAGCTTATTACGGCATTATCCCTTGTTTATTTTAAACAAACCTTTATAAATCAAGTTTTTATTTGTTTTTATATAAAATTGTGGATAACTTTTAGTATTTATTCCTAATAATAAATATTTGTTTTTTCTTTTTTAGGAGGTTTTATTATGATATTGTCAGAAATGGAAGAAATTTGGGAACAGGCCTTATCTGTTTTAAAAAAACAGGTAAGTAAACCCTCTTTTGAGATGTGGGTTAAATTTACTCGGCCTATTCAATATCGAGATTACACTATGGTAATTGAAGTACCAAACGATTTTGCCAAAGACTGGCTGGAAAGCCGCTATTACGAACTTATCAAAAGTTCCCTGGAAAAACTCCTTAATAGAGAAATAGGACTTTCATTTGTTCTTCCTAGCTCAGGAGAAACTCTTTTTACAGACGATACTTTCGATATGGAGCATATTGAAAATTCCAGTAATATTAATACCGTGTCACAAAAGAATACTTTTAATGATACAAATAATTTTACTGAAGTATCGTATTCTTACTTAAATCCAAAATATACTTTCGATACTTTTGTTGTAGGTAATAGTAACCGTTTTGCACATGCCGCGTCACTTGCAGTTGCAGAATCTCCTGCTAAATCATATAATCCTTTATTTATCTATGGAGGTGTTGGCTTAGGAAAAACACATCTAATGCAAGCCATTGGTCATCATATTCTAATAGCCGCTCCTTCTAATCGAGTATTTTATGTATCTTCAGAAAAATTTACTAATGAACTTATAAATTCTATTCGTGATGATAAAACAGTTGATTTTAGAAATAAGTATCGTACCATGGATATACTCCTTGTTGATGATATTCAATTTCTTGCAGGTAAAGAAAGAACCCAGGAAGAATTTTTTCATACATTTAATGCCTTATATGAAGCAAATAAACAGATAATCATATCAAGTGACAGACCTCCTAAAGAAATACCTACTTTAGAAGACCGTTTGCGTTCCCGGTTTGAATGGGGACTTATCACTGATATACAACCACCTGATTTGGAAACAAGAATTGCTATACTTAGAAAAAAAGCTAAATTAGAAAACCTCAACGTATCAGATGATGTAATTTCATATATTGCTGACCACATTCATTCTAACATCAGAGAACTTGAAGGTGCTTTGATAAGAGTTATGGCATATTCATCAATTAAACATGCACCTATTACACCTGAACTTGCTAATGAAGCCTTAAAAGATATTTTACCTGCTAGAAAACCTAAAATAATAACTATTTCTATTATACAAAAATCTGTTTCAGAATACTTTAATCTAAGATTGGATGATTTTAAATCAAAAAGAAGAACTCGTTCTGTTGCTTATCCAAGACAAATAGCTATGTATCTTTGCAGAGAACTCACTGATAATTCTCTTCCCAAAATTGGTGATGAATTTG